>NZ_CP103300.1:4115000-4715000 GCF_025562755.1 Endozoicomonas euniceicola
TGAACCTGTACTCGTTACCAAAACAGGTAATAAGTACCAGCCGGTAACATCCCCCAGTCAGGCAACAGAGGTTTTTCTGAGAGAAGTGGGTAAGCCAGACCAGCTATTTGCCAGGGTGAATATCAACGGCAAGGGAAGCATTCATTTTCCCGATGGCAGCTCTGTCAGGGATTTTCAAAGCTGGCTTGGTGCCTACACCCCACCTGCCGCAACCATCCAGCCAACCCAAACCGTCACATCAATGGTAGCCCCCACAGCATCTGTCGGTGGCAGCCGTTACAGTGGACCCGCAAACGCTACAGAGCCACTGCCTGCCACACCGGCCAGCAGAGGATTAGAAAGCGTCAGGGAAAAGCTCAAAAGCCTGATTGTCTACCGGCAGAGTTCCGAGGCCATGAAGGGCGAGGCACTGTTTCAGCAACAGCTAAACCGTCTGGTTCAGGACATGGGAGTATTTGCTGCGGGTGCGGAGGCCGGTGAGAATACGGCCACCCTTGCCACTGCCACCATCACTCCCAGCCCCAGCCTGGTATCACCACAGGTCACGAGTATGGGAACCTGACGGTCGCAGGCACCTTAAGTCCCGCTTGACGATTTGAAAAGGCAAGTTTCAAAATTAAACGGGACTTAAAAAGCTTGCGGAATGTCGATGCTCTGATGCTTTTAGAAGGGTCAGAAGGCGGCAATAAACAGTTTTTTACGAAAAAATAATCTATCGGCAAGACTCTTGCCGTGCAAATACAGTTTATACTCATGAACCTACTTGCAACTCTAGTAACCATACTACCACTGACATATTTTTTATTTCAGACATTCTTTTGCTGATTGATCCGACAGATAAGCCCTGTAAATCTTTGTTGTGTGGCGGTTGCCATTACAGCATTAGTTTTCTGGTCAAATGGAATGACGTAGATATACAAAAATGAACATGTACTAGCAGTTCAGTCAGCTAAAGTGAAACGCAGGTAATAAGTCATGCCAAATGTTCCAGCCGCTCAAAAGAATCCGCTGCAAAAGACAATACATTTTGTCGTCATCGGTGAGCTGACCAGGGCTCAGGCCTTGAGGATTGAAACCTGGGCGAAGGCCAACCCGGACTGGAGTATCAAATTATGGAAGGACGGGAACAGTTATTTTGACCGTCTCGTACTGAAAGAAATGGCCAGCGAGTTGCTCGAAATCGATGATATGAAAAAACAAATCAGAGGACAAGGGACGCCCATAGGAAATGATGACTGGGCCGAGAAGCTACCAGATTCTATAGGCTTTGATTTGGACATCCTCAGAAATCATCAGCGACAAATGGCAAAAAGTATCAATCGTAAAGTTAAACCCGGCGGTAAAACACGGGCAGATGCGGTGAAAGGATGGCTGATTTCCAATCATGGAAAAAGTAAAAATGAATTAGATGATATTATTAAAGCGCAACAAAGTATTTACGACACCCTTAAAAAGAATGGGGTTGATATTGAAGACTCAGGGTCTCAATTTCCCTTTTTTACTGTGGATGAAAAGAAATTATATATTGATGCGGCTTACAATTACGCTGACTTCACAACTGCCCAGAGAGTAATGCAATTATTGCTATTGGATAAACACGGTGGCCTTGTTGTTGACATCAATACTTTCCCGAAAATAAACAGTGATGTTTTTTCTGAAATTAGCGATGAAGATACATTTGCTTTGTTCAGGAAAATGTTTGGTGATCATTCCAGCTTGGTTGTCCAGAAAGAAGATATAGAGAAAGGGTTCCATGAACTTGAAAAGAAAGCCAGACTTCAAGCACTGCTACAAAGGCTTAAGAGCGATTTTATTACTACGGATACACCGTTAGATGAGGATTATCTTTCAAAACTCAGGGATTATGGTTACGGTTCTCGTGCGGAATCGATTATCAGGGCATCGGAGAAAGCGCCGGAGAGTCAGTGGTTTGAGCCTTTGGGAACTCTGATGATGGGTGATGAAGACATTTTGATGGCCGGTTCAGGGGGAGGCAACGAAGGAGATTTCTATTTTTTGGCAGCTCACCGTAATACATTCACAGTGACTAATGTTCTGCATGAAGCGGTTTTGTTCTTTAAGACGAAGCCCTATGAGGACATGCCATTAAAAGATTTGCGTGACGCCAAAAATCGCATTCGACAGCTCTTGAGGTTATCTATCGGTGGTAGTGGACTGACTGCTGATCAGGAAAAAGAATACATTGACGAAGCGCTTACCGCGATTGATAAACTCGACGAAAGGGGATTCTTGCCACCTATTGACCCTTATGGTGACGTATTAGGCCGACGAAGTATTGAGCGTTTATTTTACAGCTACGCTATGAAGAATACCCTCAATCCTGGTACGCCCTTTATTTATGAACCAGACCGCTTAAAGGGGGGAATCCATGGTGTTAATCATGCCTATGATATTGCTACTGCAGACGCCACCCCTTATGATCACAAGGTGATTATTATTGCTGGCAATCAACCTGAAATCATACGCGGAGGCATTCTGTTATTTCAGCGTAACCCTGGCCAGTCTTCTTTAGTGTTATGGGATAAGAATCAGCAGCGCCTTATTAAATTGGCAGGGAAGCAACGAGCAGTAACTGAAAATTCAAAAATTAATGTGAAAGCTCATGGGAATTATTTGAAGGTTGGTGATTTTGACGCCAGTGGAATTGCAGACATTATCGCCAAAGTCGTCCCCAGTGGCGGAAGGGTCAAGAAAGTAAGAATTGACGCTTGTTCCGTCGAGAAGTTCTCCCACCTCATTGATCCAAAATTGGACTCCGCCTCACAGGAAGCCCTTGGAAGTACCTTTGGCGGTTCTTTATTACGTGCTCTTGAAAAGAAAGGGATTTCTGCCGGGGTCGTAGTAACTAATAACAAACAGGCTTTTATCGATAGCTTTTTAGGTGGCAGATACGCTTTTAATGTAAGTGGTGAAAAAGATCGCTTTTATACTGAAATAATTTTACGAAAGCCCGGTGACAGTATTGTTGAAACCAGGCTGGTTGATGGCAAGCTGTTATCAAAAATAAGGCCTGGCCATTCAGCATTGAAAAAAGAAGTCATCGGAAAAAAACGCACTGATGAAATAATCCATCTGAGCCTTGCGCACAGACCATCATACCATTTTGATTCAGCCGCACTGTATGGCCACCTTCACAAGGGAAACATTCTTATTCCCGCTACCGTTGAGGCCATTGTCCTCGCAGCCGGGAAAGAAGATTTCAGTGGCAAGATTATTGCGTTGGGTAATCCAGAGTATGCTGAAGGCATACAGTGGGTGCTCAATGAGACCATGACGTCATCGTCTGCCAATGCCTGGCTTAGTAAAGTAAAAAAATATTTTGGCCTCGACGCTGGCGTCATGTTCACGAGAATTCAAAAAGAGTACAGCAAAGGTCGTAATATCAACAAAAGAACAATGATGGCTCTGCCGCTTAAAAATTTAAAAAAGAGAATTGCTAACGGACAAATCGAAGTGGTAGCGGGCAGCTTTGAAGACGCGGATATTATTAAGGCTCGATACAATGAACCATTCAGCTATGTGTCACAAAGTTCTGACTTATGCAGGTTTGCCCCCTCCACCCGAAAAAGACGCTCCGCCTCAACCGCTTCCTGCCGTAATGACCCCGAACCCTTCGCCGATTCCCTCAAGCTGCTGTCCGATGATAAAACCCAGATCGTTCTCGATGGCCAGCAAAAGGACATTGCCCTGGTCGATGCCCCGGAAGGCAGCGCCCTGTCTAAACTTCAGCAGGAAATAAAAGACTACCGTCGTAGAGTGGCGCAGGCAGCCCTGAAGCCGTCTCTAGGAAAACACAGCATCATTGCCCTGGACGAGGCGTCCTTTGCGTCGGCTAAAGAACTGGCCAGCAAGCCCGACAGCCGCGCTGAGGCCTTTCAGTTTATTCCCGGCAAAAGCGTACTGGTCTCAGCCGATGGACTCGTGGTTCCCCTGGTCCGGGGCGGCAGTGTCAGCCGGGTCAGCCTGGTGGGCAGCCCCGAATCGTTCGCTGCCGGCCTTGGCGCCCAATGCGTCGGGGACGTGGTGGCCGATGGCCGGGTGGGCCAGCTGGACGCGCTGGTTTCCTCTTCTGCGCAGTCCATCCGTGAAGCCTTTCCGGGCAGCCGGTTACAGGACCTGGTGGCGGTCAGCGACAGCCAGAGGGTGAATACCCTGTCATCGGCTTTAGCGGCACGGGCCGGGACCGGCTTTACTGCCTTCGACCCCCATGGGTGGCAGGGGCACGGTAAGACGCTTCGCCGCTACTGGCAGCATGATGCGCTTGCCTCGCATCCACCGCAATCCAGGTCGGTCAACGCCGATATTGACCGGCAGCTGCAGTTTGAGCGCCTGGCCCGGAATTTTTCTGACTGGCTGGGTTCTGCCGAGGTTAATGCCCACCTGGGCCCTGATTACACGCCGTTGCTGTCCACGTTAACAAAAACGGATGACCAGTGGTCCATGGATTTCATTCGGGAGAATACAAAGGCGACAAGAACCCTGCAATTTGCGAGTGCGGCGCCCGCAGAGTTGAAAACCTACCTGGACCGTCAAAACCAGAAGGTCAAGGCCCCCGGATTCCGGCATAAACTGAAAAAGCTGTTTAAACCTACCCGAACCAGCGGTTATGTTTCTGAAGCCCTGTCCCTGGTTGACAGTTTCCAGATGCTGATGATCGTCATTCAGCGGGGAAAGTTCCTTGAGCAGATCTCAAAAACCGAGGGAATGTCGGACTCCCTATACCGCGCCCTGGTGATGCACAGTTACGTGAATATGGGGATGGCGGCCACCCAGGCGACGGAACTGGTGGGCCAGGTGGTTGGCCTGGTTAAGGACAGCCGCCCAATTAGCCGGATCCTGCCCAGTGAAACAAAAGTGGTGAAACGGGTTTCCCCCGGTGGCGCGGGTTCGGCCAAGTCATTGTCGACAGCCACCCGGCTAACCCGCTATGGCAAAGCCGTGAAGGCGGTCAGGTTTGCCGGAAAGGCCGTCGGGGCGGCCGGTGTTGGATTGATGGCGTTCAGCACCGGGTTAACGGCTTACGAATACTCCCAGATAGAAGACGACGAGATTAAGGATTTATACCGGTCAAGACTGATTGTCGAGAGCGTAGGGCTGGCGGCCACCCTGTTCTCTTTAGTGGCCTCCGGACCGGTGGGGGCGGCCGTCGCGGTAGCGGTTTTCCTGGGGATGCTGATTGCGGAGGCGTTCTTCGCCGACAAGATGAAAGAAATTGAGATACAGCGGAAGTTGCAGGTGGCCAGGCAAGCCGTAGAAAAGTTCAATGACATATACCGGGAGCTGAACCCGGACAGCTTTTTCCCCATCAGTGAGGAGAACAAAACCAGGGCCCTTGAGGCGGTCAGGAAAATTCTTGCCAATCCGAACAAAAGCGATTATGGATGGGTCAACGATGAGTTAAAAGGGGC
The DNA here is from genome assembly GCF_025562755.1 of Endozoicomonas euniceicola. Lineage (GTDB taxonomy): Bacteria > Pseudomonadota > Gammaproteobacteria > Pseudomonadales > Endozoicomonadaceae > Endozoicomonas_A > Endozoicomonas_A euniceicola. Next base: position 4,120,430 of record NZ_CP103300.1, read on the forward strand.
ACTTTATCCCCTGGGCCCAACCGTCGTCGATCGTATCTTTAAAAAAATAAAGGATGAGTTCGATAGTGACCAGTTTGAGATTAACAACAACATTTATGACTTTCTGAACCAGGAAGGCCTGATTCCAGAGGCCCACGGTGAAACCGCTGATTTCTACTTCAATCCGGCCACGAACCAGACGTTCTCTGTGGGCTTAAAGAAAATTGACCTTCAGGGAAAACAGCTTGATTATGGCCGAATGTTTTTCAGGCACCAGCACTTTGAAATAAAAAAAAGAGGTACGAAGGTGTCTGCGGTGCTGTTCCCGCTGGGTGATTTCACGGATGTTATCTATAGCTATGTGAAGAGTGATTGCAAGGCGGGCAGACGACTGTCGTTTTATCAGTGTACGGACGGTATTTTCAATGTCACCGGCATTATGCCCGATAAAATAGGCACCGTTATTATGCCGGCCCGGCTGGACTGGGACTTCGGAGGGGAATATACGGAGTTTGATGATGCCAGAACCATTCCCGACTCAGGTAGCCGGCGCTTTTTCGATGCGATCCACAATTCCGGGGCAAGGATTAAGTATTACGACACAGAAACGGTCAAGGGTGATAACCCAAAAGGAAACAGCCAGTCGGATACGGTTGAGAAGGGGTATATGATTCAACGGCTTGTCAGGGAAGAGTCCAGGCACACGGACGTGCTTTTGAATCTGGACTACGAAGACCATGACATTATATTCCCGCCAAAAATTCGGGAGCCGAGCAATACCGGAAGGGGGCTTCTGTACACCGTTAACGTACCTGACAACAGCAAGAATAGTTACCGGCTGATCATCAAGGACAACTGGTCTATTAACCTGAAGAACCTGGAGAATGCCAGGTCGGCTTCGTTTAGCCTGTATTACCATGGGGATCGTGAGGTTCGGTGTATTAATCGATATTACAATTTGTATGAAGGGAAGCATTGCGGTTTTTCACGAACCGACGATGGGTTTACTTTTAAGCTGGGTGGCGCCAGCGTTTATTTTGATCTACCGAAAGACGCCCTCAGCGAGGAAGAAAAAAACCATTACAAGGTCATGATCGTTGATGATCACGCGGGCTTTAAGGTCACTCCCCTTCACAAGAAAGCACCAATAGAGCTGCTCTATTTTATCTCGAAACGGCCAATTCAGGAGTCGGCACAACGAGTCCGGTATTTCGCAAAGATTGAGGCGGCATTTAACCGTAATGAATACAGTTACGCTTTCCGGCTCAAACCCGCCCCGAAAGGCAGTACCAGGTATCTTTTCCCTGACCGGTTCGTGCCGGTTATTTTGCAGTGGAAACCCGGGAAGCCCGCCTGGCAAAACAGGCCGACGAAGGAGGTACGGGCGGACGGCAGCGAGGTGTATCATGGACTTACTTCATTCGCCCCGGGCGGGGAGCATAAGTGGGAGCGTTTCCAGCTCTGGTATGACCGCAGCAACACTGTTGAGATCACACTCTGTCGGCCAGAAGGTGTTGAGCCGGGGCATGTGATTCCCATTATGGGGGCCCCGGAAACGGGGTACTATTTCTACAACCGTCAACTCAGGCGGCTGTATTTCGATCCGGCCTCAGCCCTGACGCCATTGAAAATAAAACGGTTCAATTTTGGGCAGCGAGTGGGAGACATGAGTGATTTTTATACAACCCCTCATACGTTTCCTTATGAGATAGCGGGCTATAAAGTCACTGATGACCCGGACAACGCCCCGGAAAAGCAGTTGATGGTAATGACCCGCGCCGGAGTCTGGTTTGCCCTTGATGGCCTGAAAACAGAGTCGGGGCAGGCTGAAAGGCAATTTAAACACACCCCCGCTTTTATCAGTACGACGCTGGTCAACTATCAGGAAGCGTTGACGCAAGTCAGTGCCAGTGACTTCGTCACGAGATTTTTGCCGGTGAATATCGTCGACACAGACAATGCCAGCCACCTGCTCCGCAGTGGTTTTTACGATAAGAAAAACAACGTCATGATGACGTACCTGGTCAGTTCCATTGATTTTTACGACAAAGGTCAGTTTGAAGCCAAATGCCTGAAAGACAGCGCCAGTGGCCGGGAAGTGGTTGGCCTGAAGTATATTGACGCATTAAAACAGTACCGGCTTTTCGCTAAGGACAGTATTAGCCTGCGCCAGTCGGTCACAACGGACTGCGTTTTGATTACCGGCTGGGGGGGCGTCTACCTGAGGCTAACCCCGGAGCTGACCGGCCCGGTCATCAAGGACCACTCGCCGGTGCATAGCTTCAGAAAAGGGAACGCCGTCTACTATGTGATGCACAACAGCGCCTCGGGGGCTCTTTATTATGCCACGATAGACCGGCCCCCGGCAGACCGGGGGAATCTTCTGGTAACGCCGTTGAGCAATCTGAATCTTCTCACGTTTGGTCATGATGACCTTGACGCCAGGGGTGGCAAGGGCGGTTTCCTGGATATCAAGTCCCTCAAGAACGGCATTCTGGCCTATACCCTCAACGGCTATATACTGATGATCCCCAATGAAGCCCTGTTGAGCGGTACCAGGCTGGGCGAGCTTCCCCTGGAAGCTTACCGGTTCGATGGCTGGCATTACGGTTATACCGACAAGGGCCAGCCCGTTCGGTTCAACGCGCCGACCGCGAACATCTCCCGGGAATACTATCAGCTGCCCAAAGATTCGACCATCGACCTGACCGACCTGGATATGGGGGTCATTGTTGGCGGGCTGTATGACCGTCATTTTGGCAAGGACATGATCGCCCCGGAAAACCGGAACCGCCAGCAGGCTTCGGCATTTCTCGCGGATCTTAAACAAGCCGTCAGGCGCGTTTGCGAACAGTTTGCGCTGGATTTTGGGGAAGAGGCCCCTGACCTGCTCAGGCTGCCGCTGGTTCACCCACCGAAGGGTAAACCCCTGCCCGCTTTTTTAACACAGATGGATTTCTGGTTCCTTCGCTCCGAAAACCGGCTGTTTGCGGCCAATGCCAGCGACTCCTTCAGAATCGGGGGGGACAACGGCAACTCCCTGATGGCCCTGAAGGGCGAGGGCGACAGCCTTCCCTACCGGTTTTACATGAACCCGGTATCGGGGGCACCGGCAGGCCACCCCTATTGCCGCCAGAACCCGGTTGTCCCTAACCTGCTGCCCGAGGTGTTTCGTCCGGAGGTTTCCGTGCCCTGTGAGGACGGTAATAACAACCCGGAAGCGGACTACTTCTGGAATAACGTCAGGCAGCAGTGGGAGGCGAGCAGTGAACACTATCTATTCACCCTGGCCGATGGCAACAGGACGCTGTCCGGCCTGACTTTCATCAATGACCGGCACTCTCCGGAACAGCAGCAGGCCGCTTATTTCAGCCTGACCGGTGATTATTCCTCGGATAGACACAAAGAGGTCTGGCAGCGACTGTCCGGAAGAGTATCGGACCGGCTGTCGTCTGGCATGACGCCCCCCTATAGAGAATTTCCGAAACAGCCCCTGCTGGAGATTGAGTTTGTACCCGGGGGGCAGACAGGCAGGGTATACCGCCAGGCCTGGTATGACACGCGGGATAACCGGTTATTCCTGGGACCTAAAAACCACGGGGACGAGGAGCTGGTGCTGGTTGGCAGCCTGAACGCCGGCAGCCGGTCAGGCCTGCCTGAACGAGCCGGGGCTTTATGTTTCAACCGTAAAAAACACAAGGTATTTTTTATTGATAGCCACCGGGCAATACCTGTACACAAGTCAGCCGGCTGGTCCGGCCCTTATGAACAAGGTCTTGGCCGTTTGTCGAACATCGAGGTGAGCAGTGACGGCCATGCGCTCCGGGTCTATGGCAGCGCCGGGGATGACCGGTTAACCGTATCGGACTTTTTGCTGGATACCCTTTACTTCGACAGGGGCAAAGGCGCCAGGCGGTTCAGCGCAAACCCGGACCGCCCCCATGACCTGACCCTTTACTTTGACGGCAAGGGCGGCAATGACTCCTTTTCGGTGAAGTTCAGTGACCTGACTTATTGCGCGCAGGTGATCATTAAGCTGGAAATGCAGCCTGCTGCAACGCCCCCCGGGGATAACAATGGCCAGTCTCAGCGCATCCTTATTCATGCCCCGGCGTTTCAAAGCACCCTTCTGCGTCACGAGAATGACCTTCTGATCCTTGATCGTTTTGATCCTAAAGGTGTTTTGCGGATCAAGCAGGTCTGGACGGCACCGCTGGCCCCCCTCCCAAAACCCACAGGCATTCAGTTCAACGACGCTCGCTTTACGCTTGACCAGTTACAAGCAGAGGTTCAGGCCAACCAAGGTATTTATATGCCGCCACTGGCGGCCGGCACCGGCACACTACCTTCAGCGCCTGTACCTGCCACCCCGGACAGACCCTTGTTCATTGATGTGGCGCCTGGCTTCCAGCTGGTGCCGAAGAAACAGGCTGACACCCTGAAACTAACCGTGCAACCGGTCAGCGGGGCGGTCAATGGCACGACCAGCATGACGGTCGAGGGGTATCGCTTTGCCCGGGGCAGCGTCCGGGTGCGTCAGCTCAGCAAGGAAGGGGGCAAGCCCGCTTCAGGCTACTATAACCTCGACTTTGACGATGGCCGGGGTTGCCACAACTGCCTCTCCCCCGCCCGGAGCACAAACCAGACGCAAACCATAGGGGGGCATGAGTTTACGGTTCTTGAAGGGCCTGCCAGGCAGGGCAAGGCAAAATACCTGGCCCATTGGAACAACACCGTTGGTTTTCCGGTGATGGGCAAGGAACAGCTGGACGACTATGGGCAGGTGATCGATAAAGCCAGCCCTTACCCGGTGCTGGCCCTGGAGAGCCCGGCTACGTCAGCCAGACAGCCGGTTTACAGTGTGTTTTACGATGTGGACATCAGGGAACTCCGGTTTGTTTTTGAAAGCACCAGCCATAGGCTGACCGTTACCGTATGGCGCGGCCAGAACCTCGTCCGCAAGGGACAGTTAAACCGAACCAACAAAGCCAGCCTGGACGTGTTGCTGTCCAGCCGGGATAGCCAGGCCATGCAGCAAAGGTACAAAGTCTTTCCCTTCTCCCTGTCATCACTGAAACTGGTTGCCCGTGACGATAACTGGGCGCTGGAATCCGGTGACTATCGGTTTCACCTGGGTGCCATTGATGACCGGATACTGGCTTTTGAGCGGCTCAGCCCCTCAATCGTGACGACTTTGTCTAAGGCCATGCCTTTTGATGGCTTTGTGTTTGCCGGTGAGCAGGCCAACGAACGGATTAAAATGATGGAGCTGGCCGAACGGCTGGCACCATCGGTGCCCCGGTTATTTGACGGGGCGAAGGCAGCCAGCCCCCGGATTGACGGCAACGGCCTGAATAACATTCTTTATATCGCCCCGGAAAAAGCGATCCGCAAGGTCTATGGCCATAACGGCAATGACCTGTTCCTGCTGGGAGACCCAGGCCAGAAAGGCGGCCAGGCAAACACCCGGAAAACCATCAACCGAACTCCGGTGGAACTTAATGGTGATGCTGGCGATGACATTTACGACATCCGGTCATCACGGAATGCCACCGTCACTGACAGCCAGGGACAACATACTGTTATCCTGTCGTCAGGCTCCAGAAGCAACCTGAGGTCACTGGAGGGTAAGAAAAGCACCCGGCTCTACCTCACTGACCTCGAGCCGGAGGAGGTGCAGTTCAACCTGCGCCGCAAAACCGGTGGCAGCAACCTGAACCAGACGACGGTGGATAACCCGGGCAGTACCGGCCTGAATGATACCTTCGTAGTGATCCCCCACCAGGGCTCGGAACTGGCGGTGATTAGCCTGTCGGCACTGGATAGCATCTACTTCAGAGGGCGGCGTTACACCAGTGACCCCACAGGCTGGGTAACGGGGCGCAACCGGACGCTGGCCGGGCCCGGAGTTAACCGGTTTGGGCCGGAGACACCGGAAGGCAAGATCATCAGTGGCCAGCGCCTGGCTGCCAGCCTGATGCCAGCCGGGGATAAAAAGAGCGGGACAGCCCGACTCCGGGTGCCCGAGACCAACCAGGGTTCAGCGCGGATAGAGCAGCATTTCCAACAGCTGGTGCAAAGCCTGGCGCCTTTAAATGCCAACGTTATGGGAGGGGAGGCTGCTTTTGTGCCGGAAGCGCAGAACGTGACCAGCCTGAACATGACTTCCCCCCTGGCCAACACCACCACGCTGCCAACGACTTGAAACAGGTTTGGCATCCTCTCCCTGCCGGGTCGCCCGGGAGCTTGACCTGAATGTCAGCGAGGTTCGGAAAATGACTCAACAACTCCGGCAGGCAGTGTACGACAAAAGTCTGATGTAGTCCTCAGTGGCGAGATGGAATGCCATGAGGTCTACATGCAGAGCCATAATCTAAGTATTACGACACTCGTAGTGCAATTATGATCTATGCTTGCAACTTTGATGCTATGTCGTCGTTATTTCTTCTTTCACGCCCACTTTTGGTGATCGATCTGCCAGATAAGCCCTGTAAATTTTTGCTGTGTGAAGATTGCCGTTACAGCAATGGGGGCCTGGTCAAATGGATCAGGTATACACAAATAGACGTGTAATGCCGTTTGGTCAACTAAAGTGAAACGCAGGTAATGAGTCATGCCTAATGTTCCAGCCGCTCAAAATAATCCATTGCCAAAGAAAATACATTTTGTCGTCATCGGTGAGCTGACCAGGGCCCAGGCCTTGAGGATTGAAACCTGGGCGAAGGCCAACCCGAACTGGAGTGTCACATTATGGAAAGATCAGGACAGTTATTTTGACCGTCTTGTGTTGGAGGCAATGTCCAGCGATTTGCTTAAAATTGATGAGTTAAGAGCGAAAAACAAGAGGCAATGGCAAGGTGATTTTTTAGAAAAAAATAAATACAAAAATATACCAGTAGATTTTTATACTGATTTGAAAATATTCAGGCAACGACAGAAACAAATGGAATTGAATATTAATCATCAAGTTACATCTGAAGATAAAACACTATCAGGTGTGATTAAAAACTGGCTGTTTTCCAATCATGGAAAATCTGAAGGTAAAACACGATCAGGTGTGATTAAAAACTGGCTGATTTCCAATCATGGAAAAAGTGAAGAGATACTGGATGATATTGTTCAAGAGCAACAAACTATTTATGACGGACTTAAAAAGAGTAATGTTGATGTTGTTGATTTGAAATCTGTCATTTCTACTTTAAGCCAGGATGAAGAAAAATTATATAAGGACGCCGCTTACACTTATGCTGATTTCACACTAGCCCGGAAACTCATGCAGTTAAAGGTATTACAGGCAAATGGTGGTATTATTGTTGATGCCAATGCTTTTCCAGAAATAAATAGTGATATTTTTTCTGAGAGTAATAGCGGTGACAGTTTATACGCACAATTCAAGAATAGATTTAGTGATAATTCTAACTCCGTCGTCCAGAAAGAAAATATAGTACACGGTTACCGCAATCTTGAAGGGAAGGCCAGGCTTCAAGCGTTGCTGCAAAGGGTTAGTAGTCATTTTGTTAACAGTGAGGCTCCGTTAGAAGAGAATTATCTTTTAAAGCTCAGGAAGTATGGTTACGGTCCTCAGGCAGAATCTATTATCAGGGCATCGGAAAAAGTATCAGAGAATCGTTTTTTTAAACCTTTAGGTACACTGGAGATGGGGGATAAAAAAATCTTGATTGCCGATAGCGTGGGAGGTAATGAGGGGGATATTGATTTTTTGGTAGCTCAGCCTAATGCAGAGGCAATCACTTCCGCTGTGAAACGAATAACTTTATTCATGAAAGTGGAACCCTATGCGTTAGAATTTGGGTTTGAGACTAATAGGAATATAAAATTTGATAAACTTTCAGCTGAAGCTAATAAAGCCGTAAAGGATACTAGAGCTTACTTTAAAAAACAAATCAGTGATAAAAAGCTGAATGAAGAACAGAAAGCAGAATACCTCTTGAGTGTGCTTGATGGATTGTTTCAGCTCAGAAATAGGGGGATTATTCCACCTATAGATCCTTATGGTGATGCATTAGGCCGACGAAGCCTTAATATGGCAGCCCACGCGCTGGGGCAAATGGATACCCGCTATTCTGGTTCGCCCTATATTTATGAACCTGACCGCTCAAAGGGGGGAACTCACGGCATTGACCTGGCTTTAGATATCTCTACTGTAAAAGACACCCCTTATGATCACAAGTTGATTATTTCTGTTACCACCTTTCCTGACATTATGTACGGAGGCGCTTTGTTATTTCAGCGGAACCCTGACCAGTCGTCGTTAGCATTATGGGATAAAAATCAACAGCGCCTTATTACTGTGGCAGGAAAGGAACGAGCGGTAACTGAAAATTCAAAAATCATCGTGTCAGCTCATGGGAATTATTTGAAGATTGGTAGATTGAGTGCCAGTGAAATTGCGGATATTATCGCTAGAGTCGTCCCTCATGGAGGAAGGGTCAAGAAAATAAGATGTATTGCTTGTTCGCTCGAGAAGTTCTCCCAGCTCATTGATCCAAAATGGGAGTCCGCCTCCCAGAAGACCCTTGAGGGCACCTTTGGAGGCTCTTTGTTGCGTGCTCTTGAAAAAAAAGGTATTTCTGCCGGGGTCGTAGTGACTCAGAACAAAAGTACTAGGATGCAACACTTTTTTGGTTACTTATATTCATTTGGGATTGGCAGTGACAATAGTGATTCTTATGTTCAAATGATTCTCAGAAAGCCTGGTAAATCTATTTTTGAAACCAGACTTATTGATGGTGAACTGTCATTAAAAATAAGGCCCGGACAGTTACAATTTAAACCTCATGGCATAGTGAGCAATTCTTATGATAGGAAAGACAGGAAATATTCTCTTACAAGTGATTCCCAACAGACATTTGATTCAGCTCAGCTTTATGAACACCTTCGTCGGGGGAACATTCTTATTCCCGCTACTCTTGAGGTCATTGTCCTGGCGGCAGGGAATGAAGATTTCAATGGCAAGATCATTGCCCTGGGTCAACCCCGGTATGCGGAAGGCTTACAGTGGCTGCTTAATGAGGCAATGGCGCAGACACGTTACGATCTATGGTGTGACGAAACAAGAGAATATCTTGGCCTCGAAATTGACATCATGACCCAAATGATTGCAGAAGAGTATGCTGGGATTTCTGGTTTTTTTAGCAGAATATGGAGTGTCCCACTTACACAATTAAAAAAGAGGATTGCTAACGGACAAATTGAAGTGGTGGTGGGCAGCTTTGAAGACGTGGATGGTATTATTAAAGCCCGGCACCCTGAACCATTCAGCTATGTGTCACAGAGTCCCGACTTTTGCAGGGTTGCCCCCACCCGAAAAAGGCGCTCCGCCTCAACCGCTTCCTGCCGTAATGACCCCGAACCCTTCATCGATTCCCTCAAGCTGCTGTCCGATGATAAAACCCAGATCGTTCTCGATGGTCTGCAAAAGGACATTGCCCTGGTCGATGCCCCGGAAGATAGCGCCCTGTTTAAACTTCAGCAGGAAATAAAAGGCTACCGTCGTAGAGTGGCGCAGGCAGCCCTGAAGCCGTCCCCGGGAAAACACAGCATTATTGCCCTGGACGAGGCGTCTTTTGCGTCGGCTAAAGAACTGGCCAGCAAGCCCGACAGCCGCGCTGAGGCCTTTCAGTTTATTCCCGGCAAAAGCGTGCTGGTCTCAGCCGATGGACTGGTGGTTCCCCTGGTTCAGGGCGGCAGTACCAGCCGGGTCAGCCTGGTGGGCAGCCCCGAATCGTTCGCTGCCGGTCTGGGAGCCCAATGCGTCGGGGACGTGGTGGCCGATGGTCGGGTGGGTCAGCTGGATGCCCTGGTTTCCTCTTCTGCGCAGGCCATCCGTGAAGCCTTTCCAGACAGCCGGCTGCAGGATCTGGCAGCGGTCAGCGACCACCAGGCAGTGAGTCCCCTGACGTCTGCTTTAGCGGCACCCGCTTTTGCTGCCTCCTTTGCCCCCCGGGGGTGGCAGGGACACGGTACGACACTTCGCCGCTACTGGAAGAGTGATGTGCTTGCCCTGCATCCACCACAATCTCAGTCGATTAATGCGGATATTGACAAGCAGTTGCAATTTGAACAGCTGGTCCGGAACTTTTCTGACTGGCTGGCTTCCCCCGAAGTGAATACCCCTGCGGGTTCTGACTATACGCCGTTGCTGACCACGTTAAAAAAAGTGAACAACCAGTGGCACATGGATTTTATCCGGGAGGGTACCAAGACAAAAAAAAACCTGCAGTTTACGAGTACCGCACCCGCAGAGTTAAAAAACTACCTGGACAGTCAAAACAAGGCTATCAAGCCCTCCGGGTTCCGGCATAAGCTAAAAAAACTGTTCAGGCCCACCCGAACCAGTGGTTACGTCTCTGAGGCCCTCTCCCTGGTTGACAGTGTCCAGATGCTGATGATCATCATTCAGCGGGAAGCCTTCTTTGAACAGGTCTCAAAAACCGAGGGAATGTCAGACTCCCTATACCGCGCCCTGGTGATGCACAGTTATGTGAATATGGGGATGGAGGCCACCCAGGCGACGGAACTGGCGGGCCAGGTGGTTAACCTGGTTAAGGACAGCCGCCCAATTAGCCGGATCCTGCCCAGTGAAACAAAAGTGGTGAAACGGATTCCCCCTGGTGGCGCGGGTTCGGCCAAGTCATTGGCGACAACCACCCGGCTAACCCGCTATGGCAAAGCGGTGAAGGCGGTCAAGTTTACCGGCAAGGCCCTCGGGGCGGCCGGTGTTGGATTGATGGCGTTCAGCACCGGGTTAACGGCTTACGAATACTCCCAGATAGAAGACGATGATATTAAGGATTTATACCGGTCAAAACTCATTGTCGAAAGCGTAGGCCTGGCGGCCGCCCTGTTCTCTTTAGTGGCCTCCGGACCGGTGGGGGCGGCCGTCGCGGTAGCGGTTTTCCTGGGGATGCTGATTGCGGAGGCGTTCTTCGCCGGCAAGATGAAAGAAATTGAGATACAGCGGAAGTTGCAGGTGGCCAGGCAAGCCGTAGAAAAGTTCAATGACATATACCGGGAGCTGAACCCGGACAGCTTTTTCCCCATCAGCGAGGAGAACAAAACCAGGGCCCTTGAGGCGGTCAGGAAAATTCTTACCAATCCGAATAAAAGCGATTATGGATGGGTCAATGATGAGTTAAAAGGGGCACTTTATCCCCTGAGCCCAACCGTCGTCGATCGTATCTTTAAAAAAATAAAGGATGAGTTCGGTAGTGACCAGTTTGAGATTAACAACAAAATTTATGATTTTCTGAACCAGGAAGGCCTGATTCCAGAGACCCACAGGGAAACCGCTGATTTCTACTTCAATCCGGCCACGAACCAGACGTTCTCTGTGGGCTTAAAGAAAATTGACCTTCAGGGAAAGCAGCTTGATTATGGCCGAATGTTTTTCAGGCACCAGCACTTTGAAACAAAAAAAAGAGGTACGACGGTGTCTGCGGTGCTGTTCCCGCTGGGTGATTTCACGGATGTTATCTATAGCTATGTGGAGAGCGATTGCAAGGCGGGCAGACGGCTGTCGTTTTATCAGTGTACGGATGGTATTTTCAATGTCACCGGCATTATGCCCGATAAAATAGGCACCGTTATTATGCCGGCCCGGCTGGACTGGGACTTCGGAGGGGAGTATACGGAGTTTGATGATGCCAGAACCATTCCCGACTCAGGTAGCCGGCGCTTTTTCGATGCGATCCACAACTCCGGGGCAAAGATTAAGTATTACGACACAAAAACGGTCAAGGGTGATAACCCAAGGGGAAGCAGCCAGTCTAATACGGTTGAGAAGGGGTATATGATTCAACGGCTTGTCAGGGAAGAGTCCAGGCACACGGACGTACTTTTGAATCTGGACTACGAAGACCATGACATTATATTCCCGCCAAAAATTCGGGAGCCGAGCAATACTGGAAGGGGGCTTCTGTACACCGTTAACGTACCTGACAACAGCAAGAATAATTACCGGCTGATCATCAAGGACAACTGGTCTATTAACCTGAAGAACCTGAAGAACGCCAGGTCGGCTTCGTTTAGCCTGTATTACCATGGGGATCGTGAGGTTCAGTGTATTAATCGATATTACAATTTGTATGAAGGGAAGCATTGCGGTTTTTCACGGACCGACGATGGGTTTACTTTTAAGCTGGGTGGCGCCAGCGTTTATTTTGATCTACCGAAAGACGCCCTCAGCGAGGAAGAAAAAAACCATTACAAGGTCATGATCGTTGATGATAACGCGGGCTTTAAGGTCGCTCCCCTTCACAATAAAGCACCAATAGAGCTGCTCTATTTTATCTCGAAAGGGCCAATTCAGGAGTCGGCACAACGAGTCCGGTATTTCACAGAGATTGAGGCGGCCTTTAACCGTAATGAATACAGTTACGCTTTCCGGCTCAAGCCCGCCCCGAAAGGCAGTACCAGGTATCTTTTCCCTGGCCGGTTCGTGCCGGTTATTTTGCAGAAGACTATACAACGGGTTTTTTTACAGGTCTGGTATGACCGCAGCAACAACATTGAGATTACATTTTGTCGGCAACCGGGTGAAGAGCAGGGGCATATTATCCCTGTTACGGGGGCTCCGAACACGGGATATTATTTCTACAACCGTCACGTCAGGTGGCTGTATTTTGAACCGGCTTCTCTCCAGAGCTCAAGCAGAACATGCCACTACAACAAAACATTCAGCGCTAAAGGCCGCCTTGCACTTAATTATGAAATAAAAAGTTACAAAGTCACTGACGATCCGGAACCGCAGCTGATGGTGATGACCGATGCCGGGGTCTGGTTTACTCTTGAGCGCCCGGTACCGGGGCCGGTTGTTCATCCATTCAACGTAACCCCTGTTTTTATCAGTACGACGTTTTTCACCCATGATAAAGCGTTGGACCAGGTGGCTGATAGCGAGCCCTCCACCAGATTTTTGCCTGTTAATCTTGTCAGAAAAGACAATGCCAGCCACCTGCTCCGCAGTGGCTTTTATGATACAAAAAACAAGGTCGTGATGACGTACCTGTCCAGCGCCATTGATTTTTACGACAAAGAGCAGATGGAAGCCCGGTGCCTGGCAGGCAGCAATGGCCGGAAAGTGATTCGCCTGACGTATAGTGACGCGTCAAAACAGTACCAGCTCGCCTCTGAAGACGATATTGCCCGGCGTCAATCGGTGACAACGGACTGCGTTGAGATAACCGGTTTGGGGGGTGTCTACCTGAAACTGGCCCCGGAGCTGACCCGCTCGATTATCAAAGACCACTCGCCGGTGCACAGCTTCAGAAAAGGAGACACCGTCTACTATGTGATGCACAGCAGCACTGTGGGCGCACTTTATTATGTCTCGATAGAACGGCCCCGGGTGGATTACGCAGACCTGCTGACCACCTCGCCGGGCACGCTGAATCTTGTCACGTTTGGCCGCAGCGCCCTGAATGTCAGGGACGGCAAGGGCGATTTTCTGGACGTCAGATCCCTTAAGAACGGTATCCTGGCCTTTACCCGTAACGGCTATATCCTGATGATCCCCAATGACGCGCTGTTGAACGGTACCCACCTGGGCAGCGCCCCCCTGGAAACTTACCAGTTCACTGGCTGGCATTACGGTTATAGCGACAATGATGAGTCCATTCGATTAAGCCTGCCTTCCTTAGCGGACGCTTCCCGGGAATACTATCAGTTGCCCAAAGACTCGAGCATCGACCTGACTGACCTGGATATGGGGGTCATCGTTGACGGACTGTATGCCGATCATTTTGGTGAGGACAAGACTGCCCCGGAAAACTGGAGCCCCCGGCAGGCTTCTGCATTTCTTACGGATCTCAGGCAAGCCGTCAGGGGCGTTTGCGACCAGTTTGCGCTGGATTTTGGTGAAGAAGCCCCGGACCTGGTCCGACTGCCGATGGTAAACCCACCGAAGGGTAAGCCCCTGCCCGCTTTTTTAGCAAAGATGGATTTCTGGTATCTGCGCTCCAGAGACCGGCTGTTTGCCGCCAATGCCGACGATGCGTTCAGAATAGGAGGGGACAATGGCAACTCCCTGATGGCCCTGAAGGGCGAGGAAGACAGCATCCCCTACCGGTTTTACATGGGTCCGGTAGCCGGCGGGAATCCAACCCCCGGTACCAACTCAACACTCAGCACCAACTCAACACTCAGCACCAACCCTACACTCAGCACCAGAACGATACCCAGCACCGGCCCGACATCGGAACCACTGACCGAGTGCCCCCGGAACCGGGTTGTCCCGAGCCTGCTGCCCGAGGTGCTTCGTCCGGACGTTTCCGTGCCCTGTGAGGACGGTGACGACAACCCTGAAGCAAGCTACTTCTGGAATAACGTCAGACAGCAATGGGAAGGCCGCAGTGGGCATTATTCATTCACTGTTGTCGATGGTCACAAAACGCTCTCCGGCCTTCATTTAACCAATGACCAGCAGACTCAGAAACAACAGCGGGGGGCTTATAGCCTTCTGGTCAGTAGTAACGGTAATTTAATCTACGGAGCCTCCACATCTTACAAATATGTCTGGCCGAGGCTGTCCGGGAAAGTATCGAGCCTGCTATCGTCTGATATGCCCTCCCCCTATAAAAACTTTCCGAAGCAGCCACTGCTGGAGATTGAGTTTGCACCCGACTGGCTGAAAGCCAAAAAATTCCGCCAGGCATGGTATGACACACAGGATAACCTGTTATTCCTGGGGCCCGAAACCCGCAAGGATGATGAACTGGTACTGATTGGTAGACTGGACGCCGGCCGTCGTTCCGGCCAGCTCACGCAAACCGGAGCTTTGTGTTTCAGCCGTAAAAGACGCAAGGTCTTTTTTATTGACAAAGATCGGGCCATACCTGCTCATAAGCCATTCGACGGGGCAAGCCCATTTGCGCAGGAGCTTAGCCGCCTGTTAGACATTGAGGTGAGCCGGGACGGTCATGGGCTCCGGGTCTATGGCAGCGGCAGGGATGACCGGTTAACCATCTCTGACTTTTTGCTGGATACCCTTTACTTCGACAGGGGCAAAGGCGCCAGGCGGTTAACCCCGAACCCGGACCGTCCCCATGACCTGACCCTTTACTTTGACGGCAAGGGCGGCAATGACTCCTTTTCGATGAAGTTCAGTGACCTGACTTATTGCGCGCAGGTGATCATTAAGCTGGAAATGCAGCCTGCTGCAACGCCCCCCGGGGATAACAATGGCCAGTCTCAGCGCATCCGTATTCATGCCCCGGCGTTTCAAAGCACCCTCCTGCGTGACAAGAATGACCTTCTGATCCTTGATCGTTTTGATCCTAAAGGTGTTTTGCGGATCAAGCAGGTCTGGACGGCACCGCTGGCCCCCCTCCCAAAACCCACAGGCATTCAGTTCAACGACGCTCGCTTTACGCTTGACCAGTTACGGGTAGAGGTTCAGGCCAACCAGGGTATTTATATGCCGCCACTGGCGGCCGGCACCGGCGCATTGCCTCCAGCCCCTGTACCTGCCACCCCGGACAGACCCTTGTTCATTGATGTGGCGCCTGGCTTCCTGCTGGTGCCGAAGAAACAGGCAGACACCCTGAAACTAACCGTGCAACCGGTCAGCGGGGCGGTCAGCGGGGCGGTCAATGGCACGACCAGCATGACGGTCGAGGGGTATCGCTTTGCCCGGGGCAGCGTCCGGGTGCGTCAGCTCAGCACGGAAGGGAGCAAGCCCGCTTCAGGCTACTATAACCTCGACTTTGACGATGGCCGGGGTTGCCACAACTGCCTCTCCCCCGCCCGGAGCACAAACCAGACGCAAACCATAGGGGGGCATGAGTTTACGGTTTTTGAGGCACCCGCAAAGCTGAACCTGAAAAACAAAACCAAATACCTGGCCCAGTGGAACAACACCCTTGGTTTCCCGGTGATCGGCAAAGAGCAACTGGACGACTATGGCCCCGTGTTTGATAAAGCCAGCCCTTACCCGGTGCTGGCTTTGGATAACCCGGCCATGCTGGACGAACAGCCGGTTTTCGGTGTGTTTTATGATGTGGATATCAAGGCGCTGCGGTTTGCTTTTGAAAGCACCAGCCATAGGCTGACCGTTACCATATGGCGCGGTCAGAACCTCATACGCAAGGGGCACATGAACCGAACCGACACCGCCAGCCTGAATGTCCTGCTGGTTGATCGGGAGACGGGCAGACAAACACGACACAAAGTCTTTCCCTTCTCCCTGTCATCACTGAAACTGGTTGCCCGTGGCGATAACTGGGCGCTGGAATCCGGTGACTATCGGTTTCACCTGGGTGCCATTGATGACCGGATACTGGCTTTTGAGCGGCTCAGCCCCTCAATCGTGACGACTTTGTCTAAGGCCATGCCTTTTGATGGCTTTGTGTTTGCCGGTGAGCAGGCCAACGAACGGATTAAAATGATGGAGCTGGCCGAACGGCTGGCACCATCGGTGCCCCGGTTATTTGACGGTGCGAAGGCAGCCAGCCCCCGGATGAACGGCAACGGCCTGAATAACATTCTTTATATCGCCCCGGAAAAAGCGATCCGCGAGGTCTATGGCCATAACGGCAATGACCTGTTCCTGCTGGGAGACCCAGACCAGAAAGGCGGCCAGGCAAACACCCGGAAAACCATCAACCGAACTCCGGTGGAGCTTAATGGTGATGCTGGCGATGACATTTACGACATCCGGTCATCACGGAATGCCACCGTCACTGACAGCCAGGGACAACATACTGTTATCCTGTCGTCAGGCTCCAGAAGCAACCTGAGGTCACTGGAGGGTAAGAAAAGCACCCGGCTCTACCTCACTGACCTCGAGCCGGAGGAGGTGCAGTTCAACCTGCGCCGCCGAACCGGTAGCAGCAACCTGAACCAGACGACGGTGGATAACCCGGGCAGTACCGGCCTGAATGATACCTTCGTAGTGATCCCCCACCAGGGCGCAGAACTGGCGGTGATTAGCCTGTCGGCACTGGATAGCATCTACTTCAGAGGGCGGCGTTACACCAGTGACCCCACAGGCTGGGTAACGGGGCGCAACCGGACGCTGGCCGGGCCCGGAGTTAACCGGTTTGGGCCGGAGACACCGGAAGGCAAGATCATCAGTGGCCAGCGCCTGGCTGCCAGCCTGATGCCAGCCGGGGATAAAAAGAGCGGGACAGCCCGACTCCGGGTGCCCGAGACCAACCAGGGTTCAGCGCGGATAGAGCAGCATTTCCAACAGCTGGTGCAAAGCCTGGCGCCTTTAAATGCCAACGTTATGGGAGGGGAGGCTGCTTTTGTGCCGGAAGCGCAGAACGTGACCAGCCTGAACATGACTTCCCCCCTGGCCAACACCACCACGCTGCCAACGACTTGAAACAGGTTTGGCATCCTCTCCCTGCCGGGTCGCCCGGGAGCTTGACCTGAATGTCAGCGAGGTTCGGAAAATGACTCAACAACTCCGGCAGGCAGTGTACGACAAAAGTCTGATGTAGTCCTCAGTGGCGAGATGGAATGCCATGAGGTCTACATGCAGAGCCATAATCTAAGTATTACGACACTCGTAGTGCAATTATGATCTATGCTTGCAACTTTGATGCTATGTCGTCGTTATTTCTTCTTTCACGCCCACTTTTGGTGATCGATCTGCCAGATAAGCCCTGTAAATTTTTGCTGTGTGAAGATTGCCGTTACAGCAATGGGGGCCTGGTCAAATGGATCAGGTATACACAAATAGACGTGTAATGCCGCTTGGTCAACTAAAGTGAAACGCAGGTAATGAGTCATGCCTAATGTTCCAGCCGCTCAAAATAATCCATTGCCAAAGAAAATACATTTTGTCGTCATCGGTGAGCTGACCAGGGCCCAGGCCTTGAGGATTGAAACCTGGGCGAAGGCCAACCCGGACTGGAGTGTCAAATTATGGAAGGACGGGAACAGTTATTTTGACCGTCTCGTACTAAAAGAAATGGCCAGCGAGTTACTCGAAATCGATGATATGAAAAAACAAATCGGAGGGCAAGGGACGCCCATAGGAAATGATGACTGGGCCGAGAGGCTACCAAATTCTATAGGCTTTGATTTGGACATCCTCAGAAATCATCAGCGAAAAATGGCAAAAAGTATCAATCGTAAAGTTAAACCCGGCGGTAAAACACGGGCAGATGCGGTGAAAGGATGGCTGATTTCCAATCATGGAAAAAGTAAAAATGAATTAGATGATATTATTAAAGCGCAACAAAGTATTTACGACACCCTTAAAAAGAATGGGGTTGATATTGAAGACTCAGGGTCTCAATTTCCCTTTTTTACTGTGGATGAAAAGAAATTATATATTGATGCGGCTTACAATTACGCTGACTTCACAACTGCCCAGAGAGTAATGCAATTATTGCTATTGGATAAACACGGTGGCCTTGTTGTTGACATCAATACTTTCCCGAAAATAAACAGTGATGTTTTTTCTGAAATTAGCGATGAAGATACATTTGCTTTGTTCAGGAAAATGTTTGGTGATCATTCCAGCTTGGTTGTCCAGAAAGAAGATATAGAGAAAGGGTTCCATGAACTTGAAAAGAAATCCAGACTTCAAGCACTACTACAAAGACTTAAGAGCGATTTTATTACTACGGATGCACCGTTAGATGAGGATTATCTTTCAAAACTCAGGGATTATGGTTACGGTTCTCGTGCGGAATCGATTATCAGGGCATCGGAGAAAGCGCCGGAGAGTCAGTGGTTTAAGCCTTTGGGAACTCTGATGATGGCTGATGAAGACATTTTGATGGCCGGTTCAGGGGGAGGCAACGAAGGAGATTTCTATTTTTTGGCAGCTCACCGTAATACATTCACAGTGACTAATGTTCTGCATGAAGCGGTTTTGTTCTTTAAGACGAAGCCCTATGAGGACATGCCATTAAAAGATTTTCGTGACGCCAAAAATCGCATTCGACAGCTCTTGAGGTTATCTATCGGTGGTAGTGGACTGACTGCTGATCAGGAAAAAGAATACATTGACGAAGCGCTTACCGCGATTGATAAACTCGACGAAAGGGGATTCTTGCCACCTATTGACCCTTATGGTGACGTATTAGGCCGACGAAGTATTGAGCGTTTATTTTACAGCTACGCTATGAAGAATACCCTCAATCCTGGTACGCCCTTTATTTATGAACCAGACCACTTAAAGGGGGGAATCCATGGTGTTAATCATGCCTATGATATTGCTACTGCAGACGCCACCCCTTATGATCACAAGGTGATTATTATTGCTGGCAATCAGCCTGAAATCATACACGGAGGCATTCTGTTATTTCAGCGTAACCCTGGCCAGTCTTCTTTAGTGTTATGGGATAAGAATCAGCAGCGCCTTATTAAATTGGCAGGGAAGAAACAACCAGTAACTGAAAATTCAAAAATTAATGTGAAAGCTCATGGGAATTATTTGAAGGTTGGTGATTTTGACGCCAGTGAAATTGCAGACATTATCGCCAAAGTCGTCCCCAGTGGTGGAAGGGTCAAGAAAGTAAAAATTGACGCTTGTTCCGTCGAGAAGTTCTCCCACCTCATTGATCCAAAATTGGACTCCGCCTCACAGGAAGCCCTTGGAAGTACCTTTGGCGGTTCTTTATTACGTGCTCTTGAAAAGAAAGGTATTTCTGCCGGGGTCGTAGTAACTAATAACAAACAGACTTTTATCGATAGCTTTTTAGGTAGCAGATACGCTTTTAATGTAAGTGGTGAAAAAGATCGCTTTTATACTGAAATAATTTTACGAAAGCCCGGTGACAGTATTGTTGAAACCAGGCTGGTTGATGGCAAGCTGTTATCAAAAATAAGGCCTGGCCATTCAGCATTGAAAAAAGAAGTCATCAGAAAAAAACGCACTGATGAAATAATCCATCTGAGCCTTGCGCACAGACCATCATATCATTTTGATTCAGCCGCACTGTATGGCCACCTTCACCAGGGAAACATTCTTATTCCCGCTACCGTTGAGGCCATTGTCCTCGCAGCCGGGAAAGAAGATTTCAGTGGCAAGATTATTGCGTTGGGTAATCCAGAGTATGCTGAAGGCGTACAGTGGGTGCTCAATGAGACCATGACATCATCGTCTGCCAATGCCTGGCTTAGTAAAGTAAAAAAATATTTTGGCCTCGACGCTGGCGTCATGTTCACGAGAATTCAAAAAGAGTACAGCAAAGGTCGTAATATCAACAAAAGAACAATGATGGCTCTGCCGCTTAAAAATTTAAAGAAGAGGATTGCTAACGGACAAATCGAAGTGGTAGTGGGCAGCTTTGAAGACGCGGATATTATTAAGGCTCGATACAATGAACCATTCAGCTATGTGTCACAAAGTTCTGACTTATGCAGGTTTGCCCCCTCCACCCGAAAAAGGCGCTCCGCCTCAACCGCTTCCTGCCGTAATGACCCCGAACCCTTCATCGATTCCCTCAAGCTGCTGTCCGATGATAAAACCCAGATCGTTCTCGATGGTCTGCAAAAGGACATTGCCCTGGTCGATGCCCCGGAAGATAGCGCCCTGTTTAAACTTCAGCAGGAAATAAAAGGCTACCGTCGTAGAGTGGCGCAGGCAGCCCTGAAGCCATCCCTGGGAAAACACAGCATCATTGCCCTGGACGAGGCGTCTTTTGCGTCGGCTAAAGAACTGGCCAGCAAGCCCGACAGCCGCGCTGAGGCCTTTCAGTTTATTCCCGGCAAAAGCGTACTGGTCTCAGCCGATGGACTGGTGGTTCCCCTGGTTCAGGGCGGCAGTACCAGCCGGGTCAGCCTGGTGGGCAGCCCCGAATCGTTCGCTGCCGGTCTGGGAGCCCAATGCGTCGGGGACGTGGTGGCCGATGGTCGGGTGGGTCAGCTGGATGCCCTGGTTTCCTCTTCTGCGCAGGCCATCCGTGAAGCCTTTCCAGACAGCCGGCTGCAGGATCTGGCAGCGGTCAGCGACCACCAGGCAGTGAGTCCCCTGACGTCTGCTTTAGCGGCACCCGCTTTTGCTGCCTCCTTTGCCCCCCGGGGGTGGCAGGGACACGGTACGACACTTCGCCGCTACTGGAAGAGTGATGTGCTTGCCCTGCATCCACCACAATCTCAGTCGATTAATGCGGATATTGACAAGCAGTTGCAATTTGAACAGCTGGTCCGGAACTTTTCTGACTGGCTGGCTTCCCCCGAAGTGAATACCCCTGCGGGTTCTGACTATACGCCGTTGCTGACCACGTTAAAAAAAGTGAACAACCAGTGGCACATGGATTTTATCCGGGAGGGTACCAAGACAAAAAAAAACCTGCAGTTTACGAGTACCGCACCCGCAGAGTTAAAAAACTACCTGGACAGTCAAAACAAGGCTATCAAGCCCTCCGGGTTCCGGCATAAGCTAAAAAAACTGTTCAGGCCCACCCGAACCAGTGGTTACGTCTCTGAGGCCCTCTCCCTGGTTGACAGTGTCCAGATGCTGATGATCATCATTCAGCGGGAAGCCTTCTTTGAACAGGTCTCAAAAACCGAGGGAATGTCAGACTCCCTATACCGCGCCCTGGTGATGCACAGTTATGTGAATATGGGGATGGAGGCCACCCAGGCGACGGAACTGGCGGGCCAGGTGGTTAACCTGGTTAAGGACAGCCGCCCAATTAGCCGGATCCTGCCCAGTGAAACAAAAGTGGTGAAACGGATTCCCCCTGGTGGCGCGGGTTCGGCCAAGTCATTGGCGACAACCACCCGGCTAACCCGCTATGGCAAAGCGGTGAAGGCGGTCAAGTTTACCGGCAAGGCCCTCGGGGCGGCCGGTGTTGGATTGATGGCGTTCAGCACCGGGTTAACGGCTTACGAATACTCCCAGATAGAAGACGATGATATTAAGGATTTATACCGGTCAAAACTCATTGTCGAAAGCGTAGGCCTGGCGGCCGCCCTGTTCTCTTTAGTGGCCTCCGGACCGGTGGGGGCGGCCGTCGCGGTAGCGGTTTTCCTGGGGATGCTGATTGCGGAGGCGTTCTTCGCCGGCAAGATGAAAGAAATTGAGATACAGCGGAAGTTGCAGGTGGCCAGGCAAGCCGTAGAAAAGTTCAATGACATATACCGGGAGCTGAACCCGGACAGCTTTTTCCCCATCAGCGAGGAGAACAAAACCAGGGCCCTTGAGGCGGTCAGGAAAATTCTTACCAATCCGAACAAAAGCGATTATGGATGGGTCAATGATGAGTTAAAAGGGGCACTTTATCCCCTGAGCCCAACCGTCGTCGATCGTATCTTTAAAAAAATAAAGGATGAGTTCGGTAGTGACCAGTTTGAGATTAACAACAAAATTTATGATTTTCTGAACCAGGAAGGCCTGATTCCAGAGACCCACAGGGAAACCGCTGATTTCTACTTCAATCCGGCCACGAACCAGACGTTCTCTGTGGGCTTAAAGAAAATTGACCTTCAGGGAAAGCAGCTTGATTATGGCCGAATGTTTTTCAGGCACCAGCACTTTGAAACAAAAAAAAGAGGTACGACGGTGTCTGCGGTGCTGTTCCCGCTGGGTGATTTCACGGATGTTATCTATAGCTATGTGGAGAGCGATTGCAAGGCGGGCAGACGGCTGTCGTTTTATCAGTGTACGGATGGTATTTTCAATGTCACCGGCATTATGCCCGATAAAATAGGCACCGTTATTATGCCGGCCCGGCTGGACTGGGACTTCGGAGGGGAGTATACGGAGTTTGATGATGCCAGAACCATTCCCGACTCAGGTAGCCGGCGCTTTTTCGATGCGATCCACAACTCCGGGGCAAAGATTAAGTATTACGACACAAAAACGGTCAAGGGTGATAACCCAAGGGGAAGCAGCCAGTCTAATACGGTTGAGAAGGGGTATATGATTCAACGGCTTGTCAGGGAAGAGTCCAGGCACACGGACGTACTTTTGAATCTGGACTACGAAGACCATGACATTATATTCCCGCCAAAAATTCGGGAGCCGAGCAATACTGGAAGGGGGCTTCTGTACACCGTTAACGTACCTGACAACAGCAAGAATAATTACCGGCTGATCATCAAGGACAACTGGTCTATTAACCTGAAGAACCTGAAGAACGCCAGGTCGGCTTCGTTTAGCCTGTATTACCATGGGGATCGTGAGGTTCAGTGTATTAATCGATATTACAATTTGTATGAAGGGAAGCATTGCGGTTTTTCACGGACCGACGATGGGTTTACTTTTAAGCTGGGTGGCGCCAGCGTTTATTTTGATCTACCGAAAGACGCCCTCAGCGAGGAAGAAAAAAACCATTACAAGGTCATGATCGTTGATGATAACGCGGGCTTTAAGGTCGCTCCCCTTCACAATAAAGCACCAATAGAGCTGCTCTATTTTATCTCGAAAGGGCCAATTCAGGAGTCGGCACAACGAGTCCGGTATTTCACAGAGATTGAGGCGGCCTTTAACCGTAATGAATACAGTTACGCTTTCCGGCTCAAGCCCGCCCCGAAAGGCAGTACCAGGTATCTTTTCCCTGGCCGGTTCGTGCCGGTTATTTTGCAGAAGACTATACAACGGGTTTTTTTACAGGTCTGGTATGACCGCAGCAACAACATTGAGATTACATTTTGTCGGCAACCGGGTGAAGAGCAGGGGCATATTATCCCTGTTACGGGGGCTCCGAACACGGGATATTATTTCTACAACCGTCACGTCAGGTGGCTGTATTTTGAACCGGCTTCTCTCCAGAGCTCAAGCAGAACATGCCACTACAACAAAACATTCAGCGCTAAAGGCCGCCTTGCACTTAATTATGAAATAAAAAGTTACAAAGTCACTGACGATCCGGAACCGCAGCTGATGGTGATGACCGATGCCGGGGTCTGGTTTACTCTTGAGCGCCCGGTACCGGGGCCGGTTGTTCATCCATTCAACGTAACCCCTGTTTTTATCAGTACGACGTTTTTCACCCATGATAAAGCGTTGGACCAGGTGGCTGATAGCGAGCCCTCCACCAGATTTTTGCCTGTTAATCTTGTCAGAAAAGACAATGCCAGCCACCTGCTCCGCAGTGGCTTTTATGATACAAAAAACAAGGTCGTGATGACGTACCTGTCCAGCGCCATTGATTTTTACGACAAAGAGCAGATGGAAGCCCGGTGCCTGGCAGGCAGCAATGGCCGGAAAGTGATTCGCCTGACGTATAGTGACGCGTCAAAACAGTACCAGCTCGCCTCTGAAGACGATATTGCCCGGCGTCAATCGGTGACAACGGACTGCGTTGAGATAACCGGTTTGGGGGGTGTCTACCTGAAACTGGCCCCGGAGCTGACCCGCTCGATTATCAAAGACCACTCGCCGGTGCACAGCTTCAGAAAAGGAGACACCGTCTACTATGTGATGCACAGCAGCACTGTGGGCGCACTTTATTATGTCTCGATAGAACGGCCCCGGGTGGATTACGCAGACCTGCTGACCACCTCGCCGGGCACGCTGAATCTTGTCACGTTTGGCCGCAGCGCCCTGAATGTCAGGGACGGCAAGGGCGATTTTCTGGACGTCAGATCCCTTAAGAACGGTATCCTGGCCTTTACCCGTAACGGCTATATCCTGATGATCCCCAATGACGCGCTGTTGAACGGTACCCACCTGGGCAGCGCCCCCCTGGAAACTTACCAGTTCACTGGCTGGCATTACGGTTATAGCGACAATGATGAGTCCATTCGATTAAGCCTGCCTTCCTTAGCGGACGCTTCCCGGGAATACTATCAGTTGCCCAAAGACTCGAGCATCGACCTGACTGACCTGGATATGGGGGTCATCGTTGACGGACTGTATGCCGATCATTTTGGTGAGGACAAGACTGCCCCGGAAAACTGGAGCCCCCGGCAGGCTTCTGCATTTCTTACGGATCTCAGGCAAGCCGTCAGGGGCGTTTGCGACCAGTTTGCGCTGGATTTTGGTGAAGAAGCCCCGGACCTGGTCCGACTGCCGATGGTAAACCCACCGAAGGGTAAGCCCCTGCCCGCTTTTTTAGCAAAGATGGATTTCTGGTATCTGCGCTCCAGAGACCGGCTGTTTGCCGCCAATGCCGACGATGCGTTCAGAATAGGAGGGGACAATGGCAACTCCCTGATGGCCCTGAAGGGCGAGGAAGACAGCATCCCCTACCGGTTTTACATGGGTCCGGTAGCCGGCGGGAATCCAACCCCCGGTACCAACTCAACACTCAGCACCAACTCAACACTCAGCACCAACCCTACACTCAGCACCAGAACGATACCCAGCACCGGCCCGACATCGGAACCACTGACCGAGTGCCCCCGGAACCGGGTTGTCCCGAGCCTGCTGCCCGAGGTGCTTCGTCCGGACGTTTCCGTGCCCTGTGAGGACGGTGACGACAACCCTGAAGCAAGCTACTTCTGGAATAACGTCAGACAGCAATGGGAAGGCCGCAGTGGGCATTATTCATTCACTGTTGTCGATGGTCACAAAACGCTCTCCGGCCTTCATTTAACCAATGACCAGCAGACTCAGAAACAACAGCGGGGGGCTTATAGCCTTCTGGTCAGTAGTAACGGTAATTTAATCTACGGAGCCTCCACATCTTACAAATATGTCTGGCCGAGGCTGTCCGGGAAAGTATCGAGCCTGCTATCGTCTGATATGCCCTCCCCCTATAAAAACTTTCCGAAGCAGCCACTGCTGGAGATTGAGTTTGCACCCGACTGGCTGAAAGCCAAAAAATTCCGCCAGGCATGGTATGACACACAGGATAACCTGTTATTCCTGGGGCCCGAAACCCGCAAGGATGATGAACTGGTACTGATTGGTAGACTGGACGCCGGCCGTCGTTCCGGCCAGCTCACGCAAACCGGAGCTTTGTGTTTCAGCCGTAAAAGACGCAAGGTCTTTTTTATTGACAAAGATCGGGCCATACCTGCTCATAAGCCATTCGACGGGGCAAGCCCATTTGCGCAGGAGCTTAGCCGCCTGTTAGACATTGAGGTGAGCCGGGACGGTCATGGGCTCCGGGTCTATGGCAGCGGCAGGGATGACCGGTTAACCATCTCTGACTTTTTGCTGGATACCCTTTACTTCGACAGGGGCAAAGGCGCCAGGCGGTTAACCCCGAACCCGGACCGTCCCCATGACCTGACCCTTTACTTTGACGGCAAGGGCGGCAATGACTCCTTTTCGATGAAGTTCAGTGACCTGACTTATTGCGCGCAGGTGATCATTAAGCTGGAAATGCAGCCTGCTGCAACGCCCCCCGGGGATAACAATGGCCAGTCTCAGCGCATCCGTATTCATGCCCCGGCGTTTCAAAGCACCCTCCTGCGTGACAAGAATGACCTTCTGATCCTTGATCGTTTTGATCCTAAAGGTGTTTTGCGGATCAAGCAGGTCTGGACGGCACCGCTGGCCCCCCTCCCAAAACCCACAGGCATTCAGTTCAACGACGCTCGCTTTACGCTTGACCAGTTACGGGTAGAGGTTCAGGCCAACCAGGGTATTTATATGCCGCCACTGGCGGCCGGCACCGGCGCATTGCCTCCAGCCCCTGTACCTGCCACCCCGGACAGACCCTTGTTCATTGATGTGGCGCCTGGCTTCCTGCTGGTGCCGAAGAAACAGGCAGACACCCTGAAACTAACCGTGCAACCGGTCAGCGGGGCGGTCAGCGGGGCGGTCAATGGCACGACCAGCATGACGGTCGAGGGGTATCGCTTTGCCCGGGGCAGCGTCCGGGTGCGTCAGCTCAGCACGGAAGGGAGCAAGCCCGCTTCAGGCTACTATAACCTCGACTTTGACGATGGCCGGGGTTGCCACAACTGCCTCTCCCCCGCCCGGAGCACAAACCAGACGCAAACCATAGGGGGGCATGAGTTTACGGTTTTTGAGGCACCCGCAAAGCTGAACCTGAAAAACAAAACCAAATACCTGGCCCAGTGGAACAACACCCTTGGTTTCCCGGTGATCGGCAAAGAGCAACTGGACGACTATGGCCCCGTGTTTGATAAAGCCAGCCCTTACCCGGTGCTGGCTTTGGATAACCCGGCCATGCTGGACGAACAGCCGGTTTTCGGTGTGTTTTATGATGTGGATATCAAGGCGCTGCGGTTTGCTTTTGAAATCAACCGCCATAGCCTGACCATTAACGTATGGCGCGGTCAGAACCTCATACGCAAGGGACACATGAACCGAACCGGCACCGCCAGCCTGAATGTCCTGCTGGTTGATCGGGAGACGGGCAGACAAACACGACACAAAGTCTTTCCCTTCTCCCTGTCATCACTGAAACTGGTTGCCCGTGGCGATAACTGGGCGCTGGAATCGGGTGACTATCGGTTCCACCTGGGTGCCATTGATGACCGGATACTGGCTTTTGAGCGGCTCAGCCCCTCAATCGTGACGACTTTGTCTAAGGCCATGCCTTTCGATGGCTTTGTGTTTGCCGGTGAGCAGGCCAACGAACGGATTAAAATGATGGAGCTGGCCGAACGGCTGGCCCCATCGGTGCCCCGGTTATTTGACGGGGCGAAGGCAGCCAGCCCCCAGATGGACGGCAACGGCCTGAATAACATTCTTTATATCGCCCCGGAAAAAGCGATCCGCGAGGTCTATGGCCATAACGGCAATGACCTGTTCCTGCTGGGAGACCCAGACCAGAAAGGCGGCCAGGCAAACACCCGGGAAACCATCAATCGAACTCCGGTGGAGCTTAATGGTGATGCTGGCGATGACATTTACGACATCCGGTCATCACGGAATGCCACCGTCACTGACAGCCAGGGGCAACATACTGTTATCCTGTCGTCAGGCTCCAGAAGCAACCTGAGGTCACTGGAGGGTAAGAAAAGCACCCGGCTCTACCTCACTGACCTCGAGCCGGAGGAGGTGCAGTTCAACCTGCGCCGCCGAACCGGTAGCAGCAACCTGAACCAGACGACGGTGGATAACCCGGGCAGTACCGGCCTGAATGATACCTTCGTAGTGATCCCCCACCAAGGCGCAGAACTGGCGGTGATTAGCCTGTCGGCACTGGATAGCATCTACTTCAGAGGGCGGCGTTACACCAGTGACCCCACAGGCTGGGTAACGGGGCGCAACCGGACGCTGGCCGGGCCCGGAGTTAACCGGTTTGGGCCGGAGACACCGGAAGGGAAGATCATCAGTGGCCAGCGCCTGGCTGCCAGCCTGATGCCAGCCGGGGATAAAAAGAGCGGTAAAGCCCGGCTCCGGGTGCCTGAGGCCAACCAGGGTTCAGCGCGGATAGAGCAGCATTTCCAACAGCTGGTGCAAAGCCTGGCGCCTTTCAATGCCAACGTTATGGGAGGGGAGGCTGCCTTTGTGCCGGGAACGCAGAACGTGACCAGCCTGAACATGACTTCCCCCCTGGCCAACACCACCACGCTGCCAACGACTTGAAACAGGTTTGGCATCCTCTCCCTGCCGGGTCGCCCGGGAGCTTGACCTGAATGTCAGCGATGTTCGGAAAATGACTCAACAGCTCCGGCAGGCAGTGTACGACAAAAGTCTTATGTAGTCCTCAGTGGCGAGATGGAATGCGATGAGGTCTACATGCGGAACCATCTAAGTATTACGACACTCGTAGTGCAATTATGATCTATGCTTGCAGCCTTGATGCTATGTCATCGTTATTTCTTCTTTCACGCTCACTTTTGATGATCGAGCTGCCAGATAAACCCTGTAAGTCTTTGCTGCTTTATGGTTACCGGTACAGCATGAGAGCTTGGGCAAATGGATCAGATATACGCAAATAGACGTGTAATACAGTTGGGTCAGCTAAAGAGAAACACAGGTAATGAATCATGCCTAATGTTCCAGCCGATCAAAACAATCCACTGCCCAGGCAAATACATTTTGTTGTCATCGGTGAGCTGACAAAGGCTCAGGCTTTGAGGATTGAAACCTGGGCGAAAACTAACCCAGACTGGAGTGTCAAATTATGGAAGGATAAGGACAGTTATTTTGACCGTCTTGTGCTGGAGGGAATATCCAGCAAGTTGCTTCCAATTGATGAAATGAGGGCAATAGTCAGGGGGCAACAGCAAGGGGCTTACATAGCAAATGATGCTTGGGAGAAACTGCCGCAAACTTTGGAAAATGATGTGCGCCCCCTCAGGCTCCAACAACAAAAAGTAGCAGCGAGCATTAATCAAAAAGTTAAAACTGAAGGTAAAACACGAGCAGAGGCAGTTAAAGAGTGGCTGATTTCTAAAGATGGAAAAAGTGAAACACTATTGAAGGATATTGTTCAAGAGCAGCAAAATATTTACGACGGGCTTAAAAAGAGTAATGTGAACGTTGTTGATTTGAATCCTGTTATTTCCTCCTTAAGAAGTGATGAAAAAAAATTATATAATAATGCCGCTTATATTTATTCTGATTTCACACTTGCCCTGAAACTAATGCAATTGAAGGTATTACAAGCACATGGCGGCGTTATTCTTGATGTCAATACTTTTCCAGAAATAAGCAGTGCTGTTTTTCCTGGGAGTAGTAGCAGTGAAAGTTTATATGCTCGGTTCAGAAAAAGATTCGGTGTTGGTTCCAGCTCTGTTGTCAGAGAAGAAAACATAGCAGAGGGGTACCGCGATCTTGAAAGAAAGGCCAGACTTCAAGCATTACTACAAAGGGATAATAGCCATTTTGTTAACGACCAGGTTCCGTTAAAAGAGGATTATCTTTTAAAGCTCAGAAGATATGGCTATAACCCTCATAGGAAATCTATTATCAGGGCGTCAAAGAAAGTGCTTAAGAATAGTTTTTTTAAACCGTTGGGCACACTGAAAATGGGGGATAAAGAAGTCTTGATTGCTGATGGTGCAGGAGGGCATGAAGGAGATTTTAATTTTTTGGCAGCTCAGCCTAATGCAGGGGCCATCACTGCCGCCGTGAATGAAGCGATTTTATTCTATAAAACGAACCCCTACGTATTAAAATTTGGGCCTAAGGGAACGTCACAGGATAAATTACCATCAGGCGTTTCACAGGTCTTAGGGGATATTCAAAACCACTTAAACCAGCAAATCAGTAATGAAGGACTCACTGCCAGTCAGGAAAAAAAATATATTGATGGAGTATTTGCTGCGTTGGACCAGCTCAGAAACAGAGGGGTTATTCCACCTGTTGATCCTTATGGTGATGTATTAGGTCGACGAAGCCTTGAGCGTGCAGCCCATAAGCTGGGACAAATGGATACCCACTATTCCGGTTCACCCTTTATTTATGAGCCTGACTTCTCAAAGGGGGGAACTCATGGTATTGACTTGGCTTTCGATATCGCTACTGTAGAAGACACTCCCTATGATCACAAGGTGTTTATTCTTTTGGGCGCACAGCCTGAAATTATGTACGGAGCCACTCTGTCATTTCAGCAGAATCCTGACCTGTCTTTGTTAGTGTTATGGGATGCGGAGCAACAACGCCTTATTACTATGAGAGGAGAGCAACGAGCAGTAACTGAAAACTCAAAAATTATTGTGGGAGGTCATGGGACTTATTTGCGCATTGGTGAATTTGGTGCCAGTGAAATTGCGGATATTATCGCTAAAGTTGTCCCTGCCGGGGGAAGGGTCAAGAAAATAAGAGTCACTTCTTGTTGTATCGAGAAGTTCTCCTATCTCATTGATCCAAAATTGGAGTCTGCCTCCCAGGAAACCCTTGAGAGAACCTTTGGGGGTTCTTTGCTGCGTGCCCTTGAAAAGAAGGACATTTCTGCCGGGGTAGTAGTGACCAATAACAAAGAATCGTTTCTCAATAGATTTTTAGGTGGCAAATATACTTTTGCTATTGCCGGTGACGATGAGAAATTTCTGACTTCGGTGGTTTTAAGAAAGCCCGGTAACAGTATTGTTGAAACCAGGCTGGTTGATGGTGAACTGTCATCAAAAATCAGGCCTGACCAATCAGAATTGAAAGTAGAATACACTAGACAAACACGCAATAGTATTGAGGTCGATCTGTCTCTTGCACGTGATAAGCAAGGGGTATTTGATTCAGCTATGCTATCCGATCACCTTCGTCGGGGAAGCATTATCATTCCCGCGACTCTTGAGGTCATTGTCCTGGCGGCAGGGAAAGAAGATTTCAATGGCAAGATCATTGCCCTGGGTCATCCCCGGTATGCTGAAGGTGTACAGTGGGTACTCAATGAGGCAAAGGAGGAGTCGTCCTGTACAGAATGGTACGACAAAACAAAAAAATATTTTGGTCTCGAAATTGACATCATGACCACAATGATTGAAATGGATTATCTCAATGCTCCTGGTCATGTTATCGGAACACTGGATCTGCCATTTCAACAATTAAAAAAGAGGATTGCTAACGGGCAAATTAAAGTGGTGACGGGCAGCTTTGAAGACGTGGGTGGTATTATTAAAGCCCTGCATCCTGAACCATTCAGCTATGTGTCACAAAGTTCTGACTTATGCAGGTTTGCCCCCTCCACCCGAAAAAGACGCTCCGCCTCAACCGCTTCCTGCCGTAATGACCCCGAACCCTTCGCCGATTCCCTCAAGCTGCTGTCCGATGATAAAACCCAGATCGTTCTCGATGGTCTGCAAAAGGACATTGCCCTGGTCGATGCCCCGGAAGGTAGCGCCCTGTCTAAACTTCAGCAGGAAATAAAAGGCTACCGTCGTAGAGTGGCGCAGGCAGCCCTGAAGCCGTCTCTAGGAAAACACAGCATCATTGCCCTGGACGAGGCGTCCTTTGCGTCGGCTAAAGAACTGGCCAGCAAGCCCGACAGCCGCGCTGAGGCCTTTCAGTTTATTCCCGGCAAAAGCGTACTGGTCTCAGCCGATGGACTGGTGGTTCCCCTGGTCCGGGGCGGCAGTGTCAGCCGGGTCAGCCTGGTGGGCAGCCCCGAATCGTTCGCTGCCGGCCTTGGTGCCCAATGCGTCGGGGACGTTGTTGCCGATGGCCGGGTGGGCCAGCTGGACGCGCTGGTTTCCTCTTCTGCGCAGTCCATCCGTGAAGCCTTTCCGGGCAGCCGGTTACAGGACCTGGTGGCGGTCAGCGACAGCCAGAGGGTGAATACCCTGTCATCGGCTTTAGCGGCACGGGCCGGGACCGGCTTTACTGCCTTCGACCCCCATGGGTGGCAGGGGCACGGTAAGACGCTTCGCCGCTACTGGCAGCATGATGCGCTTGCCTCGCATCCACCGCAATCCAGGTCGGTCAACGCCGATATTGACCGGCAGCTGCAGTTTGAGCGCCTGGCCCGGAATTTTTCTGACTGGCTGGGTTCTGCCGAGGTTAATGCCCACCTGGGCCCTGATTACACGCCGTTGCTGTCCACGTTAACAAAAACGGATGGCCAGTGGTCCATGGATTTCATTCGGGAGAATACAAAGGCGACAAGAACCCTGCAATTTGCGAGTGCGGCTCCCGCAGAGTTGAAAACCTACCTGGACCGTCAAAACCAGAAGGTCAAGGCCCCCGGATTCCGGCATAAACTGAAAAAGCTGTTTAAACCTACCCGAACCAGCGGTTATGTTTCTGAAGCCCTGTCCCTGGTTGACAGTTTCCAGATGCTGATGATCGTGATTCAGCGGGGAAAGTTCCTTGAGCAGATCTCAAAAACCGAGGGAATGTCGGACTCCCTATACCGCGCCCTGGTGATGCACAGTTACGTGAATATGGGGATGGCGGCCACCCAGGCGACGGAACTGGTGGGCCAGGTGGTTGGCCTGGTTAAGGACAGCCGCCCAATTAGCCGGATCCTGCCCAGTGAAACAAAAGTGGTGAAACGGGTTTCCCCCGGTGGCGCGGGTTCGGCCAAGTCATTGTCGACAGCCACCCGGCTAACCCGCTATGGCAAAGCCGTGAAGGCGGTCAGGTTTGCCGGAAAGGCCGTCGGGGCGGCCGGTGTTGGATTGATGGCGTTCAGCACCGGGTTAACGGCTTACGAATACTCCCAGATAGAAGACGACGAGATTAAGGATTTATACCGGTCAAGACTGATTGTCGAGAGCGTAGGGCTGGCGGCCACCCTGTTCTCTTTAGTGGCCTCCGGACCGGTGGGGGCGGCCGTCGCGGTAGCGGTTTTCCTGGGGATGCTGATTGCGGAGGCGTTCTTCGCCGACAAGATGAAAGAAATTGAGATACAGCGGAAGTTGCAGGTGGCCAGGCAAGCCGTAGAAAAGTTCAATGACATATACCGGGAGCTGAACCCGGACAGCTTTTTCCCCATCAGTGAGGAGAACAAAACCAGGGCCCTTGAGGCGGTCAGGAAAATTCTTGCCAATCCGAACAAAAGCGATTATGGATGGGTCAACGATGAGTTAAAAGGGGCACTTTATCCCCTGGGCCCAACCGTCGTCGATCGTATCTTTAAAAAAATAAAGGATGAGTTCGATAGTGACCAGTTTGAGATTAACAACAACATTTATGACTTTCTGAACCAGGAAGGCCTGATTCCAGAGGCCCACGGTGAAACCGCTGATTTCTACTTCAATCCGGCCACGAACCAGACGTTCTCTGTGGGCTTAAAGAAAATTGACCTTCAGGGAAAACAGCTTGATTATGGCCGAATGTTTTTCAGGCACCAGCACTTTGAAATAAAAAAAAGAGGTACGAAGGTGTCTGCGGTGCTGTTCCCGCTGGGTGATTTCACGGATGTTATCTATAGCTATGTGAAGAGTGATTGCAAGGCGGGCAGACGACTGTCGTTTTATCAGTGTACGGACGGTATTTTCAATGTCACCGGCATTATGCCCGATAAAATAGGCACCGTTATTATGCCGGCCCGGCTGGACTGGGACTTCGGAGGGGAATATACGGAGTTTGATGATGCCAGAACCATTCCCGACTCAGGTAGCCGGCGCTTTTTCGATGCGATCCACAATTCCGGGGCAAGGATTAAGTATTACGACACAGAAACGGTCAAGGGTGATAACCCAAAAGGAAACAGCCAGTCGGATACGGTTGAGAAGGGGTATATGATTCAACGGCTTGTCAGGGAAGAGTCCAGGCACACGGACGTGCTTTTGAATCTGGACTACGAAGACCATGACATTATATTCCCGCCAAAAATTCGGGAGCCGAGCAATACCGGAAGGGGGCTTCTGTACACCGTTAACGTACCTGACAACAGCAAGAATAGTTACCGGCTGATCATCAAGGACAACTGGTCTATTAACCTGAAGAACCTGGAGAATGCCAGGTCGGCTTCGTTTAGCCTGTATTACCATGGGGATCGTGAGGTTCGGTGTATTAATCGATATTACAATTTGTATGAAGGGAAGCATTGCGGTTTTTCACGAACCGACGATGGGTTTACTTTTAAGCTGGGTGGCGCCAGCGTTTATTTTGATCTACCGAAAGACGCCCTCAGCGAGGAAGAAAAAAACCATTACAAGGTCATGATCGTTGATGATCACGCGGGCTTTAAGGTCACTCCCCTTCACAAGAAAGCACCAATAGAGCTGCTCTATTTTATCTCGAAACGGCCAATTCAGGAGTCGGCACAACGAGTCCGGTATTTCGCAAAGATTGAGGCGGCATTTAACCGTAATGAATACAGTTACGCTTTCCGGCTCAAACCCGCCCCGAAAGGCAGTACCAGGTATCTTTTCCCTGACCGGTTCGTGCCGGTTATTTTGCAGTGGAAACCCGGGAAGCCCGCCTGGCAAAACAGGCCGACGAAGGAGGTACGGGCGGACGGCAGCGAGGTGTATCATGGACTTACTTCATTCGCCCCGGGCGGGGAGCATAAGTGGGAGCGTTTCCAGCTCTGGTATGACCGCAGCAACACTGTTGAGATCACACTCTGTCGGCCAGAAGGTGTTGAGCCGGGGCATGTGATTCCCATTATGGGGGCCCCGGAAACGGGGTACTATTTCTACAATCGTCAACTCAGGCGGCTGTATTTCGATCCGGCCTCAGCCCTGACGCCATTGAAAATAAAACGGTTCAATTTTGGGCAGCGAGTGGGGGACATGAGTGATTTTTATACAACCCCTCATACGTTTCCTTATGAGATAGCGGGCTATAAAGTCACTGATGACCCGGACAACGCCCCGGAAAAGCAGTTGATGGTAATGACCCGCGCCGGGGTCTGGTTTGCCCTTGATGGCCTGAAAACAGAGTCGGGGCAGACTGAAAGGCAATTTAAACACACCCCCGCTTTTATCAGTACGACGCTGGTCAACTATCAGGAAGCGTTGACGCAAGTCAGTGCCAGTGACTTCGTCACGAGATTTTTGCCGGTCAATATCGTCGACACAGACAATGCCAGCCACCTGCTCCGCAGTGGTTTTTACGATAAGAAAAACAACGTCATGATGACGTACCTGGTCAGTTCCATTGATTTTTACGACAAAGGTCAGTTTGAAGCCAAATGCCTGAAAGACAGCGCCAGTGGCCGGGAAGTGGTTGGCCTGAAGTATATTGACGCATTAAAACAGTACCGGCTTTTCGCTAAGGACAGTATTAGCCTGCGCCAGTCGGTCACAACGGACTGCGTTTTGATTACCGGCTGGGGGGGCGTCTACCTGAGGCTAACCCCGGAGCTGACCGGCCCGGTCATCAAGGACCACTCGCCGGTGCATAGCTTCAGAAAAGGGAACGCCGTCTACTATGTGATGCACAACAGCGCCTCGGGGGCTCTTTATTATGCCACGATAGACCGGCCCCCGGCAGACCGGGGGAATCTTCTGGTGACGCCGTTGAGCAATCTGAATCTTCTCACGTTTGGTCATGATGACCTTGACGCCAGGGGTGGCAAGGGCGGTTTCCTGGATATCAAGTCCCTCAAGAACGGCATTCTGGCCTATACCCTCAACGGCTATATACTGATGATCCCCAATGAAGCCCTGTTGAGCGGTACCAGGCTGGGCGAGCTTCCCCTGGAAGCTTACCGGTTCGATGGCTGGCATTACGGTTATACCGACAAGGGCCAGCCCGTTCGGTTCAACGCGCCGACCGCGAACATCTCCCGGGAATACTATCAGCTGCCCAAAGATTCGACCATCGACCTGACCGACCTGGATATGGGGGTCATTGTTGGCGGGCTGTATGACCGTCATTTTGGCAGGGGCATGACCGCCCCGGAAAACTGGAACCGCCAGCAGGCTTCAGCATTTCTCACGGATCTTAAACAAGCCGTCAGGCGCGTTTGCGAACAGTTTGCGCTGGATTTTGGGGAAGAGGCCCCTGACCTGCTCAGGCTGCCGCTGGTTCACCCACCGAAGGGTAAACCCCTGCCCGCTTTTTTAACACAGATGGATTTCTGGTTCCTTCGCTCCGAAAACCGGCTGTTTGCGGCCAATGCCAGCGACTCCTTCAGAATCGGGGGGGACAACGGCAACTCCCTGATGGCCCTGAAGGGCGAGGGCGACAGCCTTCCCTACCGGTTTTACATGAACCCGGTATCGGGGGCACCGGCAGGCCACCCCTATTGCCGCCAGAACCCGGTTGTCCCTAACCTGCTGCCCGAGGTGTTTCGTCCGGAGGTTTCCGTGCCCTGTGAGGACGGTAATAACAACCCGGAAGCGGACTACTTCTGGAATAACGTCAGGCAGCAGTGGGAGGCGAGCAGTGAACACTATCTATTCACCCTGGCCGATGGCAACAGGACGCTGTCCGGCCTGACTTTCATCAATGACCGGCACTCTCCGGAACAGCAGCAGGCCGCTTATTTCAGCCTGACCGGTGATTATTCCTCGGATAGACACAAAGAGGTCTGGCAGCGACTGTCCGGAAGAGTATCGGACCGGCTGTCGTCTGGCATGACGCCCCCCTATAGAGAATTTCCGAAACAGCCCCTGCTGGAGATTGAGTTTGTACCCGGGGGGCAGACAGGCAGGGTATACCGCCAGGCCTGGTATGACACGCGGGATAACCGGTTATTCCTGGGACCTAAAAACCACGGGGACGAGGAGCTGGTGCTGGTTGGCAGCCTGAACGCCGGCAGCCGGTCAGGCCTGCCTGAACGAGCCGGGGCTTTATGTTTCAACCGTAAAAAACACAAGGTATTTTTTATTGATAGCCACCGGGCAATACCTGTACACAAGTCAGCCGGCTGGTCCGGCCCTTATGAACAAGGTCTTGGCCGTTTGT
Source organism: Endozoicomonas euniceicola (assembly GCF_025562755.1). Taxonomy (GTDB): domain Bacteria; phylum Pseudomonadota; class Gammaproteobacteria; order Pseudomonadales; family Endozoicomonadaceae; genus Endozoicomonas_A; species Endozoicomonas_A euniceicola. Next base: position 4,157,454 of record NZ_CP103300.1, read on the forward strand.
CGAACATCGAGGTGAGCAGTGACGGCCATGCGCTCCGGGTCTATGGCAGCGCCGGGGATGACCGGTTAACCGTATCGGACTTTTTGCTGGATACCCTTTACTTCGACAGGGGCAAAGGCGCCAGGCGGTTCAGCGCAAACCCGGACCGCCCCCATGACCTGACCCTTTACTTTGACGGCAAGGGCGGCAATGACTCCTTTTCGGTGAAGTTCAGTGACCTGACTTATTGCGCGCAGGTGATCATTAAGCTGGAAATGCAGCCTGCTGCAACGCCCCCCGGGGATAACAATGGCCAGTCTCAGCGCATCCTTATTCATGCCCCGGCGTTTCAAAGCACCCTTCTGCGTCACGAGAATGACCTTCTGATCCTTGATCGTTTTGATCCTAAAGGTGTTTTGCGGATCAAGCAGGTCTGGACGGCACCGCTGGCCCCCCTCCCAAAACCCACAGGCATTCAGTTCAACGACGCTCGCTTTACGCTTGACCAGTTACAAGCAGAGGTTCAGGCCAACCAAGGTATTTATATGCCGCCACTGGCGGCCGGCACCGGCACACTACCTTCAGCGCCTGTACCTGCCACCCCGGACAGACCCTTGTTCATTGATGTGGCGCCTGGCTTCCTGCTGGTGCCGAAGAAACAGGCAGACACCCTGAAACTAACCGTGCAACCGGTCAGCGGGGCGGTCAGCGGGGCGGTCAATGGCACGACCAGCATGACGGTCGAGGGGTATCGCTTTGCCCGGGGCAGCGTCCGGGTGCGTCAGCTCAGCACGGAAGGGAGCAAGCCCGCTTCAGGCTACTATAACCTCGACTTTGACGATGGCCGGGGTTGCCACAACTGCCTCTCCCCCGCCCGGAGCACAAACCAGACGCAAACCATAGGGGGGCATGAGTTTACGGTTTTTGAGGCACCCGCAAAGCTGAACCTGAAAAACAAAACCAAATACCTGGCCCAGTGGAACAACACCCTTGGTTTCCCGGTGATCGGCAAAGAGCAACTGGACGACTATGGCCCCGTGTTTGATAAAGCCAGCCCTTACCCGGTGCTGGCTTTGGATAACCCGGCCACGATGGACAAACAGCCGGTTTTCGGTGTGTTTTATGATGTGGATATCAAGGCGCTGCGGTTTGCTTTTGAAAGCACCAGCCATAGGCTGACCGTTACCGTATGGCACGGTCAGAACCTCATACGCAAGGGGCACATGAACCGAACCGGCATCGCCAGCCTGAATGTCCTGCTGGTTGATCGGGAGACGGGCAGACAAACACGACACAAAGTCTTTCCCTTCTCCCTGTCATCACTGAAACTGGTTGCCCGTGACGATAACTGGGCGCTGGAATCCGGTGACTATCGGTTTCACCTGGGTGCCATTGATGACCGGATACTGGCTTTTGAGCGGCTCAGCCCCTCAATCGTGACGACTTTGTCTAAGGCCATGCCTTTTGATGGCTTTGTGTTTGCCGGTGAGCAGGCCAACGAACGGATTAAAATGATGGAGCTGGCCGAACGGCTGGCCCCATCAGTGCCCCGGTTATTTGACGGGGCGAAGGCAGCCAGCCCCCAGATGGACGGCAACGGCCTGAATAACATTCTTTATATCGCCCCGGAAAAAGCGATCCGCGAGGTCTATGGCCATAACGGCAATGACCTGTTCCTGCTGGGAGACCCAGACCTGAAAGGCGGCCAGGCAAACACCCGGGAAACCATCAACCGAACTCCGGTGGAGCTTAATGGTGATGCTGGCGATGACATTTACGACATCCGGTCATCACGGAATGCCACCGTCACTGACAGCCAGGGGCAACATACTGTTATCCTATCGTCAGGCTCCAGAAGCAACCTGAGGTCACTGGAGGGTAAGAAAAGCACCCGGCTCTACCTCACTGACCTCGAGCCGGAGGAGGTGCAGTTCAACCTGCGCCGCAAAACCGGTGGCAGCAACCTGAACCAGACGACGGTGGATAACCTGGGCAGTACCGGCCTGAATGATACCTTCGTAGTGATCCCCCACCAGGGCGCGGAACTGGCGGTGATTAGCCTGTCGGCACTGGATAGCATCTACTTCAGAGGGCGGCGTTACACCAGTGACCCCACAGGCTGGGTAACGGGGCGCAACCGGACGCTGGCCGGGCCCGGAGTTAACCGGTTTGGGCCGGAGACACCGGAAGGGAAGATCATCAGTGGCCAGCGCCTGGCTGCCAGCCTGATGCCAGCCGGGGACAAAAAGAGCGGGACAGCCCGGCTCCGGGTACCTGAGGCCAACCAGGGTTCAGCGCGGATAGAGCAGCATTTCCAACAGCTGGTGCAAAGCCTGGCGCCTTTCAATGCCAACGTTATGGGAGGGGAGGCTGCCTTTGTGCCGGGAGCGCAGAACGTGACCAGCCTGAACATGACTTCCCCCCTGGCCAACACCACCACACTGCCAACGACTTGAAACAGGTTTGGCATCCTCTCCCTGCCGGGTCGCCCGGGAGCTTGACCTGAATGTCAGCGATGTTCGGAAAATGACTCAACAGCTCCGGCAGGCAGTGTACGACAAAAGTCTGATGTAGTCCTCAGTGGCGAGATGGAATGCGATGAGGTCTACATGCGGAACCATAATCTAAGTATTACGACACTCGTAGTGCAATTATGATCTATGCTTGCAGTTTTGATGCTATGTCGTCGTTATTTCTTCTTTCACGCTCACTTTTGGTGATCGACCTGCCAGATAAGCCCTGTAAATTTTTGCTGTGTGGTGATTGCCGTTACAGCAGTGGGAGCCTGGTCAAATGGATCAGGTATACACAAGTAGACGTGTAATGCAGCCTGGTCAACTAAAGTGAAACGCAGGTAATGAGTCATGCCTAATGTTCCAGCCGCTCAAAACAATCCACTGCCAAAGAAAATACATTTTGTCGTCATCGGTGAGCTGACAAAGCCTCAGGCCTTGAGGATTGAAACCTGGGCGAAGGCCAACCCGAACTGGAGTGTCACATTATGGAAAGATCAGGACAGTTATTTTGACCGTCTTGTGCTGGAGGCAATGTCCAGCGATTTGCTTAAAATTGATGAGTTGAGAGCAAAAGACAGGAGTCAATGGCAGGGTGATTTTTTAGCAAAAAATGACTACAAGGATATACCGAAGGATTTATATGTTGATGTGGATGTATTCAGGCAACGACAGAAACAAATGGGATTGAATATTAATCATCAAGTTACATCTGAAGGTAAAACACGATCAGATGTGATTAAAAACTGGCTGATTTCCAATCATGGAAAAAGTGAAGAGATACTGGATGAGATTGTTCAAGAGCAACAAACTATTTATGACAGTCTTAAAAAGAGTAATGTTGATGTTTTTGATTTGGAATCTGTTATTTCCACTTTAAGCCAGGATGAAGAAAAATTATATAAGGACGCCGCTTACACTTATGCTGATTTCACACTGGCCCGGAAACTCATGCAGTTAAAGGTATTACAGGAAAATGGTGGTGTTATTGTTGATGCCAATGTTTTTCCAGAAATAAATAGTGATATTTTTTCTGGGAGTAATAGCGGTGACAGTTTATATACACAATTCAAGAATAGATTTGGTGATAATTCTAACTCCGTCGTCCAGAAAAAAAATATAGTAGAAGAGTACCGTAGTCTTGAAGGGAAGGCCAGACTTCAAGCGTTGCTGCAAAGGGTTAATAGCCATTTTGTTAACAGTGAGGCTCCACTAGAAGAGAATTATCTTTTAAAGCTCAGGAAGTATGGTTACGATTCTCAGGCAGAATCTATTATCAGGACATCGGAAAAAGTATCAGAGAATCGTTTTTTTAAGCCTTTAGGTACACTGGAGATGGGGGATAAAAAAATCTTGATTGCCGGTGCCGTTAAAGGCAGTGATGGGGATATTAATTTTTTGGTAGCTCAGCCTAATGCAGAGGCAATCACTTCCGCTGTCAAAAGAATAACTTTATTCATGAAAGTGGAACCCTATACTTTAGGATTTGGGTTTGAGGTACATGGGAAAATAAAACTTGATAAACTTTCAGCTGAAGCTCGTAAAGCTGTAGATGCTACTGAAGCCCACTTTAAAAAACAAATGAGTAATCGAAAGCTGAATGGAGAACAGAAAAACAAAATCCTTGTTGATGTGCTTGATGCATTGTTTCAGCTCAGAAACAGAGGGATTATTCCACCTATAGATCCTCGTGGTGATGTATTAGGCCGACGAAGTCTTAATATGGCAGCCCAAGCGCTGGGGCAAATGAACACCCACTATTCTGGTCCGGCCTATATTTATGAACCTGACCGCTCAAAGGGGAGAACTCATGGCATTGACCTGGCTTTCGATATTTCTACCGTAAAAGACACCCCCTATGATCACAAGATGATTATTCTTGTTAACTCCTCCCCTGACATGATGGTCTCAGGCGCTATGTTATTTCAGCGGAACCCTGACCAGTCATCGTTAGTATTATGGGAGGGCCGTTATAAGCGCTTTATTACTGTGGCAGGAGAGAGACGAGCGGTAACTGAAAACTCAAAAATTATTGTGGCAGCTCATGGGGATTATTTGAAGGTTGCTGAGCTTGATGCCAGTCAAATTGCGGATATTATCGCTAGAGCCCTCCCTCATGGAGGAAGTGTCAAGAAAATAAGAATTGCGGCTTGTTCGGTCGAGAAGTTCTCCCTGCTCATTGATCCAAAATGGGAGTCCACCTCCCAGGAAACCCTTGGGGGCACCTTTGGAGGTTCTTTGTTGCGTGCTCTTGAAAGAAAAGGTATTTCTACTGGGGTCGTAGTGACTAGTAACAAAATGTTTAAGCTGCATAATTTTTTAGGTAACTTATATGCTTTTAACGTTGGCAGTGAAAATGGCAATACTTTGTTTCATATGATTCGAAGAAAGCCCGGTAACACTATTTTTGAAACCAGACTTATTGACGGTGAACTGTCATTAAAAATAAGGCCTGGCCAGATACCATTTAAATTGCATTACAAAAACATAATTACAAATGGTATTTTGCCAAAGATTGATTATTCTCTTACAAGTGATTCCCAACAGGCATTTGATTCAGCTCAGCTTTATGAACACCTTCGTCGGGGGAACATTATTATTCCCGCTACTCTTGAGGTCATTGTTCTGGCGGCAGGGAATGAAGATTTCAATGGCAAGATCATTGCCCTGGGTCAACCCCGGTATGCGGAAGGCTTACAGTGGCTGCTTAATGAGGCAATGGCGCAGACACGTTACGATCTATGGTGTGACGCAACAAGGGCATATCTTGGCCTCGAAATTGACATCATGACCCAAATGATTGCAGAAGAGTATGCTGGGATTTCTGGTTTTTTTAGCAGAATATGGAGTGTCCCACTTACACAATTAAAAAAGAGGATTGCTAACGGACAAATTGAAGTGGTGGTGGGCAGCTTTGAAGACGTGGATGGTATTATTAAAGCCCGGCACCCTGAACCATTCAGCTATGTGTCACAGAGTCCCGACTTTTGCAGGGTTGCCCCCACCCGAAAAAGGCGCTCCGCCTCAACCGCTTCCTGCCGTAATGACCCCGAACCCTTCATCGATTCCCTCAAGCTGCTGTCCGATGATAAAACCCAGATCGTTCTGGATGGTCTGCAAAAAGACATTGCCCTGGTCGATGCCCCGGAAGGCAGCGCCCTGTCTAAACTTCAGCAGGAAATAAAAGGCTACCGTCGTAGAGTGGCGCAGGCAGCCCTGAAGCCGTCCCCGGGAAAACACAGCATTATTGCCCTGGACGAGGCGTCTTTTGCGTCGGCTAAAGAACTGGCCAGCAAGCCCGACAGCCGCGCTGAGGCCTTTCAGTTTATTCCCGGCAAAAGCGTGCTGGTCTCAGCCGATGGACTGGTGGTTCCCCTGGTTCAGGGCGGCAGTACCAGCCGGGTCAGCCTGGTGGGCAGCCCCGAATCGTTCGCTGCCGGTCTGGGAGCCCAATGCGTCGGGGACGTGGTGGCCGATGGTCGGGTGGGTCAGCTGGATGCCCTGGTTTCCTCTTCTGCGCAGTCCATCCGTGAAGCCTTTCCAGACAGCCGGCTGCAGGATCTGGCAGCGGTCAGCGACCACCAGGCAGTGAGTCCCCTGACGTCTGCTTTAGCGGCACCCGCTTTTGCTGCCTCCTTTGCCCCCCGGGGGTGGCAGGGACACGGTACGACACTTCGCCGCTACTGGAAGAGTGATGTGCTTGCCCTGCATCCACCACAATCTCAGTCGATTAATGCGGATATTGACAAGCAGTTGCAATTTGAACAGCTGGTCCGGAACTTTTCTGACTGGCTGGCTTCCCCCGAAGTGAATACCCCTGCGGGTTCTGACTATACGCCGTTGCTGACCACGTTAAAAAAAGTGAACAACCAGTGGCACATGGATTTTATCCGGGAGGGTACCAAGACAAAAAAAAACCTGCAGTTTATGAGTACCGCACCCGCAGAGTTAAAAAACTACCTGGACAGTCAAAACAAGGCTATCAAGCCCTCCGGGTTCCGGCATAAGCTAAAAAAACTGTTCAGGCCCACCCGAACCAGTGGTTACGTCTCTGAGGCCCTCTCCCTGGTTGACAGTGTCCAGATGCTGATGATCATCATTCAGCGGGAAGCCTTCTTTGAACAGGTCTCAAAAACCGAGGGAATGTCAGACTCCCTATACCGCGCCCTGGTGATGCACAGTTATGTGAATATGGGGATGGAGGCCACCCAGGCGACGGAACTGGCGGGCCAGGTGGTTAACCTGGTTAAGGACAGCCGCCCAATTAGCCGGATCCTGCCCAGTGAAACAAAAGTGGTGAAACGGATTCCCCCTGGTGGCGCGGGTTCGGCCAAGTCATTGGCGACAACCACCCGGCTAACCCGCTATGGCAAAGCGGTGAAGGCGGTCAAGTTTACCGGCAAGGCCCTCGGGGCGGCCGGTGTTGGATTGATGGCGTTCAGCACCGGGTTAACGGCTTACGAATACTCCCAGATAGAAGACGATGATATTAAGGATTTATACCGGTCAAAACTCATTGTCGAAAGCGTAGGCCTGGCGGCCGCCCTGTTCTCTTTAGTGGCCTCCGGACCGGTGGGGGCGGCCGTCGCGGTAGCGGTTTTCCTGGGGATGCTGATTGCGGAGGCGTTCTTCGCCGGCAAGATGAAAGAAATTGAGATACAGCGGAAGTTGCAGGTGGCCAGGCAAGCCGTAGAAAAGTTCAATGACATATACCGGGAGCTGAACCCGGACAGCTTTTTCCCCATCAGCGAGGAGAACAAAACCAGGGCCCTTGAGGCGGTCAGGAAAATTCTTACCAATCCGAACAAAAGCGATTATGGATGGGTCAATGATGAGTTAAAAGGGGCACTTTATCCCCTGAGCCCAACCGTCGTCGATCGTATCTTTAAAAAAATAAAGGATGAGTTCGGTAGTGACCAGTTTGAGATTAACAACAAAATTTATGATTTTCTGAACCAGGAAGGCCTGATTCCAGAGACCCACAGGGAAACCGCTGATTTCTACTTCAATCCGGCCACGAACCAGACGTTCTCTGTGGGCTTAAAGAAAATTGACCTTCAGGGAAAGCAGCTTGATTATGGCCGAATGTTTTTCAGGCACCAGCACTTTGAAACAAAAAAAAGAGGTACGACGGTGTCTGCGGTGCTGTTCCCGCTGGGTGATTTCACGGATGTTATCTATAGCTATGTGGAGAGCGATTGCAAGGCGGGCAGACGGCTGTCGTTTTATCAGTGTACGGATGGTATTTTCAATGTCACCGGCATTATGCCCGATAAAATAGGCACCGTTATTATGCCGGCCCGGCTGGACTGGGACTTCGGAGGGGAGTATACGGAGTTTGATGATGCCAGAACCATTCCCGACTCAGGTAGCCGGCGCTTTTTCGATGCGATCCACAACTCCGGGGCAAAGATTAAGTATTACGACACAAAAACGGTCAAGGGTGATAACCCAAGGGGAAGCAGCCAGTCTAATACGGTTGAGAAGGGGTATATGATTCAACGGCTTGTCAGGGAAGAGTCCAGGCACACGGACGTACTTTTGAATCTGGACTACGAAGACCATGACATTATATTCCCGCCAAAAATTCGGGAGCCGAGCAATACTGGAAGGGGGCTTCTGTACACCGTTAACGTACCTGACAACAGCAAGAATAATTACCGGCTGATCATCAAGGACAACTGGTCTATTAACCTGAAGAACCTGAAGAACGCCAGGTCGGCTTCGTTTAGCCTGTATTACCATGGGGATCGTGAGGTTCAGTGTATTAATCGATATTACAATTTGTATGAAGGGAAGCATTGCGGTTTTTCACGGACCGACGATGGGTTTACTTTTAAGCTGGGTGGCGCCAGCGTTTATTTTGATCTACCGAAAGACGCCCTCAGCGAGGAAGAAAAAAACCATTACAAGGTCATGATCGTTGATGATAACGCGGGCTTTAAGGTCGCTCCCCTTCACAATAAAGCACCAATAGAGCTGCTCTATTTTATCTCGAAAGGGCCAATTCAGGAGTCGGCACAACGAGTCCGGTATTTCACAGAGATTGAGGCGGCCTTTAACCGTAATGAATACAGTTACGCTTTCCGGCTCAAGCCCGCCCCGAAAGGCAGTACCAGGTATCTTTTCCCTGGCCGGTTCGTGCCGGTTATTTTGCAGAAGACTATACAACGGGTTTTTTTACAGGTCTGGTATGACCGCAGCAACAACATTGAGATTACATTTTGTCGGCAACCGGGTGAAGAGCAGGGGCATATTATCCCTGTTACGGGGGCTCCGAACACGGGATATTATTTCTACAACCGTCACGTCAGGTGGCTGTATTTTGAACCGGCTTCTCTCCAGAGCTCAAGCAGAACATGCCACTACAACAAAACATTCAGCGCTAAAGGCCGCCTTGCACTTAATTATGAAATAAAAAGTTACAAAGTCACTGACGATCCGGAACCGCAGCTGATGGTGATGACCGATGCCGGGGTCTGGTTTACTCTTGAGCGCCCGGTACCGGGGCCGGTTGTTCATCCATTCAACGTAACCCCTGTTTTTATCAGTACGACGTTTTTCACCCATGATAAAGCGTTGGACCAGGTGGCTGATAGCGAGCCCTCCACCAGATTTTTGCCTGTTAATCTTGTCAGAAAAGACAATGCCAGCCACCTGCTCCGCAGTGGCTTTTATGATACAAAAAACAAGGTCGTGATGACGTACCTGTCCAGCGCCATTGATTTTTACGACAAAGAGCAGATGGAAGCCCGGTGCCTGGCAGGCAGCAATGGCCGGAAAGTGATTCGCCTGACGTATAGTGACGCGTCAAAACAGTACCAGCTCGCCTCTGAAGACGATATTGCCCGGCGTCAATCGGTGACAACGGACTGCGTTGAGATAACCGGTTTGGGGGGTGTCTACCTGAAACTGGCCCCGGAGCTGACCCGCTCGATTATCAAAGACCACTCGCCGGTGCACAGCTTCAGAAAAGGAGACACCGTCTACTATGTGATGCACAGCAGCACTGTGGGCGCACTTTATTATGTCTCGATAGAACGGCCCCGGGTGGATTACGCAGACCTGCTGACCACCTCGCCGGGCACGCTGAATCTTGTCACGTTTGGCCGCAGCGCCCTGAATGTCAGGGACGGCAAGGGCGATTTTCTGGACGTCAGATCCCTTAAGAACGGTATCCTGGCCTTTACCCGTAACGGCTATATCCTGATGATCCCCAATGACGCGCTGTTGAACGGTACCCACCTGGGCAGCGCCCCCCTGGAAACTTACCAGTTCACTGGCTGGCATTACGGTTATAGCGACAATGATGAGTCCATTCGATTAAGCCTGCCTTCCTTAGCGGACGCTTCCCGGGAATACTATCAGTTGCCCAAAGACTCGAGCATCGACCTGACTGACCTGGATATGGGGGTCATCGTTGACGGACTGTATGCCGATCATTTTGGTGAGGACAAGACTGCCCCGGAAAACTGGAGCCCCCGGCAGGCTTCTGCATTTCTTACGGATCTCAGGCAAGCCGTCAGGGGCGTTTGCGACCAGTTTGCGCTGGATTTTGGTGAAGAAGCCCCGGACCTGGTCCGACTGCCGATGGTAAACCCACCGAAGGGTAAGCCCCTGCCCGCTTTTTTAGCAAAGATGGATTTCTGGTATCTGCGCTCCAGAGACCGGCTGTTTGCCGCCAATGCCGACGATGCGTTCAGAATAGGAGGGGACAATGGCAACTCCCTGATGGCCCTGAAGGGCGAGGAAGACAGCATCCCCTACCGGTTTTACATGGGTCCGGTAGCCGGCGGGAATCCAACCCCCGGTACCAACTCAACACTCAGCACCAACTCAACACTCAGCACCAACCCTACACTCAGCACCAGAACGATACCCAGCACCGGCCCGACATCGGAACCACTGACCGAGTGCCCCCGGAACCGGGTTGTCCCGAGCCTGCTGCCCGAGGTGCTTCGTCCGGACGTTTCCGTGCCCTGTGAGGACGGTGACGACAACCCTGAAGCAAGCTACTTCTGGAATAACGTCAGACAGCAATGGGAAGGCCGCAGTGGGCATTATTCATTCACTGTTGTCGATGGTCACAAAACGCTCTCCGGCCTTCATTTAACCAATGACCAGCAGACTCAGAAACAACAGCGGGGGGCTTATAGCCTTCTGGTCAGTAGTAACGGTAATTTAATCTACGGAGCCTCCACATCTTACAAATATGTCTGGCCGAGGCTGTCCGGGAAAGTATCGAGCCTGCTATCGTCTGATATGCCCTCCCCCTATAAAAACTTTCCGAAGCAGCCACTGCTGGAGATTGAGTTTGCACCCGACTGGCTGAAAGCCAAAAAATTCCGCCAGGCATGGTATGACACACAGGATAACCTGTTATTCCTGGGGCCCGAAACCCGCAAGGATGATGAACTGGTACTGATTGGTAGACTGGACGCCGGCCGTCGTTCCGGCCAGCTCACGCAAACCGGAGCTTTGTGTTTCAGCCGTAAAAGACGCAAGGTCTTTTTTATTGACAAAGATCGGGCCATACCTGCTCATAAGCCATTCGACGGGGCAAGCCCATTTGCGCAGGAGCTTAGCCGCCTGTTAGACATTGAGGTGAGCCGGGACGGTCATGGGCTCCGGGTCTATGGCAGCGGCAGGGATGACCGGTTAACCATCTCTGACTTTTTGCTGGATACCCTTTACTTCGACAGGGGCAAAGGCGCCAGGCGGTTAACCCCGAACCCGGACCGTCCCCATGACCTGACCCTTTACTTTGACGGCAAGGGCGGCAATGACTCCTTTTCGATGAAGTTCAGTGACCTGACTTATTGCGCGCAGGTGATCATTAAGCTGGAAATGCAGCCTGCTGCAACGCCCCCCGGGGATAACAATGGCCAGTCTCAGCGCATCCGTATTCATGCCCCGGCGTTTCAAAGCACCCTCCTGCGCGACGAGAATGACCTTCTGATCCTTGATCGTTTTGATCCTAAAGGTGTTTTACGGATCAAGCAGGTCTGGACGGCACCGCTGGCCCCCCTCCCAAAACCCACAGGCATTCAGTTCAACGACGCTCGCTTTACGCTTGACCAGTTACGGGTAGAGGTTCAGGCCAACCAGGGTATTTATATGCCGCCACTGGCGGCCGGCACCGGCGCATTGCCTCCAGCCCCTGTACCTGCCACCCCGGACAGACCCTTGTTCATTGATGTGGCGCCTGGCTTCCAGCTGGTGCCGAAGAAACAGGCAGACACCCTGAAACTAACCGTGCAACCGGTCAGCGGGGCGGTCAATGGCACGACCAGCATGACGGTCGACGGGTATCGTTTTGCCCGGGGCAGCGTCCGGGTGCGTCAGCTCAGCACGGAAGGGAGCAAGCCCGCTTCAGGCTACTATAACCTCGACTTTGACGATGGCCGGGGTTGCCACAACTGCCTCTCCCCCGCCCGGAGCACAAACCAGACGCAAACCATAGGGGGGCATGAGTTTACGGTTTTTGAGGCACCCGCAAAGCTGAACCTGAAAAACAAAACCAAATACCTGGCCCAGTGGAACAACACCCTTGGTTTCCCGGTGATCGGCAAAGAGCAACTGGACGACTATGGCCCCGTGTTTGATAAAGCCAGCCCTTACCCGGTGCTGGCTTTGGATAACCCGGCCATGCTGGACGAACAGCCGGTTTTCGGTGTGTTTTATGATGTGGATATCAAGGCGCTGCGGTTTGCTTTTGAAAGCACCAGCCATAGGCTGACCGTTACCATATGGCGCGGTCAGAACCTCATACGCAAGGGGCACATGAACCGAACCGACACCGCCAGCCTGAATGTCCTGCTGGTTGATCGGGAGACGGGCAGACAAACACGACACAAAGTCTTTCCCTTCTCCCTGTCATCACTGAAACTGGTTGCCCGTGGCGATAACTGGGCGCTGGAATCCGGTGACTATCGGTTTCACCTGGGTGCCATTGATGACCGGATACTGGTTTTTGAGCGGCTCAGCCCCTCAATCGTGACGACTTTGTCTAAGGCCATGCCTTTCGATGGCTTTGTGTTTGCCGGTGAGCAGGCCAACGAACGGATTAAAATGATGGAGCTGGCCGAACGGCTGGCACCATCGGTGCCCCGGTTATTTGACGGGGCGAAGGCAGCCAGCCCCCAGATGGACGGCAACGGCCTGAATAACATTCTTTATATCGCCCCGGAAAAAGCGATCCGCAAGGTCTATGGCCATAACGGCAATGACCTGTTCCTGCTGGGAGACCCAGGCCAGAAAGGCGGCCAGGCAAACACCCGGAAAACCATCAACCGAACTCCGGTGGAACTTAATGGTGATGCTGGCGATGACATTTACGACATCCGGTCATCACGGAATGCCACCGTCACTGACAGCCAGGGACAACATACTGTTATCCTGTCGTCAGGCTCCAGAAGCAACCTGAGGTCACTGGAGGGTAAGAAAAGCACCCGGCTCTACCTCACTGACCTCGAGCCGGAGGAGGTGCAGTTCAACCTGCGCCGCCGAACCGGTAGCAGCAACCTGAACCAGACGACGGTGGATAACCCGGGGAGTACCGGCCTGAATGATACCTTCGTAGTGATCCCCCACCAGGGCGCGGAACTGGCGGTGATTAGCCTGTCGGCACTGGATAGCATCTACTTCAGAGGGCGGCGTTACACCAGTGACCCTACAGGCTGGGTAACGGGGCGCAACCGGACGCTGGCCGGGCCCGGAGTTAACCGGTTTGGGCCGGAGACACCGGAAGGCAAGATCATCAGTGGCCAGCGCCTGGCTGCCAGCCTGATGCCAGCCGGGGATAAAAAGAGCGGGAAAGCCCGGCTCCAGGTGCCTGAGGCCAACCAGGGTTCAGCGCGGATAGAGCAGCATTTCCAACAGCTGGTGCAAAGCCTGGCGCCTTTCAATGCCAACGTTATGGGAGGGGAGGCTGCCTTTGTGCCGGGAGCGCAGAACGTGACCAGCCTGAACATGACTTCCCCCCTGGCCAACACCACCACACTGCCAACGACTTGAAACAGGTTTGGCATCCTCTCCCTGCCGGGTCGCCCGGGAGCTTGACCTGAATGTCAGCGATGTTCGGAAAATGACTCAACAGCTCCGGCAGGCAGTGTACGACAAAAGTCTTATGTAGTCCTCAGTGGCGAGATGGAATGCGATGAGGTCTACATGCGGAACCATCTAAGTATTACGACACTCGTAGTGCAATTATGATCTATGCTTGCAGCCTTGATGCTATGTCATCGTTATTTCTTCTTTCACGCTCACTTTTGATGATCGAGCTGCCAGATAAACCCTGTAAGTCTTTGCTGCTTTATGGTTACCGGTACAGCATGAGAGCTTGGGCAAATGGATCAGATATACGCAAATAGACGTGTAATACAGTTGGGTCAGCTAAAGAGAAACACAGGTAATGAATCATGCCTAATGTTCCAGCCGATCAAAACAATCCACTGCCCAGGCAAATACATTTTGTTGTCATCGGTGAGCTGACAAAGGCTCAGGCCTTGAGGATTGAAACCTGGGCGAAGGCCAATCCGGACTGGAGTGTCACATTATGGAAAGATCAGGACAGTTATTTTGACCGTCTTGTGCTGGAGGCAATGTCCAGCGATTTGCTTAAAATTGATGAGTTAAGAGCGAAAAACAAGAGGCAATGGCAAGATGGTTTTTCAGTAAAAAAGTATAAGAATGTATCGAGCGATTTTTATGATTATGTGAAAATCTTCAGGCAACGACAGAAACAAATGGCATCGAATATTAATCATCAAGTTACATCCGAAGGTGAAACACGGTCGAATGTGGTTAAAAAATGGCTGATTTCCAATCATGGAAAAAGTGAAGAGATACTGGAGGAGGTTGTTCAAGAGCAACAAACTATTTATGACGTGCTTAAAAAGAGTAATGTTAATGTTGTTGATTTGGAGTCTGTTATTTCCACTTTAAGTCAGGATGAAGAAAAATTTTATAATGACGCCGCTTACACTTATGCTGATTTCACACTTGCCCGGAAACTAATGCAGTTAAAGGTATTGCAAGTGCATGGCGGTGTTATTATTGATGCAAATACTTTTCCAGACATAAATGATGATGTTTTTTCTGAAGTTAGTAGCGGTGAAGATCTATCTGCACTGTTCAGGAAAAGATTTGGTGGAATCTCCAGCTCAGTCGTCAATAAAGAAGATCTAGAGGAAGGCTTCCATCTCCTTGAAAAGAAGGCAAGGCTTCAAGGGCTGCTGCAAAGGGTTAATAGCCATTTTGTTAACAGGGAGGCTCCGTTAAAAGAGAATTATCTTGCAAAGCTCAGGGATTATGGTTACGGCTCTTATGAGGAATCTATTATCAGGGCGTCAAAGAAAGCGCCGGAGAATAGTTTTTTTAAACCTTTGGGCACACTGGAAATGGGAAATAAAGAGCTCTTGATTGCCGATAGTGTAGGAGGTAATGAGGGGGATATTGATTTTTTGGCAGCTCAGCCTAATTCAGGGGCAATCACTGTTTCTGTGAGAAGAATAGCTTCATTCATAAAATCGGAACCCTATATGTTAGGACTTGGGTTTAAGAAGTTAGACTGGGATACATTTTCACCAGAAGCTTTACAGGCCGTAAGTGATACTCAGAGCTACTTAGAACAACAAATTAGTAATAAAGGACTGACTGCCGAACAGGAAAAAAAATACGTTACTACTGCGCTTGATGCACTGTTTCAGCTCAGAAACAGGGGGATTGTTACACCTATGGATCCTTATGGTGATGCATTAGGTCGACGAAGCCTTGAGCTTACAGCCCGTAATCTGGGGCAAGTGAATACCCGCTATCCAGGTACGCCCTTTATTTATGAACCTGACCCCTCAAAGGGAGGAACTCATGGTATTGACCTGGCTTTTGATATCGCCACTGTAAAAGACACCTCTTATGATCACAAGGTGATTATTATTGCTGACACCCAGCCTGACATTATGTACGGAGGCGCTTTGTTATTTCAGCGGAACCCTGACCGATCGTCGTTAATGCTCTGGGACAATGATCAACAGCGCCTTATTACTTTGGCAGGGGAGGAGCGAGCGGTAACTGAAAACTCAAAAATTATTGTGACAGCTCATGGGGAGTATTTGAAGGTTGGAGAATTCGATGCCAGTGAAATTGCGGATATTATCGCTAAAGTCCTCCCTGATGGGGGAGGGGTCAAAAAAATAAGAATTAGGTCTTGTCATCTCGAGAAGTTCTTCCAATTCATTGATCCAAAATTGGAGTCCGCCTCTCAAGAAACCCTTGAGGATACCTTTGGAGGTTCTTTGCTACGTGCTCTGGAAAAAAAAGGTATTTCTGCCGGGGTCGTAGTGACTCATAACAAATTGTCTGTTCTCAGTAATTTTTTTGGGAATTTATATGCTTTTAGAATTGGCAGTAAAAATAGCAATTCTTATGTTAATATGATTCTCAGAAAGCCCGCTAACACTATTTTTGAAACTAAGCTTCTTGATGGCAAACTGTCACTTAGAACAAGGCCTGGCCAGTTACAATATAAACCGCAAGGCATAATGAGCGATACTATATCGCTACACAAGGGGTTTTCTCTTACACGTGATTCCCAACAGGCATTTGATTCTGCTCAGCTTTATGAACGCCTTCGTCGGGGGAACATTATTATTCCCGCTACTCTTGAGGTCATTGTCCTGGCTGCAGGGAATGAAGATTTCAATGGCAGGATCATTGCCCTGGGTCATCCCCAGTATGCAGAAGGCTTACAGTGGGTACTCAATGAGGCAATGAAATGGTCATCTTACAAGCTATGGTATGAAGAAACAAAAGAATACCTTGGTCTCGAAATTGACATCATGGCTACAATGATTGCAGAAGAGCATACTGGGATTTCTAGTTTTTTTCACAGAATGCTGGATCGGGATCGGCCATTTACACAATTAAAAAAGAGAATCGCTAACGGGCAAATTGAAGTGGTGGTGGGCAGCCTTAAAGACGTCGGTGGTATTATTAAAGCCCGGCACCCTGAACCATTCAGCTATGTGTCACAGAGTCCCGACTTTTGCAGGGTTGCCCCCACCCGAAAAAGGCGCTCCGCCTCAACCGCTTCCTGCCGTAATGACCCCGAACCCTTCATCGATTCCCTCAAGCTGCTGTCCGATGATAAAACCCAGATCGTTCTCGATGGTCTGCAAAAGGACATTGCCCTGGTCGATGCCCCGGAAGATAGCGCCCTGTTTAAACTTCAGCAGGAAATAAAAGGCTACCGTCGTAGAGTGGCGCAGGCAGCCCTGAAGCCGTCCCCGGGAAAACACAGCATTATTGCCCTGGACGAGGCGTCTTTTGCGTCGGCTAAAGAACTGGCCAGCAAGCCCGACAGCCGCGCTGAGGCCTTTCAGTTTATTCCCGGCAAAAGCGTGCTGGTCTCAGCCGATGGACTGGTGGTTCCCCTGGTTCAGGGCGGCAGTACCAGCCGGGTCAGCCTGGTGGGCAGCCCCGAATCGTTCGCTGCCGGTCTGGGAGCCCAATGCGTCGGGGACGTGGTGGCCGATGGTCGGGTGGGTCAGCTGGATGCCCTGGTTTCCTCTTCTGCGCAGGCCATCCGTGAAGCCTTTCCAGACAGCCGGCTGCAGGATCTGGCAGCGGTCAGCGACCACCAGGCAGTGAGTCCCCTGACGTCTGCTTTAGCGGCACCCGCTTTTGCTGCCTCCTTTGCCCCCCGGGGGTGGCAGGGACACGGTACGACACTTCGCCGCTACTGGAAGAGTGATGTGCTTGCCCTGCATCCACCACAATCTCAGTCGATTAATGCGGATATTGACAAGCAGTTGCAATTTGAACAGCTGGTCCGGAACTTTTCTGACTGGCTGGCTTCCCCCGAAGTGAATACCCCTGCGGGTTCTGACTATACGCCGTTGCTGACCACGTTAAAAAAAGTGAACAACCAGTGGCACATGGATTTTATCCGGGAGGGTACCAAGACAAAAAAAAACCTGCAGTTTATGAGTACCGCACCCGCAGAGTTAAAAAACTACCTGGACAGTCAAAACAAGGCTATCAAGCCCTCCGGGTTCCGGCATAAGCTAAAAAAACTGTTCAGGCCCACCCGAACCAGTGGTTACGTCTCTGAGGCCCTCTCCCTGGTTGACAGTGTCCAGATGCTGATGATCATCATTCAGCGGGAAGCCTTCTTTGAACAGGTCTCAAAAACCGAGGGAATGTCAGACTCCCTATACCGCGCCCTGGTGATGCACAGTTATGTGAATATGGGGATGGAGGCCACCCAGGCGACGGAACTGGCGGGCCAGGTGGTTAACCTGGTTAAGGACAGCCGCCCAATTAGCCGGATCCTGCCCAGTGAAACAAAAGTGGTGAAACGGATTCCCCCTGGTGGCGCGGGTTCGGCCAAGTCATTGGCGACAACCACCCGGCTAACCCGCTATGGCAAAGCGGTGAAGGCGGTCAAGTTTACCGGCAAGGCCCTCGGGGCGGCCGGTGTTGGATTGATGGCGTTCAGCACCGGGTTAACGGCTTACGAATACTCCCAGATAGAAGACGATGATATTAAGGATTTATACCGGTCAAAACTCATTGTCGAAAGCGTAGGCCTGGCGGCCGCCCTGTTCTCTTTAGTGGCCTCCGGACCGGTGGGGGCGGCCGTCGCGGTAGCGGTTTTCCTGGGGATGCTGATTGCGGAGGCGTTCTTCGCCGGCAAGATGAAAGAAATTGAGATACAGCGGAAGTTGCAGGTGGCCAGGCAAGCCGTAGAAAAGTTCAATGACATATACCGGGAGCTGAACCCGGACAGCTTTTTCCCCATCAGCGAGGAGAACAAAACCAGGGCCCTTGAGGCGGTCAGGAAAATTCTTACCAATCCGAACAAAAGCGATTATGGATGGGTCAATGATGAGTTAAAAGGGGCACTTTATCCCCTGAGCCCAACCGTCGTCGATCGTATCTTTAAAAAAATAAAGGATGAGTTCGGTAGTGACCAGTTTGAGATTAACAACAAAATTTATGATTTTCTGAACCAGGAAGGCCTGATTCCAGAGACCCACAGGGAAACCGCTGATTTCTACTTCAATCCGGCCACGAACCAGACGTTCTCTGTGGGCTTAAAGAAAATTGACCTTCAGGGAAAGCAGCTTGATTATGGCCGAAT
Organism: Endozoicomonas euniceicola; assembly: GCF_025562755.1. Classification (GTDB taxonomy): domain Bacteria; phylum Pseudomonadota; class Gammaproteobacteria; order Pseudomonadales; family Endozoicomonadaceae; genus Endozoicomonas_A; species Endozoicomonas_A euniceicola. Next base: position 4,176,090 of record NZ_CP103300.1, read on the forward strand.
GTTTTTCAGGCACCAGCACTTTGAAACAAAAAAAAGAGGTACGACGGTGTCTGCGGTGCTGTTCCCGCTGGGTGATTTCACGGATGTTATCTATAGCTATGTGGAGAGCGATTGCAAGGCGGGCAGACGGCTGTCGTTTTATCAGTGTACGGATGGTATTTTCAATGTCACCGGCATTATGCCCGATAAAATAGGCACCGTTATTATGCCGGCCCGGCTGGACTGGGACTTCGGAGGGGAGTATACGGAGTTTGATGATGCCAGAACCATTCCCGACTCAGGTAGCCGGCGCTTTTTCGATGCGATCCACAACTCCGGGGCAAAGATTAAGTATTACGACACAAAAACGGTCAAGGGTGATAACCCAAGGGGAAGCAGCCAGTCTAATACGGTTGAGAAGGGGTATATGATTCAACGGCTTGTCAGGGAAGAGTCCAGGCACACGGACGTACTTTTGAATCTGGACTACGAAGACCATGACATTATATTCCCGCCAAAAATTCGGGAGCCGAGCAATACTGGAAGGGGGCTTCTGTACACCGTTAACGTACCTGACAACAGCAAGAATAATTACCGGCTGATCATCAAGGACAACTGGTCTATTAACCTGAAGAACCTGAAGAACGCCAGGTCGGCTTCGTTTAGCCTGTATTACCATGGGGATCGTGAGGTTCAGTGTATTAATCGATATTACAATTTGTATGAAGGGAAGCATTGCGGTTTTTCACGGACCGACGATGGGTTTACTTTTAAGCTGGGTGGCGCCAGCGTTTATTTTGATCTACCGAAAGACGCCCTCAGCGAGGAAGAAAAAAACCATTACAAGGTCATGATCGTTGATGATAACGCGGGCTTTAAGGTCGCTCCCCTTCACAATAAAGCACCAATAGAGCTGCTCTATTTTATCTCGAAAGGGCCAATTCAGGAGTCGGCACAACGAGTCCGGTATTTCACAGAGATTGAGGCGGCCTTTAACCGTAATGAATACAGTTACGCTTTCCGGCTCAAGCCCGCCCCGAAAGGCAGTACCAGGTATCTTTTCCCTGGCCGGTTCGTGCCGGTTATTTTGCAGAAGACTATACAACGGGTTTTTTTACAGGTCTGGTATGACCGCAGCAACAACATTGAGATTACATTTTGTCGGCAACCGGGTGAAGAGCAGGGGCATATTATCCCTGTTACGGGGGCTCCGAACACGGGATATTATTTCTACAACCGTCACGTCAGGTGGCTGTATTTTGAACCGGCTTCTCTCCAGAGCTCAAGCAGAACATGCCACTACAACAAAACATTCAGCGCTAAAGGCCGCCTTGCACTTAATTATGAAATAAAAAGTTACAAAGTCACTGACGATCCGGAACCGCAGCTGATGGTGATGACCGATGCCGGGGTCTGGTTTACTCTTGAGCGCCCGGTACCGGGGCCGGTTGTTCATCCATTCAACGTAACCCCTGTTTTTATCAGTACGACGTTTTTCACCCATGATAAAGCGTTGGACCAGGTGGCTGATAGCGAGCCCTCCACCAGATTTTTGCCTGTTAATCTTGTCAGAAAAGACAATGCCAGCCACCTGCTCCGCAGTGGCTTTTATGATACAAAAAACAAGGTCGTGATGACGTACCTGTCCAGCGCCATTGATTTTTACGACAAAGAGCAGATGGAAGCCCGGTGCCTGGCAGGCAGCAATGGCCGGAAAGTGATTCGCCTGACGTATAGTGACGCGTCAAAACAGTACCAGCTCGCCTCTGAAGACGATATTGCCCGGCGTCAATCGGTGACAACGGACTGCGTTGAGATAACCGGTTTGGGGGGTGTCTACCTGAAACTGGCCCCGGAGCTGACCCGCTCGATTATCAAAGACCACTCGCCGGTGCACAGCTTCAGAAAAGGAGACACCGTCTACTATGTGATGCACAGCAGCACTGTGGGCGCACTTTATTATGTCTCGATAGAACGGCCCCGGGTGGATTACGCAGACCTGCTGACCACCTCGCCGGGCACGCTGAATCTTGTCACGTTTGGCCGCAGCGCCCTGAATGTCAGGGACGGCAAGGGCGATTTTCTGGACGTCAGATCCCTTAAGAACGGTATCCTGGCCTTTACCCGTAACGGCTATATCCTGATGATCCCCAATGACGCGCTGTTGAACGGTACCCACCTGGGCAGCGCCCCCCTGGAAACTTACCAGTTCACTGGCTGGCATTACGGTTATAGCGACAATGATGAGTCCATTCGATTAAGCCTGCCTTCCTTAGCGGACGCTTCCCGGGAATACTATCAGTTGCCCAAAGACTCGAGCATCGACCTGACTGACCTGGATATGGGGGTCATCGTTGACGGACTGTATGCCGATCATTTTGGTGAGGACAAGACTGCCCCGGAAAACTGGAGCCCCCGGCAGGCTTCTGCATTTCTTACGGATCTCAGGCAAGCCGTCAGGGGCGTTTGCGACCAGTTTGCGCTGGATTTTGGTGAAGAAGCCCCGGACCTGGTCCGACTGCCGATGGTAAACCCACCGAAGGGTAAGCCCCTGCCCGCTTTTTTAGCAAAGATGGATTTCTGGTATCTGCGCTCCAGAGACCGGCTGTTTGCCGCCAATGCCGACGATGCGTTCAGAATAGGAGGGGACAATGGCAACTCCCTGATGGCCCTGAAGGGCGAGGAAGACAGCATCCCCTACCGGTTTTACATGGGTCCGGTAGCCGGCGGGAATCCAACCCCCGGTACCAACTCAACACTCAGCACCAACTCAACACTCAGCACCAACCCTACACTCAGCACCAGAACGATACCCAGCACCGGCCCGACATCGGAACCACTGACCGAGTGCCCCCGGAACCGGGTTGTCCCGAGCCTGCTGCCCGAGGTGCTTCGTCCGGACGTTTCCGTGCCCTGTGAGGACGGTGACGACAACCCTGAAGCAAGCTACTTCTGGAATAACGTCAGACAGCAATGGGAAGGCCGCAGTGGGCATTATTCATTCACTGTTGTCGATGGTCACAAAACGCTCTCCGGCCTTCATTTAACCAATGACCAGCAGACTCAGAAACAACAGCGGGGGGCTTATAGCCTTCTGGTCAGTAGTAACGGTAATTTAATCTACGGAGCCTCCACATCTTACAAATATGTCTGGCCGAGGCTGTCCGGGAAAGTATCGAGCCTGCTATCGTCTGATATGCCCTCCCCCTATAAAAACTTTTCGAAGCAGCCACTGCTGGAGATTGAGTTTGCACCCGACTGGCTGAAAGCCAAAAAATTCCGCCAGGCATGGTATGACACACAGGATAACCTGTTATTCCTGGGGCCCGAAACCCGCAAGGATGATGAACTGGTACTGATTGGTAGACTGGACGCCGGCCGTCGTTCCGGCCAGCTCACGCAAACCGGAGCTTTGTGTTTCAGCCGTAAAAGACGCAAGGTCTTTTTTATTGACAAAGATCGGGCCATACCTGCTCATAAGCCATTCGACGGGGCAAGCCCATTTGCGCAGGAGCTTAGCCGCCTGTTAGACATTGAGGTGAGCCGGGACGGTCATGGGCTCCGGGTCTATGGCAGCGGCAGGGATGACCGGTTAACCATCTCTGACTTTTTGCTGGATACCCTTTACTTCGACAGGGGCAAAGGCGCCAGGCGGTTAACCCCGAACCCGGACCGTCCCCATGACCTGACCCTTTACTTTGACGGCAAGGGCGGCAATGACTCCTTTTCGATGAAGTTCAGTGACCTGACTTATTGCGCGCAGGTGATCATTAAGCTGGAAATGCAGCCTGCTGCAACGCCCCCCGGGGATAACAATGGCCAGTCTCAGCGCATCCGTATTCATGCCCCGGCGTTTCAAAGCACCCTCCTGCGTGACAAGAATGACCTTCTGATCCTTGATCGTTTTGATCCTAAAGGTGTTTTGCGGATCAAGCAGGTCTGGACGGCACCGCTGGCCCCCCTCCCAAAACCCACAGGCATTCAGTTCAACGACGCTCGCTTTACGCTTGACCAGTTACGGGTAGAGGTTCAGGCCAACCAGGGTATTTATATGCCGCCACTGGCGGCCGGCACCGGCGCATTGCCTCCAGCCCCTGTACCTGCCACCCCGGACAGACCCTTGTTCATTGATGTGGCGCCTGGCTTCCTGCTGGTGCCGAAGAAACAGGCAGACACCCTGAAACTAACCGTGCAACCGGTCAGCGGGGCGGTCAGCGGGGCGGTCAATGGCACGACCAGCATGACGGTCGAGGGGTATCGCTTTGCCCGGGGCAGCGTCCGGGTGCGTCAGCTCAGCACGGAAGGGAGCAAGCCCGCTTCAGGCTACTATAACCTCGACTTTGACGATGGCCGGGGTTGCCACAACTGCCTCTCCCCCGCCCGGAGCACAAACCAGACGCAAACCATAGGGGGGCATGAGTTTACGGTTTTTGAGGCACCCGCAAAGCTGAACCTGAAAAACAAAACCAAATACCTGGCCCAGTGGAACAACACCCTTGGTTTCCCGGTGATCGGCAAAGAGCAACTGGACGACTATGGCCCCGTGTTTGATAAAGCCAGCCCTTACCCGGTGCTGGCTTTGGATAACCCGGCCATGCTGGACGAACAGCCGGTTTTCGGTGTGTTTTATGATGTGGATATCAAGGCGCTGCGGTTTGCTTTTGAAAGCACCAGCCATAGGCTGACCGTTACCATATGGCGCGGTCAGAACCTCATACGCAAGGGGCACATGAACCGAACCGACACCGCCAGCCTGAATGTCCTGCTGGTTGATCGGGAGATGGGCAGACAAACACGACACAAAGTCTTTCCCTTCTCCCTGTCATCACTGAAACTGGTTGCCCGTGGCGATAACTGGGCGCTGGAATCCGGTGACTATCGGTTTCACCTGGGTGCCATTGATGACCGGATACTGGTTTTTGAGCGGCTCAGCCCCTCAATCGTGACGACTTTGTCTAAGGCCATGCCTTTCGATGGCTTTGTGTTTGCCGGTGAGCAGGCCAACGAACGGATTAAAATGATGGAGCTGGCCGAACGGCTGGCACCATCGGTGCCCCGGTTATTTGACGGGGCGAAGGCAGCCAGCCCCCAGATGGACGGCAACGGCCTGAATAACATTCTTTATATCGCCCCGGAAAAAGCGATCCGCGAGGTCTATGGCCATAACGGCAATGACCTGTTCCTGCTGGGAGACCCAGACCAGAAAGGCGGCCAGGCAAACACCCGGCAAACCATCAACCGAACTCCGGTGGAGCTTAATGGTGATGCTGGCGATGACATTTACGACATCCGGTCATCACGGAATGCCACCGTCACTGACAGCCAGGGGCAACATACTGTTATCCTGTCGTCAGGCTCCAGAAGCAACCTGAGGTCACTGGAGGGTAAGAAAAGCACCCGGCTCTACCTCACTGACCTCGAGCCGGAGGAGGTGCAGTTCAACCTGCGCCGCAAAACCGGTGGCAGCAACCTGAACCAGACGACGGTGGATAACCCGGGCAGTACCGGCCTGAATGATACCTTCGTAGTGATCCCCCACCAGGGCGCGGAACTGGCGGTGATTAGCCTGTCGGCACTGGATAGCATCTACTTCAGAGGGCGGCGTTACACCAGTGACCCCACAGGCTGGGTAACGGGGCGCAACCGGACGCTGGCCGGGCCCGGAGTTAACCGGTTTGGGCCGGAGACACCGGAAGGGAAGATCATCAGTGGCCAGCGCCTGGCTGCCAGCCTGATGCCAGCCGGGGATAAAAAGAGCGGGAAAGCCCGGCTCCGGGTGCCCGAGACCAACCAGGGTTCAGCGCGGATAGAGCAGCATTTCCAACAGCTGGTGCAAAGCCTGGCGCCTTTCAATGCCAACGTTATGGGAGGGGAGGCTACCTTTGTGCCGGGAGCGCAGAACGTGACCAGCCTGAACATGACTTCCCCCCTGGCCAACACCACCACACTGCCAACGACTTGAAAAACTGGAATCATAAGTTGAATTCCAGAACTATACTCTCCGGCTGAATTTGCAAGGGAATGCAAAGACTGTGCTGCAAAACCATTGTAAAACTATTTATGTCAGTCGGTGGAGAGGTATTATTTGATGAACTCGGGACGTAAACGAAACTATCATCAGCTGTTATTTGTCGGACTGATTGTGGTGACGGGGTATGGCCCGCTTGCCCTCGCCCGGGTTCCGACTGGCTTTTCCATTTATCCCTATATAATGACTGAACGCGGGCTAAAAGCTTACTCCCTTTATTATCCTGTACAGAATTTGCGTGTATTTTCCGTCCCCCTGCTATTATCTGCTGCTCATTTTGGATTGATCAGCATGCCCAATACCAGCCCCACCGCTGGAGGCAATGAACGCTCCAGGCAAGAAAAAACGACTGATGATAAAACGGATGATAAAAAGGATAAAACAGGAACAGCCTCATTCTGTGGGAGTGCTTCCGGGAAAACCGAAGGAGAAGGGCAATGGCACACCTATAACAGCGATGATGACGATGATGATGACGGAGAGAACAATCAGGCCAGACATAATCATGGGAAACATTGTCCGGCCTGTAATCATGAAACTTGCAATTACGCCTGGCAGGAACCGGGGCAAGGATTTTATGTCAAACAATCGAGTCTGTATACAAATGATGATTTAGAAAAGCATTGGGTGAAGCATCCTAAACACTACTGCAACCATGGATGTCGAAGCCACTCTCACTGTAATAGGCATTGCAGGCAGTTCAGAGCCTCAGGAGCTCCAGTGTCTGTGATCTGTGTTATCCGGCAGGGAAACAGTAACCGCTTTTTATCTCTATCTTCCAGCGGACTGCTGAATCTTTGGGAAAGACGGAGAAATGGCTTTTTCTTATTACAGGATTTCTATATAGGAAACATCTCTATTGAGGCAATAGACCAGTTTACAGTGAATGGGAATCAGGTAAGAGTTTACGGCAATCATAGAGTGGTATCCCTTGATGCAGATAGTTCTGGCAATTGGCAAGGGCGTTTACTGACACCTTATAGAACCGCAGCTGGCATCTTGCCCGACGGGCGTGTGGTGACTTATGCACCCGGTGGTGGTTTTGCAGTCTCATTTCTGGAAGAAGGCTCCCAGGCTCAAATACCTGACCGGCTCCCTCCGCTATTGGCCTTTCACCCCCTGGGGCCAGAGCAGTTTATTGTTGCGACCCGGACTGGCAATCAGGTTCTGCTGACGCGATGGACGGAGTCGGAGGGGCAGTGGCAGCCCTCCCTGTTATCGCAACTGCCGGACACGCCGGCTCAGCTGCATATAGGTGGAAACAGTGACGAACTGATTGTGGTTATGGTTCCCAAAAAAGGAGAGCCCCGTATCCGGGTGATCAAGGCAGGGGATGAAACTGGCCAGGGTGAAACCACTGAATTGCAGCAGCTTTCTTTAAGCGGGCAGCAGGTCATTGGCGTGACTGGTAATGGCAATATCTTCAGCAGGGATTCGTCTGGTCACCAGATTCAGGTGACGACAAGAACCAGCGGGCAGTGGGTGACTTCAAGCTTGCTTCTGGAAAGTGGCAGTCATTTATTGATGAACCGCAGGGCACTATACGCTGATCTTGGATTTACTCTACCAGGTGAGCAGTATCTTACAGGGCAGAATCTGGCCATCCTCGGGGATGGCAGGATTGTAACAACCGCAATAAACCCAGAAGAACAGGGCGGTGAATACTTTCTGCTGTGGTCCAGAGGTAGTGATACCACATGGACATACCGGGTGCTTGGAGCTATTGAGGAAACTGTCGTTTACCTTGCGGAGCTATTTCCAGGACGATTAACAGTCTGTGATGATCGTGGAGGGATTAGGGAAATATCGTTGGAAGGGTCAGAAGACGGCAATAAACAGTTTTTTACGAAAAAATAATCTATCAACAAGACTCTTGCCGTGCAAATACAGTTTATACTCATGAACCTACTTGCAACTTTAGTAACCATACTACCGCTGACATATTTTTTTATTTCAGACATTCTTTTGCTGATTGATCCGACAGATAAGCCCTGTAAATCTTTGCTGTGTGGCGGTTGCCAGTACAGCATTAATTTTCTGGTCAAATGAAATGACGTAGATATACAAAAATGAACATGTACTAGCAGTTCAGTCAGCCAAAGTGAAACGCAGGTAATGAGTCATGCCAAATGTTCCAGCCGCTCAAAAGAATCCATTGCCAAAGAAAATACATTTTGTTGTCATCGGTGAGCTGACTAGGGCTCAGGCTTTGAGAATTGAAACCTGGGCGAAGGCCAACCCGGACTGGAGTGTCAAATTATGGAAGGACGAGAACAGTTATTTTGATCGTCTCGTACTGAAAGAAATGGCCAGCGAGTTGCTCAAACTCGACGATATGAGAAAACAAGTCAAGGGGCAAGGGACGCCCATAGGAAATGATGATTGGGCCGAGAAGCTACCGGAGTCTATAGACGATGATTTGGACATCCTCAGAGATCGTCAGCAACAAATGGCACAAAGTATCAATAAGCAAGTTACACCCGGTGGTAAAACACGGGCAGATGCGGTTAAAGAATGGCTGATTTCCAATCATGGAAAAAGTGAAAATGAATTAGGTGAGATTGTTAAAGCGCAACAAAGTATTTACGAAACCCTTAAAAAGAATGGGGTTGATATTGAAGACTCAGGGTCTCAATTTCCCTTTTTTACTGTGGATGAAAAAAAAATATATATTGATACCGCTTACACTTACGCTGACTTCAAAACTGCCCAGAAACTAATGCAATTATCGCTATTGAATAAATATGGCGGCCTTGTTGTTGACATCAATACTTTCCCGAAAATAAACAGTGATGTTTTTTCTGAAATTAATAGTGATGAAGATACATTTGCTTTATTCAGGAAAATGTTTGGTGATCATTCCAGCTCAGTTGTCCAGAAAGAAGATATAGGGAAAGGGTTCCATGAACTTGAAAAGAAAGCCAGGCTTCAAGCACTGCTACAAAGGCTTAAGAGCGATTTTATTACTACGAACGCACTGTTAGATGAGGATTATCTTTCAAAACTCAGGGATTATGGTTACGGTTCTCGTGCGGAATCTATTATCAGGGCATCGGAGAAAGCGCCGGAGAGTCAGTATTTTAAACCTTTGGGAACTCTGGAGATGGATGATGAAGACATCTTGATGGCCGATTCAGGGGGAGGCAACGAAGCGGATTTTTATTTTTTGGCAGCTCATGATAATACACTTACAGTGTCTGGTGTTCTGGATGAAGTGGTTTTGTTCTTTAAGACGAAGCCCTATGAGGACATGCCAGGACAAGAATGGGATGACGCCAAAAATCGCATTCGAAAATTCTTAATGTCATCTATCGATGGTAGTGGACTGACTGCTGATCAGGAAAAAGAATACGTTGACGAAGCGCTTACTGCGATTGATAAACTCGACTCAAGGGGGTTCTTGCCACCTATTGACCCTTATGGTGATGTATTAGGCCGACGAAGTATTGAGCGTGAATTTTACAGCTACGCTATGAAGAATACCCTCAATCCTGGTACGCCCTTTATTTATGAACCAGACCGCTTAAAGGAGGGAATCCATGGTGTTAATCATGCCTATGATATTGCTACTGTAGACGCCACCCCTTATGACCACAAGGTGATTATTATTGCTGGCTCCGAGCCTGAAATTATAAAAGGAGGCGTTCTGCTCTTTCAGCGTAACCCTGACCAGTCTTCTTTAGTGCTATGGGATAAGAACCAGCAGCGCTTTATTGCTCTGGCAGGGGAGCAACGAGCAATAACTGAAAACTCAAAAATTACTGTGACAGCTCATGGGAGTTATTTGAAAGTTGGTGGCTTAAGTGCCAGTGAAATTGCAGACATCATCGCTAAGGCTGTCCCTGATGGAGGCAGGGTCAAAAAAATAAGAATTGACGCTTGTTCCGTCGAGAAGTTCTCCCACCTCATTGATCCAAAATTGGACTCCGCCTCACAGGAAGCTCTTGGAAGTACCTTTGGCGGTTCTTTATTACGTGCTCTTGAAAAGAAAGGGATTTCTGCCGGGGTCGTAGTGACTAATAACAAATTTTCTCGAATCAATAACTTTTTAGGTAACAGATACTCTTTTAGAGTTGGTGGTAAAAACGATCACTTTTATGCTGAAATAATTTTACGAAAGCCCGGTAACAGTATTATTGAAACCAGGCTGGTTGATGGTGAACTGTCATCAAAAATCAGGCCTGACCAGTCAGAATTGAAAGTAGAATACACTAGACAAACACGCAATAGTATTGAGGTCGATCTGTCTCTTGCACGTGATAAGCAAGGGGTATTTGATTCAGCTATGCTGTCCGATCACCTTCGTCGGGGAAGCATTATCATTCCCGCGACTCTTGAGGTCATTGTCCTGGCGGCAGGGAAAGAAGATTTCAATGGCAAGATCATTGCCCTGGGTCATCCCCGGTATGCTGAAGGTGTACAGTGGGTACTCAATGAGGCAAAGGAGGAGTCGTCCTGTACAGAATGGTACGACAAAACAAAAAAATATTTTGGTCTCGAAATTGACATCATGACCACAATGATTGAAATGGATTATCTCAATGCTCCTGGTCATGTTATCGGAACACTGGATCTGCCATTTCAACAATTAAAAAAGAGGATTGCTAACGGGCAAATTAAAGTGGTGACGGGCAGCTTTGAAGACGTGGGTGGTATTATTAAAGCCCTGCATCCTGAACCATTCAGCTATGTGTCACAAAGTTCTGACTTATGCAGGTTTGCCCCCTCCACCCGAAAAAGACGCTCCGCCTCAACCGCTTCCTGCCGTAATGACCCCGAACCCTTCGCCGATTCCCTCAAGCTGCTGTCCGACGACAAAACCCAGATCGTTCTGGATGGCCAGCAAAAGGACATTGCCCTGGTCGATGCCCCGGAAGGCAGCGCCCTGTCTAAACTTCAGCAGGAAATAAAAGGCTACCGTCGTAGAGTGGCGCAGGCAGCCCTGAAGCCGTCCCTGGGAAAACACAGCATCATTGCCCTGGATGAGGCGTCTTTTGCGTCGGCTAAAGAACTGGCCAGCAAGCCCGACAGCCGCGCTGAGGCCTTTCAGTTTATTCCCGGCAAAAGCGTACTGGTCTCAGCGGATGGACTGGTGGTTCCCCTGGTCCGGGGCGGCAGTGTCAGCCGGGTCAGCCTGGTGGGCAGCCCCGAATCGTTCGCTGCCGGCCTTGGCGCCCAATGCGTCGGGGACGTGGTGGCCGATGGCCGGGTGGGCCAGCTGGACGCGCTGGTTTCCTCTTCTGCGCAGTCCATCCGTGAAGCCTTTCCGGGCAGCCGGTTACAGGACCTGGTGGCGGTCAGCGACAGCCAGAGGGTGAATACCCTGTCATCGGCTTTAGCGGCACGGGCCGGGACCGGCTTTACTGCCTTCGACCCCCATGGGTGGCAGGGGCACGGTAAGACGCTTCGCCGCTACTGGCAGCATGATGCGCTTGCCTCGCATCCACCGCAATCCAGGTCGGTCAACGCCGATATTGACCGGCAGCTGCAGTTTGAGCGCCTGGCCCGGAATTTTTCTGACTGGCTGGGTTCTGCCGAGGTTAATGCCCACCTGGGCCCTGATTACACGCCGTTGCTGTCCACGTTAACAAAAACGGATGACCAGTGGTCCATGGATTTCATTCGGGAGAATACAAAGGCGACAAGAACCCTGCAATTTGCGAGTGCGGCGCCCGCAGAGTTGAAAACCTACCTGGACCGTCAAAACCAGAAGGTCAAGGCCCCCGGATTCCGGCATAAACTGAAAAAGCTGTTTAAACCTACCCGAACCAGCGGTTATGTTTCTGAAGCCCTGTCCCTGGTTGACAGTTTCCAGATGCTGATGATCGTCATTCAGCGGGGAAAGTTCCTTGAGCAGATCTCAAAAACCGAGGGAATGTCGGACTCCCTATACCGCGCCCTGGTGATGCACAGTTACGTGAATATGGGGATGGCGGCCACCCAGGCGACGGAACTGGTGGGCCAGGTGGTTGGCCTGGTTAAGGACAGCCGCCCAATTAGCCGGATCCTGCCCAGTGAAACAAAAGTGGTGAAACGGGTTTCCCCCGGTGGCGCGGGTTCGGCCAAGTCATTGTCGACAGCCACCCGGCTAACCCGCTATGGCAAAGCCGTGAAGGCGGTCAGGTTTGCCGGAAAGGCCGTCGGGGCGGCCGGTGTTGGATTGATGGCGTTCAGCACCGGGTTAACGGCTTACGAATACTCCCAGATAGAAGACGACGAGATTAAGGATTTATACCGGTCAAGACTGATTGTCGAGAGCGTAGGGCTGGCGGCCACCCTGTTCTCTTTAGTGGCCTCCGGACCGGTGGGGGCGGCCGTCGCGGTAGCGGTTTTCCTGGGGATGCTGATTGCGGAGGCGTTCTTCGCCGACAAGATGAAAGAAATTGAGATACAGCGGAAGTTGCAGGTGGCCAGGCAAGCCGTAGAAAAGTTCAATGACATATACCGGGAGCTGAACCCGGACAGCTTTTTCCCCATCAGTGAGGAGAACAAAACCAGGGCCCTTGAGGCGGTCAGGAAAATTCTTGCCAATCCGAACAAAAGCGATTATGGATGGGTCAACGATGAGTTAAAAGGGGCACTTTATCCCCTGGGCCCAACCGTCGTCGATCGTATCTTTAAAAAAATAAAGGATGAGTTCGATAGTGACCAGTTTGAGATTAACAACAACATTTATGACTTTCTGAACCAGGAAGGCCTGATTCCAGAGGCCCACGGTGAAACCGCTGATTTCTACTTCAATCCGGCCACGAACCAGACGTTCTCTGTGGGCTTAAAGAAAATTGACCTTCAGGGAAAACAGCTTGATTATGGCCGAATGTTTTTCAGGCACCAGCACTTTGAAATAAAAAAAAGAGGTACGAAGGTGTCTGCGGTGCTGTTCCCGCTGGGTGATTTCACGGATGTTATCTATAGCTATGTGAAGAGTGATTGCAAGGCGGGCAGACGACTGTCGTTTTATCAGTGTACGGACGGTATTTTCAATGTCACCGGCATTATGCCCGATAAAATAGGCACCGTTATTATGCCGGCCCGGCTGGACTGGGACTTCGGAGGGGAATATACGGAGTTTGATGATGCCAGAACCATTCCCGACTCAGGTAGCCGGCGCTTTTTCGATGCGATCCACAATTCCGGGGCAAGGATTAAGTATTACGACACAGAAACGGTCAAGGGTGATAACCCAAAAGGAAACAGCCAGTCGGATACGGTTGAGAAGGGGTATATGATTCAACGGCTTGTCAGGGAAGAGTCCAGGCACACGGACGTGCTTTTGAATCTGGACTACGAAGACCATGACATTATATTCCCGCCAAAAATTCGGGAGCCGAGCAATACCGGAAGGGGGCTTCTGTACACCGTTAACGTACCTGACAACAGCAAGAATAGTTACCGGCTGATCATCAAGGACAACTGGTCTATTAACCTGAAGAACCTGGAGAATGCCAGGTCGGCTTCGTTTAGCCTGTATTACCATGGGGATCGTGAGGTTCGGTGTATTAATCGATATTACAATTTGTATGAAGGGAAGCATTGCGGTTTTTCACGAACCGACGATGGGTTTACTTTTAAGCTGGGTGGCGCCAGCGTTTATTTTGATATACCGGAAGACGCCCTCAGCGAGGAAGAAAAAAACCATTACAAGGTCATGATCGTTGATGATCACGCGGGCTTTAAGGTCACTCCCCTTCACAAGAAAGCACCAATAGAGCTGCTCTATTTTATCTCGAAACGGCCAATTCAGGAGTCGGCACAACGAGTCCGGTATTTCGCAAAGATTGAGGCGGCATTTAACCGTAATGAATACAGTTACGCTTTCCGGCTCAAACCCGCCCCGAAAGGCAGTACCAGGTATCTTTTCCCTGACCGGTTCGTGCCCGTTATTTTGCAGTGGGAACCCGCGAAACCCGCCTGGCTAAACAGGCCAACGAAGGAGGTACGGGCGGACGGCAGCGAGGTGTATCATGGACTTACTTCATTCGCCCCGGGCGGGGAGCATAAGTGGGAGCGTTTCCAGCTCTGGTATGACCGCAGCAACACTGTTGAGATCACACTCTGTCGGCCAGAAGGTGTTGAGCCGGGGCATGTGATTCCCATTATGGGGGCCCCGGAAACGGGGTACTATTTCTACAATCGTCAACTCAGGCGGCTGTATTTCGATCCGGCCTCAGCCCTGACGCCATTGAAAATAAAACGGTTCAATTTTGGGCAGCGAGTGGGGGACATGAGTGATTTTTATACAACCCCTCATACGTTTCCTTATGAGATAGCGGGCTATAAAGTCACTGATGACCCGGACAACGCCCCGGAAAAGCAGTTGATGGTAATGACCCGCGCCGGGGTCTGGTTTGCCCTTGATGGCCTGAAAACAGAGTCGGGGCAGACTGAAAGGCAATTTAAACACACCCCCGCTTTTATCAGTACGACGCTGGTCAACTATCAGGAAGCGTTGACGCAAGTCAGTGCCAGTGACTTCGTCACGAGATTTTTGCCGGTCAATATCGTCGACACAGACAATGCCAGCCACCTGCTCCGCAGTGGTTTTTACGATAAGAAAAACAACGTCATGATGACGTACCTGGTCAGTTCCATTGATTTTTACGACAAAGGTCAGTTTGAAGCCAAATGCCTGAAAGACAGCGCCAGTGGCCGGGAAGTGGTTGGCCTGAAGTATATTGACGCATTAAAACAGTACCGGCTTTTCGCTAAGGACAGTATTAGCCTGCGCCAGTCGGTCACAACGGACTGCGTTTTGATTACCGGCTGGGGGGGCGTCTACCTGAGGCTAACCCCGGAGCTGACCGGCCCGGTCATCAAGGACCACTCGCCGGTGCATAGCTTCAGAAAAGGGAACGCCGTCTACTATGTGATGCACAACAGCGCCTCGGGGGCTCTTTATTATGCCACGATAGACCGGCCCCCGGCAGACCGGGGGAATCTTCTGGTGACGCCGTTGAGCAATCTGAATCTTCTCACGTTTGGTCATGATGACCTTGACGCCAGGGGTGGCAAGGGCGGTTTCCTGGATATCAAGTCCCTCAAGAACGGCATTCTGGCCTATACCCTCAACGGCTATATACTGATGATCCCCAATGAAGCCCTGTTGAGCGGTACCAGGCTGGGCGAGCTTCCCCTGGAAGCTTACCGGTTCGATGGCTGGCATTACGGTTATACCGACAAGGGCCAGCCCGTTCGGTTCAACGCGCCGACCGCGAACATCTCCCGGGAATACTATCAGCTGCCCAAAGATTCGACCATCGACCTGACCGACCTGGATATGGGGGTCATTGTTGGCGGGCTGTATGACCGTCATTTTGGCAAGGACATGATCGCCCCGGAAAACCGGAACCGCCAGCAGGCTTCGGCATTTCTCGCGGATCTTAAACAAGCCGTCAGGCGCGTTTGCGAACAGTTTGCGCTGGATTTTGGGGAAGAGGCCCCTGACCTGGTCAGGCTGCCGCTGGTTCACCCACCGAAGGGTAAACCCCTGCCCGCTTTTTTAACACAGATGGATTTCTGGTTCCTTCGCTCCGAAAACCGGCTGTTTGCGGCCAATGCCAGCGACTCCTTCAGAATCGGGGGGGACAACGGCAACTCCCTGATGGCCCTGAAGGGCAAGGGCGACAGCCTTCCCTACCGGTTTTACATGAACCCGGTATCGGGGGCACCGGCAGGCCACCCCTATTGCCGCCAGAACCCGGTTGTCCCTAACCTGCTGCCCGAGGTGTTTCGTCCGGAGGTTTCCGTGCCCTGTGAGGACGGTAATAACAACCCGGAAGCGGACTACTTCTGGAATAACGTCAGGCAGCAGTGGGAGGCGAGCAGTGAACACTATCTATTCACCCTGGCCGATGGCAACAGGACGCTGTCCGGCCTGACTTTCATCAATGACCGGCAGTCTCCGGAACAGCAGCAGGCCGCTTATTTCAGCCTGACCGGTGATTATTCCTCGGATAGACACAAAGAGGTCTGGCAGCGACTGTCCGGAAGAGTATCGGACCGGCTGTCGTCTGGCATGACGTCCCCCTATAGAGAATTTCCGAAACAGCCCCTGCTGGAGATTGAGTTTGTACCCGGGGGGCAGACAGGCAGGGTATACCGCCAGGCCTGGTATGACACGCGGGATAACCGGTTATTCCTGGGACCTAAAAACCACGGGGACGAGGAGCTGGTGCTGGTTGGCAGCCTGAACGCCGGCAGCCGGTCAGGCCTGCCTGAACGAGCCGGGGCTTTATGTTTCAACCGTAAAAAACACAAGGTATTTTTTATTGATAGCCACCGGGCAATACCTGTACACAAGTCAGCCGGCTGGTCCGGCCCTTATGAACAAGGTCTTGGCCGTTTGTCGAACATCGAGGTGAGCAGTGACGGCCATGCGCTCCGGGTCTACGGCAGCGCCGGGGATGACCGGTTAACCGTATCGGACTTTTTGCTGGATACCCTTTACTTCGACAGGGGCAAAGGCGCCAGGCGGTTCAGCGCGAGCCCGGACCGTCCCCATGACCTGACCCTTTACTTTGACGGCAAGGGCGGCAATGACTCCTTTTCGGTGAAGTTCAGTGACCTGACTTATTGCGCGCAGGTGATCATTAAGCTGGAAATGCAGCCTGCTGCAACGCCCCCCGGGGATAACAATGGCCAGCCTCAGCGCATCCGTATTCATGCCCCGGCGTTTCAAAGCACCCTTCTGCGTGACGAGAATGACCTTCTGATCCTTGATCGTTTTGATCCTAAAGGTGTTTTGCGGATCAAGCAGGTCTGGACGGCACCGCTGGCCCCCCTCCCAAAACCCACAGGTATTCAGTTCAACGACGCGCGCTTTACGCTTGACCAGTTACGGGCAGAGGTTCAAGCCAACCAGGGTATTTATATGCCGCCACTGGTGGTCGGCACCGGCGCACTACCTTCAGCGCCTGTACCTGCCACCCCGGACAGGCCCCTGTTTATTGATGTGGCGCCTGGCTTCCAGCTGGTGCCGAAGAAACAGGCAGACACCCTGAAACTAACCGTGCAACCGGTCAGCGGGGCGGTCAATGGCACGACCAGCATGACGGTCGAGGGGTATCGCTTTGCCCGGGGCAGCGTCCGGGTGCGTCAGCTCAGCAAGGAAGGGGGCAAGCCCGCTTCAGGCTACTATAACCTCGACTTTGACGATGGCCGGGGTTGCCACAACTGCCTCTCCCCCGCCCGGAGCACAAACCAGAAGCAAACCATAGGGGGGCATGAGTTTACCGTTCTTGAAGGGCCTGCCAGGCAGGACAAGGCAAAATACCTGGCCCATTGGAACAACACCGTTGGCTTCCCGGTGATGGGCAAGAAACAGCTGGACGACTATGGGCAGGTGATCGATAAAGCCAGCCCTTACCCGGTGCTAACTTTGGATAACCCGGCCACGATGGACAAACAGCCGGTTTACAGTGTGTTTTACGATGTGGACATCAGGGAACTCCGGTTTGTTTTTGAAAGCACCAGCCATAGGCTGACCGTTACCGTATGGCGCGGCCAGAACCTCGTCCGCAAGGGACAGTTGAACCGAACCAACAAAGCCAGCCTGGACGTGTTGCTGTCCAGCCGGGATAGCCAGGCCATGCAGCAAAGGTACAAAGTCTTTCCCTTCTCCCTGTCATCACTGAAACTGGTTGCCCGTGACGATAACTGGGCGCTGGAATCCGGTGACTATCGGTTTCACCTGGGTGCCATTGATGACCGGATACTGGCTTTTGAGCGGCTCAGCCCCTCAATCGTGACGACTTTGTCTAAGGCCATGCCTTTTGATGGCTTTGTGTTTGCCGGTGAGCAGGCCAACGAACGGATTAAAATGATGGAGCTGGCCGAACGGCTGGCACCATCGGTGCCCCGGTTATTTGACGGGGCGAAGGCAGCCAGCCCCCGGATTGACGGCAACGGCCTGAATAACATTCTTTATATCGCCCCGGAAAAAGCGATCCGCGAGGTCTATGGCCATAACGGCAATGACCTGTTCCTGCTGGGAGACCCAGACCAGAAAGGCGGCCAGGCAAACACCCGGGAAACCATCAATCGAACTCCGGTGGAGCTTAATGGTGATGCTGGCGATGACATTTACGACATCCGGTCATCACGGAATGCCACCGTCACTGACAGCCAGGGGCAACATACTGTTATCCTGTCGTCAGGCTCCAGAAGCAACCTGAGGTCACTGGAGGGTAAGAAAAGCACCCGGCTCTACCTCACTGACCTCGAGCCGGAGGAGGTGCAGTTCAACCTGCGCCGCAAAACCGGTGGCAGCAACCTGAACCAGACGACGGTGGATAACCTGGGCAGTACCGGCCTGAATGATACCTTCGTAGTGATCCCCCACCAGGGCGCGGAACTGGCGGTGATTAGCCTGTCGGCACTGGATAGCATCTACTTCAGAGGGCGGCGTTACACCAGTGACCCCACAGGCTGGGTAACGGGGCGCAACCGGACGCTGGCCGGGCCCGGAGTTAACCGGTTTGGGCCGGAGACACCGGAAGGGAAGATCATCAGTGGCCAGCGCCTGGCTGCCAGCCTGATGCCAGCCGGGGATAAAAAGAGCAGGCCAACCCGGCTCCGGGTGCCCGAGGCCAACCAGGGTTCAGCGCAGATAGAGCAGCATTTCCAACAGCTGGTGCAAAGCCTGGCCCCTTTCAATGCCAGCGTTATGGGAGGGGAGGCTGCCTTTGTGCCGGGAGCGCAGAACGTGACCAGCCTGAACATGACTTCCCCCCTGGCCAACACCACCACGCTGCCAACGACTTGAAAAAACCGGAATCAGTCGCTGGTCACGAGCCCGGGAACCTGAGGGACGCAGACACTGAGACAGGACATCTTGTCACCGAATAGAGTAAAATGCGTTATTCCCATCGAACAGCTACCAGCGAAAAAACAATTATTGCTGTCACCATCAGAATTCTGGCCGGTGACAGCAACCGTATTTCCATAGCTACAGTGATCGCTACAGCGATAGTTAAAGTGAATGTGTAATGTCTGAACAGAAATTTGACGAATTTGGCGACCCTATTGAGGAGATCATTTACGTCAGCCGTGCCGAGCTCAAGCGTGATATGCAAGAGCTCAAAGATATGGGCGAACGGTTGATGGAAATGAAACCGTCACTGCTGGATAAACTGCCTCTGGGCGACCGCCTGCGAGCCGCCCTTGATGAGAGCAAGCGCATCAAAAGCCATAATGCCCGAAAGCGCCACCTGGGCTTCATTGGCAAACTGATGCAGGACGAAGACCTTGAACCCATCAAGGAACTGCTCAGCCGCCTTGATGCCACCAGTGAGGAGTTTAACCGCCGTTTTCATCAGCTGGAACGCTGGCGCGACCGCCTGGTCAGTGGTGACAACAAGGTTCTGACGGAGTATCTGGAACAGTACCCGGAAGCCGACCACCAGCACATTCGTCAGCTGGTGCGCAATGCGAAAAAAGAAGCTGAGCAAAACAAACCGCCTGCCGCAGCCCGCAAACTGTTCAAATACCTGCGCGAAGTGGACGAGCTATAAGCATCGCTCCAGGTTCCGGGGACAGTCTGAAAAAACACCGTCCACCTGCCAGCTCTTTAGCCTGCTAAGGAGCTGCGTATCGTTTACGGTATAACAGTAAAGCTCATACCCACCCGCTTTCACGGCTTTAGCGCCAGCTTCTGTCAGCTTCTCAGCATTCACGTGAATGCTCACAGCCCCCACCTGTTGCGCCTTATGGCTCCAGCTTCGGGACAAGGTTTCAAACAGGCAGCCAATCCGGTGTTCAGAACGCCCTCTGAATAAAACCAGCGCCTTATGGTTAAAACTGGAAACCAGTAACTTCTCCGCTGGAAAGTCGGCCTGCTCTAAAGCAGTGATCACCTGCCCAACCAGCCGGTGCAGGTCACAGCGATTAGGTTTTAACTCCAGATTCAACCCCAGGCCCAGCTCTTTTATCAGGCTCAACGTTTCATCCAGCTCAGGAACCTTCTCCCCACACCAGTGTTCGGAGTGCCAGCTGCCAGCATCCAGCGATTTAATCGCCGCCAGAGTCTGTTTCTTCAGGTGACCACGACCATTAGTCGTTCGATTCAGGCGGGGGTCATGGAACATCACGGCCGTCCCATCCCCCAGCAAGGTGACATCCAGCTCAATCCATTCCAGCCCCAGCTCTGCCGCTTTGCGAATGCCTGCCAGCGTATTTTCAGGTGCCAGACTTGCCACCCCCCGATGACCAATCATTTCACTCATCAACAGGCCCATGCTATTTCCCTGTGTAAAAAATCTTAAGCGTCAACATTAACAGGGTTTTCTTCCAGCGCAATGGACAAACCTTGGCAGGGACACAACGCTGTCCGGCTCGTTGCAGAACCGCCTTAAGTCATTCAACAGCTCACGAAACTCATCCTTTTCCAGCAACCCTTCTTCCAAAAGCCCTTTTCCCAGAGCCTCCATCGTCAGAGGGACAAACTGTTTGCCTTCACCTTCCAGATAAACCAGGTTTTCCACTTCAACGTTGATACGCAAAAACTTCTGTTTCCGTACTATGGAGGGCAGCCACCGACCACAATCTGAATGTCCGCCACGAACATCAATAATCTGCCCCAGCAGCCCGGCACTCTTTTGATAAGCCGCATTATCGGGCCAGCAATACTGACCTTCGCAATCAATGGTCTGTGCGACAAACAATCCTCCCGGTTTCAGATACCGGGTTAATTTTTGAATGGCTGCTTCCGGGTCAGGAAGGTGTTCCAGAATAAGGCGGCAATAAACCAGATCGAACGATTGATTAAAAGCCAGCTCATCCGCTTCAAGATCAAGCACCTTAAAGTCCAGCCCCCGGATACCCGCAAACTTTTTTCGTGCCAGCTCTATGGATTCTGCATCCATGTCAAAGCCTGTCACAAAACCACCCTCTCCCAGAAGCCCCCGTAAATGACCGGTAATTGCACCTGCACCACAGCCCGCCTCAAGGCAACTCATCCCTTCGCTGATACCTTGTGACATAAGGAATTTCTGACTTGAAGGCCAGCTCAGGCGGGTCAATATCTCCAGCCGGGAAGACCCCAGAACGCCATGAACAAATGCATAGTGTAACCCTCCCGATGACTCTGCCATTTTGTTACCAACCCTGTTGTATTTGGAAAATGTATTTAGAAAGTTAGAAAATCACTACAAAGCTATCAATAGAAGCTATTAATAAGGTACTTACTGTAGAAGTCAGATACAGAGTAGATCATCCGGAGCTACTTTTTTGTCTATGCTGGAAATCATCCCAATCAGGCAACAGGTAACCCCGATGGATGACATACTGCTCAGTATCGACGTAGGAAGCGGCAGTCTGCGCTGTGCACTGGTCACCACTGAAGGAAAAATTCTGGCGCAGCAGAAACACGCTATTCGTTGCTGGAACCCAGCTGGGAAAATGGGCTTTTCATCGGATGATATCTGGAGCAATCTGGTCGACACCATCAAGAACCTGATCTCACTGTCCAACTATGAACCCGATTCCATACGGGGCATCGGGCTTGATGCCACCGCCTCCCTGCTGTTTCTTACGGCTGACATGAAACCCATTGCCCTGCCCGATAATTCGGAGTGCGACGTGTATGGCTGGATGGATCACAGAGCACTGCCACAATCAGAACAGTTTTCTGCCGTCATGCACCGTACCGGCAACCATCAGAGAATGATTCCGGAAACCCACATTGCGCGGGCACTCTGGTTGAAACAAAGTCACCCGGAACTCTGGAAGCAATGCTACTGCATCATTGACCTGAGTGATTACCTGGTCTGGAAACTGACTGACGAACTCATCTGGACCAACGGCTCACTTTCCCGTCGTTTTGACGAACAGTTACTGGAAGCAGTGGACTTTACCGATGTTAAAGAGCGCTTTCACGGTATTCATCTGCCCATTGGCGCTGCGGTTGGCGAAGGGCTCTGCAAAACGGCTGCAATCTCTTTAAAGCTGCCTGTCGGCGTACCGGTGGCCAGCGCCATCATCGACGGGTATGGCGGCACACTCTCTACGATCCTGTCCCGCAGTAAGAACGAACCCGTTAACCCTCCTGAAACAGCCCTTAAGCGACTGAGCATGATCGTCGGAACGTCGACCATTTATATCGCCACCAGTCGCGAGCCTCAAAACATTTACGGAACCTGGGGCCCTTCTCCATCAGTGCTGCCTGACCTTTACCACAATGCCGTCGGGCAGAGTGCTGCCGGCATTCTGCTGGATTACATTCTTGCCAATCACCCTGCACACGAACTCGCCTGCAATAAGGCAAGACAAAAGGGGCTGAGCATCACCGCCTATCTGAATGTACAGCTTGAAAAGATGGCGGGAGAACAGCCTGTCGCCTGCCTGGCTGAAAACATTCATATGCTGCCCTACTATGCTGGCAACCGAACGCCCAGAATGGACATGACCCTGGTAGGAATGATCAGCGGATTAAAACTGGATAACAGTGAAGGCAACCTGGCATTACATTACCTCTGCACCATTCAGGCTCTGGCGCTTGGCGCACGACACAATATTGAAACCCTGATCTGTGCAGGTTATGAGTTTGACCTTCTGACTCCGGCAGGCGGGCTGGCGAAAAACCCGCTGTTTCTGGCAGAACACTGTAATGCGACCGGGCTGCCTGCTGCCATTCCAGAGCAACCCGACGCGATGTTGTTATCCGGGGCAATGACGGCAGGACTGGCTGCCAAATTGTTCTCTGACTGGACTCATGCTATCCAGTCAGTCAGTCGTTACGAACAGATCATTAATCCTGACCCGGAGCTGGCGGACTATTACGAAAGAAAATATTGTGTTTTTCTGGAGATGCACGAAGACCAGATGAAATACAGGAAGATAATGGCGACAGCTCTGAACACGACAAAAAATTCAGTTTTTTGACAAGGCGCAGCGGGTTAGTGACAACGGTTGTTTTTCTGTATCTATCGAAGCAGAATTAACAAGCCCTTTCAGCGTACGGTGAAAATAATAATGAAAAAAACACTCGCACTGTCTATGACATTACCGGTGATGGCTGCCTTGCAGACACCGTTTTTTATCAGCGCCGCCAGCGCCCATGGCTGGAGTGAATTTCCTCCGGCCCGACAGGCGGTCTGCTATGACCAGGGGGGCATCTGGAGTGGCACGCCGCCGAGCCCGGGCTGTGCCCAGGCGAAAGCGATATCCGGAAGCTTCCCGTTTGTTCAGCGTAATGAGTACGCTAAGAATATTAATGACTACAACAATATGCAGGCCGTACGCAGCGCCATTCCGGACGGTACGCTCTGTTATGCCAATGATGATAAAAAAGCGGGCATGGGCGTGGCTCATTCCGGCTGGACCCGGACCGAAGTAAAAGCGGGCACCTTTGAATTTGTGTTTAATGCCACGGCTCCCCACAACCCGTCGTTCTGGCAGTTTTATCTGACCAAACCCAATGCGGATCTGTCGAAAAAACTGGCCTGGGGCGACCTTGAACTGATTCAGGAAGTGGGCAATGTGCCGGTGGTGGCTGGTAAGTACCGGATGGATGTAACCATTCCTGAAAGTCGTTCTGGTAATGCCATTCTTTATACGCGCTGGCAGCGGGATGATTCGGCGGGTGAAGGTTTTTATAATTGCAGCGATATTGCGATTATCAATGACAACAACGCCCCGGACCCTGAACCCAAACAGCCTTACCTGGTGCAGGGCAACGCCTTTATTCCACAAAATATCAGCCTTGACTCAGCCGCGGTGGGTAAGGTGGTGAATTATACCGTGCTTAATCAGAATGCCGAGCGCCATGCGTCCTTCTCGGTCGCTATTACCGACAGCAATAAAGACGACTGGGATCGTCTGCTAGCGTCCGAAGTGAACGGCTGGTATGAGGCCAATTACAATGGTGATGTCTTTATTGGGCGCTGGCATGATGAAATGAGTCATTACATGTATTTCCGCAATGACTTACACGGTAACTACTTTAACTCCAGGGATGCCGGATTCTCCGGGCAATTCAGCATTACCGATGCCATTGCTTTACAGGCTGTGATTACGCCGAAGGTGCTTAAACCTCTGGAAAATGCCAGTGTCGTCCATGGCGATTATGTGGTGCTTACGCCATCTGACAGTAATGGTCATCAGGCCGACGCCCAGTGGCAGCAAACCAGCGGAACCACTGTGCAAACCACCACCGACGCTAACCAGCAGCTGCTGATTGATACTTCCACCCTGCCCAACGCGCGCCATGAGCTGACCTTCCAGCTGGCTCTGAGCAGCAATAGTGTCAGTGATGATGAAGTGTATTCCTTTGTTGTCCAGCCTTCCGGATCGAACGACTCGGGTGGTGATGACTCGGGTGGTAGTGATGATTCCGGTGTCGCGTCGTGGAGTGCCGCCAAAGCCTATGCTCAGGGCGATGTGGTCAGCCACGCTGGCAAAACCTGGACAGCCCAGTGGTGGACTCAGGGCGAGGAGCCGGGCACAACCGGTGACTGGGGCGCCTGGCGCTGATTGAGTGAATCAGTCTGTCGTTTTCATCCGTAACGGCAGACGCCGTTTTATCCCATCGTCATCCCCGCCTGCGCGGGGATGACGGAGGTGCTGGTATGTTATTCAGTACTGCTACCCTAAGTTACCCTTCCCCCTGCCAACGTTAACCCGTCGTAATTTGATTTATGTCTATATATGATGCGCTTTTGACCTATTGATCCTTTCTTTTTGTAGTGGCTTGAGATAATTTTCATCAAAAATATTTGACTGAAAAGCCTTACAGACGATGCAGTAGACGACAAGGCGTTTATTTTTTTGAGCGAATATAGATAAAGTTCTGGTTATTTCTCAGGTATATCGCTAATAGCCAGTCCCATAAACATTGCAGACTCTTTATAACCGTCATTCACCACCCTATTCAGGAATAAATTTCTTGGTACGTTGAGCCCAAAATAAAAATGATCGTCGATTGCCTCTCTGATATTCCAACCATGTGTTTCTCCGTCCCGTTAACCGACAGCACATGAATCCCATCAAAGCACAGGAAAACCCATCTGCCCGTTGGGTTCTGGGCTGGTTTCTTCTTCATGTCCGGGAACGTTCGGCTCTGCCTTTTCAGTTCATAGCGGATTCGATGCTGAATTGCAGCATAGACCATAAGACAGAGTGTCATCACCATTAACAGGGCCTCAATACGCTCAGGTTTTTTGAGATACAGTGAAGACACCAGAAAATCAGGGCTCTTCAGGAAGCGAAAACCTCTCTCAACCTGCTGCTGGGATTTATACGTCCTCAGTAGTTCGCCAGCGTCAAGCCGGACTGTATCTGTATCGTTGGTTGCCAGAACAAAACAACCCAACGATGCTTCTGCATCACGACGAGTCTGTACAGCAACCGTGCAGGAGCCTGTCACATAATATTCATAGTGGTCGGGAACCGTCCCATCAGCAGGACGGCCTTTGGTTTTATAGCAGGGACTCTCGATGATCTCAGGTTCAGCCTGGCAGTATACGGACTGTTTTTGCCATAGCTTGAAAGCTTCCATGGCATCCGATTCGCAACAGAATGGCTTCTTGCCCAATTTCTCAAGTTCCTTGAACTCCTTCAGGGACTTTTTCTGCATACGCCTTGTCAGTGTCTTCTGTTCTGTTTTCTGGCTTTGATTATTTCGAAACAGTACCCAACGTTGTACGACACCTGCATAGTCAGACAGAGTCTCTACAGATTCGTAATGCTCAAACCCTTCAACCTCAACCATTGAGCGCAATGGCGCACTTTGAACCAGTTCTTTGGCTGCACCAATGTTGAGAGGAACTCTGGAGATAAACAACTGATCCTGCTGACTCAGTTCCTGAACGGTTTCAGCCACATACAATGCAGCATCACCGATGAAGTAACGGGCATTCAGTGCCGCCTTGAAGCTCTTTATATGCTCAGAAACCACTTGTTTGAAACTGGTCTTGTCCGTCACATTACCGCTGGCTGCTTTCATAAACATCGGAATGCCTGCCCGGTTTTCGGTCAGCAGGAGCAATATGGCCTGGTTCAGGTCAGGACGATGATCTCGGCTGTAGCCCTTGCAAAGCCTGATGCAATTGAGGTCCTCGTCACTTACTTCCTCCTCGCTGTTATAACGGCCATCGACGTGAAATCCTGTGCCATCAAGGTTGAGTGCATCACATGGCAATTTGAGATGCGTAGCCACCTTGATAGCCAGCTCAAAATAGACTTTACTGACACCCAGTTCAAACAGTTCATCCAGTGTTCTTCCAAGAACTTTGTCGTTTATGTGTTCGGGCTCAATCCCCTCTCTGATCAGTTTATCGAGGGGTTTATTGGAGAAGAACTGAGGGAACATGTGGAGAGACTGCCCCGTAAAGCCGAGGCCATTGATAATCATCGCGACAACGGCCTCACCGTGGGAGATGTTCCATTCGTCAGATACTTTGGGCGCGCGCCTGTCGATATGGTCGGCAATGCCCAGCTCTTTGCACATTCCAGCCACTAGACCGAGATGATCCATGACCTGAGAGTGGTATTGAATAGGAGGCATAACAAGGCTTCTTGATATTTGCTTATCTGATAGATAGCAGGTATTAGGAAAATGTCATGTTGGGTGGTGAATGTCGGCAATAAAGATTTGCTTAAAGGGTATCTTCGCAAACGACATAGCGTTACCAAGCTGGTTGTTCATTTGGTGTTCACGACAAAGTACAGACGAAAGCTTTTTGATGGCTATATGATCAAGCAGTTACGGGAGTCGTTCGAGAGTGCATGTGAAAAACTGGAATGCCAGTTACTTGAAATGGATGGCGAAAAAGATCACGTACACCTGTTGGTGGCCTACCCACCAAAACTGGCTATCAGTGTCATGGTAAATAATCTCAAATCAACATCATCAAGACGGTTGCGAATGCTGAATACCCACCTTACTGCTCAGAGCAAAGCAGGCTTAATGTGGTCAAGGTCTTACTTTGCTTGCAGTGCTGGCGGTGCAACTATCGAGACTCTGAAGGACTACGTTAATAGCCAGAGTACACCAGATTGATGGCGGAAGGCTCTGCGCCTTCCCGTCTTATATCCCCGCCCGCATTGGGCGAGGGTTTACGACGATTTTGCTAAACCGACATCCGTAATTTCAAGCTATGAAGAAAAATCAAATAGGTAGTGGGGCAAACCTGATATTTTGTAGTTGTTTGCTAAAATACGGCGTATGCCGTATTTATCATAGAGCGATATGAAAATGTGCTCCACACCAGTTCACTGCCCTAAATGTGGTGGTAATGACGTTAAAAGGCTAAGTTCCTGTTAGCAGTTGGAAGCACCAATGTTCCGCAACTCTTTTGACGAATTGGTCAGTATTTAACTTTACTGATGCAGTCAGATCGCGCCTCCAGGCTAGGTAATGCGGGAGATAGCGGGTAGCAACACCATGAAATACACCGCCAATCCATGTTTTTAAGTTACTGTGGTAAGCATTGACATGCTGAATGTGGTAAATACCTTCGATAACATGCTGGCCAGCAGAAGTAACCAGCTCCTTGAACTCAAAACCAAGTTTCTCAGCAAGCTTTTCGTGGGCAAGGTGTGCATCGGCACAGACCGTACCTTCAATCGATATGCGGCCGTTTAAATGACGGCATAGTTCATTAGCACTTTCGTTTTCGAGTATGCCATCTAAAGTGTTCTTCTCACGATCTCGAGCCACTAAAACCGGCACCTTTCGCGCTTTATTGGGATCATTGCCACGCTTCCGCGTAGGCCTTGGCAGACCTTTTCTCTGACCTTTGAATGACTCTCGAAAAAAAGTCTCGTCTAATTCTGTAATGCCTTTGAGCTCTTCTGCCTGATCATTATTTATGACCTCAAGGAAGTGGTGACGCCAGCGGAACGCTGTTTCAAGACTAACGCCATATTCACTGGCCGATGCTCGCAATGTCATGGAGTAAGTCATCCCAGTTAGATAGTCATTCCATTTTTCGGGGTATCTAAGTCTTGCTAGAGGCGTACCAGAGAAAGTGTTAAAAGTAGCTTTACATGTCTTGCAACGGTAGCGCTGACGCTCGTTTTGAAAACCCCAGCGACCAATATCATGTCCTTGGCACTTAGGGCAAACTGGCTGTTCTGCAAAGTGAGACAAAATGCAGGTTTCAAGTTCAGATGTAGAGTTTTTAGTATTGGAGGAGTATTCGCTTTCGATAGCGACAGAACCGGTGGATTCTTCTGCTTCATAAGAGCCTATTTGAGCATCTGTCATTGCTCTGCTGAGGGTTTCATATTGCTCAAGGGTTAATGTCGAAATGGCATCAACAAAATTCTTAAATAGCTCGAATTGCATAACGCTGTGCCTGAAAACTAGAAGGCATGGGAAGTATAGCTCATTCAACTGTTAACACGAACTTAGCCACGTTAAAAGCTTTGGCTACAGTGCTCATAATGTTCCTCGCTACTTTTGCTGTAATGCTGAATGTGAAACCAAGTCCTTTATGCTTGAGTACCGGTACAAAGCTTATGAGCCAGGCGTTAAAGAAAAAGTCGTCGATATGGCAATTAATGGTGGCGGCATCAGGGATACAAGCAGGGTTTTAGGAATCAATAAAAAAACAGTAATAAACACATTAAAAAAAAGAGAAAGGCTTAGTTCAAGTTAATCCCAATATTCAGAAAATGGATCTTGGAACGGGTGCTGTAATTCACGTAGGCCTCGCCTGCCAAGAGGCCGAGATAGATGAACAGTGGTCTTATGTGTTTGAAAAAAGTAACCAGCGTTGGCTTTGGCATGCAGTTGATCATGCGACCAATACTGTTTTGGCTTACGTTTTTGGGAAACGAAAGGATGAGGTTTTCAAAAAACTAAAAGAGCTTCTTGAGCCATTTGGTATCAAGAAATTTTATACTGATGATTGGGGAGCCTATGAGCGTAATATCGACGAAAGTAGTCACATCATCGGAAAAGAGAATACTCAGAAAATTGAACGTAAAAACCTGAATTTTAGAACTTGGATTAAGCGTCTGACCAGAAAGACAATATGTTTTTCAAAGTTAGAGCAAATGCACGATATTGTTATTGGCCTGTTGATCAACAAAATCGAATTTGGCATTGACATCCATGCAATATAACAGGTTTACCCCACTACCGAAAAATTATACTCGATGCTGCAGTTTTTAAGTGATTCGAAGGGGAGTGTCACGGGGGAGGAAAAAAAGAAGTAGACTACCACTGCGGCTCCGAAATCAGGCCTTGCGAGATTCCGTCATAGCCACAGCAGCAGGCTGGAAGGTAAGATCGCACAGGAACTCAATTACCGTCAAGTGTCGTTTGTGCTAATTCGCCCATTACCTCAGGGCGATCTCATTTGGCACTAACTGCTTTGTCCTGAGACAGTAAACCTATTCAGAAGGTATGGCATTCTTTGCTCCAAGATTAAGGATTGCTGCACATGACTCTCTTGGATATTTGTTCTGAACTAACTGAAATTCGCGCTGATAATCATCGATACCCTCTGCCTCACCTTGTATTCATAGCTGTTTGTATGATCACTTGTGGAGCTGAAGACTGGAAAATGGTTTCTCAACTTGCCAGAAAAAAGAAATACTGGCTAAACCTCTACATCCCTATGCCTCATGGTGTTCCATCACACCACACTTTCATCCGGGTTTTCGAGCGACTTGACCCCGACGAGTTCCGGCAGTGCTTTATAAATTGGGTAAAGCAAATTGCTGAACGCACTCATGGTGAAGTTGTTTCCATTGATGGAAAAACACTACGGCGCTCATACGACAAAGGGGATAATAAAGCGGCTATTCATATGGTTAATGCGTGGGCTAGCCAGACCGGCATGGTGCTTGGACAGCTCAAAACAGCAGCTAAGTCGAATGAAATTACAGCCATTCCAGCTTTACTCGATATGCTGGAGATCAGTGGATGTATCGTCAGCACCGACGCCATGGGGTGCCAAAAAGCGATCGCCGAAAAAATCAGAGAGAAAAATGCACATTATCTTCTGGCCGTTAAACTCGATGCTGCAGTTTTTAAGTGATTCGAAGGGGAGTGTCACGGGGGAGGAAAAAAAGAAGTAGACTACCACTGCGGCTCCGAAATCAGGCCTTGCGAGATTCCGTCATAGCCACAGCAGCAGGCTGGAAGGTAAGATCGCACAGGAACTCAATTACCGTCAAGTGTCGTTTGTGCTAATTCGCCCATTACCTGCTGTCACCGCCTTTCTGGATGCTCTAAATAACTCACTCAAATCCATCAGTTCGTCTGCACAGCTGAGTAAAAGCCAGAAGGTGACACTGGGTGTTTTTATCATGGGCATTGTCGTAACCAAAGCCATTAACTGGGCCGCTTTTGAACGCAGAAGTTTGGGCAAGTTCAAAACAACCCGCCTGTGCTGGATGTTTTATAAGGCTGAGATAGCATGGCATAAACTGTTACAGGCCAGCGTCAGAAACATACTCTTAAGCTATGGGATAAAAAACGGAACCCTTGCAGCTGATGACACAGGGAAGAAGCGTACCAAGCGAACCTCCAAAATAGACGGTGCTCACAAGGTAAAAGATAAATCAACGGGCGGCTACTTTAACGGACAGGAGCTGGTCTTCATGGTGCTTGTCACTGAAATAGCCACCTTCCCGGTAGGGTTCCGTTTCTATGTACCCGACCCTGCATTGTCGGCGTGGAGGAAGAAAGACAAGTCGCTCAGGAAACAAGGTGTCAGAACAAAGAGCGACCTGCGCGCCCCGAACCAGACCATGTTCGCTATCCCACCATGCAGTCGTTGACACTGGATATGCTGCAAGAATTTGTTGATGCGTTCCCGGAAATCGCAATCAGAGGTGTACTCGCTGACGCATTGTATGGCACAGGAGACTTCATGGATAAGGCAGCTGCGATAACCGGCGGAGCCCAGGTTATCAGCCAGTTACGCTCCAACCAGAAAGTGTCTAACAGAGGTCATTCAGAAGCTGCCCTGAAAACTTATTTTGCACGTCAAAAGGGAGTTCAGGCCCAACTTATGATCCGAGGTGGCAAAGAAGAGCAAGTCACCATTCAAGCAGCTCGATTGTATGTTAAGGCTCATGGGAAAAGACGTTTTGTTATTGCCCTGAAGTATGAAGGTGAGGAAGATTATCGTTACCTGGTGGCTTCAGATATGTCATGGCGACATACCGATATAGTCAGGCTTTACACCTTGAGGTGGTTGGTCGAGGTGTAACTTTTCTACAAACCACTAAACATAAGCTCAAAGTCGTCTACTTTTAGAGTATGCAAAATGCTCATGTTTCAGGATCAGGCACAACACCTGCATTACTGTCTGCCCCCTTTGCTACCTCGCAGGTCATCCTCACCAAGCAGGAACACATCCAGCTAAAACAGCAGGCCAACCTCTGGCATGCCATGTGGAAGGCGGCCTGTGGCCGAGAGAAAAAAGTATTGGCTAAAAATGCCTCTCTTATCGCTCAGCATAAAGCCGAAATGGCTGGGTTGAACACCCAGGTCGCTGATCTGAAATCAGAACTGGCACACATGAAGCACTTGCTTTTCGGTCGTAAATCAGAGAAGACCAGTTCTTCTTCAAAGAAAAGTGGCAATACTACCCGGCCACCTTCAAATCGAAAACGAGGTCACCAGCCCGGAGTCCCCGGCTCTGGTCGCCATCTTCACAACAACCTGCCAGTGGTTCATGAGTCTGTAGACTTACCAGTGGACAAACAGTGTTGTACAGTCTGTCACCGGCCATTCAAGTCTTTTTTCAATGACGACAGCTGCGACGTAATTGAAGTTGAAGTTAAGGCTCACGTTCGTCGTTATCACCGAAGGCATTACCAAAAAACTTGCCAGTGCCCTGAAACGCCCAATATTACTACTCCACCACCTCCACCAAGACTCATCAACAAAGGAAAGCTTGGTATTTCTGTCTGGGTGGAGCTGTTGCTGAATAAGTACGCATACGGCATCCCCATAAACAGGCAACTTGAGTCTTATAAGACTCAGGGACTGGAACTGTCGCAGGCGACCATCTCCTTTGGCCTGGAAGCTATAACGCCCTTTTTTGAGCCGGTTGCCGAAGCTACTCGGGAATTCGTCGCCAGTAGCGATCAGTGGCATGCTGATGAAACCCGGTGGATCAGCTGGGCACATGAGACCACAGGTTCTCACAAACATTGGCTTTGGGTATTTCTCTGTGATCAGGCGGTTTATTTCAGCATTGCTGACACCCGTGCGGCTGTCGTACCAGAGTCGATCATTGGTGACGGGGCTGGAACGCTGGTGTGTGACCGATACTCAGCGTACAAAAAGCTTGCGAATGATGCGGTGTCTATTAATTTAGCTTTCTGCTGGGCTCACGTCAGGCGGGATTTTATTGACGCTCAACGAGGTGATCCGGAGTTGGAGAAATGGAGCGCCACCTGGGTGAACAGGATTGGTCGTTTATATCATCTTAATAGTCAGCGACTTGAAGTGCTTGATGAACCAGAGCAGCTAGCAACACAGCAGTTACGGCTTGAACATCAGGTAGAGCAGATGGCAATCCAGAGGGTTCAGGAACTTAATCGTCCTAAACTGCGAGTCAGAGCGAAAAAAGTGCTCGAAAGTCTACAGAATCACTGGGAAGGATTGACCCGCTTTGTCACTGATCCCGGTATCCCCATGGATAACAACGCTGCAGAGCAAGCACTGCGCACAGGTGTCGTTGGCAGGAAGAATTACTACGGCTCTGGCAGCGTATGGAGTGCTGATATAGCCGCTTTTCTATTCAGCGTTTTTATGACGCTAAAGCTTTGGGATATTAATCCAAAAATCTGGCTGGGTGCCTATCTTGAGGCTTGTGCCATAAATGGCAGGAAGCCACCTAATGATCTCACTCCTTATCTGCCCTGGTTAATGAGTGAGGAGCGGCTTTGTGAAATGCGCAATCATGATCCGCCAAAGGTATAACAATTGGAGGCAACAATAGGGAAAAGCGGTGTCTTAATTGCTAATTTTGAAGCGGTTTGTAGAAAAGTTACCAAGACAGAGAACCCACGCATCCTGAAGGCTTCGCTGACTCGACTTGCCGTAGAACAGAAGAAGCTCGCCAGAAAGAAAAAAGGATAAGGAAGCAGGGCAAAGCAAAAGCGCAAAGTATCCATAATCCATGAACAAGTAGCCAATCGTCGCTACGACTTCATACACCAGGCAACAGCAAATCTGGCTGACAAAAGCCACGCAACCACATTTGCTGTAGAAGACCTCAATATCAAGGGCATGGTCAAAAACCATAAACTCTCCAGAGCAATACAAGATGCAGGCTGGGGAATGTTTCTGACGACGCTGGAATACAAATGTCGCTGGAATGGCAAGAACCTGATTCGTATAGGAAGGTTTGAGCCAAGCTCCAAATTGTGCAATGACTGCAAATACAAAATGGAGTCGATACCCCTGTCTGTGCGGGAGTGATTGTGTCCGGGTTGCTTGTCTCTGAATGACAGAGACGTAAACGGAGCCCGAAACATAAGAGATATTGGATTAGCTGATTCGCTGGGATGCAGCGATTGTGTAAAGAGTTCCCCTGTAGCAATACCTGACAGTACAGGTGCTACAGCGAAAGGTGTTGAGCGTTCTCAGCATGGGTCGCAAGAAGCCCCCACTATAGCCGCATCAGCGGCTTAGTGGTGGGAGTACATCACTTGCTTATGATATTAAACAGCAAGACCGTGTTGAGTTGTTACGCTGGTTTCTTTGTTCAGGCAGCTTTGACATCCAGCTTGCGGATAGGTCGACTTTTTGAGCATCGGGTATCCACGTTTTATCACCTTGCGGTGGGCCTGCAACAGGAGAGTCAAGCTCAAGGTGATTTGCGAAAAAATAAGATGTATCACAGTTTGTGAATTGTGTTGCTGCGTCTGAAAATAGACCAGGACCGGTAGTGTCCAGAACTGAGCGAATAGGATCATCTCCTGTAAGCTGTCTTTTATTTTTGTGTAAACGATCAATAGCCATATTCAGTGCTGATAAAAAAACCGGGTGTTCTTTAAAGGTTGTAGCCAGAACATCATTACCATATTTTGGAAACAATAGACCTGCTGGTGCCTCCATATCACCCCACTCAGAAGGAGTAGGGCTTTTTGGGCCTCTGTCTGTGTCCATATAGATCATGCCTTCTGTAGCACGCTTAGTTTTTGAATGACTGGCTTTATCTATAGCTTTAGTACCTTTTGCAAGCAGAGCATAGCGGATTAAATCACTTGCCATTGCTTTATTGTCACATTTTTCTCTTATAAACTTTAAGGCATCTTCGAATTCAGACTGACGGTTTGGAATAATACCAGTTAAACCAGCATCATTAATATCCAGAACTTTACATTTAAGCCCCTTTAATTCTGGTAATTCCGGCAAGGCCATCATTTGAGAATACTCATCGCGGGTCATCCACTTCCGATCAATCCATATAACCACTTCCCGTTGTGGAGTTGCTGAGGCTACAGATTTAATGTTTTCCAGATAACGATCTGGCAATAAACCACCCAGCCAGATAAAATTAACGGGAACTGTATCATGAACCCTACCACCCTCTGGAATGTCCTTTCTTCCTGTTTTATTTGAGAAAAGTCTTTGATAGGCTTTTGACAGGTAGTCAGCATCGCCTTTGTATTCAGAATCGCTACTAAGCATTTTGTTGTGAAAGCTCTCAACGGTGGCGGTACACACAGAGGATTCAGCGAGTGCGCGACTAAAAAACGTCACCCTGTCTTCATCGCTGGCAGCTCTCAGGAACTGATTTACAATTTTGCTTTCATTCGAGGTGTCAATGAACTCAGAAGCTAGTCTGTGGTAGTTTTCACGAATATATTTAGAGGCATATTCTTTTGCCATGGCTTTTCCCCAAGGTGTTATTTCGCCAGAACGCTTTAGAGTGAAAATATCAACTTCAACCATAGCTTTATATTTTTCATTTATATAACCATCAAGTTTATTAGACAGTTTTTCAATTGCCTGAATAGATGTTTCGACATTCGGTACAGTGCCTGTTGAAATTTTGAAGTCAGAAAGAGTGTGGTGTTCAATAAATTCTTCAGATGAAGATGATGAAGGTAAGTAATTGTTTGTTTCAGCTGAACCAATTCTAATGTTTAGCTCTGAGTTTTTCTCGCCCGAATCAAAAGATATGCTACTGTTTACCGAGCTGACACTACCTGAAATATCCATATTATTAATTCTTCCTTAAGAGCCAATAAATTATTATTGAATAGTTGTTTTATCTCCAGCCTTTTTTACAGTGTTGGTCTGTTACCGGCAGTAGGAAAGTACTACACGTAGCAACTTTGACCGGTACTCGTCGGTTAAGTTCCGGTGTTTTTCAGATTTATCATGATTGCCAATTTAAAAATTGTTGCAGATACTGGCTTCAGTGCAGCTTCAGATGAGGCCGTGTTGTTTTACTCAGGACATCCTTCAGCATTAATGCTCCGGTCCGAACCTTTCCGAACAGGGTTGTCTGGTGCATACGGTAAAGGCTGATGTAAAAAAGCTTTGCCAGAGCGCCTTCCACCATCATGTCACCGGTGACAGCCCCCATAAGATTACCAACAGCACTGAAGCGACTCAGTGAAATCAGGGAGCCATAGTCCTTGTAGGTAAAGTTCATGGGCTTATTTCCTGCCACAACCTTTTTCAGACTTTTTGCCAGAAGCGATGCCTGCTGATGAGCAGCCTGTGCGCGGGGAGGAATGGTAATGCTCTTACCATTTTTCAGGGTCAGAGTGCAGCTGGAGCAGTCGCCAAACGCATAGATATGGTCATCTTGTGTCGTTTGTAAGGTAGGTCGTACCACCAGCTGATTGATGCGATTGCTTTCCAGCGGCAGTTTTCCCAGAAAAACCGGTGCTTTTATACCTGCGGCCCAGATGCTGAGGTCAGCTTTGACGACGGTTTTGCTACGGGTGACCAGTGAGTCCGAATGAATTTCGCTCACCAGCTGTTCGGTCATGATGGTCACTCCCAATTTTTCCAGCTGTTTATGGACACTGCTGCTGATTCGTCCGGGCAAAGCGGGCAGGATTTTTGGAGCGCCTTCGATCAGGGTGATTTTTACATTCTTTGGGGATATTGCGTCTAAACCGTAATGAGCCAGCTCTATGGCGGCATTGTGCAGTTCCGCCGCCAGTTCAACACCGGTTGCGCCAGCACCGATAATGGCGATATTCAGTTCCGACTGATGGTTGCCTGAAGCCTGGGCATGCAGATAATGATTGATAAGTGTCGTGTGAATGCGTTCGGCCTGCTCTCGATTATCCAGAAACAGACAGTTTTCCGGTGCGCCAGGTGTATCAAAGTCGTTGGCGGTACTGCCCACTGAAATGACCAGTGTGTCGTATTCCAGGGTGCGACTGGTCACCACTTCGTTGCCGTAATCGTCACAGATGGGAGCCAGCTCAATGGTTTTGCTGTCCCTGTCCAGGTTGGTCATTCGGCCGGGCAGGAAGTGAAAATGGTTCCATTTGGCCTGCGCTAAATAGCAGAGTTCATCTTCAAAGGCATTGAGAGCCCCTGCCGCCACTTCGTGCAGTAACGGTTTCCAGAAATGCGTACGCTGTGCGTCGACCAGCGTTATCGAGGCTTTGTTCCTTTTGCCAAGAGACTTGCCAAGCAGGGTGGCGAGTTCCAGCCCACCGGCACCTCCGCCGACAATTACAACCCGGTGTAAAGAGTCATTGTTATTTACATTATTCACTTGATTGTCACACGGTTAATGACTGTCTAATACGGTTTTAACCCAGAATAAAAACACCAATGGCCCTGCTAAGCAGACCCAGCACAAGAATAATAGCTGCCAGCCATAGCATGAGTTTAAAGGGTTTGAAGCGACTGCGTTCTGTGGCGTTTATGCCCTGGCTCAGGAAGATATCTACTTTTGCCTGATCTTCCGGCTTCAGTCGGGTCTGGGTTTTGTCCATCGTAAAAATCCCCTAACTGCTCGGTAAGGTAGTACATATTTTTGAGGCTCACAATCTAACCATACCTTGTGTCAGGACTGGCTGTAAAACTCGTGCTGTTGTTTTCACGACACGCTTGGAATGGTGTTACCGGGCTGGTTTAATCAAAGTATACGTCTAACCGGTAAACGCTGTGCTGAAACTGTTATGGATTGCACTTAAGGTTAAATGGCAGGAGTGCAGGGAGTTTGCCTGTGTAGTATGGCGTTTTCGATCTCATAAGGCGTTTTTATTGAGCTATTGCCTGCTGGCCTTTCTTTATCTTTTCTCCAGCCCTTACAGTGTCAGCCGGCGTTATTTGAAGTGGATTGATGCGGGCGATGTCTACAGCTATGGTGAAACTCCCCTGACATCGTTGGCAGAGATAGCGGATCGAACAGGCATTCATGCAAGTGATCATGTGTTTGAGCTGGGGGCGGGGAGTGGTTTTACTTCGCTCTGGCTCCGCCTGGTAAAAGGCTGCAAGATTACTGCTGTTGAGTGGGTGCCTGGTTTTGTGTACCGGTTGAAGTGGGTTGTCAGGGTTCTGAAGCTCTCAGGTGTAGAGGTGCGCTGTGAGGACTACCTGCAAACCGCTCTTGAAAACGCAACGGTTATCTACTTGTTTGCTTCCAACCTGGATGATTTGACGATTAATAAGCTGGCGGAACGACTGGCTGCTTTGCCATCGGGTACCCGCATTGCTTCCGTCAGTTACCCTTTGCAGCCTTATCTTAAGCAGCCAGCTTTTGACCTGGTGGAGCGGTTTGAAGTTTGTTTTCCATGGGGTAGGGCAGACGTTTATGTGCAGGATGTTGTTTGATCTAGAAAAGTTTATGAACGGAAGTCAGTTTCCCGACAATACGGTCGCTATACATCGCCACCATTTCCGGAACCGCTTTTTGTGGGTAACCCTGAATGCTGTTAGCGATAAACAGCCAGGCTGTCTGTGCCTGACGAATGGGTTTACCTGCGTAGGGATGCTTCTGGTATTTATCATTCAGGCGATTCATACGCTCAGCAAAGTGTCTGGCCAGAGTCTGAAGCTGCTGGCGACTGGATCGGGCAATATCGGATGACTGGTCATCGATGGTCAGTGCCAGATACTCTTTGGAGAGTCTCTGCATCAACAATGCCTGTTCAAGTATATTCAGCTCAGGCTTTTGTCTGGGTGTCTGGGTCATCAATTTCTGTCTAAGCAGTAGTAACTGGCGATCCAGTTTTGCCAGAGCCATAAGCAGGCTGTCTGCTTCCGGTGGACGTGACTGTTTGGGCAGGTTGCCCATCCAGGTCGTATGGCGACTGATGACCGGCCAGAGGGCTTTAGTAGTGACCAGCAGGCCGCTGGTTTCTCCATCTTTACCCTGAGTGGGAAGATTGGGAATGGTTGTGTCGAGCAGTGTCAGGTTGTCCTGTATTTTTTCACGGGCATCGCTGTTGAGAAAATCCAGCTGCAACAGGTAGATGTTGACAACAAGCTGATTGAGAAGCAGCTCCTGGTGCAGGATGTGTTCAGCGGTCAGGGGGGGAGCCGCTCTTGTGTCGGTAGAGGCCGTGACAGGGGCACTTAATAGAATGAAGGCCAGAAGTATTGAATAGAGTGGCTGCAAAACAGGTTGCTCCGGCATGGGTTTATTTATTTTATTGATGCCTGTTGTATCGGATCGCACCAGTCTAACTTAATCATAATCATACGATTCACTTTGTACGATCCTTTTTGCTTCCTGTCTGTATAAAGTCTGGCAGAAAAGCCAGCTACTGAATACCAGACAGCCCTGAATGTCAGGGCTGTTGAAAGCAGTGGGGAGCTGCATAATTCAGTAGTTTACTCCGGGGAGTGACTTCAGGTTTATCCATAGTCCAAATAGTCCAAGTGTTTCACTCAGTGGAAACCATTTATCTTTTATTGTTATTGGGTATGGCAGTGATGCCGGTGCCAGAAATTCTTTCGGGTCTTTCTGGATAGATGCCTGGCTGAGGTAGTGAACGGGTATGGCGGATGCACCTCCACCTCCACCTCCACCTGGTGAGCTTTCATCATCTCGGTCTGATTTTTTGTTGTTCCGACCAAGCAAACGTTTATCGATCATACTGTATGTTTCATCATTTTCATTTTTAAACTTAACAACGCGCACGATATATCTGGGATAAGAGTCTTGATCCTCCACACGCTCCACATAAATAGCAAGTAAAGTACGTTTATTTTCGCTGCTAAAACGGACAACTGTGCATTTTTTCACTGCTGGTCTGGTTTCATCATTGCAGTTATCAATGCTGCTTAATGTTAAGGGTGTATCTTGTAAACCAATGGATCTAAAAAAAGGATCATCTCTATCAATATCAAAAGTAATAGGCGTATAGTCTTCAATATTAAAAACAAAGGGCGGAAACTCTTTAGCAAGTGTTTTTGTGCCTTTTCCTTGACTTAAGCCAGCCATTAGAGAGGCATATAGAAAGATGCTGTACCAATTATTCGCATTATCAGGATTTAGGACGCTGACATTTCTAGAAGTAAGTCTTCCCCTTACAGCTACTAATCTACTTCTGGGTATGTTTATTACCTGGTAAGCGCTATGTTCAGGTGCTTCAGCGACAGAAATATCAGCAATTTCTTCAGTATCTTCTTTAAAAACTGTAAATGCCGACCCATCGTAGTCGTTTCCATAAGAGCTGGGGACGCTGAGAATAAAACTGAACAATAGAACCATTAATCTAAATTTCATAGGCTTACTCTATTAACTTTTTTGCTTTTAATGCCTCCCTGCAATTACTCCATTAACACAACGGTTACGGAGTCTAGCCTAAAATAATCATGTTTTTGGCACGCTAAAGAAAATTCTATAAGAGGACTGTTGGAAATATGACAGGGAGAATCATTTTCCCTGTCGCAGAGGGGAGGTTAAATAGTTTCTATTGGCCTTTCAGTTGCTCTTTTAGCTTTTCCGGTACACCTTTAATCACCAGCTGATCACTGGTTTCATCGTAATGCACCTGTGTGCCGAGAAGCTCTGCATCAAATGCCAGGGTTAACCCTTTGCTTCGTCCGGTATATCGAACCAGCTTGGTCAGGGTGCGTTTTTCCGGTGCCATTGGTGTGGTCATGTCGTAGTCACGGGTGTTAACGAATCGGGCGAATTCGTCAGACCCGGCCTCACTCAGATAGCCTGTTAACTCTTCAAGGGTCAGGGCGTCGCCCTCATCGACTTTGGTCTGGCAGAAATCGTATACCTGACGGCTGACTTCTTTATGGTTTTCCAGTGACGGGGCTTCGCTAGCGAAGTCTTTAACAGCTTTCACCAGGGTATCTGCTTCTTCCTTGCTGCCGCTGGTTTCGCTGCACCCCAGGGCTTCCTGAAAAACATCGCTGAGGCGTCGACCGCCACGGGGTCGTAAAAAGGACAGGTAGCGACCACTGTTGGTGTTGCCCTGCCATTCGGTCACGTTGATGCGACAGGCCAGTGACATTTTGCCGGTGTCGAGATAGGCGCAGTCCTGTATTGAAAGGTCTTCAGTGACCGTCACGCTGATGTTGCTGCTCAACGTACACAGCATCAGGTAACGGGTTAGCCCCTGCTGATAGTCCGCAAACAGGACATAGCCACCGCCAAGAGCACCTGCTTCTCCCAGTTTGTCACTGATCTGACTGAGGGTATGAACGGTCAGGTCTTCAAAGGTCAGTCCATCATTCAGGTACTGGTTCAGTTCTGATGGAAACGGGCTTTCAGGTTCTTCTGCAAACTGACCATAACGTTTGTCCTGTTTCTTGTTATAGGTTTGCAGCAGGTCGTCCAGCATGGCTTCCAGAGCCGGTGTGGGTGGCAATATATGGCCCGTCGTTGCGGTCAGGGCATTGCTTTCTGGATTTTGTTCCAGCTGATGTATAAGTATTTGTTTGATAGCCATGGGGTATTTGGAAATCGACGGTCAGTAATCGGTTAATGTTACAGCCAGTTGAAACGGGAGCATAGCTGTTTATGTATCTGCTTGTGCAAGCCGTTTATGTAGCCGTTTATGTAGCCGTTTATGTAGCAAGGGCCACAGCCAGGTTACCCAGAGAGCCAGAGCGGCGAATACGCTGAAGCGGACGGAGTAGTAAAGTAACGGCTCGCTCTGTAGTTCGCTCAGATCGGGCAGGTAGTGCCAGATGGCAATGACGCTGATAGCACCAGGAACTGCCCGGGTGAAAAACAGGTGAAAGGATGGGGTGGCCTGAATAGTAAACAGCAAGCCAACGGCCCCTCCGGTCAGTAACCCATTGAATTTCAGGAATATACTGTAAGGGAGCGGATGGTTGCTGCCGGAGCCGATATGAAGGACTTCCCGGCAAATGAGGATAAAAATAAGCGGCAGGAGTGTTGCGGATATTGTCAGTGCTATTTTTTTCCAGCCTGCCAGCGGTTTTAAATAATCGATAACTCGTTGCTCAAAAGTAATGAACAGAAAAAGCAGGATTAAGCCCAGTAGTAGCCCGAAGGCTACCTGTACGGGATAATGAACCCCAAGATAAAGCCTGGAAAGGCCAACAGACAGAATCAAAAGACCTGCAACAAACCATGCCCACTTGTTTTTAAGGCTGTAGGCACTCAAGCCCCAGAACAGGGTTGCATTCTGGGTGTGGCCTGATGGCATTCCATAAGACTTTTCTACCATTCCGTTAAATAATTCAGGATGGCTCCAGTATGGGCGGGGTGAAGCAAAAAACTGACGACAACTACCAAATGCAATGCTGCTGATCATTGTGCCCATTGCCAGTCTGCCACCGATACGGGTATAGCCGCTCCAGTATATGACAGCAGCGATGAGTAAATGATGATATGAATAGCCATAGCTGGATAAGGCTCTTAAAGGGCCATCCATAAAAGCGAGATGGTGTTGCAGGCTGGAAATAAGAGTGTAAGTATCCACGGTGTTTTTTAGATAGTCGGTTCAGTGATCAACAGGCATTAAAATCTGCTGTAGACTAGTTTTGACCATTGTATCCAGCTGATGCTGGTTGGGTTTGATTCGGGCAAACAATTGTAAACCCAAAAACAGGCAGGCCAGTTGTCTTGCTGTCTCTGAAGAGTCTTTTGGAAGTCTATAGCCTTTATCAGCCAGTTGACTGAGTTGTTTTTCAAAGGCGGACTGAATGTCCGTCACGCCTTGATTCACCAGATTCCGGGCCTCCTGAGGTAGCAGGTGAAGCTCGACACTGGAACAGGCCAGAAAGCAGCAGTTACGATAGTGTTCTTCCTGATGATGACGATAACTGGTGGTTAAAAAACGACGAATTCCGTCTAATGGGGAATCGCCGGTTAAATATCGGTTGATGCGAGTATGCATATCATGTTCCAGATAGTACTTCAGCACATTGAGATATAAGCCTTCTTTGTTTTTAAAATGATGGTACAGGCTTCCGGGGTGCAACTCGGTTACTTCCTCAAGCTGCCGCAGTGAAGTCGCTGTAAAGCCTCTTGACCAGAATAAGGCCAGAGCACTTTTTAGTACGGTTTCTTTGTCAAACGTTGAATGCCTTCCCATTATGCTATTGCTTTCAACTGAGTTACTGGAATGTAGCAGTTATTTTTGCCGGCGCTATCTTTTATTGCTTTTAATGTTCTGTTTTTTCTTTCCATAGTGTCCATTTCCGATAGTGGTAGATGGCGACGAAGCGCGCTTTTAAATCAGCGGGCAGGTAGTCAATATGGCCATCTTTTGTGGCCAGAAAATCTGTTTTACCATTACTAATCAGGGTCTTTATTTCATCAGCGGTATTAACCAGTACAGACTTCCCGTGGGAATAAAAGCGTGCAGAAAAAGGGCGCTTGTTAAAATAAAGAAGCTCTCCCGGATCGCTGACTTTCTCAGCGTTCATGGCCTGAATCATGGTTTTCTGGGAGTTTTTGCCGCCACCGTTTATGAGTATGTAAATGGTGATAGCCATCATTACCGGTGTAATAAACCCGCCAGCGACAACACGTTGATGCAGAGTAGGCGTTAAATGCCTGTACCAGATGGTTGCCAGTGCCATGGCTAAAGGGGGCATCAGGGGCAAGGCGTAAGTCCAGATCATATTGCGGGCAAAGGTAAAAAACAGCAGCAGGGAAAGTAGCCAGCACAGCAGGAACCACGCCCATTCAGAGAGTATCAGAGGTCGCCTGTGCCTGAGTTTTAACCATAATGACCGGCAGGCATAACCGACAAGGATTAAAGACCAGGGAAAGCCGCCCGCAATAAAGTAAGGCCAGATCATGCCAACAGGGCGAATATGGGCTGAGCCATAATGATCACCTTCCCAGCCACTGTCCAGGTAGCGGCTGAAGTGTTCTCCGATGATCATGTATTCCAGCATACCCGGAGTCTTTAGCTCGGCTGCAATAAACCATGGCAGGGCGATAATGGCCGCCAGCAGGCTGCCACTGATCCAGGGCAGACGCTGCCAGAGTTGCAAAAACTGTTTTCGCAGCAGGCACCATAAAAAGATGGGCAGCCCTGCCAGTACCAGTCCGGCAAGGCTTTTTGACAGCAGCGTCAGGGCTGACCCGGTAAAGAACAGGTAGCCCCAGCGTCTGGCCTGTGTCGGGTTGTTGCTGTGAAAGCCTATCCATAAACCGGTCAGGCACAGAGTAATGCTGAAGACCATAACCGGATCAGCCAGCAGCGCACCGGACAGAACCAGAAACATGGCGCTGGTGGTCAGAATCAGAATGGCCAGCTTTCCTGCCTGTTGACTGAGTTGAAAAGACGTTAGCTTCCAGGTAAGCCAAAGGGTACCAACGCTGACGAGCAGGGAGGGGAGGCGGGCGGCAAACTCGTTGATACCGAAGAGTTTGAAGCTGATGGCAGACATCCAGATAAACAGAGGCGGTTTGCCCCAGAATGGCACATCGTAATCGAAATACGGGGTGATCCAGTCATTGGTCTCGACCATCAGGCGCACCATTTCGGCGTAGCGGGCTTCGCTGGTGTCCATCAGCGGATAGGCTCCAAGCGACAGTAGACGCATAATAAGGGCGGTGGCAATAATGATTGTACCGTAAAGCCAGAGCTTTGTTGGATGGTGAGAGTCTGGATTCATTCTTATTGTTGATCCCTGTGCCTGAGTATGGTTCAGGTTAGTCTATTCAGACTGCAAAAGTATTATTTTTCTGTCAATCCACATTCTGAGTAATTATGGCTTATCCGTTCCGCTGTTTTATCCTGCTTGCGTAGTTTTTTTCAAAGGCCTCTTTCCCCA
The DNA here is from genome assembly GCF_025562755.1 of Endozoicomonas euniceicola. Classification (GTDB taxonomy): domain Bacteria; phylum Pseudomonadota; class Gammaproteobacteria; order Pseudomonadales; family Endozoicomonadaceae; genus Endozoicomonas_A; species Endozoicomonas_A euniceicola. The sequence continues at coordinate 4,220,219 of NZ_CP103300.1, forward strand.
TGGCACTTTCCATTACGGAAATCTGGGCATTGATCATCCGGTCGAAAGCATCCAGACAACGTTGATGTTCATCAGGCTTCTGGCTGGTCTCTCTTAACAGGGCAACGGTTGCTTCAATGGTGGAAAGGGCACCTTTCTCCGGCGTTTTTCTAATGGTGTAGGCTGAAGTCTGTGTTTCGGACAGGGTGAGTGCGGGCAGCTCTTGCAGAACCGGGTTCAGATAATAGATTTTTTTTGCCTTACGCCAGGTACCATCCAGAATCACGCAAAGCTCCGGTATGGCATGAGTTGCAGTGTACGCCTTAACGGTAACGGCGTTCTCTGAAGGAAACAGCAGACAGGCGTGCCGGTTTGCCAGCTGCTTTTCCAGCGCTTTGGACTCGGTAAAGTCTTCACCCACCAGAATATTGCAATTACTGATGCCGAGGCTGGCAATGCGGGCACTGTTGATGGGGTGGCGGGTTTCAGAAGGGTGCTGCACGATCAGCAGGTCGATACAGGCTTTTTCCGGCTTCAGGCCTTTGCAGTAACAAGCAGATAAAGGACGAAGGCAGCGGGGGCACTCAATTCGGGCCATGCAGGATATTCCTGAAGGTCAGGTTGATACGGGGCTCAATCTGGCGAGCGGTTTTCGGCAGGCAATGTTGCCAGTGTGACTGAGAATGTCCAGACATCACCAGCAGGGAGCCACTGTTTAAGTTAATCGTGATGCCTTTTATGGCTTTGTTATATTTGTGTCGGAGTTTAAACCGGCGGGTTTCGCCAAGGCTCAGGGAGGCAATCACGGGTTGCTCCCCCAGCTCCGGTTCATCGTCGCTGTGCCAGCCGTTACTGTCACTGCCATTCCGATACAGGTTAAGCAGGACACAGTTGAAGGTGTGTTGGCTCAGTTGCTCAACTCTTGTTTTCAATTGCAGTAGTTGAGGTGTCCAGGGCAGGGGGGCAAGGTTCAACCCTGAGTAACTGTAGTGACAATGAGTATCGCCATACCATGCCTGTAATCTTGGAATGGCTATACGCCGACCAAACAGCTGGATTTTATCCTGCCGCCACGGGGTGCTGGCGATAAGGTCGTTAAAGCACTGCTCGGAATCTGTGGGTGTTAATGCTTCTGACCAGAACTGTAGTTGTGCATCTTGTGCTGGAATCAACTCACAAGCAGGCATAGATTCTGATCTGTCTGTTATTAAGTGTTTCAGGAATGATAACAGAGCAGGCAGTGGCTGCCTGCTCAAGAGCTCAGGCGATTATAGTCACTTGTGCTTCATCTGGAAAATCAGCTTCTCTGCCGTGCAGTCAAAGTCAAACATGGCGCGAATATAAGGCTTGCCACCTTCTTCGACGACTTCCGATTTAACCTGGCAGTTGCCGGATCCAACGGAACGGGCGTCTTTTTCCATCCGGGTAAACTGTTCTTTGGCAGACATCTGGTCGTTATCACAGAAGTCCAGTGTCAGAAGGGTGTCGTCTTCCCGGATCAGTGTGCCAACTTCAACACAGTTGCAGGCAACGCTATCGTACTGGTCGGTGTCTTTCATGAACGTACCTCATAGAAAAACCGGGCAGCTGGCCCGGTTTTTAACTTTGTTATGGCAGAGAATCAGACAGAGTTAATTGGTTGTCAGCAATGTGTCTGTCCAGCCTCAAGAGCCTCATGGGCAAGGTCATCTTATACCAAACCACTACAAGCGGAAACTGTTAAACCAACAGGTTCATCACAAACATTGACTAAAGCTATTGGCGATACAGGTACGGAACAGGGTGGGGTACAGGCTGCCACGAGTACCGATAACACCAGGTATTCGGTCAGCGCACTGAATGGTAGAGCCCGTCAGGTAAGGCTGGAGGGTTGCCTGTCCTCTCGCACAGCCATATTATGCTTTTTACTGGAAGTGTTTCACGAATCCAGCCCAACCTTGTGGAGATACCACTTACCATCGTACTTTTTATACCTTTCTTTGAGATAACTTCCCACAAACCATGTAAAACTCGGTAAATTAAAACAAGTGTAAAGCCCATGGGCGGGTTCAAATACTTCAAATACTTTATCGTCGCACCGAAAACCTGCCGAATGACCATTGTACAGCGCATTATCACCAGCGCTGTTAAAAAACACTAAAATAAAGTGCCCGGTCTTTGTTGACATCCATTCAGGAATAAAGGGTGCAGCATTAACCATTCCTCCAGCTGTATTATCCACAGAAATCAGGTTTTGGCTTTGTAGTAAAAAAGGAATACCGGCACCATAACCCAGGCTTTTAGAAGGAAATAAGTGCTTCCAGGCATAGGATGCCTGAATAATTGAGGCTGACATTGTATCAAATTCATCAGCACTCAATACACCTTTTCCTTTTGAAGCGAGACTTTTTTTTATCCAGGCGACTACCATGCCGGAGCAAATACCTGCCTTTTCCTTGTCAAGAGAAGGGCAAAGGTTTTTTTTGTTCCAGAGAGAATTAACAGAATAAAAACAATTTATGCTAAAAACTTTCATATACATATTAAGTAATCCTCAAAAGCTAATTCTCGTTTTTTCAGTTTTCTAGATTCGTATCATAATAGATGCATATCTGCTTTAATCAATGGGGCGTCACTCATCTTTGTAATGAATCAAAACGGGTGAGAGCCTTATACGACAGGCCGAAATACCGCTGGATATAACGTGGTTCAGTATTTAACGACAAAAAAAGCCAGCTTTTTTCAGAAGCTGGCTTTGGAGGAAACGATGGAAGCGTTCCTGGCAATGAATGAAGGCGGCCCAGACGAAGAACAGGTTCATCACAAACATCGCCATAAAGCTGTTAGCGATACAGATACCGAACAGGATCGGGTACAAGCTGCCACGAGTACCGATAACCCAGGGATTCGGCCAGCGTACTGAATGGCTATCTGTTCTCTCGCACAGCCATATTGTGCTTTTTACTGGAAGTGTTTCACGAATACAGCTCAACCTTGTGGAGATACCACTTACCGTCGTAATATTCATACATTTCTTCGAGATAACGTGTCACAAACGTTGTAAAAGTCGGTATATCAGAATAATTGAAAAGCCCAGTGTTGGGTTCAAATATTTCAAACGCTTTATCTTCGTACCGAAAACCTGCCGTATGACCGTTCCACACCGAATCATCGCCAGCTTTGTTAAAAAACACTAAAATAAAGTGCCCAGTATTTATTGATATCCATTCATAAATCCAGGGTATAGCACAAGCCATCTCTCCAACTGCATCGTCCACGGAAATCAGGTTTTGGCTTTGTAGTAAAAAAGGAATACCGGCACCATAACCCATGCTTTTAGAAGGAAACAAGTGTTTCCAGTTATAGGTTGCCTGAATAATTGAGGCTGACATTGTATCAAGTTCATCAGCACTCAATACACCTTTCCCTTTTGAAGCGAGACTTTTTTTTATCCAGGCGACTACCAGGCCGGAGCAAATGCCTGCCTTTTCAAATTTAACAGCAGGGCAAAGGTTTTTTTTGTTCCAGAGAGTATTAACTGAATAAGAATAACTTGTCGTGTTAAGAACTTTCTTATACATATTAAGTAATCCTCAAAAGCTGATTCTCGTTTTTTCAGTTTTCTGGATTTTTATCATAGATGCATACCTGCTGTAATCAATAGGGCATCACTCATTTTTGTAATGAATGAAAACGGGTGCGAGCCTTATACGACAGGGCGAAATACTGCTGGATATAACGTGGTTCAGTATTTAACGACAAAAAAAGCCAGCTTTTTTCAGAAGCTGGCTTTGGAGGAAGCGGTAGAAGCGTTCCCGGCAATGAATGAAGGTGGCTCAGACGAAGAACAGGTTCATCACAAACATCGCCATAAAGCTGTTAGCGATACAGATCGCGAACATGATCGGGTACAGACTGCCACGGGTACCAATGACACCCAGGATACGACCTGCGTATTGGATGGTGGAACCGCACAGGTAGATAGCCGGAGCCAGAATGGCAATGTGTTCACCGGTCAGGACGCCTTCAGAGAACAGGCCCATCACGATACCCACCGCACCACCCATAGACATGACTGCGCCCATAATCACCGCAGCGCCTTCACCCGGCAGACCAACCAGTACCATCAGTGGTTCAAACAGAGTACCCAATGCGCCCAGTGCGCCGGTTACGTTCAGGGCTTTAATGATGATAAAAGCCATCATTACATTGGGGATGGTGCTCATTGCACCAATGTTCCAACCCTTGCGAGCGCCTTCGACAAAGACGTCAGTGATCATCTTTTTGCTAGCTTCAGCCATGGTTATGCCACCTTCGCCTGTGAATTAACTTTCTTGCCTTGAGCTTTCAGAATCAGGCGCAGGACGTTGGCACCGATGATTTTGAAGATAAACATAACTCCCACCGTCAGGCCAATGGAGGTTGGCACCGCCAGGGAGCCGTCAGCGTTGGTCAGGGTGAACAGCACTGCGCCAGAGCTGAAGAAGTTAACGATGGTGGCACCGGCAGAGAACTGGAAAGCGGTGAAGACTTCAGATTCTTCCTGGTTCAGCTCACCTTCTTCAACCAGCTTTTTGGTCAGGCCGGCACCGGTGTCAGTGTTCTGCAGGGAGCCGATCATAGCCAGGGCGGCAGAGCCAGGCAGACCCATCAGTGGTCGCAGCAGTGGTGTCAGCAGTTTGCGGGCTGCTTTCAGGGCGCCATAGTGCTCCAGAACATTGATCATGCCCAGAGCGAACATGCAGGTAGGTACCAGGGTCAGGGCAAACAGGAAGCCGTCACGGGCACCGCTGCCACCTTTACCACGGAACATGAAACCGTCGGCAATAGAGCCGAATGTGCCGTTCAGGGTGGTGAAGTCGAATACACCGTACCATTCACTAGATTGCAGTAAGCCGGAAAAAAATACGACAGCGAAAGCCAGCGCAAGATAGTTTCCGAGCGTGACTTTCTGGTCGTCAGTAGCGCTCATTATAAAACTCATTGGATGTTGTGTTGGAGTGTTGAATTCTTTCTATTTAACTAAACGTTCGTGCAAAAAAGAATCGGTCAAGGAGGATAAAGAGCCTTTAATGTGTCGCCTATTGGGGAATTGCGAAGAGTTTGTACAGTTAATATCTACATTAATTGCTGACACACTTAAATAGATACCCTGTATTTTGTGTTTGGTTGATGTGTAAACAAAAAACGTCAATAGAAAACACGAACTGAACTGCGTAGTTGTTTGGTTTTGTTGCCGGGTGGGCGAGATGGGTAATGCTTTAAAGTTCGGAGATTCTGTTGTAGTCTCGGTTTGCCGAAGTCGTTGTTCGGATATTAAACGGTGTGAAAAGTATCGGTTTATGGGTTCTGGAGTGATCGTTTTGATTGAAATGAATTATTTTATTCAATACTCATTTTCAGAATGTATAGGGAGATATTTTTTATTCAAACTATTCAGGGATAAACACTATGGCAGACAGTCAGGCCAGCCTGCGAAGAAATGTTAATGTACTGGGGTCTTTGCTGGGGCAAACCATCAAAGATCACCATGGTGAAGAATTTTTTAATAAGATTGAAAACATCCGCCAGCTGGCAAAAGCAGCCCGTGCCGGTAATGAAGAAGACCGGGAGGTTCTTCTGGATCAGCTGAAAGGCCTGTCGGATGATGAGCTGGTGCCGGTAGCCCGCTCATTCAGCCACTTTCTGAACCTGGCGAACCTGGCAGAACAGTTTCATGGTGTGTCCAGGGAGTGTGAAGAAGCTTTTGATGTTCCGGACCACGTTGATGAGCTGATGGTGCGCCTGAAAGACAAAGGCATGACCAATGAACAGATAGCCAGCAGCATCAGCCAGCTGGATATGGAACTGGTGCTGACCGCCCACCCAACAGAAGTAAGCCGTCGTACACTGATTCAGAAACAGGAATCTATTTTTGAGTGCCTGACTGAGCTGGAAAATACCTGCCTGAGCCAGCGCCGCAAGGCTCGTCTGGAGAACCGTCTGCAACAGCTGGTGTCACAGGCATGGCACACTTTGGAATTCCGTACCCAGCGACCCACTCCTATCGATGAAGCCAAAGCGGGCTATGCCACCATTGAGCACTCTTTATGGGAAGCCATTCCTGCTTTTGTGCGCTCTATGGACGAGCGTCTGGAAGAGCATACCGGTATTCGTCTGCCGATTGATGCTGTACCGGTTCGTTTCTCTTCCTGGATGGGGGGGGATCGGGACGGTAACCCATTTGTCACCTCCAAGGTGACGCAGGAAGTCTTGCTGCTGAGTCGCTGGGTAGCAGCTGACCTGTATCTGCGTGACCTGAAGCCTTTGATTGGCGAGCTGTCCATGACCGGGTGCAGCGAAGAGATGAAGCAGGTCATGGGCGAATGCCGTGAACCTTACCGCGCGGTTCTGAAAAAGCTGCGTGAGCGGCTGCGTCATACCCGCAGATGGTGTGAGAATTCACTGGTTGAGATGGCTGATGCTTCCGACATCATGACCGACAACCAGGAGTTGATTGAACCTCTGGAGCTATGTTACCGCTCTCTGAAAGAGGTGGGACTGGGTGTGATTGCCGATGGTCCTCTGCTGGATATGATCCGACGCGCCCACAGCTTTGGACTGACCCTGATCAAGCTGGATATCCGTCAGGAAGCAGACCGCCACACGGCAGTGTTGAGTGAACTCACCCGTGCTCTGGGGATGGGCGACTATGCCAGCTGGGACGAAGCGGACCGTCAGACGTTCCTCCTGCGAGAACTGCAAAACCCTCGCCCACTGCTGCCTAACAACTGGCAGCCAAGCCCTGATGTGAAAGAGGTTGTAGACACTTGTCGTGTGATTGCCCGTGAAGGGGAAAAAGCCCTGCGAGCTTACGTGATATCCATGGCCTACAATCCGTCCGATGTTCTGGCAGTGGCGCTGCTGCTGAAAGAGTGTGGTGTTGATTTCCCAATGCCCGTTGCTCCTCTGTTTGAAACCCTGACGGCTCTGGACGGCGCGGCAGACTGTATTGAAAAACTCCTGAGCCTGCCCTGGTACAGGGGTTACAGTGCCAATGGTCAGATGGTGATGATCGGCTACTCCGATTCCGCTAAAGATGCCGGCTGGATGGCTGCGGGCTGGGCGCAGTACCGTGCCATGGAAGAAGTCACTGAAGTGTGTAAGAAACACAATGTAAACCTGACCTTTTTCCATGGCCGTGGCGGCACCATTGGTCGTGGGGGTGGTCCGGCTCATGCCGCGATCCTGTCCCAGCCACCGGGTTCTGTGAATGGACATCTTCGTGTTACTGAACAGGGCGAGATGATTCGTTTCAAGTTTGGTTTCCCGGATGTAGCCAGAAAGAGCCTGATGCTTTACGCCAGTGCGACCATGGAAGCCACCTTGCTGCCACCCCCGGCTCCTGAACAGAGCTGGCGCGATATGATGGATCAGCTGTCCCGTGACTCTCTGGAAGTTTATCGAGGCATGGTGCGGGGTGAACCTGAGTTTGTGCCTTACTTCCGGGCCGTTACTCCTGAACAGGAGCTGGCCAAGTTGCCGCTGGGCTCTCGTCCTGCCAAGCGTAAACCCGATGGTGGCGTAGAGAGCCTGCGTGCTATTCCATGGATTTTTGCCTGGACCCAGACTCGCCTGATGCTGCCGACCTGGCTGGGTTGCGGTGTGGCACTGAAGAATGCACTGGATAAAGAGCAGAGCGATACCCTGAAAGAAATGATGAAGCAGTGGCCATTCTTCAAAGCACGTCTGGAAATGCTGGAAATGGTCTTTATGAAGACCGACCCCAAGCTGGCTGAATATTATGAGGACCGCCTGGTGCCAACGGGGCTGCAGCATCTTGGTGATAAACTGCGGATGCTACTCGACAGCGCTATTAACAGCGTGCTTGAGCTGAAAGGTGGCAGTGAGCTGATGTCTGCTCATCCTATGAATAAACAGGGTATTACGCTGCGTAACCCCTACATTGATCCACTGAATGTTCTGCAGGCTGAACTGCTCTATCGCCTTCGACACCTGGAAGAAGACAAGGAGTGTAAGAATCTGGAACAGGCATTGATGATTACTGTGGCAGGTATAGCCGCCGGGATGCGGAATACTGGCTGATGGTTAGCCGTCTGTTACGCCCCGTAGATTTACGGGGCTTTCACCGGCCAGTTTTTTGCTGCTTTGGTGTTGAGGTAATAAAAAAGGGAGTCTAAAGTGGAGTGCAAACGGAGGCGTAATTATGGACAACCTTTACCATACTGATTATCCAGAGTGGTTGAACCAGCAACGACACCTTCTGGCCAATGGTCAGTTTGACAGGCTTGATATTCCAAATTTACTTGAGGCAATGGAGCAACGAATGGGTGATGCAGTCAACGAGCTGGAGTCCCATTTAATCATCCTGCTCCTGCACCTGCTCAAGTACGATTACCAGATGCGGGTACTGCAAGACCCGTGGGTTCAGGATAAGGCTATTCATACCTGGATACCCAGTATCAACAATCCAAGAACCGAAATCGAGCTGCTGACCAGCAAAAACCCGCATTTGAAAAACAAAACAGCCCGGGCATTGCAGGCAGCGTATCCCCGTGCCAAAAACAAGGCTGTCGCGGAACTGAACAAATACATTCGCTCTGAAAAGAAACGGCTGAACCAGAATAGTTTTCCCGAGGAATGCCCCTGGTCGTTTGAGCGAATCGTGGACGATGACTGGCTGCCTTAATTCCGTCGGGATTTACGAAGCTCACCCAGCTCCTGCATTGAATGAAGCAGCTTTCTCATCGCCATAAAAAAGCCCGAATGCTAAAAGGCATTCGGGCTTTTTTATACGACTTTCTAATTAAAATTAAATGATTATAAAGACTCAGGGTTAATAACCCTTGGATTCGGGTTTAATTCCGGAGAATTGTTGGCAAACTCTTTCCATTCGCTTAAATCAGCGGTAACGGGTTTGCCTTTGCTTTGTGTAAATGGAAAAACTGCACCTTTAAAGAGCGGCTTGCCTGTCCCTTTAATGATGTGGCCCTCGGGCCACTTATGCTTACCTTCCCGCCATTTTCTGAAGGCTTCAAAATCAAGCTGGTAGGCAAAATACTCTTCAACGGGGCTTTTTGTACTGGCTTTATTGTCTTTACAAAGTACCAGGACGTCTTTCTTTTTACTCATAGCTGTACATCCTTTTACTGTCCTTGGAGTTATAAGTATAGCCAGAACGAATAAGTGTCTATTTATGTTTTTGTTTTGAATTTCAGTCAGTTATTTCGGCAGGCCCCTAGCGCCAGAGAAAAACCGCTCTGTCCCAGGAGCACTGATAAAGCTGCATCAACGTTTTGCCATTAAAACTCATAACAATCTGGTAATTGAGAAAATCATTCTCTGGTTTAGCTGACAGAATGGTAGTGGCTGGACGGTTCATTAATACCGGTGTTCCGTTCAGGTCTCTGGTCTGCAGGTAAAGGATATTCATTATCGTGATAATTTCTCCGCTGTCCGGGTTGAAGGAGAAGTTATCCGTGAACTTTATGCCATAGGTACGACGATCTGCCGGCATATCGCTGATATTCCTCGTCAGGTGACATTTGGCAAGATCCAGATAGCCGCTGGGCAGATGATTATTCCTGATGGCAGAAAGCAACCAGGGATAGCCTTTAATTCGACTGCCGGGAATGCTCTGTGCCGTTAAAGGCAGCAGAGTCAGCACTGTAAAAAACACAGATAGCAGGCCTGCTTTGAGTCGTATTTTGAACCAATGACTGTGCATAGCCACGTCCCTGTTAGCTAAATCTCAAATAACCTATCGGCATAATTAGTTGGACTGTAAGCATTCAAAATACCTGAAGGCTCTGTCGTCGTTGCTAATGCCTGGTCAGGTCTGCATTATGATTTTGGTAGATGCTTTCAAGTGAGCAGCTATACGGAGCGTTACCGATGATATTCTTTATGGCGTAAATCATTGCTGTGCTGCCTCTCTTCTACTCATCGTGTCGTAAGTGGCGCATCGTCTCTTCCAGCTTTTCCATCCTGGACCATAGATCGTCTAAGTCTTCACGCATAGAGTTCTCAGCTTGCTCTGATCTTTTTCTTTCCTCGTTAAGCTTATCATTTAGTTCATCCAGTGCAGAATGCAGGTCAAAACAGCCTAAATAATTTTCAAGATATTCGGCGGCGCTCTTTAGCTTCACAAATTGCTCATCGGTTCCCCCCTTGTCAGGGTGACATGTAAGTGCTGCTTCTCGAAAATGACGTTTAATCACCCTGGCGGCGTTGGGTTGCTTCAGGACATCCATTTCTAAGCCAAGCAGGTGCAGGGCATCCTCTAATTCCTGATCACTTCTGTATAGTGGCTTTTCGTGAAATCCACTGGAAGTGTCTTTTTGCCCGGTTGCTCCTGATCCTGAGGTGGACGGTTGGTCATCAGTGTCTGGTTGCGGGGGGGAAGGCGAAGGTGGTGTTTTAGGAAGGGAGTAAAGCACGGGTTTTTTATCAGCCTTGTCGTTTTCAGTGTTTTGGGAGGGAGTCATGATAATGCTGTGTACCAGCTTCATAAGCTGCTTTTTGAAGAGTATCAATCTGGTCGGATCAGGCTCGGCGTTTGATACGAACCTGAATTCATAAAGTAATTTTTGCCACTCATTGCATTTGGATTTTATCCTGATTGAATTCAAGTCATTCAGCCATTGCCAAAGCGACTGGTACTCTAATGCAAAATAATATTGTCCTGTATTGACTTTTCGCACAGCGACAGGCTTTCCTGATGGGGTTATCTCGACGATATAGAAAACCCAGTAACCGGCATCAACGCCTATAAGAAGCTCTAAATCATGCTCTGGATGGCTATTGGGCTTTGCCCGGGTGTCAGTCATTGTAATCAATGACCTGTCTTGCGATGTTTGAAAGTTCTTTGCGGAGCGAATGAGAGCTTCCAGTCGCTTTACAGGAACAGGCCGGAATATGCCCGGGAGACCGATACTTTTTATGAATGGCGCATCAATGGACTGCCCGGTCACTCTTTCAGTACGCATAAGGCACCCAGGATTACCGGACTCAAATACTGGATAAGGTTCGGCACCTTTGTTTTCTTTGTGCGCATACTGCAGTGCCAAATAACTGTTTAGCAGTATGGGCCCAATGTCGCTGAGGCCAGGTCCGCCCGGAAAGGCTTTACGAAAAGGAAAGATAATATTGAAAAGTAAGGCAAAAATGATAACGAAATAACGTGAATTACGCTTACTAGCCATAAATTTTCTCATGTAAGATTGTTGCATTATCCAGATGTCTTACAATTTGCTTCGAATCTTTCCCGTATCGTTGCGGCTTTAAGAACTCTTATCGGGCGCATTAACGGGAAAGCTAAAACGGAAACATGCTTAGTAATCACCGGGCTAATGCAGGGTATTAGTTATGTATTTTTAGAAGGCTGAAGCAAAAATAGTATGCACAGCCAGAATTGCAGGGAAATTTCAGCAATTCACTACTTCCCTTTCTGAAATTCAGGGCTGAACTTGTATCACACTGCGGGTGTGTATATGCTGTGTGCCTTTTTAGACATCGGTCAAACGAAACAGGCTTCGGGGTATTTCCACCCTGAGGCAGGTTTCAGACAGGAGCATTATTCATGCGAGTGATTCTGTTGGGTGCCCCGGGCGCGGGTAAAGGTACACAAGCCCAGTTCATCATGGAAGAATTCGGTATTCCCCAGATTTCTACTGGCGATATGCTGCGTGCCGCGATCAAGAATGGCACAGAGCTGGGCAAAAAAGTGAAAGCAGTCATGGATTCCGGTTCCCTGGTTTCTGACGACATCATTATCGCCCTGGTGAAAGAGCGTATTGCTGAAGCGGATTGCGCCGGTGGTTTCCTGTTTGACGGTTTCCCTCGAACTATCCCTCAGGCAGAAGCGCTGCGCGATGCCGGTGTTGAGATTGACCACGTTGTTGAAATTGCCGTTGAAGACGAAGAAATTGTTCAGCGTATGGGCGGCCGTCGCGTGCATCCAGGCAGTGGTCGTACTTACCACGTCGTTTACAACCCACCCAAGGTTGAAGGTAAGGATGACGTAACCGGCGAAGACCTTATCCAGCGTAAAGACGACGTAGAGGAAACCGTACGTCACCGTCTGGGTGTCTACCATGAACAGACAGCTCCGCTGGTAGACTTCTACAAGAAGATTGAAGGTGAAACCCGTTACACCTGTGTAGAAGGTGCTGGCAGTGTTGACGACATCAAAGGCAAAGTGCTGGGCGCGCTGAAGCCAGTGGCTGTATAAGCAGAGAAGTTCATGAAGTTACTGGCGCTGGATACTGCCACCGAGGCCTGCTCTGTTGCACTGAACCTTGATGGTGAAATAATTGAAAACTTCCAGATGCTGCCACGTCGTCATAGCCGTGAACTGCTGTCGATGGTTGAGCAGATTCTGGGAGATGCCGGTCTCTCCTTAAGTCAGATTGATGCCCTGGCTTTTGGTCGGGGACCGGGTGCATTTACCGGTTTGCGGGTTGCAACCGCCATGGTGCAGGGGCTGGCCTTTGCTGTGGATAAGCCGGTGCTTGGTATTTCCACACTGGCAGCGTTGGCACAGGAAGGCCTGCGTCGTTTCGGGGCCACTTCCGTACTGTCGTCTATTGATGCCCGCATGAATGAAGTTTACTGGGGTGCGTTCCGGGAACAGGATGGTTTAATGCAGCCGGTTCAGGATGAAGTGGTTATTGCTCCGGAAAAAGTCACTGTGCCAGAGGGTGATGACCAGTGGCTGGGCATGGGAACTGGCTGGGCTTACCGTGAAAAAACAGCTGCCAGCGTCGTAGATTGCCATGTTGACTGTTACCCTCGTGCTGGAGACATTGCGCTATTAGCGGCTGACCATTACCGTAACGGATACACTGTTCCTGCGGAACAGGCCATGCCCGTTTACCTGCGCGACAAGGTTGCACTCAAGAAGAGTGAGCGTTGACAGAAAGGGCTATTTTGTCATAGCTCTCTGACAATACCTCATGACCCAGAGGTTCAACACAGTTCTGCAAACACTCAGCTTTTCAGCTCCCACTCTACCGCTGAAGCGGTGAGAGTGGGAATACGCCAGCAGCCATCAATTCAGACAAGAAGGTAATTCCCGCAGGGTTTATGTGTACTTTTGTTCCAAAAATTATTCAGAATGGCAAATGCTCCTTTATAATTTTTTTGGATTGAGAACTCGCAAATGAATTAATGGCTTTTTCTGCCAGTTCATCAGATAGATCAAAAAGATAACTGCTGGCATCCTCTAAGGTTTGCTCACAACGCATAAGAGTGTTTTCAAAAGATCCTAAGCAATGATCGTTGAAAGTGTTTTCTATTGATAAATTATATAAACTTTCAAAGAAATGTTTTTTTATCAAATAATAGTGTTTTTTATCTCTCATCGTATTTCTTATTTCTAAATCTAAAGAATGTACCAGCTCTTCTGGTGAATAAGAATTTCTTATACGAACATCTTTTAATGTCTCGCCATAAAGTTTGGAAATTTTTTCTTTATCCTCAGTTGTTATTGAATTTTCAAAAGATGGTAACCATTCATTCAAATATTTATCTTTTATTTGTAGTTGAGATGCTAAGCATGTTGAGGGCCAATGATTTAGAGGGGAAGGGGTTTTGAAAAAATTATTATGTGGCTGACCTTGATTGTTACTATCTGTAGTATTTATTGCGTAAATATTATTAGCAAATATCATTAACAAGATGAGACAATAGGCTGGATATAAGAACTGCTTAGTAAGCATGAATTATAAACCTGTTTGTATTAAAAATATCGAGTATAGAACAAAGGAGTTTTCCTGCTATGAAAACTGAAGATTTCGACAAAGCCTTTGATGACGGTAGTGATCTGATTGATGATGTCGTTCAATGGGACAAAGGTCATCGCCCTGACTTTGAGACCAAACCCGTCGGTGAGACAAAAGAAAATCTTCAGCCTATAACTGACCATGCCCGTTTACCTGTGCGACAAGGTTGCACTCAAGAAGAGTGAGCGATAACAGGAAGGGTTATTTTGCCATACCCTCTGACAATGCCTCATGACCCAGAGGTTTAACACAGTTCTTCAGGTTTGACAGAAGTGTGGTTGATCAAGTCTAATGAGTGTCAGCTGCAATAAACGTCAACAGTGGAGTAAAAATGGAAATAATAAACTTCTCTGAATATATTCCTGAATTAGTTTCTGTATCAATGATTGCAATTTTCATGGCGATCAGTCCGGGAGCTGACTTTGTAATGATCACCAGGAACAGTATTTTTTTTAGCCGAAAAGCTGGAATATTTTCATCTTTAGGTGTAAGTGCTGCTCTTTGGCTACATATTACCTATTCAATAGCAGGGCTTGCCGTAATAATTTCAAAATCGATCCTACTCTTTTCCATAATAAAATATTTGGGTGCAGCTTATCTGATTTTTATAGGCTGGCAGACATTTAAATCTAAAAGTGATATTGAAATATGTGGAACAACAGGGTCAATGAGTTCATTTTCAGCATTTAAAATTGGGTTTATAACCAATGCGTTAAACCCTAAAGCTACAATCTTTTTTCTCAGCATATTTACTCAAGTTGTTAAGCCTGAAACCCCAATAGCCATACAAATAATGTACGGGGCTATCATATCTTTTACTCACTTAATCTGGTTTACTTGCGTGGCAATTTTTTTGACCCAGCCAAAATTACTGAAAGCGTTTACGAAGTCTAAAAATACCATTGAAAAATTAGTCGGTGGTGTTCTGGTCGCTTTTGGTGTCAAGGTGGCAACCCACTCAGGCAGCTAACACGGCACTTTGACTTCCCAATCTGGATTCAACGCTTTTGACAAAGAGGCAGTCAGGCCTGGAGCTGCCTGCCAGGCGATAGTGAAACATGTATGGCTGAGAAGTTAGGAACTAAGCTTAACTTTGTTCAAAAAGACCTTATTAAAAAGTCGACAAAAGAACCTGGAAGAGTATTTACTGTAAAAGAAGTTGCTAACTCCTATGGTATTTCTGAAAATACTGCGAGGGCTTAGGGGCGCAGCATTCAATAACTTACCGGGCTGTTGGCTTTTGGCTATTAGCTGCTCATACAGCCAACCGCCAACCGCCAACCGCCAACCGCCAACCGCCAACCGCCAAAAGCCAAAAGCCAAAAGCCAAAGGGTGCGGTTCATTTGCTACGACGAAGCCCTATTCACCACCAACTCACCGTAATTTCGTTTCTTAGAACACGAATGGTGATATGACCAGTATTCATCCCAGTCTCCACTGGAGTTTATTGAGCGAAGCTTCAGAATGGCTTCCGCGCCTTGCAGGCTCCATCGTGCGCCTGTTATATCAAGACGGTCATTTATCAAATGTCGGCAAGCGCCTTCAATCACTCCGCTGGCAATAGGAAAGCCTGAGCGCAGCGCCTTATCGTAGCAAAGCCGGTCTCTGTTTTTTTGCAGATAGCCAGCACATTTATCAATAGCTTCCCGATTCTTCAATTTTCGTTTCGTGGCACTTTGCTTTATGCCCCTGGCTACCCAGCCCGACTGCCCATGAAGAATTTTCAGTGCTTGCTGCTCAACCCATTTCTCAATAGATTTATCACCTTTATCATGCAGACAATGAGCGGCTTTCCACAGATATTCCAGCACATGAATGAAATCCATTACGATGCTGGTTTTGACCTGTTTTCTGCGGGCGACTCTTTCAATCATTTTCAGTTGATGCGGATGCCCATCGACCACGACAACCCATTGTCGTTTTCGTTCCGGGTCACGCTTGAGAGCCTCATCAAAGGCTTCTTCGATGACTGTTTCTCCGTCCCTCTCAACACTGGCCCAAACCCTCTTGTTGCGTATTGGAGGTCGAAATTTGACGACATTGTCCGCTTTCTTTTCAGAGTTCATGATGGACTCTGGTGAGCGTGGGTTTGCCCGCACAGTGTAAACAGTCGCCACCATAGCCATACGCTTCCGGTCTTTCTTTTCTCCCGGACTTAAACGTGTCTGACATTTTTTCTTGCTTTTCTCTGCATTCTTGCGGGTCGCTTCCCTTAACCCATCTGGCAACATGACCAGACCTTTCCCATCAAAGCTCAGAACCAATAGATCATCTGTTTGCTCATCTTCTATGGTTCGTTGTTCATAGAATTCGACAAAATCCTGAGCTGTGCCTTCAACCAGCTTTATTGCCTGGTGCTTGCCAACTATGCCGGGGCAATTTTCACGATGCCGTTTGACGACATTGTCATAAGAACGATCAATAGCATCCGTGACCACACGCTTGCGTACACCATCAGAATATTGGTCGTTATTAAGGTTGAGCCCGGCATCCAGTGGGAATTCGTTGGAGACATTGCGCTGGCTATAAGCAAACCGTTTGACCGTTATCTTGCCAAACACCGTGGTGAGAACCCGGCTGGTATTTTGACGAATATGGTTACGAGGTATGCCGTCAGAGGGAGTGACAGACACTGCTCTTTCTTCATCTTCAGCCTGTTTATCGAGATAGCCCTGAAACATTAGCCGAAGCAGCTCGTCCCCATTGGTTCGAATGTACTCTTCAGTTGTGCCATGTTCCTGCAGGCAGGCAGATTCGAGGTGGCGGATCATGCTATTAAAGTGATCCTGTGCAGGAGAAAAAAATTGAAAGTCGAGAGTATTAGCGTAAGATGCGTTCACAAAGGGCTGCTTTTCCGGTGTTATTTGTTTGGCGACGTTATATCACCACGAAACAGCCCTTTTTTCTTTGCTCTCGGTCGTCAAAGTAGTTGGTTTTGCTGGGGTAGAGCGTCGTAGCAAATGAACCGCACCCAAAGCCAAAAGCCAAAAGCCAAAAGCCAAAAGCCAAAAGCCAAAAGCCAACAGCCAACAGCCAACAGCCAACAGCGGTATATTATGTTCTGCTGCTTCCCTTACTTGAATAAGCTGGTCAAACATAAACTTATTCTTCAAACCAGGGACGGCAGAACTTTATTGTACATCGCTCCTTCCGACTTAAGGGCTCGTCTGCCGGAGACGCGAGTCTGACAAATGCTTCCTGCTCTCCCTCTCACTCCTACTCCTCAGGCAGAGCTACGAAGCATCCAGGAAAAGGGGTGCTATAATATCCCCGTTACTAGCCTTCAATTATATGCAATCCTGATAAAATGAATCCGATTGCTGTTTTACGCCCAGCCCCCGAAATGCACAAGCAGTTACTGGATGGAAAACTCAACCTGTTTGGTTTGAACTGGCATGGAGAGAGTGTCCAGAACCTGATTATTCTAGCCCATGGAGGAATAAAAAAATCTAATGCTCTCAAGGTTAGTCGACATATTACCATTCCCGCATGGACAACCTTGTTTTTTTATGCGCCTGCTGGCTTTGTACTTTTTACTAAGGACGGTTTGAGTAAGTTAATGAGAGGAAAATACCCCCCCCTGGAGGCTGTATTGCCCAATGAAAAGACACCCAACTATGAGCTGTTCTTTGATGGTAAAGAGGATTCTTTAAAGGAAGTGGCGATTCATATGAACCTCATTAATAGCCGATATGATTTTACCCCATCCTTTGCCCGGCACCCGTTCAGAGTCTACGACGTTGTCACCACAGAACCGTCCGGTCCCAAAGGCATTTCCCTGAAGGAAGTTCTCAATGTGCTTTATCGCACAGGCCATCCCTACCAGAAAATCCATTGCCTGTTCTGTCGCAGTATTTACGGAGCAGAGCGTCAGGATTACAGACCTGGTTATCACAATCCTCCATTCCGTTCTGAATAGCCTGAACTTCTGGAAATATCACAGCCTGCCTGACTCAGCAAGAAAAGACTTGAGATAGCTGAATGCCTGGCGACATACTGTATAGTTTTAAAATGGATAAAGGATCACCCCATGGATTTTCTGCAAATCATTATTCTTGCGTTGATACAGGGTATTACCGAGTTTCTGCCGGTCTCCAGCTCAGGACATCTTATTCTTCCGGCACAGTTGTTAGGCTGGAGCGATCAGGGGCTGGCCTTTGATGTGGCGGTTCATATCGGTACGCTGGCTGCTGTTATTGGTTATTTCCGTAACGATATTCTCAAAATCGCCATCGACTGGCTTGGCTCACTGGTGGGCAGAGGCTCAACCTTTAACAGCCGTTTGGGGTGGTACCTGATTTTCGCCACCATTCCGGCGGTGGCTTTTGGCTTTGCCTTGAAAGCCATCGGGCTTGATGAAGCCATGCGAACGATTGGCGTGATTGCCGGAACCACTCTGATTTTCGGTGCGCTACTTGGCTGGGCTGATCTTAAAGGACAACGTATTCAGCCCCTGGAAAAACTGACATTTAAACAGGCAATGATCATCGGTTTTGCCCAGGCGATTGCCCTGATTCCGGGGACTTCCCGTTCCGGTATTACCATGACCGCCGGTTTAATGCTGGGATTGACCCGGGAGGCTGCCGCCCGCTTTTCTTTTCTGTTATCCATTCCGGTTATTCTTGGAGCTGGCTCCCTGCTCACCCTTGATCTGGTTAAAGAGACTGCTCCGGTGGACTGGTCGGTACTGTTCGGTGGTGCAGTGGTTGCGGCTGTCAGTGCCTGGGTCTGTATTCATTACTTTCTGGCATTTATTAACCGTATTGGTCTGATGCCGTTTGTTATTTATCGATTCTGCCTCGGAGCGGTTCTGCTTTGGGTGATGCTGGGCTGAGCAGTATGCTCCGCTGTTAGCTGTTAGCTGTTAGCTGTTAGCTGTTAGCTGTTAGCTGTTAGCTGTTAGCTGTTAGCTGTTAGCCAGCAGCCAGCAGCCAGCAGCCAAAAGCCAAAAGCCAAAAGCCCGTTATATTTCTGATTGCTCCCCCTAACTGCTAAACTCCCATTTTTTCGCTTATGTCTGTTTGAATGAGAAAGCTGCGAATGTCCTTTTCTCTTTATATTGATTGTTCCGGTCTGGTTGAAGGGCTGGAAAAATATCATTGCCTTAAAAACCTGCATGATAAAGTACCATGCTCTGAATGGGTGACTGATACCAGAAGCTTACCTAAAGGCTCATTAATCCTGGGTTTTGAGGAGGATGTGCTCTGCCTGTGTCGTGCCGGTGATAAAGAAAAGCCAGTGTTTGTTGACTTTGTTGGCGGTAAGGCAGGGCATCGCCGCAAGTTTGGTGGTGGTAAAGGGCAGGATATTGCCAAAGCAGTCGGTTTGAATAAAGGCGTAACCCCTCATGTGCTTGATGGTACAGGAGGGTTGGGACGTGATGCGTTTGTGCTCGCCACTCTGGGTTGTTCTGTGACTCTGATTGAACGTTCGCCGGTCATTGCGGCTCTGCTACAGGACGGTATTGATCGGGCAAGGCTGGCTCCGGAGGTTGCCGCTATTGCCAACCGTATGAAACTGATAAACGAAGACAGTCGTCAGGCTATGCAAACCATGGCTGCCGATAGTCAACAGTTTGATGTCGTTTATCTTGACCCGATGTTTCCGCATCGGGAAAAGTCGGCACTGGTGAAAAAAGAGATGCGTATTTTCCAGGATTTGCTGAGTGGCGACCCTGATGCTGATGAGCTGCTGGCACCGGCAGAAGCTCTGGCGGCATACCGGGTGGTGGTTAAACGCCCGAAGCATGCGCCAGACCTTTCTGACAAAGAACCAACGTATCGTCTGGAAGGCAAAGCCTGCCGTTATGATATTTATGCCTTCAAAGCATTTGGTAAAGATAAATAAAATTGCAATATTTATTGTTTTTAATGGGCATGTTACTTGCGTAATAACAGTGTTGTGACTGATACACCAAAAGGAGCAGGAAAATGAAGCCCATAAAAAACATCTCTAAAAAGTTGTTTGGTGTCGAGAGAGACTCCCTTGACCGGCCAGTTAATGAAGTGATCTCTCAGCTTAATGCCAGTCGGGGAGGGGAGTGGACCTATGACCTGGATCAGGATTGCTACGAAGACATTCTGTCTGAAAGAGTGTGTCAGCCTTACGAAATAAAAGTGCGATAACAGTAACAGACTGCTGCAACGCCCTGTGTCGTACAGGGCGGCGGCCTTTGCAGTGATTCACTGCTGATCCGGTTCCAAGACAGGCACCGGCTGACTTTTCGTGGTTTGCAGAATACTGTGGCGCACTTCGCTGGTCAGTACCTTGAAGGCTTCTTCAGCCACCATCACAACCTCTTCGCCAAAGTTCAGCTTGTTGGTCTGACAGATGTCCAGTACACCGTTCAGGCGTAGCTGCCCGATAAAGCCTTTGAACAGGGCTTTATCAAAGAACTCAGGAGCATTCAGACCGTGAATGATGGACAGGCGCTGAGCCAGATCGCGGCTCTGGTTTTCCAAAGTCTCCTGCTCAATGGAGCCACTGCCATTACTGATCAGCAGACTGATGACCATGTAGAAACGTTCAATGGTCTGGGAAATAGCACGGGACAGAACCGTCAGCATCACATATTTGGATGAACTCTGTTCTGGCTGGTAGTAGACCCTGTCGCTGTCAACGGTAATCAGCCCTTCGTCCACCAGAGTGTTCAACCACTTGCGCACGACTCGCATAAAGCCCTGCTCACTCCAGTGCAGGAACAGTTCCGCTTTCAGGTAAGGGTACAGAATCGTACAGACGCGGTAGATTTCACGCAGGGTCAAACAGTCGTTGTTGACAAACAGACAGCACAGCAACGATGGCACAGCGAACATGTGTAATACGTTGTTGCGATAATAGGTCATGGCGACGGCGGTTTTTTCGTCCAGACTGTACACATCACCCAGAGAGTCGCTGATTTTGGTAACAACATTCAGTTTTTCCGCGTAACGCAGCATGGCATGGCCGTCGAGGTCGGTCATGACCGTTTTGGCACTGTATGGACACCGGCTCATGATACGGCAGTAAGTATCCAGCAGCAGAACCAGCTCCTGCTCGCCCAGCGCATGCCGGGGAGAGGACAGCAACGCCATCGCCACCAGGTTGATTGGGTTCAGAACGGCTGCGGAGTTGATACCACTGGCGATATTAAAAGCCAGCTGATTGGTAGCGTCTTTCAACCAGGCTGGTTTTTCGTTGACCGACGTGTGGTCTTCCCAGTCCGGCACTTGCTTGTCCAGCAGGGTTCCCAGGTCAATGGGGTCACCAAAGTTCAGCCAGGCTTTACCAAACTGATCCCTAAGCGCGGCAAGGGTGCTGAAAACGTCCAGAGGGGATTCTTTTTTCTTGGACTTGCCACGCAATTCTCCGAGATAGGTTTTCACTTCCAGCAGTTTTTCGTAACCGATATACACCGGTACAAAGGTCACTGGCTTGCGGCTGTCACGAACATAGCTGCGCATACTGATCGACAGCATACCGGTTTTCGGATTCAGGGTTCGCCCGGTGCGGGAACGGCCACCTTCCACGAAGTATTCAATCGGGAAGCCTCTGGTCGACAGAGTGTGCATGTATTCATGGAACACATTGCTGTATAGCGGATTGCCACGGAAGGTTCGGCGCATAAAGAAGGCACCGCCTTTACGCAAAATAGTGCCGACCACCGGCATATTCAGGTTAATGCCTGCGGCAACATGGGGAGGTGTCAGGCCTTCATAGTACAAAACATACGACAGCAGCAGGTAGTCGATATGGCTGCGATGACAGGGAACATAAACAATGCTGTGGGTTTGGGCCAGATCGCGGATTTTTTCGACATTGTTAATCGAAACGCCGTCGTATTGTTTATTCCAGAACCAGGTCAGCACGATATCCAGAAAGCGCAGCACCGGGTAAGAATAGTCCGACGCGATTTCGTTGGCATAGGAGCGGGCTTTCTGTTCTGCTTCGACCAGTGTGATGTCGTGGGCTGCTGCTTCCGCTTCAATGGCCTGGCGAATCTGTGGCGTATGGATCAGGGTATTGACCAGGTTACGACGGTGGGACAGGTCGGGGCCTATCACCGATTCACGCAGCTGACGAAAATGTACCCGCAGTATCCGGCCAACTTTACGCAGGGTTCGCGGGTGGTCCTGGCCTTCATCAACAATCTCGCGCAGAGACATGGCTGGATTGAAATGCACCATGGACTGACGGCCATGCAGCAGGATGGCGATAAACTTGCGAAACCGGCCACCCAGGCTGAAATTCCAGTCGAAGAGAAGTTTAAGGGCTGAATGCTCTTTGTCCGGGGCTCTGCCCCAGAACACGCTGACGGGAACAATCTGTACGTCACTGCCTTCCTGTTCTTCCACCTGTTGCAGCAGGTTTTTCAGAGTGTCGGAATGCTTTGGACGTTCCCGTTGTAAGATAAGACCTTCCTGTCTGGTCAGGAAAAAGTGAGCCCGGTCGCCCTCTCTGGCATCAGCGTCAATGTAGGCGTAGGGTCGAGGCAGGCCGGCTTTGCGGCAGACGTTCTCCAGCATCAGCAGGTCAGACAGGGAGCGGTTGCGCAGAACGTAACAAACCGGCTTGTCAGGCTGAAGACCAAGGGCTTCAGCGCTATTGTTCTGAACGGTAGGTTTTGTCACCAGTGCGAGCAGTTTACGCAAACTGTGAAAAACATAGCGGCTGAGTGTAATGGGTTTATGCATGGAATGGCTATAGCCTGCAACACAGATAATTTAGGTCGGAAAAAAGGTAGCAGAGAGCCGCACCTTTACAAATGGCCTGATTTTAGCTTGATTGTGTTCGGTGACGCAAAGTGGCAGATCAATGCCACGTCATATTCCAGGGTTCAATGACCACGCATGGTGCTACCCGGCATTCGGCCAGGACAGAGTGCCCTCTTCTCCAGACTCGGTGATTTGCCACCATTCATCCATATCCTCACCGTCAGACCACGGTGCTGCATTGGCACGAACCCGGCACTGGGCAAAGGACTGCAGGCTGCGGGCACACTCCCGGTCATCGCCCCAGGGCGTCTGTGGTGACTTAAACCAGATGCTGGTCCAGGCTTTGCCCACGGCGCTCTCGACGATCATCAGTGGAATATGCCCGTCCAGGATGAAGTCGTGTACCACCTTACCGCTCTGTACGGTTTCAACGGAGGAAAAACAGCTTTTAAGCCAGCTCTGAATATCAGTCAGCCTAAGGTTTTTGGCATAGATTTCGATGTCTTGAATCGTATCAGGCGTTGTCATATCAGTTGTCAGCAGTTAATGCTTATCGGTCAGCAAGCGAGTCAGAATGCCTTGATAAATCTGGCTCAGATCATCAAGGTCAGACGCTTTAACACACTCGTTGACTTTGTGAATGGTGGCGTTCACAGGTCCCAGTTCAACCACCTGGGTACCTGTTGGCGCGATAAATCGACCATCAGACGTTCCGCCGGAAGTGGACAGCCCGGCAGCTCTGCCGGTAATCGCCCTGATAGCATCACGGGTAGCGTCAACCAGAGCGCCGGGACGGGTCAGGAAGGGTTGCCCACTGATATGCCATTCAATGTCATAGTCCAGTGCGTGGGCGTCCAGGATAGCCAGCACACGTTGTTGCAGCTGTCCGGCAGTGACTTCCGGAGAAAAGCGGAAGTTGAAGTTTACCTGGCATTTACCCGGAATAACATTGCTGGCCCCTTCGCCCGCATGAATCTGCCAGATCTGGAAACTGGTGGGCGGAAAGTAGTCGTTACCATTGTCCCAGATTTCGCCAGTCAGCTCAGAAAGCGCCACAGCCACTTCGTGTACCGGGTTCTTAGCCAGATGCGGGTACGCCACGTGTCCCTGAATACCTTTTATCACCAGATGACCGTGCATGGAACCGCGACGACCATTTTTAATCACATCGCCAACCAGACGGGTGCTGGAAGGCTCCCCAACGATGCACCAGTCGATTTTTTCATAACGGGCTTCCAGATGCTCAACCACTTTGATGGTGCCATTTCTGGCGGGCCCTTCTTCATCACTGGTGATCAGAAAAGCGATGGAACCTTCATGGTCAGGAGATTCTTTCAGAAAAGCTTCGCAGGCGGTGACCATGGCGGCCAGGCTGCCCTTCATATCGGCTGCACCCCGACCGTGCAACATGCCTTCGTCGTCAATGATGGGTGAAAAGGGTGGGTTGCCCCATTTGTCTTCGGGACCGGTGGGAACCACATCGGTATGACCGGCAAAAGCGAGAACAGGGGCAGTGTTGCCTTTGCGCAGCCAGATATTATCTACCTCGCCAAAGCGTAATCGCTCTACTTTGAACCCTAAAGGTTCCAGCCGACTGATCATCAGTTCCTGGCAGCCTTTATCTTCCGGAGTGACGGAAGCGCGGCTGATCAAATCCATGGCGAGTTGCAGGGTTTCAGAGGTCATGCAGATTCTTCAGTGTTGTCATTTATTAAAGATCGATTGTAGCACTGGCCTGACATCATATTGTGAATATTAATCAGAAGTCTTTTGTTTGAATTACATTTATATCCACCAAAAAACGTTCAGTGAACGAGTGAGTGAGTGAAAAAGACGCTTTATCGCTCTGCAAGCAAGGTACATCCATTAAAAATCCATTACAAATAGTGAAAACTTTGTAAATGTAACTAATTTACAGCGTTAAAAATGAGCAATAGCACTAGAAATCCTTTACAAAAAGACTGAGCAATAAAAAGTACAAAGAGTGCTAAAACTTCGAATTGATGATACCGGTTCGCATATTCACGTAGCCCTGACGAATGCGATGGATAATTAATGATGCCTGTTGGTGTACGGTCTTTACCGGCACAAAGCGCATCTTCGGACGACCAACGGCTTCGCAGATGGCCTCTGCATCATTACTGTCGTTTTTTTCACCCTGTCGATACGGGGCGACGTATTCCGGGGCCATAATCCAGGCATCGTGACCCGGGTTAATAAATTCACGGGCTCAGTAATGAGCACCGGAGCAAGCTTCCATACTGATCAGGGCTGGAGGTAATTTGGCTACTTCTGGTAACAGGTGCTGGGGTTTTAGTGTTTTGCGAATGACGGTTTTGCCCTTCTGGTTAACACCATGCAGGCTGAACACATTTTTGGCCAGGTCGATACCGAGGGTTAAAGTATTCATGAGCTTCTCCTGATGGAATATATCGCTGCCTATACCAGTCTGGCATTATTTACCAAAAGTGGGAGGAGTCCATTTCATTCGTTAGCCTTATTATGAGCTTTTCGGAAAGCTCAAAAATTCAAGCTGCCAGATAAGGCAGCTTGAAACGATTTTAAGGTTAATTTCTCCTTCCGTTATTATTCAGAGCTTTCCGCTCTGCAAGAATGGCATCCACTGCATCAGAAATAGGAGTTTCCTTATTCATATTTCCACGAACATGTATTACTGCACCAGAAGCTTCTGAATAAGCTTGTGCTGAGTTTGGGTTACTATGAGTTAAAGCCATTTGGTTAATGATTTCACCATCGTTAATCTCATTTTTTTCCGCTCTATTCATAGCATTTCTATCTTTCCTAAATGCTCCTTGTTGCGTTAGTGTCCGGTTTTTCTTTTCGTCTTTGCTCATTGAGTTGACCTCTTCTCAATGGGAGTTAGTAATTTGGGTTATTCTACCCGGAGATAACCCGTATTCTTCAGCAAGTACTTTTTTCCTAATACCTGTTCTTGCTTTTTCCCTAATTTCTAAATCTCTTATTTTTACCCTTAAGCTTTCAATATCTCTGGCTTGATGATCAATTATTTTTTTTGAGGTGTTTTGCTTTACCTCAACATTATTAAGTCTACAAGAATGCTCATCCAACTCTTCAACAATCAGCTTAAGTGCATCAATGGTTCTGGACACAGTTGGTTACTCAGAATTAGAAGTTGGAGTCAAAGGTGGACAGTAAAGCAATGCCTGTCAAATCGAAAATTCAGCAAATTAAACTTACCTATGTAACTTACTGATTTATAAGTATAATATTTGATTAAAATTTAGCTTATCCTAAAAGTTTAATCACATCGTATTGAGGTTAAATATTGTACCTACGTACAAAATAAGGCTAAATCGGGTAAGAGCTGGTCTTTCTCCAGCTCTCCCCACGCCACACCGGCATGCGGGTCCGCACCGGGCGGTTCACAGAAAGTATTGACCTTCACAGGATTCAATAGCTGGTAGCTGTCATCTCTATTCTCTTGCCTGAGTCCGAGATTCGGCTGTCTATGATGGACCCCATAAAATGCTCTGATAGAATAAAAAATTTCTCGTAAGATGCCGATAAGTTATCATCAAATATAATATGCATAGACATGGAAGGTCTGCATGAAAACATTCAAAATTTATAAACATGATGAATATGGCTATGAAGCCGTGAAAGTAGGGTTTTCATGGCCTGGTTTTGTTTTCAACTCAGTATGGTTTCTTTATAAACAGCTTTGGTTTTATGCTGTATTATTTTTTATCACCTCAATTTTACTATCAGTAGCGGTAGCTGACTACAACCCTGTGATACAGTATGTACTGCTTATATTTTTAGCCATTTTAGCTGGTGTCAAAGGGAATAAATGGAGAGAAAAGAAGTTAGAAAGGAATAATTACCAACTTGTTAAAGCTATACCTTCTGAAAGTGCTGAGGAAGCAATAGAACGAATCGAAAATGAGAAAAATTCAAGTTCAGTAGAATATAATCAGAACAATGCTTTGAAGGAAAATATAAAAGGGATTACTTTAGGGAAGGTCGCTATATTTTTTATTTCTGCATTTTTCGTCATAATCCTAGAGTGCCTACTTTTTGGTTTTTTATATTACGTGCTTGAATTCAAAGCTGTTCCTAAAGGTCTGTTTTGGCTTGCTGCGCCAATATTTATTGGTTTAGCTTGTACAAGATATGATGTGCTAGTTTCAGAGTTTATCGCTAAAACATCAGATAAAGGTAAGCAAATATTTTGGCGTGGTAACTCATTTTCTAGATTTATCATTTTAAGCCCATTAATATGGATGATATTTGTTGGTGCTTATATTCTGGTATTTGATCCGTATGAAGGCTGGTTTAGCAGTGAAGATAAGAAGAATCTTATTAAATTTATAGTAACCCCACCACTTTTATTAGTTGTTTGCTATTTGCTTTATATAAAACTGATAAACCCTCCAAAAAAGAAAGAACGAAGCTAACAAAAAGTTTGAGTTCGTTCCGGGGCTTCGCCCCTCCACCCGAAGCGCCTTCGGTGCGCGGCTGAACTTGGCGTTATGCGTCTGCGAGTTAATCTAAAAAATTGATTATTAAGACAGAATTGATTAAATTATACGTTGGTATTAATTAAATACATTGCTTCTGTTGAGGATTTTTTTTGAAATTTCATGATTTAATGGATATACCATATAACCAAGATACAGGCTGTATTGATAAAATTTATTTGGAAAGTAAATTAACGAAAACTCCTGAAGATGTATTGCAGCAACTTTACCATGAACACGGACGTAACTTCGACTTCCAAAGTCAATACAAAGAAATTGATATTTCTGAAATAACTTGGGAACTTCAAGAGCTTCAGGCTGAAGAGTTACTAAGAATCAGTTACTATCATGAATTTTCACCATGGTTTGAAGGTGTGTTAAAAAGACCTGAATCATTTAAAACTAGAGGGTGGGATTGCATAGATACCAGACAAGAAATAAGAGAATTTTGGAGTCAATATAATACTTGGCTAACATCCCCAATAGTGTTTGATAATTCTGTGTATTCAATAGGATTAAAATATCATTTAGTTGAAGGACATACGAGAGTTGCTTTGCTTAAAGGATTAATACAGAACGGAGTTTTATCAAAAGAAACTAAACATAAAGTATGGATAGGCACTGCCAAAATTCAATAAATCAATAACGAGAATGACAATGAAGGAGGTCCAGCATGTCACCAATAGAATTTATAGGTTTTCTTATTTTTTGTGCTGGTATCCTTTATCTTTTATTGTCTATGACTCCAAAACAGTATGAGTGGTTTCTAGGAGCTTGGGTATTGCTTGGAATTGGTGTAGTAGTTTTCTTTACACTACCTTATTCGTTGATTCTTATTGTATTGTTTTTTGTAATAGCTAAATATTTATAACCCCACTCATTAATCAGAAATGAGTACGACGCATAAATCGGGTAGCTGGAGGTTTCTAACCTCCAGCCCCCAAATCATCACGGCTTGCAGGTCCCCACCCGGCGATTCACCAAGGATGGTGAAACCTGATCCACAAGTCTTTCAGGGAAACGTCCCCCTGTGTCAGGAGAGATATTCATAGCGAACCATAAAACACGACAAATAAAGTATAAATTCAGATATCCGAAGACAGTGATGAATCAGTATTGACGCGGCTGTTAACCCCCACATACCATGACGGCAATTTCAAATTTAGCAGTACCTCAAACATGGCTAAAAAACCTGCAAAAAAAGCCTCCCCTTCATCAAAGAAAGGCTTCGAAGAAACCCTCTGGGACTCCGCCAACAAACTCCGTGGCAGCGTTGAATCCTCCGAATACAAGCACATTGTCTTAAGCCTGATCTTCCTGAAATTCATCAGTGACAAGTTTGAAGATCGCAGGGCTGTGATCGGGAACGAATACGGCGCTGACTTTGTGGATATGGTGGACTTCTACACTATGGAGAACGTCTTCTACCTGCCGGAAGAAAGTCGCTGGTCGTTTGTGCTGAAACACGCCAAGCAGAACGACATTGCGGTGAAGATTGATACCGCCCTGCACGATATTGAGAAGAACAACCCACAGCTGGCAGGCGCATTGCCGGATAACTACTTCTCCCGTCTGGGGCTGGATGGCTCCAAGCTGTCGGCGCTGATTGATACCATCAACAATATCGAGACCATGGCGAATGAATGCCATATGACCGAAGAAGACCTGGTCGGTCGTGTCTATGAATACTTCCTCGGCAAGTTTGCTGCCAGTGAAGGCAAGGGTGGGGGCGAGTTCTATACGCCGAAGTCAGTGGTGACGCTGATTGCGGAAATGATTGAGCCGTACAAAGGCAAGATTTACGACCCCTGCTGCGGTTCCGGCGGTATGTTTGTGCAGTCCATCAAGTTTGTGGACAGCCATAAGGGTAACCGCAAGGATATTTCCATCTACGGGCAGGAATACACCAGCACCACCTACAAGCTGGCGAAAATGAACCTGGCGATTCGGGGCATTGCGGCGAACCTGGGCGATGTGGCGGGCGACACCTTCTTTAAAGACCAGCACCCGGATTTAAAAGCCGACTTTATTATGGCGAATCCACCGTTTAACCAGAAGCAGTGGCGGCAGGCCAGCGAACTCAGCGACGATTCACGCTGGGACGGTTATGAAACCCCACCCACCGGCAACGCCAACTACGCCTGGATCATGCACATGATCTCCAAGCTGTCGGACAACGGCACCGCCGGTTTTGTGCTGGCGAACGGTTCCATGAGTACCATTACCAATACAGAAGGGGATATTCGTCAGAAGATTATTGAAAACGATCTGGTGGATTGCATGATCGCCCTGCCGGGACAGCTGTTCTACACCACCCAGATTCCGGTGTGCCTGTGGTTCCTGACCAAGAACAAAAAAACAGATACCGAGCACGGTTATAAAAGCCGTGAAGAGGAAACCCTGTTTATTGATGCCCGCCAGATGGGTTCCATGGTCAGCCGCACCAATAAAGAGCTGACCGCTGAGGATATTGCCGAAATTGCCCGTACTTATCATGCATGGCGTGGAGAGAAAGACGCTGGCGAGTATGAGGATAAAGCCGGTTTCTGCAAGGCGGCAACGCTGGAAGAGATTAAAGCCAACGACTATGTGCTGACACCGGGGCGCTATGTGGGTGCTGCCGAGATAGAAGACGATGGTATTCCCTTTGAAACAAAGATGAAGGAACTGAGCCAGACCCTTTACCAACAGATGCAGGATGCGGATAAGCTGGATGCTGTGATTCGGCAGAATCTGGAGGTGTTAGGCTATGGAGTTTAAGCGTTACTCGTTTAAAGAGCTTTTATCGAATATTGTGGATAACAGGGGAAAGACATGCCCTACTCAAGAAGAAGGTATTCCTTTAATTGCTACGAACTGCATAAAAAATGACGCCCTATATGCAGTGTATGAAAAAGTAAGGTTCGTTTCACAAGAAACTTACGACACGTGGTTTCGGGGGCATCCAGAACCGGGTGATATTATTTTTGTTTGTAAAGGCTCTCCCGGTCGGATAGCTTGGGTTCAAGACCCTGTCCCTTATTGCATAGCTCAAGATATGGTTGCAATCAGGGCCGATGAGAAAAAAATTGATCCAAAGTTTCTTTTTGCTTTATTAAGGTCACCAAAAACTCAGGCAAGCATCCTAAATATGCATGTTGGAACAATGATCCCTCATTTTAAGAAGGGGGATTTTGCCAACCTGTATTTTGATATACCCATCGATATGGATCATCAAAAGTTTGCAGGCGAGTTGTACTACAAGCTTTGTCAAAAGATCGAGCACAACCGCCAAACTAACCAAACCCTCGAAAACATGGCGCAAGCCCTGTTTAAAAGCTGGTTTGTGGATTTTGATCCGGTGATCGATAACGCACTGGCGGCGGGCAACGCAATACCCGAACCTCTGCAAAAGCGTGCCGAACAGCGCCAGGCTTTGCAAGCCAGTGATGATGCGCCTGCACCACTGTCGGAAGCTATCCGCCAGCTGTTTCCCGCATCCTTTGTGTTTGATGCTGAGATGGGTTGGATTCCGGAGGGGTGGGAAATTGGCTGCTTGGAAGACATGTTGGTTTTGCAGCGTGGCTTTGACTTACCAAAAAGCAAAAGAACACCGGGGCAGTTCCCTCTAATTGTTGCCAGCGGACAAGATGGAACACACTCAGAGCACAAGGTAGAAGGACCAGGGGTTGTTACAGGTCGAAGCGGCAAGCTCGGTGAAGTCATGTTTGTGCATGACAACTTCTGGCCACTTAACACAACTTTATGGATTAAAGAGTACAAAAATTCCAATCCGTATCATGCATATCACTTGCTAAAGACACTTGGGTTAGACCAATACAATTCAGGCTCGGCAGTTCCAACGCTGAATAGAAACCACATTCACAATATGAGACTGTTAGTTCCAGCTAAACCTGTAGTTAGTGAGTATCAGAAGCTTGTTGCTGGCCATTTTAAAAAAATCCGACATAACAACCATGCTTCTGAAACTTTGGCAAAACTCCGTGATACCTTACTGCCCAAGTTGATCTCAGGGCAACTCCGCATCCCCGAAGCCCAACAACAAACTGAAGCCGCTGTCGCATAAGGAGCCCGCTCGTTAGGAGCAAGGAAGAGGAATGAAAAAGTTTGATGAAGCCCAGCTGGAAGCTGCCATTATCCAGCTGTTGGAGCAACAGGGTTACCCTTATGTGTCAGGTGTGGCACTGACGGAACAGACGAATCGGGCTCAGGAAGCGGTGTTGATTGAGAATGACCTGCGGGCGTTTCTGGGTGAGCAGTACAAAGCTGATGGTATTACTGAGGCTGAAATTGATACGGTGATCCGTCAGCTGGAGATGCTGCCTGCCAGTGATCTGTACGACAGCAATAAGCAGTTTTGTGAATGGCTGTCGGATGGTTTTCTGTTAAAGCGGGAAGACCCCAAGCAGAAAGACCTGTATATCCAGCTTCTCGACTTTTCCACCTCTGACCAAAACATCTACAAACTGGTAAACCAGCTGAAGATTGAAGGCCGGGAAACCCACCGGATTCCCGATGCCATTTTATACGTCAACGGTCTGCCTCTGGTGGTGTTCGAGTTCAAGAGTGCCATTAAGGAAGATGAAGCCAATATTCACCATGCTTATGTGCAGCTCACCACCCGCTATCGCCGGGATATTCCCCAGCTGTTTGTTTACAACGCCCTGTGCGTGATCAGCGATGGCGTGAATAACAAAATGGGCAGCCTGTTTGCAGACTATGAGTTCTTCTATGCCTGGCGCAAGGTGACCGGGGATGAGTCTATAGAAAAGGATGGCATTGATTCGCTGTATACAATGTTGAACGGTCTGTTCGACAAGCAGCGGTTGCGGCAGGTGATGCGACACTTTATTTATTTCCCTGACAAAGCCACTTCTCATGGAGGGCGGGAGGTAAAAATTGTCTGCCGTTACCCGCAGTTTTATGCGGTGAACAAGCTGTACGACCATATTCTTTTACACAAAAAGCCGGAAGGCGATGGTAAGGGCGGCACCTATTTTGGTGCCACCGGCTGCGGCAAGAGTTTTACCATGCAGTTCCTTGCCCGTCGGCTGATGAAAAGCCTCGCCCTTGAAAGCCCGACCATTGTGTTGATTACCGACCGTACCGATCTGGATGACCAGCTGTCGAAACAGATGACCAATGCCAAAACCTATATGGGCGACGAAACCATTGTCTCGGTGGAAAGCCGGGAGCAGTTGCGGACACTGTTGAAAGGTCGTAACAGTGGCGGGGTGTTCCTCACCACCATTCACAAGTTTACGGAAGATACCGAGCTGCTGACGGAACGGGATAATGTGATCTGCATTTCCGATGAAGCCCACCGCAGCCAGGTTAACCTTGACCAGAAGGTGTCCATTACCGAAGACGGCGTGAAAAAGTCTTATGGCTTTGCTTACCATCTGCATCAGTCGCTGCCGAACGCCACTTATGTAGGCTTCACCGGCACGCCCATTGATGCGACGCTGGACGTGTTCGGTGAGGTAGTAGACAGCTACACCATGAGCGAGTCGGTGAAGGATGAGATTACCGTTCGTATTGTCTATGAAGGCCGTGCCGCTAAGGTGATTCTCGATAACCGCAAGCTGGAGGAGATAGAGAAATATTATCAGGACTGCGCCGAAGCAGGTGCCAGCGAATACCAGATTGAACAGAGCAAGAAGGCGGTAGCCAGTATGGGCTCAATTCTGGGTGATCCTGACCGGATTCGGGCATTGGCAAGGGATTTTGTCGCCCATTACGAGAACCGGCTTTCCGAGGGTTCCACGGTGAAGGGCAAGGCGATGTTTGTGTCCAGCGAACGCAAGGTAGCCTGGGCGTTTTATAAGGAGCTTCGCACGCTGCGCCCTCAATGGTTTGAGGTGCTGGAATGCGAAGAAGGTGTTGAGCTTTCAGAGAAAGAACGGAAAAAGATTAAGCCCATGGAACGGGTGAAGATGGTGATGACCCGTGGCAAGGACGACGAGAAGGAACTGTATGATCTGCTGGGCAATAAGGAATATCGCAAGGAGCTGGATCGCCAGTTTAAAAACGAGAAGTCCAACTTCAAAATCGCCATTGTGGTGGATATGTGGCTGACCGGCTTTGACGTGCCGTTCCTCGATACGATTTATATTGATAAGCCGATCCAGAAACATAACCTGATCCAGACCATTTCCCGGGTGAACCGCAAGTTCTCCGGCAAGGACAAGGGACTGGTGGTGGATTACATCGGCATCAAGAGCCAGATGAATCAGGCGCTGGCACAGTTCTCGAAAGCGGATGAGGCGAATTTTGAGGATATTCAGCAGTCGGTGATTGTGGTGAAAGACCATCTCGACCTGTTGCGGCAGATGTTTCATAAGTTCGATGCGTCGTCTTATTTCTCTGGACACCCCGTAGAGCAGTTAAGCTGTCTGAACAATGCCGCCGAGTTTGTGCTGAAGTTTGGCACGTTGGAAAAACGCTTTATGGCACTGGTGAAGCGTCTGAAAGCAGCTTATGACGTGTGTTGTGGCAGTGAGCTGTTAACCGGGGATGAACGAGACCGGATTCATTTTTATCTGGCGGTGCGTTCCATTGTCTTTAAGCTGACTAGGGGCGAAGCACCGGATACGGCCCAGATGAACGCCAGGGTTCGGGATCTGATTGCCCAGGCGATTCAGAGCGATGGTGTGGAGGAAATCTTCCGTCTTGGAGAGGATGGAGCAGCAGAAATTGATATTTTCGATGAGGACTATCTTGCCAAGATCGACAAGATCAAGCTGCCTCACACCAAAATCCAGCTGTTGCAGAAGATGCTGGCCAAGGCCATTGAAGGCTTTAAGGAAACCAACCGGGCGAAAGGCATTGAGTTTACCCAGAAGTTTCAGTCGCTGGTGAATCGCTACAACGAGCGCAAGGAAGAAGATGTTTTGGTGAGCGAGGTGCTGGAAGAGTTCTCGGATGAAATCATCAACCTGATGGCAGACCTTAAACGGGAAATGTCGTCTTTTGACGGCATGGGTATCAGCTATGAAGAGAAAGCCTTCTACGACATTCTGATGTCGCTGGCGGTGAAGTATGACTTCTCTTATCCCGAAGATAAGCTGGTTGAACTGTCGCAGGCTGTGAAGGAAGTGGTAGACGACAAAGCCCGTTTTCCGGACTGGAATAACCGGGATGATATCAAGGCTTCGCTGAAGGTGGATTTGATCCTGCTGCTGGCGAAATTCGGGTATCCGCCGGTAAGTCGGGATGAGGTGTATAAGGAGATATTTGAGCAGGCGGAGAATTTTAAGAAGAATCGGTTGTGAGTGTTTCAAGCGGCTCAGAAGGCTTTTCAGTGTAACTATTCTGAGCCCATTAATTTTCCCCGGATGGAGTAGATAGATGGGAGAGTATCAATGGGTTCCTGTATTTAAGGAAATAACCGGTAAACTAAGAGGCTATCGTGAAAACCAGACCCAGCTTGTAGAGTGGTTACGGGAAGCAGGTGTTTCAGCTGCTCTCAATGATCAGAATGAAAAGGGCGAGCAGTTTCCTTTGCAGGTCATAGACCCCTTTACCTTCTTTGCCATGTTTATGAAATATGGACAGGGCAAACGACAACAAGTACTTAGTAAAATATTGTCGCTTATGGGTATTCTTTCAGACTCACCTTCCGATTACTCTGGGGTTCCATCAATAAATGCCCAGAACGTCTGGCTATTTCCTTATAGCTTCAAGCGTAAGGATAGCGATATACCAGCATTGTGGGATCTGTTTGAAGCTGCGGCTGAAGACAGAATTACGGATGCCATATTTGATAGAGTGCTTTCAATAAAGGGGGTCGGCTTTGCAAAACTGACTCAATGTTTGTTTTACTGCTTTCCTGAACAGTTTTTGCCAATCAATGCTCAAACCAAACCATGGCTCTCTGCACAAGATTACAGCAACCCTTCGGTATGGGAGGATTACAGAAGATTATTGGGGAATATAAAAACTGACCATGAGGAACATTTTTATGTTCTTTCATATCAGGCTTGGGTAGAAAATCAGGGAACCCCTTTTACATCGCAGGTAGCCATCGAATACTTAGATGAACGTTTTCCGAATACCCGTCGTTCCACCAAGCATATTGTTGCCTTTTCGACAACTGATGGGCGAGAGTTAGCTTTCGACCCTAAAACGAAATCTGTAAATATCTTTGTCGATAGCCTGCCAGACCCAGAATACGGTTTCTTCCTTAAGCAGTCTTACGCAGCAGGCAAATCTCGTAATCATCATTTAAAACAACACGCAAAAAGCTTAATGGTAGGCAACCCTGTTTATGTGCTGACTATCCGTTCACAGGAAGAGTTGGATGCCCTTTGTAACTGGTACGAGCTAAACAAAGCCACGGAACAACTAGACTTACCTCCAGCCGATCTCAACTGCCAAACGAATGATATGATAATTACCACTCCCCTAAATCAAATCCTCTTCGGACCTCCCGGAACCGGCAAAACCCATCACACTGCTATCAAGGCTATCGAAATTCTTGACCCTCATCACGAAGCTCTTGTAAACGAAGACTATGCAGGCATCCGTAGCAGGTATGACGAGCTGCTTAACGAGGGACGCATCAGTTTTGTCACCTTCCATCAGAGCTTCAGTTATGAAGACTTTATTGAAGGGATAAAAGCAGAAACCAAAGATGGCTCTGTTGAGTACAGCATTGAAGACGGTATATTCAAGAGAATATGCGCCCTGGCGACCTCAAAAGCCACAACCTCAGATGGTGACATTGACAATATAGACAGTCGTCGTATATGGAAAATCTCTCTTGGTAATACTCTGGAAGGGGATGAAAATATTTATGAGGATTGCATTGAAAACGGTTATTCACTTCTAGGCTGGGGCGATGACATTGATTTCAGTGACTGTGCCACGAGAGATAGAGTTCGCCAGAAGCTGCTTGAATCGGGATGGAATGAAGATGAAGTCAATTTTCCATCTTCGGCTATCAACACCTTTAAGAATGTGATTCAATCGGGCGATCTCATTATCGTCTCTGATGGTAACCAGAAATTCCGTGCCATTGGTGAGATAACTGGCGATTATCGTTTTCTGGAGGACGACTCTGAAATTCCCTACAGACAGTGTCGTGATACTCAGTGGCTGAGAGTATATACCCCTTCGCGCCCAAGCGATGAGTTGTTTAAAAAAGCACTGTCTCAAATGTCCCTGTATGAGTTGAAATCCAGCACCATTAAACGGGACGTACTGAAGCAACTGCTGACGAAAACAATAGAAATCGAAGCATCGAAACCTTATGTCCTGGTGATTGATGAAATCAACCGGGGCAATATCTCTCGCGTATTTGGTGAACTGATTACTTTGCTTGAACCAACAAAACGAGCAGGCGCTGAAGAAGCTCTATCGACCACGTTACCCTATTCCAAAGAAGCGTTCAGTGTCCCTGATAACCTGTATGTTATCGGCACTATGAACACGGCAGACAGATCACTGGCACAGCTGGATATTGCTTTGCGACGCCGGTTTGAGTTTGTAGAAATGATGCCTGAGCCCTCTCTTCTTGGCGGTATAGAAGTTGAAGGAATATCAATCAAATTGTTGCTGAGTGCAATAAATGAGCGCATTGAAGCGTTGCTGGATCGTGATCACACTCTGGGGCATAGCTACTTTCTGCCGCTGAAAGAGAGCGGTGCCAATACACTGGAAAACCTGGCTCGTATCTTTGAAAAGCAAATTCTGCCATTACTGCAAGAATACTTCTTTGAAGACTGGGAGCGTATTCACTGGGTATTGAATGACCATCAGAAGCCTGAGCAATATCAGTTCATCTGGCAGCAAGGTCATACAAAAATGACCGAGTTGTTTGGTGACAAGGTGGGCAAACAGATCAGTGATCGCCGCTGGGGGATTAACCTGAAGGCTTTCTCGCTGGCTGAGAGTTATCGGCAAACCATCCGGAAACGGGCCACAAAAGATTTAACCACTGAGAAGGAAGAAAAGGAACATAACTGATGCCACTCTCTGTTGTTGTCAGGGAGTATGCAGAGTTAACGACAGCACCGGTTGAGAGCTCTCTCAGCCGGGCTCATATTCCCCAAAGTTGTTTTGACTGGCTATTGGAGCATCAGGACAAATTTAAACGATCCGGCAAAGCTCTGATCAGGATGGTGGGGTCGAAAACCCTGAAGCTCGATAGCTTTGTTGGATTCCTGCAAAGTCCTTGTGGAACCTCCATTGAGATATTGCCTAAACATTTCCAAAGCACGCCCGGGCAGGATGAACTGGAGCAAAGTCGTGAGACTCTTCTCCGCATGATTTCAGTGAGTTTGAATCTGCCAAAGATCGAGGTGGGAGCCGCAGAGATAAACCTGTTACGTTATCCATTACCCGAGTGGTTATATACACGGTTTTTAATGGAGCTGGATAAGCTATACAAGCGAGGGATACGGTATAGCTACAAGGAGATAGAAGAAGAAAGTAAATTCCTTCGTGGAAGGCTTAACACAGGAGCACAGCTTAGACAGCCCCCAGGGCGAGATCATTTATTCCAGATCCGGCATGAAATATTTACCTCTGACCGACCTGAAAACAGGCTGATAAAACTGGCACTAGAGCTGGCTCGCAAGCAGGTCAATGAGTCTGCAAACTGGCGCCTCGCCAATGAGTTAAGTCACCTGCTGAGTCCCATTCCTGCAAGCAGGGACACCACGTCAGATTTTAAAGCGTGGGGGGATAACCGGCTAATGGTCAGTTATCAGGCAATTCGCCCTTGGTGTGAGCTTATCATTCAGAAAATGAATCCTACTTCGCAGAAAGGGATCAGAGAGGGAATCTCGCTACTGTTTGAGATGGAAAAGCTGTTTGAAAACTATGTCGGACACTGCCTTAAAGATAAGCTGATCTCCCCCTGGGTGTTGAAAACGCAGGCTTCAAGTAGATATCTGTGCAAACACCAGCCTCGGGGCGGGACTGAAAAGAAAATGTTCCAACTGAAACCTGACTTCATACTGAAGGATGGTAAAAAAAAGCAGGTGCTTGATACCAAGTGGAAGGTTATTAATGAGAGCGACGCTGATAACAAGTACCAGCTCAAAGAAGCTGATTTCTACCAGATGTATGTGTATGGACAGAAGTACATGAATGGGAGTGGAGATATGTTTCTGATATATCCAGCTACCGAGGTTTTCAGAGATCCGTTGCCTGTATTTGAGTTAAGTGCTGAGCTGCGACTGTGGGTTGTACCGTTTGACATTGATCGGGGGGAGCTTTCTTTGGGGGGTAATGAAGGTGAGATA
Organism: Endozoicomonas euniceicola; assembly: GCF_025562755.1. GTDB lineage: Bacteria > Pseudomonadota > Gammaproteobacteria > Pseudomonadales > Endozoicomonadaceae > Endozoicomonas_A > Endozoicomonas_A euniceicola. The sequence goes on from NZ_CP103300.1 coordinate 4,258,409, forward strand.
TTCAATGATATCCTTGCAGGGCTGCACGTTACCCTGCCTGCCGCCTCATCGGAGCAGTTCGCTTCAGAAGCCTTCTGATTTTTCGTAGCGAAGGAATAGAACCAAAGCCTCTCTTCCGGGAGGCTATATAAAAGGCTTTATTGTTGATTTTCGGAAGAGATACAGCCGCTGGCAACAATCCGATATTGCGGCTGAACCTTGTCGAATATGGCTCTATTCGAAAAAAATCTTTATCTCTACATCCAGTGCCTGCGCCAGACGATGCATTGTCATCAGAGTAGGATTTCGTTGACCGTGCTCTATTTCACTGATATCCGGATTATGTAGGCCAGCTCTGTGAGCGAGCTCCTCTTGGCTGAGACCTTGCTGCTTTCTCAGTTCTTTTAGCTTGCGTCCGAACTGCTGCTTTGGATCCAAAATTTATTCCTTACAAAAGTAAGGAATAGTCAGAACAGGAGCAAAAATCGTCTATAGTATATATCCTAAATTTTTGTTTTTTGAGATCGCAGCTCCCCTTCTTTTGTAACGATGATTTCTGTACAGCTCAGCAAATAAACCTATTCAGAGTCGTATAGTGTGCCGAGGCTCCATAAGATGGCCGAGAAAAGACGTAGAAAATCGAATTATTCCCCTGAATTTATGGATAAAGCTGTGGATATTGCTTTGGCATCGGTTCTCCCTGACAAAGAGGTGGCAAGATTGTTAGGAGTCAATGCCAGCACCCTGGCTACATGGAAGGGTAAGAGGGCAAGGATGATAATTGGGCCTCAGCAGCCACAGGAAGCTATGTCATTCGAGATAGAAGAGGAGCAGGATGCTACTGATGTCTCAGATAATGAATCTTTTGACGCCAGCCCTTATGAGGCTTCAGATGAGCCGATTCCGCCTCAGCCTGACGCATCCTCTCAGGACGCATCCTCTCAGGACGCATCCTCTCAGCATGAAGATGCGAAGTTGATCCTTAACGATGTGGCCAAGCTGATCCCCGAGGAAATTAACCAGCTCAGGAGGGAAAATCTCAGACTAAAAAACGAGAAGGATGTTTTGCAGGAGGCTCTTATCATCCTGGCTGGTTCATACCTGCGAGCTTAGCCAATAAATGTCACGAAAGACCAACCCGGTTGCTGAACACAACTTTCTTCAACCAACCACGCCACTGCTTCCTGTTCAGCTTACCCATCGAAGGTTAAATGATGTCAGCGAAGTCATCGCCAGACATCGTACCCTCCCAAGCTTTAAACATCTCATAGTAGCGCTCACCTTGTTCCTGGCTCACGCTCTGTCACCTTCAAAAAGTGATTCACTGCTACTTTCTTTTGAACGTAAGCGTCAGGCCAGCTACATCTACTACCCCACTGTAAAATCCTGAACACTATTTGCCATTAACTGACATCTGATTATCCCGATTTAAGGTTCAAAATATTGCCCCTGGACGGGCTATATGGCCTTAGACTCAATGTCTTGTAATGCTTTATTGAAAATATCCATCACTGCTGGATTACTCTCACCGATATTGGCAACCTTCTGTATAAAGGCTTGCAAGTAGCCGATCTCATCCTTTGCCACTTTCAGCTCAGATTCCAATTGAATGACTTTTTCAGCTAAGTCAATGTCCTTCTCAAGATACGACACAAGCTCTGTATTTGTTGTTGAAACAGGCTTGCTTTTAAGTAAGCGCTTTTTCTCTTTGTATTCATTTTTGATGTTGAGATATTTGTCGAGCGTTTGTCGAGTGGTGGTAATCCCAAGGCTGGATTCAATTTTCGTGACCAGGAGATCCCAAGTTAACCTGCCTTCCCAGCTGCGAATTAATGCTTGTATAGAGATTTGCTGCTCTGTATCGAGTGACTTTATTGCCATGCGTGCATTTCCTTATACTGAACCCAAAAAGCCTAAAAAATTCTTTTTAGCAGAAGTGTTATCAGGCTTTGTTTTGGCTTCAATGGCGGCGAGCAGCGCCTCGTCCGGGCTCGGTAGATTCAGCTCTCGTTGTGTCACTGTTTTAGTATCCAGGTCTGTAATACGCACTGTATTTAAGCTTGTCAGGAACCTCACTATCGAGCCTTGTTTTATGGTCTTGTCAGAAAGGACTTCTATCAAGTTTTTTAACAGACAGGTATTGCGATAATGCGTCGAGTACCATTGTTGCATCCCATCGCTCGTGGTGAAGTTTATGGTGTTTTGAACTTGCTCTAAATTATGCATTTGCACTTTGAGATCTTTCTTTAATAGCTCAATGGCATCCTCGTCGTGAGCAATATGACAGGAAGATGGGCATAATGTGCATTGAGTTTCAAACTCAGTCATGTAGGTACAAGGTGATAAGGTAAGGTTTTGCACGCAGAACCCTACCTCTGTTACGAACGTTGGGTTCAGGTTTTCAATTGCAGCATCATACTGGGTTTTACTTTGTATCCTCTTGCCTACGTGCTCTTCAACTTCAGCTTCAGCTTCCTGATTATACAGAATATCACTGATGACTGAGGCGTTTTGAGCGTCTGTCGTGTGTATGTAGCTCAAGGTTTGCTCTACACTTTTCCGACCTGACAGCATTGAGATAAGTAAGTGCGGTAAGCCTTTTTTAGCCAAATAATCATTCTGCCAATGCCTGAACTGATGAGGTTTAATAAAAAAATCCGAGGAAAACCCGTGTCGTTCAAAGATGGTTTTTTGATCTTTTCCCTTGAATTTTTTTAAGCTGCTAGAAACGAACTGCTCTAATGAGCCGATAGGCGTCAATAGAAAATGTGACGCTTTTTTAGCGTTTAATTGCTTTTCGGTGAAGGTAAATAGGGCGTTCTCATAATCCACTTGCTTGGTTTGCTTTGTATTGTAACCCGTAAGGCTTGCCTGGTTGGCGTTAACAAAGTGATTTTGAAGTTCGGCAACCGTGAGTACTTTTTTCCCTGCGCAATATTTTTCATACTGTCTTGTACTGAACAATGCCTGTCCCAAAAGTATAGAACCGTAACGGCACTGATGTACCATTGCCAACTTGTCGATAGGAGAAAGCTCTGCAATGGGCTTGAGGTATCTAGGCAGACCTTTGTTGCGGTTTGGAGCCTCGATTGCCCCCTGCGTGTCGTCTGTTACTCGTGCGACTTTATCTGTACCATCGTAAAAGCCTAAGAGTAACGCAAGGTGAATGAGGGAGATTGGCTTATCCATTGCCGGGTTCAGAGATGTAATATTCTCAATACTGGGCTTGAACTCACCAAGCACGATTTTCAGAGATTGAGTGGGGTCTCTATAGAACCTTGCTAACACCCTTGCTGGTTCAGTGACAATACTGGTGTAATGCAACGCTCTATCAAGGCTTTCTGCCATTTCAACATTAAAATGCTTTTGGTTATCTAAATACCCCTTAGAGCCACGCCAGTTAAGGTAGTAAACAGTCTCTTGTTTACCATCCACAGTTTCGAGATGGCTTTGCAAGCGCTGTTTCGTCAGAAGCACTTGCTCTGCTGCTGCTCGGTTGGGTGATGACATAGCCAGAGCTGACATGGTGCATGTGAAGGCATCCAGTTGCTTTTTTGATGGATGGATTAAGTCTTGCCAAGCGCTTATGTCAGAGGGTTCACCTTTGTAAGGAGGAATAACGTCATGAAAAATAGCCCCTAACACGAGGAGCGCTTTATCATCGGGAAGATTGTTCTTTTCAGCTTCAATGGCATCATCACCAGATTTTCCTCTCATTCCAATCTCACCCACTGGAAAATCAGGACTACAGCTCGCAGCAAGCATTTTATGCTGGTGAAGCCAGTCGAAAAATGAGGATAGACCGTGGGTATAAACCATACTATCGATGGCGCAATGAATATCACTCAAGCTAGTAGAGGCAACGTTGCAGCCAAGCTTGACAAGAAACTTCCTGGCAGAGGTAAGTTTTATTCGCTTATGATTTATACTGACATTTTCTTTGAACACATCTAATAAATAAGCGAAAAGCAACTGATGTGTATGGGCATCTAGTCTATCTGCATTGTTGAACTTGCTAGTTATTCTTGCGTTGGGCTGATAGCCATTATTGAATAAGAAGTTTGCGGTTACACCTGCTTCGTTTGTGAAGGTGACCGCAATATCACCCCATGTGGCCTGTTCTCCTTTTTGATTGGTAAAGCCTGTCAAAGGTTGCTGCTTTTTCTTTTTAATATAAGCGTGTTGGTTATCAATATAGCGGTTCAATGCGGTCATTGATGATCTCCGAGCTTCGGTATTTTTCTTTCGTTGCAAATCGCAATGGTTGCCTTGATGTAATTGATGATTTTATTGAGTTTTTTTACCGTCGCAGGGTGTCCTGATTGACTATTGAGTTCAAGCTTACGCTCCGCCTTGTCAAGATACTGCTGATGATTTGCAGTTTCGAGCGGCCTAAAGTTGTCACAGGGATAGCAGCCCATTGGTGCTCCCCCTTTAGATTTGCAGCTTGAGCAATTATCGGGATTTAGCTTGTATCCCATTTCTTCATCAAAGGGACTTTTGACACAAAACGCATTGTCTTTTTTCAGCTCTTTAACCGATGTGGTATCGAATTTCTTGATAATTTGGTTGCCAGCGTAAGCTTGGTCTATTTTGACCCGCTCTGGAGCTTTAAGGTCTATGTAAGGCTCAATGGCTTGAATGGTCACGCCTGTAATTGAGGCGATTTGCGCAGGGCTGAATCCCTGCCAAACGGCTTGCGTTAATTGCGTATGTCGCCACCGGTTGTTTTTAAGAGCCAAGGGTACATCAGGCAATCGGTCGCTCTGCGCATTAAGCTTTGCTTTAAATAGATAGTCGAGGTTTCCGAGAAGTGCAGCTGGCTGTAAATGGTAGGCTTGAGAGGTGTCACTGATTGCTCTGAAAAGCTCTGATTCTGACTGATACTCAGAGCTGAAGAGACTTTGATCTGGCAGTAGTGGTAAACGCCTCATCACCTCTGTCATTTCATCGGGGCTTAAGGTGATACGGCTTTGTTGTAACTGGTGTGAAAGATAGTTTTCGTAAGCTTGATAATAACGTAATAACATTTGAGAACAGTCAGGCTCCAAGCGGTGTGAGCGTGATTCAGCGTTAAAACGAAATTCACCATCCTTCCCCTTGAAGGTTCGAAGATGTAACTGTTCAACATCTGAAAATAGATGTTGCGTTATGGGTTCCCATTTTCTGTCAGGCTCTTTGTGTGACTGAAATTCTTGACCAACTCGCAACACATCACACCATTTGATTTGTACAAGTTGGACAGGCCGCCTTACAATTGCCACCATAAGCTGAGATGCAATCACGTTTCGTAAACGTGTAAATTTTTGTTGCGTAAGTAGATTACTATCCAGATCCAGCGCTTGAAGGGTTTCAATACGAAGCACCTCTAGAATATTGTCATGCTCAATTTCACTGTAAGCACCGCTTTTAATGTCAAGAATCCCTTTAGTGCCACTGTTTCTACCTAGATTTTCATCTTTGATTGATTCATACAGAGGGGAAAGAGTTGTTGAGTGGTAATCGTCACTCCGCTGACAAAAAGCAAACAATCCATCTCTAACGTTTTTCTTGTAACGATCAAGGGTTAGCCACCATGCTTGAAATTCATTGACATCAAGGTTGTCAACGATATTTTTCAGTCGGCTTACGAAACCTGTTATAGAGTTATAGGCATAGCGTGAAGCAGTATGTGCTATTGCTAACCTTAAATCGAGGAAGGTGGCAGGATCGACATTCAGTTCATTCATCCACCCTAAGCGCAGGAGCTTTTTATAGCCGAGCTGCCATTCATCAGACAAAACATCAAAGGTGTAACCCTCTTCTTTAGCTGAGAAGACCCTCTGACCCGCGTATTCTCTCTTTAAATCGGTGGTTTGAGATTTATTCACTTGCACCTCCAAGGCTTGGCACCGATTTGCTTTGATTTTTCGCAGAGAGTTCTTGAACTTTTACAGCCAGTTTAAACTCGTTATAGGTTTGTGCCATTTTGGAGTTTTCAACCCAGCCCATGCTGTATTTACGCATATCTTCAATCTGTGCGGCCTCATAACCTGCCTCTTCCGCCTTTTCAGTAAACACCTCGTTCCACTTATGTCTTAGCTTATGAGGGTGCAGAGGGGTGCCAAAAGCGTCGCCAAATTTACCCACTAATTTGTTAATGGCGTTGTAAGAGATAGGCTGCCCTGATGAAACGCCCTTTTCCGAAATAAAAACGAAGTCATGCTCATGAGCGTTAGAATGTGAAGCTCGCACCGTTGATACGTAAAGCTTGATGAGCTTCATTAAATCCGACGACACCGAGGCCGACAATGCTTTGGTTTTATTTGCAGCAGGCATTCGCCTTGTATCGGTAGCATCGTCAGGCGTTCTGGTGATAAGAAATCGAGGATTATCCCAATCATCTACTAAATCACTAATCTTAAGCTTTAGAACGGCACCAACTCGAACACCGGTGTCAATCAAAATTTGCATGATGATTTGATTTCTCAGTTTGCTCGATTTAAATGGGTTTTTCGGTGAGCTTTCTCTAATGATTTCTAGAAGTTCAAAGAATTTATCTGTTGAAATGACGGACTCAAAGGGGTCTTTGGTGATGGTATTGTCTTTTCGAGAGCCTGAAATAAACTTATTGATATAGAGCTGAAAAACCCTGAATTTATCGTCAGTTTTGACTTTATTTTCTGTGTCAGCCTGGTCGTAATGGTGGCAGACGTACAAATACTCAATATAACTTCTCAGGCGAATTAAGCGCTGGCGAAAGGTGTGGGCTGATACTTGGGAATGACTGTTGGCCGTTGCATAGATAGCATCTCTGATACGCTTATCTGTAATACTGACCACAGCTGAACAGTCTTGCGAATTGCTGTCATCAGCATAGAGCTTACATGCTCGAACAAAATCCTCCACTTCGACTCTTGAGAGGAACTCACTATCAGCAACCCTATCAACCAGGTTGATACCCTTATCTGCGAAATAACAATACAAGAGCTTTAACTCGTAAGCGTACTTTATGCGAGTATTTAGACTGGGCGCTTGCGTGGTCACTCCTTTCTTGCCTATAGAAAGAGGTGAGTTGTGATTGCCATTCAAATAGGCATTGAGATACAAACAGGCAGGGAAAACGCCGTTTCGTACCACCACTGGGAACGAGTGGCCATTGGTATCTCTATAGATTTTAACTTTAACGTTTTTACCCACTTCTATCATTACAAATATAATTACTACTTATTCATATTTTTACTATATGTGGCGATTGCGGTTTTGTAAAGGCAAAAAAAAAGACTCTCCTAGATTCTTTGAGTAATATTGAGGTTTTTTTACTTCTTTTTCTTTACATTTTTTTTTGGTGAAGAGAACTCGCAGAGGTCTTCGATGAGACAGCTGCCACATTGGGGGTTTCTGGCTTTGCAGACGTAGCGGCCGTGGAGGATTAGCCAGTGGTGGGCGTCTACCAGAAACTCTTTTGGCACCAGCCTTAACAGTCGCTTTTCAACCTCCAGTACGTTTTTGCCGGGGGCAATGCCCGTACGGTTGGAGACCCGGAAAATATGGGTATCCACAGCCATGGTCGGTTGCCCGAATGCGGTGTTGAGGACAACGTTCGCGGTTTTTCTGCCAACGCCGGGCAGGGCTTCCAGGGCTTCACGGCTATCAGGGACTTCACCATCGTGCAGTGTTAGCAGCATGGTGCATGTTTTAATAATGTTTTCTGCTTTGGCGTTATACAGGCCAATGGTTTTTACGTAGCCTTTCAAGCCCTCCAGCCCCAGAGCCAGAATCGCCCGGGGTGTATTGGCTACCGGGTAGAGTTTATCGGTGGCTTTGTTAACACCTACATCGGTGGCCTGGGCCGACAGAATGACGGCAATCAGCAACTCAAAAGGTGAGCTGTAGTTTAACTCAGTGGTCGGGTGCGGGTTCTGATCCCTCAGGCGGGTAAAAATCTCGGTACGTTTTTGTTTATTCATTGATGGATATCATCCGAAACGTCACTTGGGCGCAGGTAATTGATGATTGATCAGGTTTAACGTTTTTTCCAGTGCGCCACGGTTAGAAGCCACAAAGCAGGCAGCGTTCTGGCTCATTTCCTTATAGTGCTGTTTGTCGGTAATGAGTCTGGCAATGGCTTCAGCCAGCTGCTGTGGCGAATCGACCAGCTGCATGCCGCCAGCTTTGACCAGAGAGTCACTGATGTCCTGAAAATTAAACACATGTCGTCCGGACAGCACAGGAAGACCCAGTACGGCGGGCTCCAGCATATTATGACCACCTCGTTCAATCAATGAACCGCCCACAAACGCAATGTCGGATGCGGCAAAGAACGTCATCATTTCACCCATGGTGTCACCCAGTACAACGTTGGTGGATGAGGTTAGCGGCTGCTTTTCACTGTGTCGAACCACGTTGCACTGACTGTTTTGTATTAATTCATTGACGGCCTCAAAGCGTTCCGGGTGCCTGGGAACCAGAACCAGAAGTAAGTTGTCGTGTTGTGCGCACAGGCTGTTAAAGGCATCTAAAACCTGCTGATCTTCACCTTCATGGGTGCTGGCTGCGGTGATGACGACAGGAGCCTGGCCCAGGCCTTCTTCCCATGCGGTTTTTAAAAGCTTGCCCTGTGTTATGACTTCAGGACTGACGGACAGGTCAAACTTTACGCTGCCGGTAATGTTTAACTGTTGTTGCGGCAACCCTAAGCGGATAAAACGTTCACCGTCGTCTTTATTCTGACAGGCGACCATGGTGATTTGTTTCAGCATCGTGCTGACGAGCCCTTTCATTCGGGCATAACCTCTGGCAGACCGTTCCGACAGGCGAGCGTTGACAATAATGACCGGAATGCTTCTTTTGTGACAGGCTGCAATGGTGTTAGGCCAGAGTTCTGTATCAATAATCAGTGCCAGTTCTGGCTTTACTTTGTTCAGAAACCGGTTTTGCACATCAGGCAGATCATAAGGGCAGTAGATATGCTCAATTCGACTGCCCGGCAAGTCGCCATAGAGCGCCTTAACACGGTCCGAGCCGGTGGGTGTCATGGTTGTGATTAAAATGCGGTGCTGCGGATAACGTTCCAGCAGCTCCCTGACCATGGGTGCACTGGCAATGGTCTCCCCAACCGATACCGAATGCACCCAGATAACCGGTTTATCCTGTGGCAGGCTGGGGAAAAAACCAAACCGTTCCCCCCAGCGTTTGCCGTATGCCGGTGCTTTGCGGGCGCGAAGCAGCATTCGCAGCAGGACCAGGGGAGTTGCCAGATAGAGAAGTACAGAGTAGATAAAGCGGTTCATACCCGTGTTGGAATGCCTTGTCCAAGTGGTTAAATACCTCTGATCATAACAGATTCAGGCTGGTTCTGACTGACAGAGGTCAGGATTGCCTCCCTGAAAAAACACCGGTTGTATTCACTATCGGTGAAGTAAAAATACTCGTAGCGTTTTGGCTGGCCGGTGCTGTGGGCATTGGACTATTGCCTCCCGCGGTCGTACTGAATGCGCTCAGGCTTTCCACCAGTTTGTCCAGTCGGTTGACGATTTCGGTATCGGCAGAACTTTCCGGTAATGCCCGGATTTCATTCCGGGCCGCTGAGGTTCGGGCTTTAATGGCTTGCAGGTCTTCACTGTTTTCGCTGTCTGTCAGAACGTTGTTGCGACCGGTTATCAGACCCACCGGGTCATCGGTCATTTTATTGTCTTTTAAAAAATGAATACGCTTCAATGTGGAGAGGTTAGCCAATGCGACAAGGCCGTTATGCTCTGTCGAATACACATGGATATCCTGCCTGGACAGGTCCGGAACCTCGGCCTCGGTTACCTGTTTTTTCGTCATCAGCGTCAGGAGCGAGCCTGTATCTCTGTCGCACAGGCTAAAGAGTGTTGTGTCGTATTTCATATCGACGAACAACGTCGTGCTTTTTTCTCCGGACAGCCCTCGTAAATCCGCTCCCGAGGTTTTCGATATGAAAACCGAATGGTCGCCTTTGTTGTCATTAATCCTTACATTACGCTCAGGAACGTAGACATCATTGCCAGCACCGCCATTAACAGTGAAGTTAAGATTGGAGGAGGCCTGGTCTGCCACTACCTGTCGACGACTGTCGCACTGGTCGCTCCTTCGAACAGGCCGCTGGACTATGATGTCAGTTGCTTCTTTTTTTGCGCTTTCAATAACGATAAGGTCATCGCCGCCATGCCCCCTGACTTCCCTCATTGTCGGGTTCGCCCTGGCGTAGATCACATTATCCAGGTGGTTACCTTCCATCATTTCGCTGTTGCCAGGCACGGGTTCTTTTACTAAGACGGTAGCCCGGTTTAAACGGGTCGCCAGGTCATTAAGACTTAACTTTGGTTGATTCGCAGGGCCGGCGAATATAACGCCCTGAATCGGATCGGAAAATCCAGATCTTATGGCTTTTTGCAATGCCCATTTCAAGGGTTTGAAACCGCTATTGGACAGATCTCCAAGGTCTTGCCGGTAACCGCCAATCACCATCTGGCTATGGTTTTGCAGAGTCGGGGAGCGGGTCAGCCTGAGGTCTGACGGGTTTCCGGGCACCACTTTGTAATAGGACGCCAGGTTCTTGTGATTCCTCAGCTGGATATTGAGCGACGCTTGTTTTTTACCTAAAACACCCTCTCGGGTTAACGCGTTCTCACGCCAGGCCTGCCAGTGCAACTGACCATTTTTGGTATTGAACGTGAAACGATATTCATCCGGGCTGCTGGTAGCATAAAAAACAGCGTGGACATCGTACCGGCCTGCCTTATCCGGTCTGTTTCGTCCCACCTGGGCGTAACGTTTTTTGCTGTCCAGAGTGAGATTTTGAACGTCCAGCTGATGTCGGCTGACCACTGGATAGCCAGCGTCGTTTTTCTCCTTCATAACGTATTTCACGTGGGTAATATTGACCGGTACCGGCTGTGTTTTTGATACGGCCAGTTCATGCCCGTCACGCTCTATCGTCTGTTCTTTCAGTGAGATGCTGGCCAGGTTGTGACGAATCCCACGGCTACCGTCGTATTGCAGAATATGGTAGCCGTTCTTCTGCCTGATCATTACGCTGCCCGAGGCGAAGGCGTAACCAGGAATGACGACACTGCTTTTGAGTGTGGGTGTGGATGTGGGTGTAGATGTGGGTGTGGGAGGTGCAATGGCTGTAAACGCAATTTTGACACCACCGCTGACTTGTTTCGGAATGGCCCGAAATTCGGGGCCTAACTCAATGAACAACGGCTGCTGCCCGGTTGCCTGCACATTATACGATGAGCTAAGGGAAGCGGCTTTATTAATTCGCATCGGGAAACGAATCTCTCCGCCCTTATCAAGAACCATTGATGTCAGCTCTTTCAGCGTGAGGCTGATATCGGCAAACTTAATGGTGGCGGGCACCAGGGAATGGTCGTATAGCCTGGTACAGGCTTGCTTGATGATGACCCTGGCGGCATCGGGATCAAACCGGTTAGAGACCTCAATATCCTGACCGTTACGTTTTACGCTGTACAGGAAAGATGGAGACTTCAGGCTGATGTTAACGCCGTCGCGGTCCTCTGGCCGGGTGCCAGCGGTTCGAGGGGTGGGCGTTGTTCCGGACTGTCTGTTAATATCCGTATAAATGATGATTTCACGGAAATACTGAAGGTCAGCCTCTTTCAGATGGAAATGGTCCGACCCGCCATTGCCTTCGAGGTAAACCGATATCTTGTTATTTGAACTGACGTTTTGAACGTTTGACCCGTTGTAGAAGGTCTTCAGTCGCAGCTCATCCAGTTTGAATTGATCCTGCCCTTCGGTTCCCTGCAGCCACAGCCCACCATCCAGAACCTGGACGTTGTTAAAAGGCCCCAGACCCGAAATAGCGACCGGAGTCGGGTAGAGCCAATAGAGACGTTTGAATTCTGGCTTGAAAGCTATGCCCCCTGTTACTTTACGCCTGTAGCGTTGTAAGTTCGAGCCCCCGATCAGGTAACTGGTTTGGTGATTCACTCCCAGCAATCCCAGGTATAATTTTTTATTATGATTATCAAACCAACCGGTGCTGAGCCCCCGGGAGTAAGCAACAGGCCGCAGCTTCAAAGGAATCAGCCCGTCCGTTGGCAGAGTCCTGGTACGAATAAGATCGAGTACGATTGTTATGGCTTTTTTTAAATCCGCATCGACTGCTGAGCCCAGGTCACGCCAGCGGCTGCCTTCGGTGGATTTGTCCTGTGGGACCTGGCTCAGGTCAAGAGCGGTTAACTTAAAGTCATTCCGGTTCCCTTCAAAGTTTGCCACAGGCGTTTCGATGGACCAGGTACCTTTATTCTGATTCCACTGATAATCAGCGCTCAGTGATGCCGGGTTAAACATCCGGTATTTACAGGGAACGGACACCAGGGGCATAAACGCATCAGGAAAGTCTTTCAGAAGCACCCGCCCCTGAGAGCCGCAAAACGGGTGTCCATCCCGTGCCTGTTGGGGTTTGAGTATGAACTCAGCGGGGAAGTGATGTTTGCCCTCGAGCCTTTCCCTGCGGCCACCGCTGTCTTTGATATGCAGCTCTGCCGCCCCGGGTACAGTGATCAGGTGACTTCCCTCACTGCCGACAATCCGGAACTGACTGCTGGCATCGGCGGTCAGCAGTGCTCCGGATCTGTGGTACCAGAAATCCTGCTGTTTCATAAAGCCCAGCAGTGGATGATCGGGTAATTTTGTGGTTATCGGTAGTTTCACCAGACCGGCTACCGCTGAGTATTCGGTTTCCGCATCACGGATAAGCGTTTGAATCCGGGTTTTGAGTAAGGAGACAAATTTTGTTGCCGTATCATCGGTCCAGTGCGATGCACTGCTGTCACTGAACACCGAGGGATAAACGCTATGAATGATCTTCCCGAAATCAAGTGACTCAAGGATCACTCCGGAACCGGGTTTGAATCGGTGCAGAGACATCCGGTCCCCGGATTTGTCGACAGCGGCTCCGGTTTTTTCGACGACCCAGTGGTCAAAGGTTTTGTCATTCATCTCCTGATCGTCTTTCAGTAAAACCGTTTCGCTCCAGGCGTCATCGGGTATACGCAGACCATGTCCGCTGCGGGTTATTGCCAGAATACTGTCCCGAAAGCCCCTGACACTGGCAAACACAGGACGGCCGGCGATAGAGCTTCGGGTTTCCTGTTCTGAAGCGGGGCGGATGACTTTGAAGCCGGTTGCAATCTTTTTAATCAATGAGCCTGATTCCGGATCACCGGATTGACGGCTTGTTTTAAGGTACACCAGGTTGCCGGAATATTGACTGAAAAGAATATAATAAACATCCAGCCCATCCATTACCCTGTGAATGGGCAAGTGCTCGTTTTTTAAACGGCTGATGACATTGTCGTCAATGACTAGTGCATTACTGGCCTGGTGACTGCTACGCCCCCCGTCAAACAGACTGTTCAGATACGCAATATGCTGTTGTGTGCGATGATCATAGAAGCCGGCACGGGTGATATTATTATTCTCCCTGCTGTCGATTACATACAGTGGGATAATGTCCTGATTGTAAGACACGGTGGTAATGGTGCTTTCAAGCCTCTCCGCCGTGGTGACCAGCGCAATCTCTTTGGGCTTGATTTTTCCAGAGGCATCGGCAGTCAGCTGAAAAGTAAATCCACTGTCACTGCTGACAATGAGTTTATTGGTGGACCCCGTTTTTCTCACCATCGTTACGGGCTCCTGAAAACAGGAACCTGCTGAGTTACAGTCAAATTCGGTAAATTGAGTGTGTGGCTGGCTCAGGTGGGCGTTGGTTTTAAAGAATACCTGCTCTGATGTCTTATTGTAAAAGTAGTAGCCGGTTTCGGGTGAGCCGATAATGGGCTTGACCTCATCACTGGGAGCAATCAGGGTAATGATATTGTCGTGATCGCCGTCGAACCAGTTTAACACCCGGCCTTTCCAGTCCTTACGACGTCTCGGGCTCATCCTCAGGTTGATATTCTCGTCTTTCAGAGCGATCTTTACAAACCGTGAGGTGGTTTTGTACCGTTTGTTTATTTTTCGAAATTTTTCGGCTCCCTGCTGAATATCCCTAAGGCGTCCTGCAAACTTCAACAGGTAAACTCGTTTATGGTTATCCGGTAAAAACTCAAACACCGCATTAGCGTCTGAGGCCACCACCTTGTAGGAATAGTCACAGATTTTCCGGCTTTGGAAGTCAAAGCCAAACATCTTTAAGGTATTGACCAGTCCACGGCAACCCTGGTTGATGTTCCTGAAAGTAGAAGGAATCCAGTCATTTTTCTCGTAATCAGGGCTGTCGTGAAAGTTAAAGGTGGACTCACCTAGCAGGACCTTTGTTATATAAGGTGAATCTTTCCCTCCGGCTCTGCCGGTTTCAGACGTGCAATTACTGATCTTGCTGTCATCTTCAGCGATACAGGTATAAGGAATCTTGCCATTGTAGGCCAGTATCCACATCTCATCCGCTGTTTCAGTGGGGTAAATATTGATTCTATGCCGGCTGTCAGAAATCAGGGTGTACTTTCGTCGCTCGCCCTCGCCCTCCCCCTTAAAGGAATGAACGTTATAAAAAAGCATGGAGTCAATGTCTTTGTTAATACCATGGAAAAAGACATTGTAGTCATTGTCGTCCATGTGTAATGTGCTGGTTGTCTCAAGGTTTTTCCGGTCGGTAATATTAGTCAGCACCTGACCGATGTATTTATAAGTGTATTCGTTATCACAGTCTCCCCAATAACAGTTTCTGTATTTAACGTCCTCAACCTTCTGGCTATAAACCTGCTTCAATTTATCGTCGCTGATCGCATCCAGAAAAAGCGCGCCGGGAGAATCGTTGTTATACAACCGGGCCGGCGTATGCTGGCGCCGTTCAAAAGGCGAGTACTGCATATTGGCTTCCCAGCCCGGTGTGGCAGACATCAGAATATTCTTGTGTCTGGATAAATTAATGTTTTTATAAATACCGTCAGCGCAGTTGTAACCGGTCAGGCGAGTGTCAGTGTTACACAAGGTATGAAGTGCGTTGCGAATCATATTAAATGGTTCGGAATACCGGATGTAATTGATATCCTTTGCGCAATAGGGAGTTGTTGATCCGGATTTGTCGAGAAACGGATGGTTCTCGCAGACTTTGTGGCCGCTCTCTTTACCGGCGACATGAGTCTGGGCGCGGGTTTTGACAGCGCCATAACGTACAGTGTTGTCGACCAGGTTTATTTCCCTGACATTAAAAGGCAGCAGCTTGTTCGTTTTGCCAGCCTTCAGAAAATTCAGGTACTTGCCATCAAGGATAAACTCTTTAGGATCAAGGTACTTATGCAGGGAGTCGAAATTTTTGGCAATTTCTTTCGTGACATCAATGAGCTTATTAAAGTACAGCTCTCTGACTTCTTCCTCAAACCAGGCCTCGAATATACTTCGGGCAAACAGCATCAGCGCATCAATGATAAGGCCCAGGGGCCCGGCAACCTCTGAAAGGTAGGACACCGCCGTATCCACGGATTCAAAAATAACCTTTGACTCCAGGAGCGCCTTCATTTCAGGGTCATCGGTTTCATGGTATTCGGCGATGGTCAGCCCCAGGTTGGCAGACTGTAAGCCGGAACCCAGACCCGGGATGAACCGGCCGGATTTACTGCCAGTGTTGACGATTTTACCCAGTTTTTTTATGGCTGACTGGTTCTTGAGCTGTTTAGTTAGACCTTTGAACTGCTGCAGAGCTTTTTTGGGCAGGATAACGGGCTTAATGCCCGGAGCTGAAAACTTAATGCCTTTAATCCCAAGATCGACCACTTCGCCGGTTTGCAACGCCAGAGCAATAACGCCAAGGTATTGCTGGCCAAGATACACCCTGTATTGCGAGTCGGTCATATACTCAGGTTTGCTGTGTTTTACCCACTTTCCTGTATTAACCAGCTCCGTCACCATATCGCCGACATCCATCATGGATTGTGACGCACCAAACGCATTGGCGGCAGTGGCTTTATTTTTAGCGTTATTATTTTTAGCGTTATTGCTCTGAACTCGTTGAATAAATGTTTTGAACCGGTCAAGTGCTCCCGAGGTGAAAGTGACCGGTGTTTTAACTCCGGTGTCAGGCTGCAGCACGTCCATACGCCAACCGTCGCCTTCTTTTTCCAGAGAGTCAAAGACAGGCAGCACATTGTCCGCGAGGGCGTTGTCTTGTCTAATCATCTCAAAAGCCGTATCCAGCTCCAGCAAACGCTGCTTGAAATCAGACCTGGTGTTGGCGATGGTTAAGAGTTTGGAGGGTTTGTCATCCACCTTTTCGGGCAGGGATTCCGGGGCATCGGGGGGATTATCGAGTTCGGGCAACTTGATGAACGAACCCGGAAGCACAGAGCGAGAGAGGGGCGTGCTGGTCGATGTCCGGGATACCTGGAGCGCGTTGGATTCGCCGGGGAAGAGGCGGTACTCGGAACCAGTACCCTCAGCAGAATTAAAGCTGATACTGCCAATGGAGCCAAGCGTATCACGGCGAATACTTTCAAAATCCTGTACCAATGATTTGAGGTTGTCAGTAGTACCGTCTGTAGTTTGGATTTGAACATTGCCAATACTGTTTTTATGGCAGAACTTTTTGATAAACGCTTTCAGCAAGCTCGGCTTACTTTTGTCTATTGGTACTGCTTTTGCCAGCTGTTTAAAGTCACCAACCGTACCTATAAGAGAAAGCCTGTTATATTCTCCGCCGGGAATCCTTGTTACGACTTCACCGTATTTCGAGAATAGCAGGGTACTCTCTGCATCAAAATATAATACCTCTGTCGCCGGCTTATTGGTTGTCTGGTTAATAGTTTTTGGTATGGATGCTTTATCGAAAACAACGATGCTATTGAATCCTTGAACAGTATGCTGATCAAGGGTCTGGTTTGCTCTCTTCTCCCTGAAATCGTTGATCTGGTTTTGTATTTCGGCTAATACCGTTCCGGGTTTTGCGGAATACGAAGATATGTCTGTTCTTTCAATACTCGAGTCAGAAAAGACTATTTTGGTTCTGAAATTAACAGTCTGTTTATTAATGGCATTTACAAACTGGGTTACTTTTTTTTTCAATTGTTGATCTTTAAGACTGCAGGCTGACCGGCGCCTGCGTCTTTTATTGTCATCACAATCTGGCGACATGGGGGTAGAGAATATATCAAGCGGCAGCCCAAGGTCATCACTTAGTTGACGCAGAGTATTCCGGAAATGCTCATTCAGGCCAAGGCTATCACTCGTGTCTTGATTGTTGGTTTGTACTGCAGGTTGTTGTGGGGGTTGAGCAGGCGGTTGTTGTACAGATTGTCCAGCTGGTTGCTGTACGGACTGACCAGCCGGTTGCTGTACGGATTGACCAGCTGGTTGTTGTGCGGATTGACCGGCCGGTTGCTGTACGAATTGATCAGCGGGTTGCTGTGCAGGTTGATCAGCGGCAGGTGGCAGAGGTCTGGTTTGGGTTCCGGATTTAGCTTGGTTTTTGGCTTTCCCCGGGCCTTTGTCTCGCGGCAATACACCCTGATTTCCGTCGTCTGTCAGATCGATATAAGCTGGAGCTCCGGCATTATCAGGCATTATAGTGTTCAAACCTGATGTGCCTGCCTGGGGTGGAACAGGGCGAGGGTTGAAGTTTGACGTACCAGGTTTGTTTATCCCACTTAAGTGGGGCGGTAAATGTCTGGGGTAGGCAAAGCCGGAAGTTCCGGGTTGTGTTCCTGTACTGGTCCGGGATGAAACAGAACTCGAACTGGTTTTTTCCTTCTTTTGGGGGGAGCCTTTAGGTCCATAAGTTATACCATCAAAATCATAATATTCATCCGCGTAATCAGAAATCTTGCGCTCGGGAATGGGGACTTGCTCTATATTAGCAATTCTTTCTCTGAGTTTTTCCCTCGTTTGTATATAGTCATTAAAGTAGTACCTTAGATCTTCATTACTGACATTAAGCTCCGAAGCACGATCGAGAGGAGTATTATCCAGATCAGATGAAGGTCGTGGTACCGGGGGAGTATCCAATAGTTTCTGCAAAGTCAGATCGGGTCTGATCTGAAAGTTGCTTATATAGAGTTGCCAGGGTCTGGAATTGCCCTGAGTTTGCTGACCCGCTCTCCTATTCGCTGTATCAGTACCTGATGGATTTGTTAATTCTGGCTGATTGAGAGGTCTGCGCTGGGGTGTCTGACTGGGCTTTGCTTTTTTATTAACGTTTTGATTTGAGCCGTCAGAAGGGCTGCCTTTACGTTTGTTGTCGTCACCGGACATAATAACTTCTCTTTTGGATTCCTACCAACAACAACCATTCTCGATGGTTAGCTTTGCTGTCTCGTAACAGACTAGTTGCAAAATGGTAATTTACCCAAGTAAAGGTCAGCTGACTTATAAAATGACGGGTTTAATTAATCCGGCCATGAATCCGGGAGCTACATTGTTTCCCGAAAGACTTCTTTCTGATAACGCAGCAAGGGAGAAAGGAAGTATTCCAGTAAACGTCGCTGGCTTACAATAACATCGGCAGTTAATGTCATACCAGGCTGTATTCTTATTTTCTTTTGCTCTACCTGAAACCAGTCTCGATCCAGATTAATAAAAGCCTGGAAAAACCAGCCTTTTTGTTCGTCGTTAATGGCATCTCCGGATACCTTTTGAACACTGCCTTCAAGATAGCCATAACGGGTGTAGGGGAAACTTTCAATTTTCACCTGAACTTTTTGTTCTGGTTTAACCCAGCGAATGTCTTTATTAAGTACCATGGCTTCAACGGTTAACCTACTGTTAGCGGGCACAATCACCATAACGGGCTGGCCGGGTTGTACCACATCTCCGGAAGAGTGAATCTGAATCTGTTGTACTGTCCCGTCGATGGGAGCAGTTAGCACCTGGTTTTCATCTCTCATGCTGGCCTTTGCCATAACGATATTCCCATGGTCGATCTGTTGGACAGCGGTCAGGTACTCCTTGAGATGTCCGGCTATAAAGGTTTCCCGCTTTTGTTGCCGTTCGGCCAGCAAGGCCTGATAGCGGGCCTGATGCTCTTTCTGTCGCTGCATCATTACCTTTAGCTGTTGAGCGGTATCAATTTGTTTTTCCCGCCTTATCAGCCAGTCGACTTCGGACATCATTTTTTTTTCATACAACGCTTTCGTCGATGAAGCCAGCTTATTGTGGATCGGGTTTAACAGTTTTAAACGCTCTATTTCTTCGCCATCCGCAGCCAAAGAAGAAGACAGTTCATCAAGATTTTTTTCCATGGATTGATCCGATGATAAAAATGCCTCCAGTTCACTTTTTAAAGCATTATCTTCTGCAGCCCATCGTTGCGCTGTAGGAGGGTGGTCAAAAGTAAGTTGATTGTTTATTGCTTCCTGTTTCAGGTTGACGGAAACAGGTCGGGATAGGCCTGGTGTATTAATCAGTCTGATCAGGGTTTCCTCCCTCAGGGCTGATAAAAGGGCCGTGGATATATCCTGTGCCTTTTGCTCGGTGTTGGTTTCAAGGTCCGAAGGGTTGGGAATCAGCTCGATCAGCTTGTCCCCTTTTTTTACCTGGCTACCTTCTGTCACGTAAATATTGCTCACCCGCGCTACTTGTATAGGGCTTATTTTCTTTGAATAACCGTCTGGAATAACGCGTCCTTCCGCTTCAACAATGACGTCCATTTTTCCAAACCAGGACCAGACCAGGGCAATAACAAACAGAAGGCAGATGCTTATCGTTAAAACGTGTTTAAGGGGGGAGGCCGGTGTTTCAAGGACTTCAACTGCGGCGGGTAAAAATTCATTTTCTTCTCTGGAAGAAAAGAAAGCAGTGACTTTTTTTAAAAAATTAAGCATCTTGATGACCTGACTGAATGTTCCAGAGTTTTGCGTAATAACCGTTTTGTTGAATAAGGCTGTGATGGGTTCCATCCTCTTTAATCCGACCGTTCTGCATAACGATGATTCTGTCGCAATGCCTTATGGTAGAAAGCCTGTGGGCAATGGTAATAACCGTTCTCGATTCGGAAATTGCACCCATGTTTTTCTGTAAAATATACTCTGACTCGTAGTCGAGCGCCGATGTTGCTTCGTCAAAAATAAGAATCCGTGGGTTGCTGATCAGGGCTCGGGCGATAGCAATACGCTGCCTTTGTCCTCCCGACAAGCCGATACCTCGTTCACCAAGCTCAGTGTCATACCCCCTTGCGAGGTGCGTGATAAACTCGTGGGCCCCTGCCAGCCTGGCAGCCTCGATGACGGCCTCCATGGGCAGCAGTGGATCAGAGTGGGCAATATTTTCACGGACCGTTCCGTTAAACAGCGTGTTTTCCTGCAGAACAACACTTAACTGTCGTCGTAGCCAGGACGGGTCCAGAAGTGCGATGTCGTTGTCGTCTATCAAAACTTTTCCGGTATTGGGTACATAGAGACGAAGCAGTAATTTCGCCAGCGTTGACTTTCCTGAACCGGATTCACCCACAATACCAACGGTCTGCCCGGCTGGAATAACAAGGTTGATATCCGTCAGGGTGTTTTGCAGCTCACTGCTATAGCTGAAATTAACGTGCTCCATCTCTATGTGGCCACGGAGTTCTTCCATAGGGGGTTTATCAAGGCTCTGCTGTGGCTCCCGGGGGGTGTTGAGCACATCGCCCAGGCGGGCGATGGAGATTCTGAATTGCTGAAATTCCTGCCATAACTGAGACAATCTCAGAATAGGCTGCGCCACCTGACCGGATAACATATTAAAGGCAATTAACTCGCCGATGGTCAGGTCACCGGCAATGACTTCTTTAGCCCCAAACCACAACAGTGCAACCGTGACCACTTTGTTAATCAGTTGTACTAACTGGCTACCTACTGTACCCAGAACACTGCTGCTAAAGCTGGCTTTGGCATAACCGGCCAGGTAGCGCTCCCAGCGTGCCTGCATGCGGGGCTCAACCGCTGTTGACTTTAGTGTTTCCATTCCGGTAATCGATTCGGTCAGAAAAGCCTGGTTAATGGCACTGCGCTCAAACCGTTCTTTTGCCCGGTTGTGGAGTCCGGGGCTGATCAGGACAGAGAGCAGGATATAAAAAGGAATGGAGGCAAGCACAAGTAAGGTGAGCGTCGATGAATAAAAGTACATCGCGATAAAGAGCACTATGGTAAAAAACAGGTCGAGAAGCAGTGTCATTGCATTGTTGGTAAGAAACTCCCTTATATTTTCCAGCTCTCTGATACGGGCCACCACCTGTCCCACCGGGCGGGCACTGAAATAAGCAATGGGGATTTTCAACAGGTGTTCAAAAAGCCGACTACCCAGCTCTACGTCCACCCTGCAACTGGTGTGTGAGAACAGGTACATTCGTAAGGTGCCCAGACCGATTTCGAACAGGGACATGACCAGTAATGCGATGGCAATCACATTCAGTGTGGACAAGGCCTGATGTACCAAAACGGTATCCATAACCACCTGAAAACCAATAGGGGTAATCAGGGCAAAGAGTTGCAGAAAAAATGAGGCAAGAACGACTTCACCCAGTACTTTCCGATATTTAATGATGACAGGGATAAACCAGCTGATGCCAAACCGTTTCATGGTATAACTTAAATCAAACCGCCTTGTCATCCAGAGGGCTTCGCCGTCCCATTGTTCCCAGAGTTCTTCGGTTTTTAATATACACGGCTGTTGTCCGAAGAATTGAACCATCACAGTGCCCTGTTCGGCATTGACGTCCGCGATGATAAAGTATCCTTCATTAGATTTTGCTATAAATGGAAAGGGCGACTTATTAAATTTTTTCCTTTTGACCCTTACTTTTCTGGCTTTCATACCAAGACGTTGGGAAACTCTGACGAGATCCTGTATTTCAATATCCGTATCCTTTCCAGATAGTTCATGCATTAAAGAGTTGGTATCAACGTTTTTTTCATGAAACTTTAAAAGCAGGGCGAGGGCAAATGATGCAGAGTTGAGGGTTGATTCAGACATTGTTATTGGGTACTCCGGTTACGTAAACGTTCGTCTGGTAATTTGAATTGTTGTTATGAAAGGAAAGGTTAAGGGACATAGCCAAACCCATGGAATAAATACTATTAAAGAATGTTATTTTGAGGGATTAATATTAGACCGAATATTTCAAACATGGGTAGTTATTGTAATTACTGCTCAGGACTCTTAGTTTTATTTTTTCGGCTGACTACGGAG
The DNA here is from genome assembly GCF_025562755.1 of Endozoicomonas euniceicola. Lineage (GTDB taxonomy): Bacteria > Pseudomonadota > Gammaproteobacteria > Pseudomonadales > Endozoicomonadaceae > Endozoicomonas_A > Endozoicomonas_A euniceicola. Next base: position 4,280,516 of record NZ_CP103300.1, read on the forward strand.
CAAGAAGATAAATATTTATAATGAACTCACATTTAATTTTTATTGGATTCAGCAATAACCCCTTTGAATACTCAAGCCTTCAGAGCAGCTCCAGCAGAAAGCCAAAGCCAGTACTCTGACTATTGTGTTTTTTATTGACTATTGATCTTGTTAAAATTCCGGTAATACCATAACCAGGGGGTCCACTTCAGAGACACTTTTTTTGCCATATTCTCTTCAATAACTTTCATTACTCTATCGCCAGCCCAGCCGAGAATAACGTAAGGGGTTACATAGCTTATGTCGTCTTTAAGATCTCCTGTCATGGCTCCGGCCCGGTTTATTCGCCGGTGAGGCTCTATATGAATGTTCCTATAAACCATGTTTTTTCTGTGGATAAAATAGTGTACTTTGCTGCCATTACTAGTGAGTAGCCTATCAAGAAATAAATCAATAAAAGGCTGAAGCTTTTCTTTGGTAAGCCCGTAGGGGTTGTTACCGTCGTTGTATAACTTTGTGATGGCCTGCATCACCAGTCGGCCATGTTTACTGTCTTCCTGACCGGACTCTCTGTCTGCCGGGGCATAGAACCAATAGATGTACTTCTTGCCATTATGTTTATAGGTTTTTATGTCGTCAAAAAATGTATCGAGTTGCTTTTTCACCATTGACCGAAGCACGCTTGCTTTATGAGGCTTTTTCTTAGCCAGCTCCATGCCCCGTGCAAGGTCATCAAGCACCTGCATCATGGCCAGGGACCGGTTGTAAGCTGGATAGAGACCTGCCAGCTCAGGTTGGATATCCTCCATTCTGCTATTGTCCGGGATGCGCAGCAGGTTGTTAAGAGGGTCATACCAGAAAGCCAAAACAAACTGGTCAATAGTTTCTTCTATTTTTTCAAAATAGAATAACGCCTTCTCGCGATATGTGGTTCCTGACCCCTTGAGGTATTCCTCTCCGAAGGGGACAGCCTCATTCCAAAGCCCTGGAGATTCCATGATCAATCTGAAGTTTTCGGCAATAGGCTGAAGGATCATGGCGGTCATAATAATATTGGCAAAAGGCTTTTTTTCACCATTCACCTTGAAATCGTCATGCAATGTAGGCCAGACAGGCAGTTTTTTATTGGAAACGTAGAGCGTTTTGCCTTCTTCGGGGTGGTTTCGCACAGCTAATATTTCATCACTCATCTTAAGGGACTGGTTCAGGAAGGTAATGTCTCCAGTCACTCTATAGGCAACATTGATCCCCAGCATTATGGGCCCCTGCTGCCAGGCCATTTTTTTTCTATCGTTGTGTTTGATCGTTTTAAACTTATCCAGCTTTTCTTTGTAAATTCTCAGTTCGTCATCTGGAGGCAGAACGAGCCTGTCTTGGGCAGGACTGGTCTGATATACCTTAGGGGTGGTGCTATTCGATTGATTGGAAGAGAAAGATTTAGTGGTAAACATCAGACTTAAACTGATGGCCAACAAGCCTTTTATTAACATAAAAAGTACTCGCTTATATCATGACAACCAGTACAGGCATCCACAAAAGACAGTTTAAGTCGTTTTGAGAGCGAACCGGACAAAATTAATCGCGAAAGGGCAACAGTAAGAATAATGGTGATTGCTAGTATTTCCAGCCTGCCAGATAAAAATAGCGCTTAGCGTTTACTGCGCTCTATCTAAATAATTCAGTACCCATTGCCCAACAACTGAACTGTCGACAGGTTGTTTAAGAGATTCAATACCTTCAACGAATCGGGACTGAGGGAGCCCCTTTTTCCGACTACGGATTAACGCCTCCATAAAAGCTTTAGTGAACTCAGGATGTCCCTGAATACTCAGAAAATGGTTACTGTATGTCACCATGTAGTATGGGCAGAAGTCACTGGCGGCAATAACGGTGGCTGCATTGGGCAGATGCTCTATTTGTTCTTTATGGCTGACCAGCACCCTCAGAGAGTTGAGTGATGGCTGCATCCAGTCATGGTGTTTTATCAATGTATTCCCGGATATGCCAATCCCCCAGCCTTTGTCTGACTGTACGACGGTTCCGCCCAGTGCTTTCGCCATCAGTTGATGCCCAAAACAGATACCCACTGTTGTTTGTCCGTCAATGTAGAGTTGTTTCACAAAAGCTTCCAGGGCAGAAATCCATGGGAAAGGGTCGTTAACGCTATGACGACTGCCAGAGATGATCCACCCGTCGCAATCGGTAGTGTTTTCAGGCAATTGCCCGTCAAGCGCACGATAGGTTGTCAGTTTCAGAGTCGGATTATGCTGTTCAAGCAAGGCTTGAAACATGCCGGGGTAATTGCCGTGGTCTGGTTGCAACTGAGTCTGTACATCGTCACAAAGCAACAGGCCAATATTCATTAAACATTCCCCTGTATGGCGGCTGCAAAAATTTTCTCGTAGTCCGAAGCGGAAAAGGCAATGGGGTTTGTTCCGGCGGAGGGGTCGTCGCAAGCCATTTTTCCAATTCTCTCACTATGGGTGTCGTCTATACCAATCTCTGCCAGACGGTGAGGAATATTGCACTGCTGCCGCAGGGTCATCACCCATTCAAAAAAAGCTGGAAAACCCGGCTCTGGCAAATCCAGATAGCGACTTAAGCGGGCTATATCGTCGCTGATAACGGACTCGTTGGCCTTGAGCACATAGGGCATCAGAATGGCATTCAGTAAACCATGATGGGCATCGTAAATGGCTCCCAGGGGGTGGGCGAGAGCGTGCATGGCTCCGAGCCCTTTTTGAAAGGCGGTTGCCCCCATTGTCGACGCCACCAGCATCTGGGTACGGGCTTCAATGTCGTCACCACGGCTGACAGCCACTGGCAGGAAATCCTTAATAAGCCGAATACCTTCTACCGCAATGCCTTTTGCCATGGGGTGGTAAAGAGGTGAGCAATACGCTTCGAGGTTATGGGAGAGGGCGTCTATACCGGTGGCGGCGGTGATAGCTGCGGGTAGACCACAGGTTAATTCCGGATCCAGAATAACCGTCTCTGGTAGCATATTGGGGTGGAAAATAATTTTCTTGATCTGGTCCTGCTGGTGGGTAATCACCGAGGCTCGCCCTACTTCGGAGCCTGTTCCTGCCGTTGTTGGTACTGCAATAACCGGTGCCATTGTGGCTGTATTGGCACGCAGATAATTATCTCCGACATCCTCAAAATCCCATAAAGGCCGGTCCTGACCAGCCATCAGAGCAACGGCTTTGCCGGCATCCAGCGCAGAACCACCGCCAAAAGCAATAACCCCGTCGTGATTGTTTTTCTGATAGGCGACGACACCGGCATCAATGTTTTCGCCGGTAGGGTTGGCTTTGATGGCGGAGAAAACCGAGCACCCTGCTAATTCTGTACCGCAATGTTCCGCTGCATTTTTCAGAAATGGCAGGTTTGCCAGTCCGGGGTCTGTAATAATCAGAGGGTTAGTTATAGCTTTTTCACGACAAATGTCTGGTAGCTCCCGGATGCGACCTGCCCCTGTCCGAACTGTCGTAGGGTAATGCCAGTTGGCAGTGTATTGTTCAAAGTCCATCATGCAATACTCATGTCAGCAGCGCTGGTTAAGGGTTTGTTGGCGATTAAATAATTTCGAAGTAGCGATCCATCTCCCAGTCAGTGATGTGTTTTCTGAATTCTCTTTCTTCCCACTCCCTGGAGGCGGCGTAATGGTCTACGAAATCGTCTCCCAGCATTGAGCGCGCCGATTCAGACTGTTTAAATCGCTGTGCTGCCTCCCATAACGTAGCGGGCAGAGCAAGCTCCTCAGGGTGTTGTTGTTCGTAGGCATTGCCCTGTACCGGATCGCCGGGTTCCCACTTATTAATAATGCCGTGCAGGCCCGAAGCCAGAGCAGCTGCCAGCGCCAGATAAGGGTTAGCATCGGCAGAGCCAAGGCGGTATTCAACACGCTGATACTGATCAGAACCGGGTATCACCCGCAGTGCGGTTGTGCGATTTTCGACGCCCCAGGTGGCGTCGGTAGGTGCCCAGAAATCAGGAATCATTCGAGTATAGCTGTTCACAGTGGGGGCAACCATCGTAAGAAACTCCGGCATCAGGCGCTGCTGACCAGCGATAAAGTGCCGCTGAATCTGACTGATTCCATGCGGTTGGGTTGAATCATAAAATGCCGAACGATTGTCGTCTGAATGGCGCAGAGACAGGTGTATATGGCCGCTCTGACCCGGATAGTCCGCTGACCACTTCGCCATAAAGGTCGCCATTAATTCATTCTTTTGCGCCAGCACCTTGATAAAGGTTTTGAACAGTGCGGCCTTGTCAGCCGCATGGGTGGCAGAGTCTACGGCAATGGCTGCTTCAATAACGCCGGGGCCGGTTTCGGTATGAACGCTTTCCAGGGGGAAGTCCATGGTCTGGGACAGCGACAGAATTTGCTGATACAGGTCAGAGTGTACCGAATTGCGCAAAATGGAATAACCAAACCAGTCCGGCGTAAAAGGCTGAAGATTGCGAAAACCTTTTTCGCGGACGGAATCCGGTGTTTCTTTGAATAGGAAAAACTCATATTCCAGAGCGGCATGAACCTCAAAGCCCAGTGACTCAGCCTTTTGGATAACCCTTCGTAACGTGCCCCTGGGGCAAATGGCTTCAGCCTGCCCACAGAACTCTCCCAGAAATAGCAACATACCGTCTTCAAAGGGAATTTCACGACAGGAGTCTGGCAGAATTCTGACAGGAGCATCGGGGTATCCGGTATGCCAGCCAGTATACTTAACGTTGTCGTACGGCTGGTCTTTGCTGTCCCAGCCCAGAATGACATCGCAAAAGGAAAAACCCTTTTCCAGAGAGGAAAAGAACTTTTCTTTGCTCATGTATTTGCCTAGCATAATACCGTCATTGTCAAACAGGCCCACTTTCACATGGGTCAGTTTGCGTTTTTCAACGATTTGTCTGGCGTCGGCTACGGTTTTGACGTTTCTGGGGTTCAGCATGAGGTTACACCGGTATCAGCCATCGAAGTTTCCTCTTTGTATTTTGCGCTTCTTCCCTGAAAATAAGCAGCATGAAGCCCGGAGGCTTAAAGAAAAAGCAGGAGTAATGACCAGCAAGAAGTTATTTCCGGTGACTATTACGTTTGCAGCATAAACTTTTATAAGGGCTGATGCTAATGTCTTCCCGGGAGATGCTTAGAGTGTTAACACTTGAACAAGTTTTGAACTTTCGCTCTCAACTTACCACGATAGAAAGTGGCCTTCCGACATTGTATAAAATCGCACCTAAACGGGTTCTATGCGAATTATGTCGATCTGGAGAAACCTATTATTTACGAAGAACTTTTGATGACAAAATACTCCATGTAACCCTCCCCGAAGTATTTATTTTTGTGGTTCTCCTATCACATCCCACTCAGGTATTCTGCGCTCAGGGAATTGTCAACAGCACCAGTGATGAGATCTACTTAATGAAATATCCTCCTGTGCTTGTACTGGGGCACACGTCTATCACCCGCAACAGTCCGGTTTTGTACGCAGGACAGTTAGTCCTTGAAAATGACAGCATGTTTGCCTGGGATAATTGTAGTGGCCATTACCAGCCAACTTCTGTTCTTCATGAAAGTAATTTCCTTCCGCCTGTTAAACATTTGCTGCCTGTGAGCAAAATGGTTAGTTTTGAGGATGGGGGAGCTGGGTATGTTTATCTCAAGGCTACTGGAAAAATTAATGAGCCGTGGGCTCAACCTGTTTGCGTATATTTTCAATAGGCCTGGTGCGACTGCTCTCCGCCTTATCAGGCAAGACTACGATCAAAAAGCGAATTATGAGAGAAGAGTCGTATGATGGGTATATGGGAAGTTGTTACGGATTTTACGATAGCCAGTGCATTGATTCTGGTCTGTAAACTGATCAGGGTCAATGTTGTCAGTGTCCAAAAGTTATTTATTCCCGTGGCTTTGCTCGCAGGTCTGGTGGGGTTAGAGGAGCAGCAATCAAGTTAATACCATGTACTTTTTTCATCCTGAGGCTTTATGTTTCAATATTCATCCTCTTAACGATTAAAAATACTCTATATTGGTATTTCTTTTATACAACCGCACAACATAAAACAATGTTATCAAATACACAATCGTCGTTGTTTGTTTGTTTCTTAGGAGCGTTGCTAACAATAAGCTACTCTCAGGAAGTACTGTCCAGTGGCGGGGCTGGTGTTCTGAATCCATTGCCTGGCAATCTTTTAAATATTTGGTCTGCCAGCATGTTTCAAAGGAGTCAGTATTCAGAGTCACTAAATGTTTTGCCCGTACGGGGTAGAAAAGAAGAAAGTCTTGATCAGATCGCAGACCTGCCGTTAAAAAAGAGTGGCTCACCACTGAATTTTGTCAGGATAACCAGTCCTTACCCTTTTGATGTTGATGCTGATGCTGATAGTCTGAGGCTGTCAGCAGATACCCTATGCACGACAAAGGCAGTCAGACCTGATGAAAATAAACAGTGGAAGTGTTTTAGCAACAAAAAACACGGTCATGCAGAGATAGACATCTTACTGCCGGAAACCAAAGAAGCTAAAGTCTTCATCGCCACCAATCAGGCTGTCACAGTGCACTATCCGCCCCTGTCAAATGCGCCTCAGGCAGGCACTGGGCAATCGACGGATCCTCTATCCGTGCACATTAATCAGGAGCATGCTTTAAAACAGAGCCTTTCAAAGCAGTTAAGAGACCAGGAGAAAGTTCAGGCAGCTATTCAAAGAGCATCCGGTCTGCTTAAAGTCTCCTTATCAAATCCATCTGACGATTCAGCATTACAGACTGAACAAGCTATTGCTTTTAAGCTGATTCACGGGCTCTCACAAGAAGAAGAGCAGGAATTTAAAGATCAGATTGAAAAAATCAGGTCCGGAGAACAATTAAATGCTGCCACAAATCCAGATCTGGTGCTGGCCCCGGATACCAGCATTCATCTTGAAAACCTCAATGTTATATTTTCAGGGCTGATAAACAGCCTTCCTGTAGATGGTGGTACCAGTAGTTCTGGAAATAATCAGGGAAAAAGTCCTGGCGACGGCACCAGCAACGCTTCAGAGAGCTCCCGGAATAGTTCCGGACCAGAAACCTCAGCGGGAAAAGAAACACAGAACTCATCGGTTCCTTCTGATAAACCCAAAAACACACGGATTCAACCGTTGGCGTCTGCTCCCGGTCGACTGCTGAAACCAGGCCTGCTCACTAGATTGGGTGCCGGGCGTGCCCTGAACAACCCAGTGGTTATGAATAATAGCGCAGGGGCTTCAACCGGCCAGATTACGGGTAAAGCAGAGATTAAGGCCCGTAAAGCCATTCAAAGAAAAATAGCCCGGGCCATGGCATTACAAAAAGCGGTCAAGCTACCGAGATTTTTCCCCTTAAAATATACATCACTAATGGGAAGCTACCTCTTCATAAACACAGCCATAGCAGTTTACGCTCCTTCAATGGGTTTTCCGGTGGTTGATCCAATGTCGTTTATCCCGATAAGCACTTTTCTCTTTACGTATCTAAGTGCAGAAGCGTGTTTAGAAGGGTTTGGCAGGGCAAAAGAGGTCACTAAAGCAACCACCACTCAGGAAGAACTTAAACTGGAATTAGCTGTACAGGAAGCTTGCCTGAAGGCACGAACCCGCAGGTCATTGGATGAATTCGGAGTGGAGGTCGAAGCCTCTATCCAAGGTAAGCGCTACGTCCTGTCTGATTATGGAAAAGCCGAGTCCGACTGCTTCAGAAGGCTTGGCCTCGACCCTGAATTACCATTGACCAGACATGATGTTATTAAAGCAACTGAGGAAACCGCCGAGGAAATTTGTGCCAGAATAAAGTCGCCTGGTAAGTAGCCGGAAGGTCTGGGCAGATTCTATTTTCTAAAGCGTGGAGGCCTTCCATCAGGAGCATAAATAAATAAAGGCAGGTAGCAGGGCTGTCTTGCTGCTTGCTGTTCTGGATAATTACGACATTGTGCCTGATTCCATTTAGTAATATCCTCCGAATCCCCAACTCGCTAATAGTCATAATGTGATCGCTCTGATGCTGATCGCACCATGGCCTGTAAATAGTGACGTTCCGGAGTAAGCAGTAAAAAAGGAAGTCAGGTATGAAAAAGACAGTAATTTCTACCCTTATCGCATTGACCACAGCCGTTGGCGCACAGGCGGCAACGTTTCACAAACCCGATGCAGAGTTTATTAACAATGCGGCAATGGTGGGAATTACCCAGGAGAACTGGGACAGTGGTCGCTCTGCCAAAGTGACCATGAAGAATGCTTACAAGTTCACCCATAGCGTGGAAATGTCCAAAGGCGACTGGACTCATGATCTGGGTAAAGCAAAAGGCTTCGATCTGGACTCTGCCAGCGCGATGGATGTAGATGGTGAACACCCACTGTCTGTTATTCTGCGTGACCGCCTGAACATGGAGTCACTGGTTCTGCTGAAGAATGGCGAGCTGGTTGATGAATACTACTGGTCTGGTATGCACAAAGACCATACCCACCTGATGATGAGCGTGACCAAGTCTTTCACCATGCTGACTTTGCAGACACTGGTTGATGAAGGGCTGGTGGATATGAACGCGCCGATCACCCAATATGTGCCTGAGCTGAAAGCATCACCGGCTTTTGCAAAAGCGACCGTTCAGCAAGTGGCTGACATGCGTTCTGGCATCAAGATCGAGTTCACGCCGGGCAAAATTTGGGATGAACGTATGACCAATATTCAGGAGTGGAATGGCAAGAACCATTATCCGGAACTGAAGTCTGTTCTCGACTTTGGTAAATCCCTTGGTAAGCGCACCGATGTAGAAACCGGTGAGGCGTTTGATTATCAGTGTGCTAACACTGAAATGCTGGGCATGCTGATTACCCGGGTCACTGGCAAGTCTCTGGCTGAGGTGATGGAAGAAAAGCTCTGGCAACGTGTTGGTTTTGAGAACAACGCTTACCTGCAATCCAACTCTCAGGGTGAAGGGGTTGGCTCTGGCGGCCTGAACGCGACCACCCGTGATGCCGCTATCATGATGGACGTTATGGTCAACGGCGGTAAGAACCGTAAGGGCGAGCAGATTGTTTCCAAAGCGTTCATCGACAACCTGATGAACGGTAACGATGAAGTGAAGAGCGCATGGAAATATGACGGGTTCGCCCAGCTGCTGGCTGACGCCTGGTACAAAGATCAGATTCGCGTACTGAATGTTGGTGGCCATCGCTTCATGACATTTGTTGGTATCCACGGTCAGGTAGTGGTTGGCGAACCATCAACAGGCATCGTTATTGCCACCACGGGTGGACAGGACGAAATGCAGGCAGTTCGCACTGTAGCCATGACCTTCATGGATGTGGTACCAACGTTGCTGGATGCTCTGAAGTAATATCTTCACCCATCTGAGAAAGGTGTCGCAAACAGAGTTTAAAACTTTTTGCGACACCCTTAAGGGAAGCAGCAGAACATAATATACCGCTGTTGGCTGTTGGCTGTTGGCTGTATGAGCAGCTAATAGCCAAAAGCCAACAGCCCGGTAAGTTATTGAATGCTGCGCCCCTAAGACAGGGTGAGTGAAAACTCAAATGAACAATCGATGAAAATAATAATTGATGACCTTACCAGCCCTTTAATCGCTGATTTCCTTGCACAGCATTTAGACGACATGAGGTCTGTTTCTCCGCCTGAAAGCAGTCACGCTCTCGATATTGAAGCGCTAAAGTCTCCTGAAATTACATTCTGGTCAGTATGGGAGGGCGACAAACTGGCAGGCTGCGCAGCCATAAAAGAGTTAAGCCCGGATCATGCTGAGATCAAATCCATGCGCACCGCTTCTGAATTCAGAAAGAAAGGTGTAGCGTCTTTGCTGCTTGAGCACATTCTCAATATCTCTAACGAGCGTGGTTACAAACGCATCAGTCTGGAAACGGGCTCCATGTCTTTTTTCCATGCAGCTCATCGGCTGTACGAAAAATATGGCTTTGTATTTTGCTCGCCCTTTGGTGAATATAAAGAAGACCCCTATAGCAAATTCATGTCAAAAGAACTCTGCAATGACTGATAAAAAACAAGGCTATCGCTTAACCCGAATTTATACCCGCACTGGCGACAAAGGCACCAGCAGGCTGGGCGATGGACAGGTATTTTCCAAAAGCGATGCGCGCTTTGAAGCCATAGGTACAGTGGATGAGCTGAACAGCTGGATGGGCCTGTTGTTAAACCACTTAAGACCCAGTGGTGACGTAACGGCGGAGCAGTTGTCGACCATTGAGCAGATTCAGCACCGACTGTTTGATGTGGGGGGCGAACTGGCAATGCCCGGCTACCAGCTGATTCAGGAAGAACACACCAAAGCCCTGGAGAGCCTGATCGATGAATTGAATGAACCTTTACCGCCACTGACCAATTTTACTCTGCCCGGTGGCGGCACAACGGCCTGTCATTGTCATATGGTTCGAACCGTTGCCCGGCGTGCAGAGCGCTGTGTCGTACGACTGCAGGAGTCTGGTGTAGAGATTAATGCCCCCTTGCTGATTTACCTGAATCGCTTGTCTGATGTGATGTATGTGTTGTCCCGGCATTGCGCAAGACAGAACGACGGGGAAGTGTTATGGCGGGCATCACCTAAAAGCAAACTGTAAATTTTTCCCAGTGCATAAAAAAACCGATGCATAAAAACCCCGGTGCATAAAAACTATAGTTTCGTTATGATGTGCGCCCCCTGAAAGACGGGGGAATTAACTTCGACCAACCTCAGGGAAGTCATGAAACCCATTGCTTTCTTTCTGGCTTTATCTCTTCTTTCAGTCACTGGTCTTGCTGATCAGGTTTCTGCGCCAGAATCGCCCCGTTGTGTTCAGGATGACCTGAATCGGCGGGTGTGTACGGTTAAACCGGTACAGCGCATTATCTCTCTGGCTCCGAGTGTCACAGAACTGGTGTATGCCGCTGGTGGTGGCGACAAAGTGATAGCCGTTGATGATCACAGTGACTACCCGGAAGCGGTGCAGGCGCTGCCCAGAGTGGGTGGTTATCCGAACACCAGTGTTGAGGCGATTCTGTCAAAGAAGCCTGACCTGGTGATGATCTGGTCAGGAGGCAATGATTCACGGTTATCAGCTCAACTGGAAACCATCGGACTGAATGTCTTCTACGCCGACCCCATTGATTTTGACGGTATCGCATCGGTTATACGACGCATGGGGAAAATCATGGGCACAGAGGCTGTGGCTGAAAAGAATGCCGATGCCTTCTATCAGCACTATCAGTCGATCAGGAAAGAGTTTAGTCAGGCAGAACCTGTGAATGTGTTTTTCGAAATCTGGAATAATCCGTTGATGACGGTCAATGGTGATCAGATTATCAGTCAGGTGATTGAGTTGTGCGGAGGCGTCAATGTTTTTGCCACGGCTCGCCCCAGGGTTCCCAAAGTGGGCATTGAGGCGGTGCTGGCACAAAATCCCGATGCCATCGTCAGCTCGAAAAGTGTTCAGGGCGGCCTCGACATCCAAAGTCGCTGGCAAAAATACCCGCAGATAAAAGCCGTCAAAAATGGCTTTCTGTTCACAATCCCCGGCGACCTGATTACCCGTGCAAGCCCCAGAGTCCTGAAGGGTGCCGAAGTTCTTTGTCAACAATTACAGGATGTCAGGGCTTTCAAGAAAAAATCTGAGCTGACACCTGTGTCGAATGCTGAAAACAGCACAGCACAAGGTAAACACTAAATGTCGTATAAATTGCAGGCAGCCATTGGGGTGGCTATAGCCGGTTTTGTTAATGCTTCCATCGCTGCTGACGACGTGTATCGTCTGGATGATGTGGTGGTTACTGCTTCGCGAACGGCCCAGACTGTAGATCAGGCGCTGGCACCGGTGACGGTGATTACCCGTGAGGAGATTGAGAGGAGTCAGGCTTCCAGTGTGCCGGAATTGCTGGCTCGAACACCCGGTGTACAGATTAAAGCCTATGGTGGCCCGGGTTCTGTTACATCTGCTTTTGTGCGGGGTACTGCCAGCGCTCAAACCCAGGTTCTGGTCGATGGACAGCGAGTGAACAGTTTAACGACTGGAACACCTGAATTACAGTTTTTTGATCCTGATCAGATTGAACGTATTGAAATAGTCAGAGGTGCGGGTGCCAGCCTGTATGGCGCTGATGCGGTAGGCGGCATTATCCAGATATTTACCCGTCAGGGGCAGGGCAAACCTCACGTTAGCCTCAGGGCCGGTGTCGGCAATATGGGAACCCATGAGTTTGGTGTTAATGCCGGTGGTCAGTCAGGAGCGACCCGTTTTAATGTGGGTGCCAAGCTCTATGAAACCGGTGGTTATGACTTTACCAATGATGATTATAGTGCGAATAAGGGTGCCAACCTTGATGACGATGGGTATCGCAATAAATCATTTTCTGCGAGCCTTTCCCGCGAGTTTGATAATGGTGCAGAAGCAGGGGTGAGTCTCTCTCATGCTCAGGGTAAAGTTGAATATGATGCAGCTTTATATCAAGGTACTCCTAGCCCTTATGGTGCGTACAGCCTTTTCAATAATACGTCCTTGGCAGCGTATTATTCGTTACCGGTTAGTGAGCAATGGTTTTCCCGGGTAGATATTGGCTATACCAGAAACAAAAGCAAAGAGCGTGCAGAGAACGTTCCTGATACCGTGACATTTAAGCCGAGCTTTATAGAAACCCGCCGGGTATCTTTACTCTGGCAGAATGATCTGGAATGGCACGACTCTCAGCTGTTGACACTTGGGCTGGATTATTACAACGATTTTGTGGATAAGACCGACAAGTTTGTAAACCCTGAAACCGGCAAAAAAGAAGACTCTCGCTATAACGCAGCCGTGTTTGTTCAGAACCAGTCACGGTTTGAGCGCAGCGATCTGCAACTTTCTGTACGACACGACAAGAATGAAGCTTATGGCAGGAACACGACTGGTAAAGTTGCTTATGGTTACGATTTGCCCAAAGCGATGAGGCTGGTTGCTTCCTATGGCACAGCGTTCAGGGCTCCAACCTTTAACGATCTTTATTATCCTGACACTGGCTATGGTGTTGGCAACCCTGATATTAAGCCTGAAAAATCTGCGAATGCTGAGCTGACACTGAAAGGCAACCATTCAATTGGGCGCTGGGAAGTATCTGTTTTTCAGAATGATATTGATGACCTGATTAACTGGGCTCCAGTGAAACCAGACAGTCGGAAAACTACGCCATCTAATATTGACAAAGCAAGAATAAGAGGATTTGAGGCTTCTTTGAACACTCAGCTGGTTGGCTGGAATATTCGGACATCATTGACGTTGCTTGACCCTAAGGATACGAAGACTGACAAGGTGCTGGTCAGAAGGGCAAAACAAAATCTGGTGGTAGACGCAGACTATCAGTGGAACAAATGGAGCTTTGGCGCAACAGCGAAAGCTCAGGGGCATTCATATAACGATACTGCCAACAAAGACCGTGCTCCTGGCTTTGCCACCTTTGATATTCGTACCGCCTGGCAAGCCAGCAAGGAAGTTAAGCTGGAAGCCAAGCTGACTAACCTGCTCGACAAAGAGTATTACGAGGTGAAAGGTTACCGGAAAGAGCCAAGGGCTGGTCTGGTAAGTGTTATCTGGTCTCCAGAGATTTAATCCACCCGGCAGACCGCCCCTTTTGGTATTAAAGGGGCGGTCTGCTCCTAACGCTTCCAGAGACAAGTCATCTCCCGGTTTGGAAGCTTGAACTTATTCATCAAACAACGCTTCGTACTGAGACCTTAACGTGCTTTTCTGAATTTTACCGGTTGCCGTGACAGGGAAGGTTTCGACGGAGACAATTCGTTTGGGTACTTCAAATCCGGCTAACCGGGCTTTGCAGTGTTGGATTATATCGGCTTTATTAAAAGTCTGGCCGGGGGCGATTTTTACAGCAGCACAGACCGCTTCGCTCCAGCGTGCGTGAGGGACGCCAAAAACGGCTACCTGAACGACACTGGGTGCCGAAAGCAGAACCTGCTCAACCTTTACTGACGCTACATTTTCACCACCGGATTTAATCATGTCTTTCTTCCGGTCAACAAAAACCAGCTGACCACAGTTGTCTATAAAGCCAAGATCGCCAGTATGATGCCAGCCATGCTCACGGATTTTTCGTGACGCCTCTACATCGTCCAGATACCGGTTCATGACCAGTGGACCACGCCAGCAAATTTCTCCCTGCTGACCGGGTGGTAACTCGTTACCCTGTTCATCCAGAATTGCCTGGTCGGTAATCATGGATGGAACGCCCCAGTAATTCGCTTCATCAAGCTCAGTATCACTGTCGTCATAAAAGGTACAGGAGAATGGCGTGAACTCAGACTGACCGCTGACCAGATGGAATCGACAACGTTTAAATGCGGCTTTCAGCTCTCGCATACTGGACGCTGGCATGGGAGCCATGCCATACAGTCCTGCGGTGAGCTGGCTGAAATCAAACTGTTTCAGGTTGGGTAATGCCAGCAGCGCCTGCCACATAACGGGTAATAGCGCTGTACTTTGTATCTGTTCTGCCTCTAAAACCCGGGCGACGTTCAGCGGTTCAAACTGTGGCAACAGAACCAGCTTGCCACCCAGTTGCAGTGTCATTATGCATATGGAAAGTGACGCACAATGGAAGGTGGGTAAAACAGCCAGTTGGCTGTCGTATTTATTGAAACCAAAGCTGAGCGGGTTACTCAAACTGGCCATGTACATTGACAGGTGCGAGGTTTCTACTCCCTTTGGTTTTGAGGTAGTGCCGCTGGAAAAGATAATATGAGCCGTGTCACGGTCATGAATGATAATATCGTCGATATCATGACTGTCCTGACCGGCTGCCAGCTGAGCCAGTGTCAGGCCTTCACTGTCACCAATGGATATCCGGATACTAATGTTGGTTAAGGAGCCGTCAACCGTTAATGGTGCAAAGCGCGGCTCACACACGACAGCTTTTACATTAGCTTTTGACAGGTTGTAATGGATGTCTGCCACAGCCTGTAAAAAGTTAATGGGTATGGCGATAAACCCACCTTTGTAGCAGGCAAACAGTACCGCAAAAAATTCAATGCTGTTGGTAGCCAGCAAGGCTAATGAATCCCCCTGCACCATGCCCTGTTCACGCAGCCCCCTGACCAGCTGGTTACTGAGCTGATTCAGTTCCTTATAAGTCATTGTGCTGCGGCCGTGCTCGCTGTAGCTAACCATAGCCGTTTTATTGGCAGCGTCACGGGATCGCCGTCGCAACATGTCGCCAAGGGCGATCCGTTCAATCAGATTTTTTTCGAGTGCAAGAGGGGTCATTAGCAGGCTCCATTTTCATTGTTGCTATTGTTATCGGGGCCTTGCGAGCTTTTCAACCTGCTGCATCAATAAATATTGATCTATATTGCTCAGGCAATAAAAATTCACATCAGGAGAAGCTCGTGTTCAGGAAAAGCGTACTATTCATTGTGTTCCAGTTTTCATGGCTGGTGATATCAGAAGCGGCTTTGGCACAGTTAACCCAACTGGAAGGCTATAGCCACCGTTTTCAGTATGTTCACGATGACCAGACAATAGATATAAACCTTGATCCGGCAATAGGACGAGTCAATTATATTGCAGCCGTCAAGCTGACAAAATATACACGTTTTTATGTAGAAACGGAAAATGGCAGTCGTTATTTATACGCTTATTATTTCCCCGTTTATCCTGGACTGTTCGCCGATTATTTCAAAGCTGTAGTAACCACGGCTGAGTACTTTTCTGCAGCTTCCACATCATCAGATACTTCAAATAACTTACCTCTTATCATTAAACTTCCAAGAGGTCTTTTACGAGGTATTGATACGCAATTGCAGGAAACAAGAACCTGGACAACAATAGATGTTTCTGAAAGCTCCTGCGATAACTGTCAATCACTGAGGGATATCAGAATTAACAATCCGGCCTCTCAACCTGAATCCACCTGGAAGATATACAATCGTTGTTATTCAGGCAAGTATACCATTCTTGAGGAGCTTTCCATGTTATAAGCCGAGATGAATTGAGATTGGCGACCATTCTGAGAAACTGTTCGAAAAACAAGCCAAAAAACCGGAACAATATCAAATACGCTATTCGATAAAAAGATAGGCATTTTTCGTCTATGGTGATGCTGATTACTTTAATCAGCATTGTCGCTTCTTCAGGTCTATATTACCCGAACAATAAAAAATCACATCAGGAGAAGTAAGTGTTCAGAAAAAGCGTACTATTCATTGTGTTCCAGTTTTCATGGCTGGTGATATCTGAAGCGGCTTTGGCAGAGCTAATCCAACTGGAAGGTCAAAGCCACCGTTTTCAGTATGTTCACGATGACCAGACAATAGACATAAATCTTGATCCGGTAATAGGGGTAGTCTCTTATGTTGCAGCCATTAAGAAAGATGGGGTCATACGTTTTTATATAAAAACAGAAAACGGAGTCCACTATTTATACTTTCATTTCGAAACATACGAGAACCCGGAAGGCCCTTTTGCTAATAACCTGGTGCCAGGTTTTGTTTTTAGCATGGTGTCAGTTTCTGATTCTTCCTGGATGGCAGGCCCTCCTATGACTGGGAGTTACCCAAAACGAACCAGTAAACCAGAACCAGTTCTCAGTGGCCCTGTAAGCGAACACGAAGGGAAAAAGAATGTACATATCTGTGCCTTCCTTTCAGGCTCATCCACTTACAACGATTTGACCGCTCAGGCTGCTTGCTTAGGTAATCACGAGATACTTGAGGAGCTTTCCCTGTTATAAGCCAAGACAAACGGAAGTTTTGTACGTATGTTAAATATAAAGGGCTAAGAAAATATGGGTGATGCCGATAGTTAACAGTTCTGACCACTTCACCAGAACCGACCCTGAGGAGGAGCAAGGATGCTTCTTGTAGTAGTTGTTGCCGCTTTGATTGTTTTGCTGACCGCTGCCCTGTCTGTGATTGAATCTGCCATTATTTATGTTGATGAATTGAGACTGGCGACCATTCTGAGAAACAGCTCGAAAAACAAGCCAAAAAACCGGGACGATATCAAATACGTTATTCGACAAAAAGATAGACATTTGTCGTCTATGGTGGTGCTGATTACGTTAATCAGTATTGCCGGTAGCTCTGTTATTGGCGCGATGGCTGCCCGTGAGTTTAATGACCTTGGTCTGGCGATTTTTACCGCCTTGCTGACTTACTGCATGCTGGTGTTTGCCAAGATTCTGCCCAAACTGTATGCCGTACAGGTGGCCGACAAAGTACTGGACTACACAGCGCCTTTTGTTCGTTTTGTGGCACTCCTGTTACGGCCGGTTATTCGCTTTACTCTGGTGTGGACCCGGCTGTTTGGCATTGAAGACAAGAGAAAGCCAACCCTTGATGAGTTGAAAGGTATTATTCGCCACTACGGCAAGACGGGCATTATTGCCAAAGATGAACGTATGCTGCTGGAACAGGCACTGACTTCTAACCGCACGACATTGAGCAGTCTTCCGGAAGGCTCAGGTCCAACAGTTTGCCTGAAAGCTGAGGCAACCCTGGGTAATGTTCAGGAGCGGGTTCTGGATCAGCCTTATAAGCGCTACCTGGTGGTTGATAATGGTAAAACGACGGGCGTCGTTCTCTACCGGCATCTGACCAGTAGCCTGATACGTGGGCATTATGATAAGAAAGTGGGCGAGCTGGCCAGGCAGGTGGCCTGGCTGGAGCCTGACGTCACCTTGCTGGAAGCGATGCAAACCCTGCATGAAACCCGTTCATCGGTTGCGCTGTTGCGTGGTACCGACCCGGAGAAAACCCGAATGGTGACTGCCAAGCAGATCTATCGGGCGATTCTCCAGAGCGCCTGATTTCCATGCTATGCGCTGCTCAGTTTCTGCTATGCTCAGTCTCCGCACAATTAATAAGCAACAAGAAAGGTATGCAGTATGAGTCTTGAAGCTAGAGTCAAAGCGCTTGAAGAGAACCATGTTCATTGGGATCAGGTACTTACCGGTGTTGAAGGTACTATCGCACTTATCTTAAATGAGCAACGAGACAAATTTAAGAAAGTTGATCAGCACCTTAAACAGCAAGATCGACGGCTGGACAAAATAGAAGAACTACTTATCCAGATCGTTAATAACCTTGCTTCCAGATAACTTGCGCTTGACAACGGTTCCCACCGGGAGCCTTACGCTATTTGACTGAATCAATTTCAACTTCAGTCAAATAACGCCACTCACCGGGAGCCAGCTTTTCGTCCAGCTCTATCTGACCAACCCGTTCCCGGTGCAGCCCCACTACTTTGTTACCCAGTGCAGCAAACATTCGCTTAACCTGATGGTACTTACCCTCGGTAATGGTAAGCAGCACTTCAGTGGGCGACAGTATTTCCAGCGTTGACGGTTTGGTAACGGCTTTTTCGTTACGCAGCTCAACGCCTTTGGCGAAAGCTTCAATAGCGCTGTCCTGAATGGGGTCCGCTAATTCCACACGATAACGTTTACCGCATACTTTTTTGGGCGACATCAGTTTATGCGACCACTGCCCATCGTCAGTGATCAGCAACAGGCCGGTGGTATCCACATCCAGTCGCCCGGCAATGTGCAGGGTGCTGACTTTATCAATATCCAGCAGGTTCAGGACAGAAGGGTAATCGTCGTCCGCGGTAGAGCTGATAAAGTCAACCGGCTTGTTCAGCATGATGTAGCGTGGGCCACGTAAAGACAGCAGGTTGCCTTCAATTCGCACTTCCGCCGCTTCCGGTACTTTGAAACTGCCGGTTTTGATCACCTTGCCATTGCAGGTGACTTCTCCGCCACGCAGCAGCCGTTTGGCTTCTGCCCGGCTGAGTTCAGTGCTTTCACACAAATATTTATCAAGGCGCATGGTTACTTCTGCTTTGTCGCCCAGTCCAGAAAGCTTTTGCGAGTCGCGCTGTCAGCTTCCATGTACCAGTATTTCAGCATGCGTTCAGCCATAACGTTTTCTTCCGGCGTATTGTTGTTGGCGCCGGAATAAACTGAGCTATCCTGTTGGGCATTGGCAAAGCCGTTGGCAAACTCATCCATCTGAACACCAGCCAGTTCCGGGAAGGCTGCTTCGTTATCGCTCAGGTTAAATTTGCGGACATCGGCAGCATAGTTGCGACCAATCTGAATACCACGGGAAGGCAGGGTCGCAATCTCAAAGGGAACGTCTTCCTGCTTTTCATTCACCACGGTGATTTTGCTGGCAGGGTCGCGGTTGATGGCATCAGCCTGTCGTCTGTTAATCAATCGTGGCGCTTCAATCATATAGTGATGACCGTCCAGCGGGTGAAAACTGATCACAAAAGGTCTGGAAGTAAATTGTTCAATATGATCACCAGAGCCGAGGGTTTCTTTCAGTTCAAAGACCACCTGGTGACGCTTTTTAGTCAGTTTGATGGAATCGCCCCGGTGCAGGTCAAGGTCTTTAGCAGCCTTGCCGTCAAGCACCAGTAGCTCTGCTTTGGCGGGCAGTTTGAGAGTGCTGTTCAGCTCGGCAAAGGCGGGCAAGCTTATTAATGTCAGGGTGAAAAACGGGAACAGCAGGGCTTGCAATGTACTGGCAGCTTTCTTAGTAGCTTGCGTAGCAACTCGCATGATAACAACCTTCATCAGTAAATATCCAAAGGAGGCACAAAATGCCGCAGAGATGCCGCAAAAGCAAGTGTGAATGTCTCTGCTGAGGGCTTTCAGGGCGTGAATTCTTGATGCTAACTACTTATACTTGCCGCACTTAACATTAACTAATCATACTTATGAACCAAACCGTAGAAACAGGCAACGTGACCGATATTAACGCAGATGTTGTGGTCATCGGTGGCGGTATCGCCGGGCTCTGGCTGTTTAATACCCTGAACAAACAGGGTTATAAGGCCCTGCTGCTGGAAGATGAAACCCTGGGAGGCGGACAGACGATCAAGTCCCAGGGCATTGTTCATGGCGGAACCAAGTACACACTGTCTGGCAATCTGACCAAGGCCGCGGATTGCATTGCCGGTATGCCCCAGCGCTGGCGCGATGCCCTGGCCGGAGAGGGGGATGTTGACCTGAGCGATGCGAAAGTGTTGTCTGAATACCACTATCTGTGGTCTCCGGGTGATATTGCGTCACGCATGACCTCCTTCTTTGCCAGCAAGGCGCTACGCGGACGTGTGAACCAGGTCAAAGAGCGTGAAAGTCTGCCAGCGATTTTCCGTAACGACAGTTTTCGTGGCACGGTTTATAAGCTGAACGAGATTGTTCTGGATATTCAGACGGTGGTAAAAAGTCTGGTCAGAGGGCTGGAGTCCCGCACTCTGAAGGTTGACTGGACCCCTGACAGTGGCGACTCACGTCTTGTGACGGATAATGGTGAGATTGCCTTTATTGAGCATACTCAGGGCAATGTGACCTATCGAATCCATGCCCGCAAATTTGTACTGACTGCCGGTGAAGGCGCACGTACCCTGATGGGACGCTGGGGCATCAGCGAACCAGAAATGCAGCTGCGTCCGTTGCACATGGTCATGGTGAAGCACACCCATCCTGATCCTCTTTATGCCCACTGCCTGGGTATCAAAACGGTGCCACGGATGACAGTGACCAGCCACCCGACAGAAGACGGCCAGTGGGTCTGGTATCTGGGCGGTGAGATTGCTGAAGATGGTGTAGAGCGTACGCCGGAAGAACAGATTCGTGTGGCGCGTCGGGAACTGGCAGATATCCTGCCCTGGGTAAACTTCGATAACGCCCAGTGGTCAACCTTGCGGGTTAATCGTGCAGAGCCTAAACAGTCCAGGTTGCTGCGTCCGGATGCCGCTTTCTGTCAATCGATGGGCAATGGCATTGTCACCTGGCCGACCAAGCTGGCGCTGGCTCCGAACCTTGCGGACGAAGTGGGTAACCTTCTTGGCGCAGACAGTATTCAACCTTCAGGCAATGAGGAATTTGCACTGCCAGCAAACCTGAAACACCCCCAAGTCTGTGAACAGTTCTGGAGCAAGCATTTTGACTGACCCCCTGTTACCAATCCGGCCTGTACCCGGTACTGACATTGCGGTGTCGCCTATTGGCTTTGGCACCGTCAAGCTGGGGCGGGACCAGCAGGTGAAATACCCGCAGGGATTTAAGATTCCTGACAATCAGGCGGCCAGCGATTTGCTGGCTCTGGCCCGGTCCCTGGGCATTAATCTGCTGGATACGGCACCCGCCTACGGCACCAGTGAAAAAAGACTGGGCAAACTGCTGAAAGGCCAGCGTCAGGACTGGGTGATTTGCAGCAAGGTGGGTGAAGAGTTTATTGAGGGTGAGTCCCGCTTTGACTTTTCACCGGAGTACATTCGGTTCAGTATTGAGCGCAGCCTTAAACGACTGAAGACCGATTACATTGATATGGTACTGGTTCATTCCAGTGGCGATGATATCAATATTATTCAGCAGTATGGTTGTCTCGAAGTGCTGGCCGACCTGAAGAAAGAAGGTCTGGTTCGTGCTACTGGAATGTCTACCAAAACAGTAGACGGCGGTATTCTGGCACTGGAACAATCCGATATTGCCATGGTGACTTATAACCTTAATGAACAGGCTGAAAAACCGGTTCTGGACTATGCCGAGAAACACGACAAAGGAATTTTAATTAAAAAGGCACTGGCCAGTGGGCATGCCTGTCTGGAAGGTGAGGACCCGGTTGAGAAAAGCATGGAGCTGGTGTTTGGTCACCCGGCGGTTGCTTCGGCGATTATCGGGACGATTAATCCAAAACACCTTCGGGAAAATGTTGAAACATGTGCCAGGGTTTTGAGGAAACAGTCCTGATCAGGAGGAAGCGGGAAGATAACCGGCCTTCCCGCTATGTGCCTAAGGAGCGCAGCATTCAATAACTTACCGGGCTTTTGGCTTTTGGCTTTTGGCTTTTGGCTGTTGGCTATTAGCTGCTCATAAAGCCAACAGCCAACAGCCAACAGCCAACAGCCAACCGCCAACCGCGGTATATTTTAATCTTCAGCTCCCCTAAGCCGTTTCTTTTACCGACTCATCAGTGCGGATTTTTTCAACAATAGCGGTCGTTGAACAGTTATCCAGAAACGCCAGCACTTTCACATCGCCACCATACTCGTAAACGATGTCGGCACCGACTACTTCGTCAATGCTGTAGTCTCCACCTTTTACCAGTACGTCGGGCTTAACCAGATGCAGCAGGTTTTCCGGGGTGTCTTCATTAAAGCTGACTACCCAGTCTACCGCTTCCAGGCCTGCCAGCACCGCCATACGACGGTCCTCGGTATTGATAGGCCTACCTTCGCCCTTCAGGCGCTTAACCGAGTTATCGCTGTTGATCGCCAGTACCAGGCGGTCGCCCTGTCTGCGAGCCTGTTCCAGATAGCCCACATGCCCGGCATGGATGATATCGAAACAGCCATTGGTAAAGACGATTTTTTCACCGTGGGCGCGGGCATCTTCAATGGCAATTATCAGCTGGTCAGTGGTGACAATGCCGCGTTCTGCGCCCAGCTCCCGGTTCACTTCACGACGCAGCTCGGGCATGCTGATGGTGGCCGTGCCCAGTTTGCCAACGACAATGCCTGCCGCAATGTTAGCAATAGCCGCCGCCTGGGGTAGCTCTGAACCGGCTGCCAGCGCTGCTGCCAGCGTTGAAATAACGGTGTCGCCAGCACCGGTTACATCAAACACTTCCCTGGCTCGTGCAGGCAGGTGAACTTCCTGACTGTCTTTACAGATCAGTGTCATGCCGTGTTCACTGCGGGTGATCAGCAGGGCTTCCAGCTCCAGTTCCTGCATCAGTTGCTGGCCTTTGTCGACCAGCTCCTGTTCGTCTTTGCAGTGACCGACTACCGTCTCAAACTCTTGCAGGTTGGGCGTAATCACAGAGGCTCCGCGATAACGCTTAAAGTCAGTACCTTTAGGGTCAACCAGAACCGGAATGTTGCGGGTGCGAGCCGTGCAAATCAGTTGCTGGTGGTTTTGCAGTGTGCCTTTGTTGTAGTCAGACAGTACCACGGCATCAATGTTATCCAGCAATGCGGCGGTTTTCTCTTCCAGAATATCGCTGCTCAGGCTGTGGAACGCTTCTTCACGGTCCAGACGAATCAGCTGCTGGTGCTGGCTGATAACCCGCAGTTTGGTGATGGTTCGAGTGTCTGGCATGCGGGCAAAGTCGCAGAACACCCCGGCTGCTTCGAGCCGGGTTTGCAGGGCATCAGCCGCTTCGTCATCACCGGTGGCTGCAATCAGCCATGCAGGCGCTCCGAGAGAGGCAATGTTCAGAGCAACGTTACCCGCGCCGCCCGGACGGTCTTCCTCCTGACCAATACGGACAACCGGTACTGGCGCTTCCGGAGAGATTCGTGAAGTCGCACCATGCCAGTAGCGGTCCAGCATTACGTCGCCAACCACCAGGACCCGGGCCTGGTCGAAACGGGGCAGAGTCAATTTCATTCAGTGTATTCCACTTTCATTTTTGCCTTCCTTTGGAAGGCGAGGGCTGGTCGTATTGACCAGCCCTCATATCGAACAGAGTTAAAACAGTATCAGGCTGGCGAATGTAATTACAGCGCTTCCAGCAGGGCTTCCTGATTTTCCTTGAACTGCAATTTGTGCAATTTGGCGTAGTGACCACCTTTGGCCAGCAGTTCAGCATGGTTGCCAGTTTCGATAATCTGCCCCTTATCCATCACCAGAATCCGGTCGGCATTTTCAATGGTGGACAGTCGGTGGGCAATCACCAGCGTGGTTCGCCCTTTCATAACCTCTTCCAGCGCCGCCTGTATATGGCGCTCGGATTCTGTATCCAGCGCTGAGGTCGCTTCATCAAGGATAAGAATCGGGGCGTCTTTCAAAATCGCTCTGGCAATGGCCAGGCGTTGACGCTGACCACCGGAAAGCAGCACGCCGTCTTCGCCGACCAGCGTATCAAAACCTTCAGGCATGTTGGCAATAAACTCACTGGCATAAGCCGCATCGGCAGCCGCTTTGACGTCGGCTTCACGGGTTTTATCCAGCAAACCATAGGCGATATTGCGGTTTACCGTGTCGTTAAACAGGGTGACATTCTGGTCAACCAGGGCAATATGGCTGCGCAGGTTTCTCAGGGCAAAGTCTTCGATATCGGTGCCGTCCAGAAGAATCTGCCCTTGCCCGTGATTGTAAAAACGGGGTACCAGATTGGCTAACGTGGTTTTGCCCGAACCGGAGCGACCCACCAGGGCTACGGTCTGACCGGGTTCTACGGTAAAGCTGATATTGTCCAGCGCGGGACGTTCAGCATTGGGATACTGGAAGGTGACATCTTTGAATTCCAGGCGACCTTCGATTTTCCCGGAGGTGAAAGAGCCGTGATCAGGTTCAGGCGTTTCATCCGCCATTTTAAAGATACTTTCCGCAGCGGCAATACCTTTCTGGATGTTGGCATTCACTTCACTGAGCTGGCGAATAGGTTTCGGGAGCAGGGCGGCTGCGGTCACAAAGCTGACCAGAGAAGCCGTGGTCGCATCACCCTTCAGCCAGAGTACCAGAAAGAACAGAATTGCCAGGGCGGAATTCACCAGCAGTTGCAGGGTGGGGGTGTGAATAGCTGACGCCTTAACCATCTTCAGGTTCTGACGGGTGTTTTTGGCACTGGCATCGCTAAATCGACCTTTTTCGTAGTCTTCGCCGCCGAAGCCCCGCACGACTCTGTAACCGCTAATGGTTTCAGAGCTAACGTGTGTCAGGTCGCCCATGGTGTCCTGAATCTTTGAACTCAGCTTGCGGAAACGCTTGCTGGCTGTGGTCACGACCAAAGCAATCAGGGGAGCCACTGCAAAGAATACCAGCGTCAGCTTCCAGTTGGTCATCAGCAGGTAAGTAATCAGGAAAACAACCGTCAAACCTTCGCGCACCACCACTTTGATAGCGTCCGTAGCGGCAGTGGTCACCAGGCTGACATTGTAGGTAATACGGGCTATGAGATGACCGGAGTTATTGTTGTCGAAATATTCATTAGGCAGTTGCACCATGTGGTTAAACATCAGGCGGCGCAGGTCGTGGACGACATTCATGGAAACCTTGGCAAGGTAGTAGTTCCCTAAAAAAGAGCCAATACCGCGCAAAATAGCAATGACGGTTATAACGATGGGTATCAGTGCTGCCGAGGCAAACACTTCAATGGGGATAAAGCCACCCAGGTCTTTGCTGATGGTGGCGTGACTGCCCTCCAGTGCTTCTACAAAATACTCCAGCAGCCGGGCAAAAGCTGGCTGGCTTAATGCAAACAGGGCGTAGCCGAGCAGGCTGATAACAAAGAAGCCGGTGTAGGGCTTTACATAGGTCAATAGCCGCAGATAAATCTGCAGGCCACTGGCCTTGGCTGGTTCTGACATGGCCATTAAAAATCAATCAGTTAAAGTGTTCGCTATTGTGGATGAAGTCACAGCATTGCTCAATGCAAACCGAGTCAAGACTATGAAAAAGCAGCGAGTCGGGAATATTAGCACAAATGTGCAATGGTGATGGGAGAGGTGGCAACGGGAAGGGTTGGGGGGTGTTTACTGGCCGCCATTCGCGCTATTTCGACGATTGCTATGAGCATTTTTCATTGGTATGCGGTAATATTCAGCGCTTTTTAATTTTCCCCGGTTATTGCAGGTAAATATCAGGTGATGCGGCGGCTGTTTGGCAAGCGACTTTCTGACAGGGATTTTCAGGCCTTGCGCAAGGGAGCAGAAGTGATCGAGTACGATGGGGACGGCGATAAAGTCCTGCGTCTGAACGATGGCTCGTTCCTGAAATTGTTTAAGGTAAAAAGCCGGTTCAGTTCAGCCCGCTTCCTGCCCTATTCTGTTCGTTTTGCAAGAAATGCCGACAGGTTGCACCGGTTGAATATTCCGACGGTGAAGATCATTAACTGCTACCGTATACCTTCTATTGCAAGAACCGCGGTGCATTATCAGCCCCTGCCCGGCAAAACCCTGCGGCAGGTGCTGCCTCTGGTCAGCGGGCAGCAGAGGCAACAGTTACTGGCAGACAACGCCCGACTGATCGCCAGAATGCACAGGCTGGGCGTATATTTTCGCTCTGCGCACCTGGGTAATATTGTGCAACAGCCCGACGGCACTCTCGGGCTGATCGATATTGCCGATATGCGCTTTAGCTTCGGCGCTCTGAAAAAAGAGTTGTGCTTCAGGAATTTTCGCCACATGTCCCGTTATGAGGTCGATGTGGCTTACCTGCTTGAAAATAACACGTTTCCTTCGGTGTATGCGGAACAGGCCAATATGGACGCCGGAGAAGTGACCCGTGTTATTCAGTCAGGGACTGTAAACGAGATTTGATGAGAGAAATACAGTGATAGAAAAACTTCGTAACATTGCGATTATCGCCCACGTTGACCACGGTAAAACGACGCTGGTAGACAAACTGCTGCAACAGTCCGGCACGCTGGGTCGTAAGGATCAGGGTGCAGAGCGCATTATGGATTCCAATGACCAGGAAAGAGAGCGCGGCATTACCATCCTGGCGAAAAACACGGCGATCAACTGGCAGGATTTCCACATCAATATTGTGGACACGCCGGGACACGCCGACTTCGGTGGCGAAGTAGAACGGGTTCTGTCCATGGTGGACTCCGTATTGCTGCTGGTAGACGCCGTGGACGGCCCAATGCCGCAGACACGTTTTGTGACCCAGAAGGCGTTCGAACAGGGTCTGCGTCCGATTGTCGTGATTAACAAGATTGACCGTCCGGGCGCTCGCCCTGACTGGGTAATGGATGAAGTCTTTGACCTGTTTGACCGCCTGGGTGCAACCGAAGAACAGCTGGACTTCCCGGTCATTTACGCGTCTGCCCTGAACGGTATTGCCGGTAATGACCCTGAGAGCATGGCAGAAGATATGACGCCACTGTTTGAGATGATTACCCGTAACGTACCGGCTCCTGAAGTCGATGTTGACGCGCCCTTCCAGATGCAGGTATCTGCCCTGGATTACAGCAGCTTCCTGGGAGTTATCGGTGTCGGTCGTATCACCCGTGGTTCCCTCAAGCCTTCCACCCCGATCAAGCTGATCGGTGCCGATGGCAAGGTGCGCAGCGCCAAGATTCTGAAAGTGATGGGGCATCTGGGTCTGGAGCGTGTGGACGTAGAAGAGGCCCGTGCGGGTGATATCGTCTGCGTGACCGGTATCGACAAGCTGAATATTTCCGATACCCTGTGCCACCCGGATCATGTTGAAGCGTTGCCACCACTGACCGTGGACGAGCCAACCGTTAGCATGACCTTCCAGGTGAACGACTCTCCGTTTGCCGGTCAGGACGGTAAGTTCGTGACCTCCCGTAATATTAAGGATCGTCTGGAGCAGGAACTGCTGCACAACGTTGCCCTGCGGGTAGAACAGGGCGACAGCGCCGACAAGTTCAAAGTATCGGGTCGTGGTGAATTGCACCTGTCGGTTCTGATTGAAACCATGCGCCGTGAAGGCTTCGAGCTGGGTGTTTCCCGTCCGGAAGTGGTTGTGCGTGAGATTGACGGTGTTAAACAGGAGCCTTACGAGCAGGTAGTCGTTGACATCGAAGAAGAGCATCAGGGTTCCCTGATGGAAGAGATGGGTCTGCGTAAAGCCGAGCTGACCAACATGGTACCGGACGGTAAAGGTCGTGTACGTCTGGAATTTGTCATGCCAGCCCGTGGCCTGATCGGTTTCCGTTCCCAGTTCCTGACCATGACTTCCGGCAGCGGTATCCTGACCAATGTCTTTGATCACTACGGTGTGGTGAAAGACGGTGAAGTCAGTCATCGTCAGAATGGTGTGCTGGTTTCCATGGTCAACGGTAAGGTGCTGGGTTATGCCCTGTGGAACCTGCAAGACCGTGGTCGTTTGTTCCTGCCGCCTAACGTTGACGTCTATGAAGGTCAGATCGTCGGTCTGCACAATCGTGATAACGACCTGGTGGTTAACCCGACTAAGGGTAAGCAGCTGACCAACGTTCGTGCATCCGGCTCCGATGAAAACATTCAGCTGACGCCACCTATTCGTCACTCTCTGGAGCAGGCTCTGGAGTTTATCGATGACGATGAACTGGTCGAGGTAACCCCTAACCATATCCGTCTGCGTAAGAAGTTCCTGAAGGAACACGAGCGTAAGCGTGCCAGCCGGTCTAAATAAAATGACCAGCGTATAAAGAAAGGGGCTTTATGCCCCTTTCTTTATCTTTTTTTATATAAAAAGAGCCCGATAAATAACAGTTTTTTCCTATCCTTCTGTCTTCCCACTCACGTTATTTCAGAGTATGTTTAACTTGAACGTCATAGTCTGTCGGTCGCACCCTGAAGGAAGGTTCATGCATACGCTCTACCCTGCCATCAAACCTTACGCCACCCACTATCTGAAAGTGGATAAGCTTCATGAACTGTATGTCGAGGAGAGTGGAAGTCCGGACGGCGTTCCGGTTCTGTTTATTCATGGTGGTCCCGGGGCAGGGAGTTCAGAGAAGTCCCGACGTTTTTTTGATCCGGAAAAGTACCGCATTATTGTGTTTGACCAACGTGGCTGCGGTCACTCCAAACCGCACCTGGAGCTGAAAGACAACACCACTGCGCATCTGGTTGAGGATATTGAAAAGATTCGCGCTTTCCTCAAAGTGGATAGCTGGGTGCTGTTTGGAGGCTCCTGGGGATCGACTCTGGCACTGGTTTATGCCCAGGCTCATCCGGCAAAGGTCAATGGACTGATCCTGCGTGGTATCTTTCTTGCCCGGCAACAGGAACAGGACTGGCTTTACGGGCCTGATGGTGTCGCCCGAATCTTTCCTGACCACTGGGCGCATTTTGCAGAGATTATTCCTGAAGAAGAACGCGGCGATATGTTGAGGGCGTATCATCGTCGTCTAATGGGGAATAACGAGCTGGCTCGTATGAACGCCGCCAAACACTGGTCTCTCTGGGAGGGCAGAATCAGTTCGCTGCGACCGAACCAGGAGATGGAAGATGAAGCCGCTGACCCACACTACGCTATGGCTATCGCACGCATTGAAGCTCACTACTTTGTGAATGATGCCTTTCTCAAGCCGGGACAGATTATCAGTAACATGGGACTGATTGACAAGATTCCCGGCATTATTATCCATGGTCGTTACGATATGGTTTGCCCGTTGGATAACGCAGCGGAACTGGCCTCTCACTGGACAAAAGCCGAGCTTCTGGTGATTCGGGATGCAGGCCATGCTGCCACTGAAGCTTCTATTACCGATGCCCTGGTGCGTGCCTCGGACAAGTTTGCCCGCCAGTTTGAGTGTTAAAGCAAGGCTCCCGTGCCGGGAGCTTTGCTGACCGAAAATCAGATTGCAGGGTTTATGGATAGCGCTTTCTCCTGAGTGTTTTCTGAAAACTAGACTATTCTTGTTTTTTTATTTTAATCCAACAGAAAAATGAATAAAAAAACACTGTGCCTAGTGATAGTCTCTCTTTTTTTTAATTACTCTCAGGCTGGCCAGTCAGTCACGTCGGTGAAGTTAATGGCGTCAATACCTGCTTTTCTGGTTACCTGGGAGGCTGTTAAAAATAATTATTTGTCCAGTGTCGATTATCAGAAGGAGCTGATCAAGCCATTACAGGCCGTTCGGGATCAGGGGGGCTGTTTTGGCAAGCTGTGTCACAAAAATAAAGCTGAAGCTTCTGAAGCTTCTTCCCAGTCAGGGGAGTATAGACAAATCGGGGATAAAGGAATCAAGGATTCTAATAAGTTACTTATTAAAACATTGAACAAACTTGGGGAAATCATGAAAAAAAACAGTGATATTTATTTTTTGTTCGTCATGGATATCGACGAAACCCTGGTTCATTCTGTGGAAAATGAAAAAGCGTATAAGCAGCAACAGGAGTGGCTGCTTCGGCTGGATAAACTGGCTCGAAAAAATAATAATTTCATTATTGTCTATAACACTGCGCGACCTATGGAGTTTAATAGCAGGTTATTATTGAGTTTTGAAAAAAAGTTGCTTGTTGATTGTGGTGATGTTTATCGCTTTAAGGCCTTTAAAAATATGCTTTTGCTACCTTTAGATAATACCAATAAATTACCTGATCATATTGGAATACCTGTGCCGGATGTTATTGTTTCCAATCTGGGGATGGTCTTCCAATTAAACCCATCTCTGATAAATAAAATGCCATCTCTTGAAGAAAATATTAAAGAATTGAATCGGCAGCTGCTGAGTCATGCAGAAGAGTGTACCAAGCCATTAATAAATAAAATTAAAAATTTCGTAGATGAATGCAAATATGCTCGTATTTTTAAAAATGGCCATATTTTTAACCCAATAGTTTATTGGCGTAAAGAGGAAATAAAGAATGAATGGCTGAGTCGTATGCCACTTCCTAATAGAGAAATGCTTAGTATCGTAATTCAGGATAAAAACAGTACTTTTGGCATGTCGATGCACAATCAGTACCTGGTAAACAAAGGTACAGGGTTAAGAATCGCCATCGGGCTTCTGAGCAAAGCCGGACGCATCAAAGAAGACAAAAAGACATTGTTAATATCGTTTGGGGACAGTCCTCAGGACCTTCCTTTTCTTATACCCGATGAGGAAGTCAGCAGTTTGGGGAAGGATGATTACACCTCAGAGGCTAAACAGGAAAGAGAACAAAAAATCAGGGCTATTTCTGAAGCGACCGCTATCAACATTCCTACTTTCGATATAAACCCTTCTCTCTATAAAGAGAATGATTCTCTGACATGGCTTATGAGTGTCGTATTTTATGTAAAAGGAGGTAGTAGTATGCACGAATCAAGTAACGAAGCTATTGACAGATCTCTTACCCATGGGAAGCTTGTCCATGTTGAAGGAGTAGGGCCTGACTTATTAGTTCGTGGAATGGAGCGTGTTGTAGAGAAACTGAAAGAGTATTTCAATCAGCAAGCAGATACACGAGGATGTTGTTTTTAAAGATTGGAATCGGTGGTACTAGAGTCCGTTGATATGATATAAGCACATCATCAAGTAAAGCCAATTTATGGAGCAGTCTGAATTATGCGTGGACTCATTCAGAGGGTTCAGTTTGCCAGTGTAAAAGTCGATGGTGAAACGGTCGGTGAGATTGGTGAGGGGCTGTTACTGTTCCTGGGCGTAGAGAAAGACGACGACCAGGCCAAAGCCGACAAACTGCTGGAAAAGGTACTGAAGTATCGTGTGTTTTCGGACGAGCAGGGCAAGATGAACCTGGGACTGAAAGAGGCTGAAGGTGGTTTGCTGATAGTGTCTCAGTTCACTCTGGTGGCAGATACCCGCAAAGGGCTGCGACCCAGCTTTAGTTCGGGAGCCAGCCCTGAGCATGGAGAGGCGATGTACGATTATTTTGTCAGCCGTGCAAAAGCTCTGCATGCCGATGTGGCAACGGGGCAATTTGCTGCCGATATGAAAATTTCCCTTCTGAATGATGGGCCGGTGACGTTTAATCTGGAAGTCTAACAATACTTTATATCCTGAAATCCGGCGACGAGCTGAGAGGTCTGTTTGGCAAGAAGCGACGCCGGTTTTCTGTTGAAATAAAGAGCTTCTATCAATCGGGCAATAAGCTGCATCTCTTTTGCACTCATGCCCTGTCGTGTTATTTCTGTCGTACTCAGACGTAAGGCTTTAGCATTTTTACCCGGTACTACCACCGGGTTACAGATGATGTTAATCGCTTCCAGCTTTTTTGCCATCTCGTGACTACTGATGCCTGCTGGTGGGTACAGCAATAGCTGGTTTGTTTCAGAAAACCCTTTTGAACGACCATGTACTAATAATCCATAACCTGCTAACAACCTGGCCAGCTCCCTGGCATTGGCAACGACAGCGGACATAAACGACACACCAAAGGCATCAAGTTCACAGGCGGCGAAGCACAGGGCTACCATGCGGTTCAGCTGGTAAGTGCCAACAAAGCCGGGAAAGGCTCTTTGCTTCAATGCCTGCACTCTTTCATTGTCGTTCCAGAGGATTAATCCCCCGTGAGGACCAGAGAATGACTTACCGGTTGAGCCTGATACAACATCGGCCCCCTGGTCAAAGGGGTTGGGCAGCTGTTTCCCGGCAATTAATCCCAGCTCATGGGCGGCGTCGTAATAAAGCAGTGCGTTGGATTCGCGACAGTATTTTTTTATTTCCTTAAGGGGTGGATAAAACAGCGAAACTGAGAAACCGAGGCTGACAAGAGCCGGGCGATGAATGCGGATCAGTTTCCTGAGTGCCGCGAGGTCAATGGTCAGGCCGTCCTTTTCAAACGGTACGGGAATAACCGTCAGGCCAAGGTAGCCCGGCATACTCAATAACGAGTTGCTGGAGTCCCCTCCCATCCCTTCAGCGACGGCAATGATGGTATCCCGGGGCTGGCACAGGGAGGCATAGACCACCTGACAGGCCTGTGTCCCCCCTGAAATTCTCCATTCAACCTGATTACAGCTGAACAGGCGGGTCAATGTCGCAAACAGGCAGGATTCCAGGGTGTCAATGTTGTGGGAGGCCATAAAGAAACGGTTATCTTGCCCAATGTACCCACCGGCTGTTCTCATACAGAGCCCTGAGGCGAGAACTGCCTGTGCATTAGGGCTCATCCGTGTTTCTGAAGCAACAAGGTTGATGCAGGATGAACGCCATTGGTCATTTCCCGAAGCCAGACTTTTCAGCATTGCCAGCCTTTGTGCGTAATCCATTTTGCACACAAACTGATCGCGGGCAGTGTCAATCAGGCCATGATCATGTTGCATTCTGGTGTGCTTTGCTGGCCTGGGTGTTTTCCCACCAGCGATCATCTTCCTGAAGGGAGAGCTTGCCATAATCCCTTTCACTGGCCCAGGTCATGTTGAGCATGATGCGGGTCGCAGGCTCGGTTAAGGGAACAGTCCTGTGTAAGGTTGTATCCGCTTTTAGGAGATAAATATCACCGGCCACAAAAGAGTACGTGCGTATTGGGTTGTCACAGATATACTGGTTAATCCGGGCGTTTTCTTTGTTCCAGTAAGTGTGGGGAATACACTGCAGCATTCCTCCTGCCTTAACGGGAGGCATTTTAACAATCCATATAAGGGCAAAAGAGTAATCTCCCCAGTGCCAGCCATGGGTATCCCCCGGACGATCCTGTCTGGTAATGACAAACTCTTCATCCTCTGTGACTTCAGGATGCAGTGTTTCTTCTGTGATATGTCCCAGGAAATTCAAAAAATGGTCGTTCTCCCTCAGCGCGACCAACATTGGGCTGTGGGCTTTGATGGTGTCGCTTTTGACGATGTTCAGGTGGCGGGGGGTATTGTCCGTGGTTTCCAGGGTTATATCACGGCGTTCCGTATGATCATCAAGAAGTCGGAGAATCTCTTTATGTACTGTGGCTTTAATTTCTTCTGGAACAAGCTTTGGGACTTTTACTAACCCATTACGCGAAAATTCCTGCCTTAAATCGATAATGTCGTTTTTTGTAAAGTTATCTTCGAGGTGCTTCTGTATTTGTGAAGAAGTGTTCATTTTTACATCTCAGCCTTCCTGCAAATAAATTCATAGTCCAGAAGAGGATGACAATACAGGCGGGCAATCCTCAAATGAACGGGTTTCATTGGTTCTGTTTGAAAGATTGGCAACAGTGTACGGAGCAAAGAGTAGAAGCTCAGTGTAGTCTAACGCAAAGGTTTGTCAAAATACGACAGGGCGCTGAAGAGCGTGGCAGGTTTCCTATGTCTCTTGTTATTGCAATGCTGGTATTTGCTTTTGTCATGTCCATCACACCCGGGCCAGCCAATATGATGATAGTGTCGTCTGGCGTCAGTCATGGCTTCAGGCGCACCATGCCATTTGTAACCGGTGCAACCCTTGGCTTTACTGCGCTTCTGGTAACCGTTGGTCTTGGTTTTTTTCAGCTTCTGGTATTGTATCCATCCTTGCTGAATTACCTGACCATTGCCGGTTCAGGGTACGTGACGTACATGGGATACAAGATTATGCGTTCATCCTGTCACATCAAGCTTAAGCCACAGCCATGCCCACGGTTTTATCAAGGCTTTTTAATAACATGGCTCAACCCCAAAGCCTGGAGCGCCAGCCTTTCCGGGGTCTCTCTTTTTTCCGGATCGCCGGAACATAACCGGCTGACTCTTTTTTTCATGGTTTATTTTTTTGTCTGCTATGCCTGCTTCACTTTATGGGCTTATGTGGGAGACAGGGTTCGGGCATTGCTGACCAGTGAGTCCAGTATCAGGGCGTTCAACATTATTATGGGGGGAACGTTAATTCTGTGTGCTGTCTATCTTGTTTATTCGCATTTCGGCGCTGGCAGTTCAGGATGATTTTTGCGTAAGACTTCCCTCTGGCTGCTTCCCTTTAGCTACTTGCCGGGCAAAGAGGTTGTCAGGCAAAGAAGCCTCTTGAGATTAATTCGTGGGGCCTCTTTGCCTGACCAGGCAAACTTACATTTGCTCGACAGTCTCAATGCCCAGCAGATCCAGACCCTGCTTAATGGTTCTGGCGGTCAGGGAACACAGTTGCAGGCGGGAGTTCTTCAGTTCTTCAGAAACCCCTTCCTTGTTCACCGGGCAGGCTTCGTAGAAGCTCATGAAGGCTCCGGACAACTCGTACAGGTAACCGCAGACAATGTGTGGCATGCCTTCACGGGCTGCCTGCTCAACAGTTTCACTGAAGCGTGCCAGCTTCAGGGACAGTTCACGCTCGGTCGCTTCGCCAATGATGATGTCGCCCCGCAGGTCAGATTCGCTGACACCGGCCTTACGGAAGATGCTCTGCACACGGGTATAGGCGTACAGCATGTAAGGCGCGGTGTTGCCCTCGAAGGCCAGCATGTTGTCCCAGTCGAACACATAATCACTGGTACGGTTCTTGGACAGGTCAGCGTATTTTACGGAACCCATGGCAACGGCTTTAATCACGTTGACTTTCTGTTCTTCACTCAGATCGCTGTCTTTGCTGGCGATCAGGCGGGCAGCACGCTCTTCGGCTTCGTTCAGCAGGTCAACCAGTTTAATAGTGGTGCCGGCACGGGTTTTGAACGGCTTGCCGTCTTTGCCCAGCATCATGCCGAACGCGTGGTGCTCCAGTTGTACGTCTTCTGTCGTAAAATCGGCCTTGCGGGCAATGGTGTAAACCTGTTCGAAGTGCTGCCCCTGGCGGGCATCCACATAATAAAGAACCCGGTCAGCGTTCAGGGTGTGAATACGGTGACGGATAGCCGCGAGATCGGTGGTGGAGTAAAGGAAGCCACCGCCGGATTTCTCGACGATCACGCCCATGGGGTCGCCGTCCTTGTTTTTGAACTCGTCAAGGAATACGACTCTGGCTCCCTGGTCTTTGCTCAGCAGACCTTTGCTGTCCAGCTCTTTAATGATCACTGGCAGACTGTCGTTGTAGGCGCTTTCGCCCATGACATCACCCGGAGTCAGGGACACGTTCAGGCGCTCGTAGACTTCCTGATTGTGGGACAGGGTAACGTCGACCAGTCGTTTCCACAGTTTCTTGAAATGTTCTTCACCCGCCTGCAGGCGAACCACGTAGTCACGGGCTTTCGCGGCAAAGGCTTCGTCATCGTCAAAGCGCTTTTTGGCGGCTTTATAGAAGGTTTCCAGGTCAGACAGTTCCATATTCATGGCTTCTTCCTGGTTGCTCTGTTCGAGTTCTTCCAGGTGGGCAATCAGCATACCAAACTGGGTGCCCCAGTCGCCCAGGTGGTTCTGGCGGATCACCTTGTGACCCAGGAACTCCAGGGTGCGCGCCGTAGAGTCACCGATGATGGTCGAACGCAGGTGGCCGACGTGCATCTCTTTGGCAACGTTGGGGGCCGAGTAGTCCACAATAACGGTCTGTGGTTTTTCTACCTTTTCGACACCAATGCGCTCATCAGACACGGCAGTGTGTAAACCCTTAGCCAGAAACTCTGGTGCCAGGTAAATATTGATAAAGCCCGGGCCGGCAATTTCAGCTTTTTCTGCGATACCGTCCAGATCCAGATGATCAACAACAGTCTGGGCCAGGTCACGGGGCTTCTGACCCATTTTCCTGGCAGCTGCCATTACCGCATTGCACTGGTAGTCGCCAAAGTTTGCGCGGGCGCTGGGACGTACCATGGCAGGCGTGTCTTCTGGAGCGCCAGCGGCGTTCAGCGCCTTGATGACTCTGTCTTCAAGCAGCTTGAGAATATTCATGGATGAGTCCTTGATGTGAAACTCGTGTCAATTTTACTTCGATAACCTTCCCGGCCATCGACAGTCGTTATGTGGGAGTTGCTCTCAGTTGGTTCCCTGAAAAGGTTCGCCCGGAAGAAGAAAGCAGGGCGGGATTACAGGGGTGAATGAGGGCGATCTTGGCTGTGAATGCTAGCGAAAATAGTGCGTTTAAACAACATGCATTGACCTGTGAGGCTTGACCTGATGCTGGTTCCAGCGGTGATAATAGGGGCTGAGTGACTCCGTAAGAATGAAGATTGGAATGTCAACCGAATGAGTGCCCAGAGAGCAACCAGCCGACGGGGAGCCAGTAAAGGCAGCCCCCGTAAATCCAGTAGCGGAAAACCCAAAGTGCCGGGATGGTTATTCCTGGTAACCGGTTTTGCACTGGGCTTTTTTGCCGCGTCACTGATCAAGCTGACGCCGTCTGCCATAGAAGTGCCTGTGCCGCAGCGTCCGGATGACAACGCTTCAGCAAAAAGCAGCGAGCCGAATCCGGTGTTTGACTTTTATACGCTGTTGCCGGAAACCGAGGTGGTTCTGCCAGAACCGGAAGCCACTCCGGTTACCCGGCCAGCAACAAAGCCAGCGGTTCAGAGTAAGCCCGCCAAAACGCCCCGAAAGCCAGCAAAGCATAACCGTTACCTGTTGCAGGCGGGTTCGTTTCGCAGTGAAAAAGATGCCGAACGTTTACGGGCTACGCTGATTCTGGCAGGGCTGACGCCCCGTATTTCGAAAGTCAGTGTCGCCGGAGGGGAAACCTGGCACCGGGTGCAGATAGGACCGTTTGACGACCAGGGTAGCCTGGACAATGCCCGGAGAATTTTGGCAGAACAGAAGATCGACAGCCTGCTGCTGAAATTAAAATAATTAGCCTTTGCCCTTGATTATGTTTGGATACGCCCAATATAGACTCCTGAATTACATCATTGAATGAAAGGAGTCCACCTTGGAACAGTATCGTGGCACAACTATTCTGTCTGTCCGTCGAGCTGACAGTGTGGTGGTAGGCGGTGATGGCCAGGTCTCCCTGGGCGATGCCGTTATTAAGGGCAATGCCCACAAAGTACGTCGTCTGTACAAAGGTAAGGTAATTGCCGGTTTTGCTGGTGGTACTGCGGATGCCTTTACCCTGTTTGAACGTTTTGAGGCACACCTGGAAAAGCACCAGGGGCGTCTGGAAAAATCTGCGGTAGAGCTGGCCAAGGAGTGGCGCACCGACCGCACCCTGAATCGTCTGGAAGCCATGCTGATCGTGGCTGACGCGAAAGCGTCCCTGATTATCACCGGTAATGGTGATGTGATGGTGACCGAAGATGGCATTCTGGCTATTGGTTCCGGTGGTTTCTTTGCCCAGTCGGCAGCCAAGGCACTGTACCAGAATACCGATATGGGAGCCCGGGAGGTGGTTGAAAAGAGTCTGGAAATTGCGGCGGACGTGTGTGTTTACACCAACCATAACCGTGTGATTGAGGAAATTTCCACTGAAGAAGCCTCTGCTGAACAATAAATAACACCATTCCGGACGGAAAGTGCTGCCGAATGAATACCGGCACTTCCGGAACGAACCGATTTTAAAGAGTTTTAATCATGTCTAATATGACACCTCGTGAAATTGTTCACGAACTGGACAAGCATATTATTGGTCAGAACGATGCCAAGCGTGCGGTGGCTATTGCCCTGCGTAACCGCTGGCGTCGTATGCAGCTGGATGAAGCGCTGCGTAGTGAAATCTCCCCTAAAAACATTCTGATGATCGGCCCGACCGGTGTCGGTAAGACAGAAATCGCCCGTCGCCTGGCAAAGCTGGCGAATGCGCCGTTCATCAAGGTTGAAGCCACCAAGTTCACCGAAGTGGGCTATGTAGGCCGTGACGTAGAATCCATTGTCCGTGACCTGATGGACGCCGCTGTTAAAATGCTGCGTGAGCAGGAAATGGAGAAAGTGAAAAGCCGTGCCGTGGATGCCGCTGAAGAGCGCATTCTGGATGCCCTGCTGCCACCGGCCCGTGACTTTAACGAAGAGTCTCAGCCTAAGGAGTCCGGTACTCGTCAGGTATTCCGTAAGAAGCTGCGTGAAGGCGATCTGGATGACAAGGAAATCGAGATCGACGTCAACGAAGCGGCTATGGGCGTTGAAATCATGGCACCGCCGGGCATGGAAGAAATGACTAACCAGCTGCAAGGCATGTTCTCCAACCTGAATCAGGGTAAGACAAAGACCCGCAAGCTGAAGGTGAAAGACGCCCTGAAGCTGGTTCAGGATGAAGAAGCCGCCAAGCTGGTGAACGAAGATGAGCTGAAAGCCCGTGCCATTGAAGCGGTAGAGCAGAACGGCATTGTCTTTATCGATGAGATCGACAAAGTGGCCAAGCGTTCCGGTGGCGCTTCTGCGGATGTCTCCCGTGAAGGGGTTCAGCGCGACCTGCTGCCTCTGATTGAAGGCTGTACCGTTTCCACCAAGTACGGCATGATCAAGACTGATCATATTCTGTTCGTTGCTTCCGGTGCTTTCCATCTGGCTAAGCCTTCTGACCTGATTCCGGAGTTGCAGGGTCGTCTGCCAATCCGTGTCGAACTGAAAGCCCTGAGCACTCAGGACTTTAACCGCATTCTGACCGAGCCGGACGCTTCTCTGACCGAGCAGTATCAGGCACTGATGAAGACTGAAAACCTGAATATCGAGTTCGACCAGTCCTGCATCAACCGTATTGCTGAAGTGGCCTGGGCGGTCAACGAAAGCACTGAGAACATCGGGGCTCGTCGTCTGCACACTGTTATGGAACGCCTGCTGGAAGAAATCTCCTACAGTGCTGCGGACCTGGCCGCGGAACACGCTGAAAAGCCGCTGGTGATTGATCAGGCTTATGTCAATGATCACCTGGGTGAGCTGGTTCAGGATGAGGATTTGAGTCGTTATATTCTGTGATGATGGTTTAACGGGTTGCGCTGACTTCTGCTTTTTAGTTGAAGTTAGCGTTAACCCGTAATAAATAACAGGTAATATTAAAGACCCTGCGCTTTGACTCTGGAATAGATATGGAAATAAGAAAAGCCAGTCAAAATGACATTGATTCCTTGCTAAATCTGAATTGTCAAATTGGTGAATTTCATTACCAAAATGCCCCAACTGTTTTTGCGAAACCATCTTCTGAAGAAAGGGAGTTTCTTCTTAAAGCAATCAGTGATCCAGACAGGCTTTTCCTGGTTGCAACACTCCAGAATAAGGTTTGCGGTTTCATTACTGCAACGATAACTAAAAATGAAGCTGTACCATTTTTGCGCAAAGAACCCATTTGCCGTATTGGTACAATCGTCATTGATGAACAACACAGATCAACTGGGTTGGGTAAAGCTCTAATGAATAAGTGTTATGACTGGGCAGTTTCTTCTGGGGCGTCACAGATCAGGCTTGAGGTCATGGAATTCAACTCAAATGCTCAGGACTTTTATGCTGGACTTGGTTTTAAAACACAGTCAAGGATCATGTGCCAGGCGATCAGTAGCTGACAAGTTCGGACGCTACGCTCACCCTACTTTAATCGAATTCACAATTTGTAAACCTTTCTGGAGTGCGCTAAAGTTCACAATAAGTGAATGCAGAGGCTCTTATGCACGTTATCTCAAGAAAGCCGTTTAACGAAGCTGTAAAGAAGTACCCAAATGATGCAGCTGCTATTGATGCTGCATATAAGTCGTTGAGGAATGGTGACTTTCACAGCCCAGGCGATCTGAAGTCACTCTTCCCAAGCTTGGATAACTTCAAGTACAAAGATAAATGGTGGGTGATTGATATTGGTGGCAATAACCTTCGACTTATTGCTTTCATTGAGTTCAGAGATAGTCGTATGTATGTGAAGCATATAGTCACTCATGCTGAGTACGATAAACTATGCAAGAAGTACGCAAAGGAGGCAGGCTCATGAGGTTCTCAAATCTAAAGCAAAAAGCGGTAGACTTCTTCTCTGAAGCTCGTTTTGTCGGGCGTATTCATAATGAGGCTGAATACGAACAGGC
This sequence comes from Endozoicomonas euniceicola, assembly GCF_025562755.1. GTDB lineage: Bacteria > Pseudomonadota > Gammaproteobacteria > Pseudomonadales > Endozoicomonadaceae > Endozoicomonas_A > Endozoicomonas_A euniceicola. Next base: position 4,320,653 of record NZ_CP103300.1, read on the forward strand.
GCTGGAGTTAATGGATGATCTCATTGAGGATTACGACAAATATCTCCCACTCATTGAGGTGCTTTCAGCTTCAATCGAAAAATGGGAAGATGAGTCTGAGCAGTTCTCTGAATTCAACAAAAGAATTGAAACGCTTGATGATGGTGTGGCGATCCTTAGAACAATAATGGATCAATATCAGCTAAAGGCTGATGATTTGAAAAATGAATTAGGAAGTAAAAGCCTTGTATCTATGATTCTTAATGGCTCTCGAAACCTCACGAGAGATCATATTCAAGCTCTTTCTCAGCGTTTTAAAATCTCGCCATCTGTGTTCTTCAACGGTGCATAACAACGAATGCTTTCAGTTCGTTTCGCTCACCCGCTGACCTTTGGTGGTAGCTGACAGCCGATAGTTCGCCCCGGGTATTACGGTATAGTGCCTGCGTACACGGGCTATAATAGGAATCGGTGGTACGGTGTGCCGGGTTATCGAAACTAGCGGAAAACTCCGTACTTTTAGAGGGTGTCGCAAAACCCTCTTCAGGGCGGGGAGGATGTCAAGTCGGCCAATATCCGTACGAGTTACACAAAATTGTTATAGAAAGGTGTCCATTTTTAGTGCCTCTGAGCAGTTCGGGAGGTAGCCCTCCAATTCAAAATCAAAAACTGCTTACGGTAGAGTCTTCTACATGAAATTATTATCTGTATCTACTGGTAAAGTACGTTCTCTTGACATCGACGGACAAAGGGTAAAGACGGCTTTTTTAAAGGAAGCTGTGTCAGGTCCAGTCAGGGTAGAGCTTAATGGTATAGAAGGAAACGAGGTCGCTGTGCATACGGATGCCATATATGCGATAGCACAGGAACACTACGGCTACTGGGCGGAGAAGCTTGGGGCCGATAGCAAATCCTGGCCTGTCGGATATCTTGGTGAAAACCTCACTGTGTCAGGGCTGGACGAAGCAGCCCTGCAAGTCGGCGACAAGGTGTCGATAGGTAAGAGCGTAGTACTTACAGTTACCGGTCCGCGTATACCTTGCTTTAAGTTGTGCTGGCGTATGGCTCAACCTCTGTCGTTTATTCGTGAGTTTGCACTCTCTGGTCGTTCAGGTGTTTATTTTGATGTTGATTGCCCCGGTATTATCCTGGCGGGTGATGACGTACGCGTTGTCCAAAAAGCAAAAAACAGTGTTGGCATCAACAGGATTTCGAAAATCGCTTTTAGTGCAGTTCAGGCAGACGAACATGAGCTGCGTCATATCCTCAGCATGAGCTGTCTCAGTGAAACATCGGCTTTGTCTCTGCGCAATATTCTCTACCAGTTTCTCGACGGTAAGCGAATCAAAGAGGATAGATGGAAAGGGTGGCGAAAGCTTACAGTAGAGAGCGTCAGGGAAGAAACGAAGCACATTAAATCGTTCTTTCTCAAAGCGTCGGAAGAACACCCACTGGCTCCTTATCGCGCAGGTCAGTTTCTGACGGTAAGACTGCCAGTCAATAAAGAAGAACGACCTATTACGCGAGTCTGGAGCCTGTCTGACTATCAGGAAAAGCCGGATCGTTATCGATTGAGCATTAAGAAAGAACCGTTCGGGGTTGGTTCAGGGTATATGCATGAGTGCATAAAGCCAGGTTCAGAACTTGAAATACAGGCACCCCAAGGGCGGTTTGTTCTGGATAGAGGCGGTTTTAAGCCAGTACTTTTCATTGCCGCCGGTATAGGCATCACACCGCTTTTTTCTATGCTCAAAGCGCATTTGGCCAGAGGTGAGAAAGCGCCACCAGTGTATTTTATCCATTGTTGCAAGAGTCGCGCTGAGCAGCCATTACGACAGGAATTGGATGCTCTTTCTCAAGCGTACTCGTTTTCTACACTGTATATTTTTGATCAGCCAGACAGCGAAGATGTTCAGGGTATTGATTACGATATTAAGGGTTTTCTCAACGCAGAAGCAATAAAGACGCTAATACAGGGCTGTCATATTTTACATGGAGGCAAGCGTATTGATATGCCCCTTGTAGAATTTGATATTTACATGTGCGGCCCACCTGTTTTTCAGGAAAAAATCAGAGAAGGGCTGATTGCCGAGGGTGCCAACGAGGATCGATTGTTTCAAGAGTCGTTTACCCCGAAAGCGCTAGAAAACAATGAGGCATCTCTCGAAAAAGCAACGGTCGTTTTTTCACGCTCCAATATTACGTCGGAGTGGCTTTCTGAAGATGGCCTTTCTTTGTTGGAGCTCGCTGAGTCGGCAGGGCTGTCTCCTGATTATGGGTGTCGGGTCGGTATATGTCAGAGTTGTATGGCAAACCTTGTTGAAGGGAAGGTCCGCTATGATGTTGCGCTAATGCATGAATTGGAAGCGGGAAAAGTCTTATTATGTAGTGCTAAACCTGCGGAGGATCGTGTTGTCATTGATTTGTAATGGTGTATCGGGAGAAAAGTGCTATGCAGCCTGGAATAGGTGTAGGCGGAACGAATACTGACGCAGTCCTGATCTTCGCGGATGCAGTTTATGCTTCTATTAAAACACCAACCCCGCCGATATTGGCAGCGGAATTGTTACCGCTATTCGTGAAGTCCTTGGCGTTGCTGATGCCACTTATGATCAGATTGATACTGTAGTTATTGGAACCACGCAATTTGCCAATGCCTTTGTTGAGCGTAGGCATTTGAATCCGGTAGGTATTCTTCGCCTGTGTCTACCATCTGCTGAAGACATTGCTCCCATGCTGAATTGGCCCGATGATTTGAGAGGGGCTGTTGGTGGCAATGTATACCTGCTGCCTGGCGGATATGAATTTGATGGGAGAGCAATATCACCGTTTGATGAAATGGCCGTTGCGGAGGCTGTAAAGACGATCAAATCCAGAGGTATTACATCCTTTGCTGTATCCTCCGTATGCTCTCCTGTTAATGCGGCTATGGAAAAATGCGCGGACTTTGCCAGAGGGGCTGCATTTCTTGGTGCCGGCGGGGGAGGTGATCCTTATCTTGAGTACCTGACGCTGAGTCAGCAAATGCAGGCCAACGGACCATTGAGAATCGTACAGCCTTCCGAATTAAATGATGATGACTTTATCGTACCGGTGGGTCTAATGGGAGCGCCAACAGTAGTGACTGAATAGTTACCCAGTCTCAGCTCAGAGCACTGGAAAAGTCACTGCGTGTTCTTGAGGAAGTCATTGTTAAAACTGAGGATAATAAACGCGGAGAAAATTTAAGCAGAAGTGTGGTTACGCAAATGGGTGGGCAGGCTCAAATAAGTTTTTGTCCCATGTCAGGCGTTGATGTGAAACGTACCTGCGTTAAAAATACATTGAGTTTGGCCTTGGATATTGGTCTTAGTTCTTCAGGAGTAACTACAGCATCTTTCAACGTTGTTTTTATATACTCTCGCAAACTTTTTTAAAATATAAACTATTCCTATTGAACAAATAACCCTGTAACCCTTGGTATTATTAGTTAAATTTCTACTACATGCCAACTCTTGCGACTCAAGACGTATATTTAGCGGGACGAATTGCAAGTCATTGCCCTGACACTTCTCCACACTATAAATCACAAGAACCAGGACCTATAACATTCAGCAGGAATTGCTGGGTAAAATAAAGTAATCATTTTTTTTTGGCTGATCTACTATTCGTCATGCTCATCTTGTTCAGTCTCTATATTGAATTTTATCGTATGTTGCATTTTGGCTGTTAAAGGTGGGTTTTCATCTTTTGCCGGGACTTAATGTCCACGCTAAGTGGAGGCTACAGGCTTTCGGCAAAGCTATTGGACATACAGTACTAATTAGAATGAGTTCCTAAAATGACGACTAAAAATATACGGAAAGAAATAGTAAGCCAACTTTTAGTAATATTATTTTTAATTATTTTATCACCGGTCTTACGGGCAACTTCTTCGCCTCCGGTTTTACATTTTGTTTCACACCATTTCTATCTTTCAGAACACACGGGGCTACCTGTTTACGTAGAGGTTGAATTACCTAATCAGAATGCATTCAATTTACGGGGCGTCCATTTATTTGAAGCGGAGCTACAAAAACTTCCTCATGACGGGCGGCTGCTGGTGGTCAAATATCCCGATCCAGAGTCATTTCAACCGGATAGCCTTAGTCTTTTTCCAAGGACAAAATGGCCGGACTGGGCTGCCTGTAAAATGAGCCAGCCGAAAACGATTGTGCTTCAGGAAAACCCGGTAGAACCCTATGAATTGCATGCGCTGTCCTACCCAATTAATCCAGAATGTAGCTGGATCCAAATGCCTACGGGCGAGCAAATTTCATTTTTTTCAACCAACAAAGGGTATCAAACGTATCCTGACGGCTTATGGTTATTAGAAACTTCACTTATTAAAACAGGTGGAGGTTTCAAGGTGCCAGCAATGTCTAAAGCCGAAGGCTTTGATAAACTTCTGTACGGAGGCTTCGGTGGTGGCTCATGGCCAAAATTCGACTTCAAACCAGGTGGTGGCAGCTCCCGGTTACTGGACATTGATATAATATTTACCATTTTGCCAATGGCTTGGGAAAAAATAGTGAATGGCAATCCTGTATTGCGTTTAAGGGAGAAGGACGGTATCTCTGTTGAGATAACAGACATTCAGGGGAATTCACAGCGACAGTTTTATACGATGGAACAGGCAAAGAAAATACTGGAAAATAAAGTCGGAACTGATCTGTTACAAATATTACATGGAACTCATCTCACGGTTAAATCAACCTCAAACCAAGATACTGATTTACTATTCAGTGAAAGTATGGAAACAATCATTCAACAAGTGGGGGAATGGAACAGATTTCATAGAGATTTAGAGAATCTAAACCCAAAAATGGCAAGGGTTGATGTAAGTACTGTTCCGGGAATCATCAGTATCCCAAATTTTAGTAAACAAGGGGGGAAAGGCACAGCCAGCAATCAACAAGCCCCATCTCAAAATTCTGGCTGGTCTGCATGGCTTTGGGGTAGTTCGGAAAAAGGAGGTGCGAAAGGAGGGAGTGGAGGGAGTGGAGGGAGTGGAAGAAATAACAATGGCGACTCCCCCTCAACATCCTACGAAGCATCAGAAAAAAGTAATAGTATATTTACCTACGCTTTTGGTGAATATATAAGTACAGAAGAGTTTGTTCCCATTTCAGAACTCGTTTCCCAGGATGAAAATCTACGTGAACTTACGTGCCAATTTTGCTCAAGAATAGCAAACAATGCAGAATATTGTCAGTATTGTGAAAAAATCGCGTGTAGGCAATGCTGGGTCAATGGACCCAGAGAATGCCCTGGTTGTAACCATCGACCACATCAACTACGAGATCAGAAAAATCAGGAAAAAATAGAAGAGCTTGAAGTTTACTGCCCTTATAAAAATGAAGGCTGTAGTACAAGATTTAAAATAGGGGAGTTCAGGAGTCATTTAGACTCATGTGCATTTAATCAGGGACGTTGCCCAAAGTGTGATACCATAGGTTCGAGAAGTTACATCTACGCTCATTTGAAATACGACCATGATGATACAATGTCATCTCCTCTCTTGAATTGCCCATCGCCCAGTTGCACAGAAACCTTAACCGTCAACAATATAAATAACTGCCCGCATTGCAAGGGTGGTGAAGAAGGTAACAAACAAAACTCACACCTAAAAACCAGTAGAACTTCAGGAATAACAAAAACTAAAAACTCTAAAGATGCATGTCTTTCCTATAGCTATATTTTTCATACAAATTCACCCGATGGGAAAAAGTTTGATCTAGAGGTAGAGCTGGTTAGAAACGATGTCGAACTGGATGATTATGAATGTCCTGTTTGTTTAAATATATGCAATAATCCGTACGGACCTGAGTGTGGACATTTAGTATGTAAAAATTGCTATCAGAAAATGAATCACTCAATTTGTCCTAAATGTCGTAGGGATTTAACTTTTGAACAAAAGACAGCTGAAAATACATTCATAAATGCTTTAACCATTTTCTGCCCTAATAAAGAAAAAGGCTGTGAAGAGTTACCAAGTATTGGTCAGTTGCCAGAACATTATTACTCATGCCACTTTACCCCAAGGCTATGCAGAAATGATGGTTGTGTTTTTAAAGGAACATTTAATGAAGTTGATAATCATCAATCTCAGTGTTTATATAAATTAGTGGAATGCCCAAATGCCAGTCAAGGCTGTCAGGAACAATGCCTTCAAAAGGATGTGAACGCCCATATTGATACTTGTTCATATCTTAAGATTGATTGTGAAAACACCAACTGTTCATTTTCAATAGCACGAAATGAAATGGATAGACACCTTGCTGAATGCTCTTATTCAATAATGACTTGTAATTTTGAAGGATGTAATCATAGGTGTACACGTTCAGATATGAATGAACATGAAAAATGGTGTAATCATTCACTCACTTCTTGTGAACATTGTGAGGAAGTTTACAAGTTATTTGAGATAGAGCAGCATCAGAAAAATTGCGGGCTTCGCAAAGAACCCTGCAAACTTTGTAATAACTTGATCCCAATGGGAAGCATGGTCGAGCATGTCACCACTTGTCTACAAAGTTTTCATTCAGACTGCAATGACTGTAAGCGCCTTGCCGGAGCTTTTTCAATTATGTTAGAACACGCAGGTGCTCAACTTGAGGAAGTTAAATCAGACAATAAAAATCTTCACGAAAAAATGGATACATTAATCAGTAAAGTGAATGCTGAGGCTAAAAGAAACGAAGTGATTGCTAATGCTAAAGCAATAGAGGTTGATCAGGAGAATGCTTGGAAAAATAAATTCGTTTCAGAAATGAGAAGTACTAAAGTATTTGATAAATTACGTGTTTTTATAAATCCTCGTCTATGGAATAAAGTTGCTGAAAACTTGGAAATACCTTACAGAGCCTTAAATCTATATGATGCGCATGTAGCACCACTTATCCTGCATATCCTTAACCCGGCGATGGAAATCACCTATGGTAAATTTGTAAACGCGCTTAGTGCTGCGGGAGGGATAGATTTGGCTCTAAAAGTTAAATACTATGCTAAACATCAGGTATGGGAAGGGGATTGAATTCACCTCTCACCCTGTCATGAGTCTCAACAGACCTTGGGTAGTTGGATAAACCTGCAACCGTGGCATTCGCTACGTATTTGAATGGGCACCGTTGCAGGTCTGTGATCAAATATCCAGCAACTTTCGCAGGAAACTCAAGCCCATCAAATCTGCAGACCGCTCAGGCAATCGTTCTTTTAACTTCGGCAGTGGCTGAGTCAGCTGATATAGTTCCAGCTTACTGAACCCCCTGTTTTACGGAAAAATACCACGATGACACCCCCTGTTCCTTCAGCCATCAACCTGCACAAACGCTCCAGAGAACTGGAGCTGACCTACAGCGATGGACAACGCTTTAAGCTTTCCTGTGAACTGCTCCGGGTCCTCAGTCCTTCGGCAGAAGTTCAGGGGCATGGCAAACCGGTGCTTCAGACCGGTAAAAAGAATGTGGTGATCACTGGCATTGAAGCGGTGGGCAACTATGCCATCAAGCTGATTTTTGATGATGGCCATAACAGCGGCCTGTTCAGCTGGGACTATCTTTACGACCTGTGTATAAATCAGGACAGTTACTGGGAAGATTATCTGCGCCAGCTCCATGCGGCCGGTGCCAGCCGTGATCCGGAAGTGTCTGTTGTAAAACTTATGTGATTGATTAGATTTCCCCCCTACACTCTCGCTGTGATTCATATACAATGAACCCCGCATTTATACGCATGTTTGTCTCGTAAAGCTGCGTATCAGGCACAGGCTATTAATCAAGTGGATTGAATCGTGTCTTTATGAGTCGGGGGAGTAAATGACCAGCAGCCATGAAAGCGGGAGACCATCGTCAGAGTCTGATAATAATGACGGTGGTCGCCAGACAACTCATCAGGTTCGACAAAACGTTCGGGACCAGGAAAGCACCCACTTCGGTTTCAAAGAAGTGCCTCCTGACAAAAAAGAAAGCCTGGTAGCCGGTGTTTTTCACTCAGTTGCCAGTCGTTATGATTTGATGAACGACCTGATGTCCATGGGGGTTCACCGGCTATGGAAACGGTTTACCATTGAGCTGTCCGCGGTCCGGCGTGGGCATCAGGTGCTTGATATTGCGGGTGGTACAGGTGATCTGGCGAAGCAGTTTGCCCGACGGGTGGGCGACAATGGTCGGGTGGTTCTGGCGGACATTAATGAGTCCATGCTCAGAGTCGGGCGCGACCGACTCGTGAATGATGGCCTGGCTGGCAATATTGAATACGTTCAGGCCAATGCTGAATGCCTGCCCTTTCCGGATAATACCTTTGACTGTATCACCATTGCCTTCGGGCTACGGAATGTGACCGACAAACCAGCTGCACTGGCGTCCATGTGTCGGGTTCTGAAACCGGGTGGGCGATTACTGGTACTGGAGTTTTCCAAAACCCGTAACCCGCTTCTGACCAAGGTCTACGATACGTATTCTTTTAATTTGCTGCCAGTAATGGGCAAGCTGATTGCCAATGATTCCGAGAGTTATAAATATCTGGCAGAAAGTATTCGCAAGCATCCGGATCAGGACACGCTGGAAAGGATGATGAAAGACGCCGGTTTTGTGAATACCACGTACCACAATATGACGGGTGGCATTGTTGCCTTGCATAAGGGAGTTAAGCCCTGATGGCAGAACGGCTTTCCCCAAATCGGATCTCATCAGAACAAGCGTCTTCAAAACAACCCTCTTCAGAACAAGAGTACTTGCTTGATCCTTCCATTAAAACCGGTCTGCTGGCTTCCATCGAGGCAGTGGTCAACAAAACACTTACGCTCGATCCGGTGACCATAAAACGGTTAGGCAAGCATCAGGGATCAGTGCTTCGGGTGGAATGTCTGGAGCCGGACTTTACTTGCTGGCTGTGGATTGAAACCTACGGCATACGTCTGGCTGGTTACCACGAAGGTGAGGTGGATGCCACGATTAAAGGCTCTCTGGTGTCGTTTATGGAGCTGGCAGGGCGACGTTTTGCCACCTTTGAAGACGTGGCCGGACTGGAGACGGAAGGGGATGAAACCCTGCTTGCTGATCTTGGGGAAATACACAAAGGCATGGAGCTGGACTGGGAAGGTCTGGTCTGTCGCTATCTGGGCGATGTTGCCGGGCACGCTGTATCAGAAGGGGTTCGTCGTGTATCCGATGGGCTTCAACAGCTTTTTCAACGGTCTGTCCGCCAGGTGCCGGACTATCTTCAGGAAGAATTGCAGGTGTTGCCTTCTCCGGCAGACAGGGAGTTTGCACAGACTGAAGTGAATGCTTTACAAGACCGCACCGATGAATTAGCCAAACGAGTCTCTGCTCTGGAAGAGCAGATAAAATCGAAACATAAATAAACCTGGGCGCATGGTCAGCCATGAACGCAATTAATAATAGGAACGGGAGTGAAGGGTGTTGCAGTTGACCCGTTTACTGAAAATCATTGGCGCTATTGCCCGCTATCGTCTGGATGAACTGGTGAACCCGGAGCGACTACCTTTTCTGGCAAGGTGGTTTGTCCGGTTGTTGCCGTGGCGTCTGTTTATTCATAACCATGACGCCAGAGGCGTTCGCCTGAGAAAATCACTGGAAGCTCTGGGGCCCATCTTTATCAAGTTTGGTCAACTGCTGTCCACGCGCCGTGACCTGCTGCCAGAAGATGTGAGTGACGAACTGGCGCTATTGCAGGACCGGGTGCCACCTTTTCCCGCCAGTGAGGCGGTAGACATTATTGAAAGAGACCTTGGCAGGCCGGTCGATGAACTCTTTGTCCGCTTCGATCATGAACCCATGGCATCCGCTTCGGTGGCCCAGGTGCATGGCGCGAAGCTGCACTCTGGCGAGGAAGTGGTGATCAAGGTTATCCGGCCTGATATTGAAAAGGTGATTCGCAAAGACATTGCCCTGATGTATCTGTTCAGCCGCATTCTGCTGACCCTGGTTCGGGAGGCCAGGCGCTTACGGCCCATGGATGTCATCAGGGATTATGAACGAACTATTCTGGATGAGCTGGACCTGCTGCGGGAAGCGGCCAATGCTTCGCAGTTGCGTCGTAACTTTCTGGCATCCCCCTTATTGCATGTGCCGCAGGTTCACTGGGATTACTGTCGCTCAAGGGTGATGGTGATGGATCGTATCTATGGTGTCCCCATATCGGATATCAAAACCCTGAAAGCACGGGGTACCGATATGAAAAAGTTGGCGGAGCGCGGCACTGAAATCTTTTTTACCCAAGTGTTCAGGGATCGCTTTTTCCATGCGGATATGCACCCCGGCAATATTTTTGTGGATATCGATAATCCTGCGGAGCCTAAATACATTGGTATTGACTGCGGCATTATTGGGACACTGGAACCGGAAGATCAGTACTATCTGGCGGCGAACCTTCTGGCTTTCTTCAAGCGGGATTATCGCAAGGTGGCCCAGCTGCACGTAGATTCCGGCTGGATACCCTCAGATACAGCGGTTGGCGAGCTGGAAGCGGCTATTCGTACTGTGTGTGAACCCATCTTTGAGAAACCGTTAAAAGATATCTCCTTCGGGCATTTGCTGGTCAGGCTGTTTCAGGTTGCACGGCGGTTTAACATGGAGGTTCAGCCACAACTGGTACTGCTGGAAAAAACCCTGCTGAATGTGGAAGGGTTGGGGCGGCAGCTCTATCCTGATCTGGACTTGTGGGCAACCGCCCAGCCGTTTCTGGAAAAATGGATGAAGGATCAGGTAGGGCCGCTGGGAATTGCCAAATCCATTAAAAAGAATGCGGCAGACTGGATGCTCAGTGTGCCGAATATGGCTCAGAATGCCCTGGGCAGCCTGAGACAGTTGTCTGAGCATCAGCAGAACATGATGGACATGTATAAGCAGGCCGAACGTCGCAAGACATGGCTAAAATGGTTGGGGACTGGTCTGGTGCTGGCTGGTGGTGCCTTGTTGTTTGAACCCGGCTGGGCCAGTGTCATCCCCTGGCAGGGCGTTATGATGGGAGGGGCGGGTGTATGGCTTCTGAGTCGTTGATTGAGCAGAGTGATCGTCACTGGCTGGACACGGTTCGCTGGAACAATGATGGCCTGGTGGCCGCCATTGCCCAGGACTGGAAAACCGGCAAGGTGCTGATGCAGGCCTGGATGAACCGGGAAGCACTGGCACTAACGGTAAAGGAACAGCGTGGCATATACTGGTCCCGCTCCAGAGGGAAACTGTGGCGCAAGGGTGAGTCATCCGGTCATGTGCAGTGGCTAAAAGAGTTGCGACTGGATTGCGACAGAGACTCTATTCTGATGCTGGTGGAGCAGGTGGGTGGAATGGCTTGTCATACGGGGCGTGAGTCCTGTTACTTCAGCCGTCTGGAACAGGGTCAGTGGGTGACAGTGGAACCTGTTTTGAAAGATCCGGAAGCGATTTATGGGAGAAACGGGGAGACAGGCCGTGAGTGATGTGCTGGATCAGCTGGCAAAGGTTCTGGAACAGCGACGTACCGCAGAAGCGGATGCTTCCTATGTAGCCAGCCTGCACAAGGCCGGGCTGGATAAAATTCTTAAGAAGGTTGGAGAAGAGTCGGCGGAAACCATTATTGCTGCCAAAGCCTGTGAAGCCGGCGGAGCAAAGTCGGACCTGGTCTATGAAACGGCTGACCTCTGGTTTCATTCGCTGGTCATGCTGTCTCATCTTGGCCTGTCCCATGACGATGTATTGCAGGAGCTGGAACGCCGTTTTGGTTTGTCCGGACTGGAAGAAAAGGCTTCCAGGGGGCAGTAGCTCGATTAACTTGATTGAAAAGGAGGAAGTAATTATGGGCGTAGGTGGAATCAGCCTGTGGCAATTGTTAATCATTCTGCTGATTGTGGTCATGCTGTTTGGCACCAAAAAGCTGAGAGGGCTGGGTGGCGATCTTGGCAGTGCCGTCAAGGGCTTTAAGAAAGCAATGAACACCGATGAAAGCAGTAAAGAGCAGGATGTAAAGAGCGTGGAAGCGGAGCACAGGAAAGATCAGGCAGATGCCTCTTTTGATGATGAAAAGGGCAGGAAAAACGGCTGATCTTTTTATCAATATAAACCTGGCGAGGTAACGGGTGCTGGATATTGGTTTCACAGAACTTCTGCTGACTGCGGTGATCGCTCTGGTGGTACTGGGGCCAGAGCGACTTCCTGCTGTGATTCGGACCACTGCTTACTGGGTTGGCAATCTGCGACGCAGCTTTCAAAACGCAAAGGAGGAACTGGAGCGTGAATTGAATGTCGAAGAGATGAAACGACAGATTCACAATGAAAATGTCATGCGGGAGCTGGAGAAAACCAAAGCCTCTCTGGATGAATCCCTGAGTGACCCGGAAGCCACTCCAGCCAGTAAAACCAGTGAAGGCCATTCAGACAACAAAACATCCCCCTTATGAGCAGCTTATGAGCAAAAAAGAGCAGCCACTGGTTCAGCACCTGCTGGAGTTACGTCGCCGGATACTACACAGCCTGCTGGTGATTGGGGTCGTCTTTATTGGCCTGTTCTGGTTTGCCAACGAGATTTACCTGTACGTGTCCGAACCCCTGCGAACCCATTTGCCGGAAGGCAGCACCATGATTGCGACTGAGGTGGCTTCGCCGTTTCTGGCACCGTTCAAGCTGACGCTGGTGCTCTCTTTTTTTCTGGCTATTCCTTATGTTCTGCACCAGTTCTGGGCGTTTATCGCGCCGGGCCTGTATAGCAGCGAAAAGCGCCTGGCGATTCCCCTGCTGGTGGCCAGCGTGGTGCTGTTTTATCTGGGTATGGCGTTTGCCTATTACGTGGTGTTTCCGCTGATTTTTGCTTTCTTTACCAGTGTAGGGCCTGAGTCGGTCACGGTGATGACTGATATCAATAGCTATCTGGAGTTTATTCTTAAACTGTTTTTTGCCTTTGGGCTGGCGTTTGAAATACCGGTGGCGACCATTCTGATGGTCTGGTCAGGTATGACCACCGTTGCAAGACTGCAAGCCAAACGACCTTATATCATCGTGGGTTGTTTCGTTATAGGTATGCTGCTGACACCGCCGGACGTGATCTCTCAGTCGTTACTGGCGATTCCCATGTGGCTGCTGTTCGAAGTGGGCATTGTTTTTTCAAAGCTGAAGCCTTCCGTTTCTGACTAACCCGTTCTGTCAGTGCTTTGACTGCTTTTCCAGACTGTTTTTTCATGGCAGGAGTCAGTCATGCAATTGGCAGCCTGTGCGGCTCATATTTGTCTATTGTGTTTATGTGATAGCTACATAAATGAGCTGCAGTACTCAGGGAGGAAGTATGTCATATCCCCAGCCTTCAGGCAGTAAACCATCGGGTCAGAATGCCGAACGAAAGATTACCCGGGAATTTAATCCCTTTGAAGTGCCTTTCGAGGTGATTCTGCATGAGCTGAATACTATTGCCAGGGAATTCTGTCTAACACCGCTGCAATCGCTTCTGTCCGAAGGGTTTGAAGACCTTGATGATCTGAAAGCCGCTATTGCTGAAATGGATGACAGGCAGCTGGCACGCAGGCTGCTCGCCGAAATTGACATCATCATTGATGAATACCGCAAAGGTGTAGCCCTTCTCTGAGATCAGAAGGGCGAAACCTTGTTTATGGCTGCTTACGCTTTCTTTTTTTGAGATACGCCTGATAAAGTTTGAAGGCTGTATCCAGTTGTTCTTTGGAATATCCCTTTTTTAACAGAGCTTGATGGATTTTTTCTTTCGCCATACCTTTATTGATATTGGTTTTAAATGTATTGGCCAGCCGGTTAATGATTTTCTGGTCATCACCTGTCTGTGCATTTAAGTCATAGCCTTTTTCATCTTCCGGAACTTGTTTTTTAAAGAACGTGTAGTTCTCTGTTTTGCCTTCGTAATCAAGGTAGTGGGTCACTTTTGCCCGTAAATCTTCCTGAATATCGTCGGGACGGGTGAGCGCTATGTAAAAGGTTGTGAAATAAGAGGTTTTAACAATGTCGACAATGGAAGTGAACAGCGAAGACAGAACAAAACTGATGAATAATAAAATAAATATTGGCAGTGTATTAACAACAATCTCATTGTTTTCTGTCAGAATCATCCAGCTTTCCGGAAACAGAGAGTGACCCAGATAGCCAACACCTGCGCCCAAAGCCAGAGCAGGGAGAAACAGTACCAGAGAAAGGGAGCCAATAAGGCTGCCTATCAGGTCAATACCCAGTACGCCTGCCAAAGCTCCCGGTATGTTTTTCTTGAGAAGGGATAGTTTCTCCGGAATTTGTCGAATAGTTGACTGATCAATCACGATAGCAGGCAGGGAGAAATTTTTTACCAGGTCCCAGACTTCACTGAAAACGTCAAACAGGAGGTTGATGAAAAAATTACTGCCTGTATTTGATTCGCTGTCAGATTCTTCAGAGCTTTTTGACTTGATCAGGTAATCAATCATTGAATAGAGAAATAAAGAGAAGCCCATGCCTTTTATAGCCCTGGCACCACTGGGTATGTCTGTGTCCTTTCCTTGCAAAATATCGTAAATCATCCATGAGCCAACGGCTTTGTAACGCATTTGAATAAATGAAAATACCGGCCCGGCCATAAGAGTCAGCAGAATTAACAGCATTCCTGTCAAATAGTCCTGTGCTATCAGAAAGTAATAGACACAGGCAAGGCACATTGTCATGGCTATGGTTTTGAACAGGGTCATGCGGAAAGCCAGTTTAAAGATGTCAGCGTCTTTGCCCAGTAAACTGACGCTGCCGGTCAGCAGACCTTTAATATCCTTGCCCTTTGCCCCCAGTCCGGATGACAGCGTGTCAGAAAATCCCTTTATCATGTTCGTGCTCCTGTAGAACCTTATTTCCCTGCTGACGTTATTATAGTTACAAGCCTTTTCAGGCTGCCTCTCTAAAGCAAAATCTACTGTTCTGTCTGCGGGGAAGCGGGGAAGTGGCTCTCGACGCCATAGAATCTGAGCGAGTCAGTACAGAAATACTGGCTTTTAATTCCATTTTTCGTAGTCGTATAAAGGTCGGGAGTTGCTGAGGGGGGGGAGCCATTGCAATTTTCAGAACTGCACAATGAAAGAGCTGACCCTGATTTTTTCCTAAAGCCCTGATGTAACCCTATGTGGCGAGGTGGAATGCGATGAAGTCTACATAGATAGTCGCAGGTCACAAAGGTTGTCCGGAAGAGGTGAAAAAAAGGACGCTACAGCAAACCGAAAGACTGGGGTTACGGTCACAAATCGGTTTGCCGCAGTGATAGTGTATACGCTCGTGATGAAGACAATGATGGCTTCCATGAAATTCATGTGAACACGATGGAAGGTTTCTGGTCGCTATTGCGATTCTGGCTGCGCCCTTATCGGAGTATATCACAAGAGAAGCTTCCGCTGTATCTGAGCTTCTTCGAGTGCCTGCACAACGTCAGGAGAGGTGGTAGGAGGTGTTTCTGGGTAGCTCCCCGGAATCCATCAAGAGCCTTTTCCATATGCTACTTTTAAAAGCCAAAGCAAAGGCAGTAAAAATATGAATAAAAATGAATTGTTTTTTTGTGCTTTTTTCACCCTCTATTCGATAACAGGTTTTGCGGGTGTTAATTGTGAACAGTGTGGGCATGAGTATGAAGGAGAAAGTTGTCCGTATGAGGAGCAGCACCGACTTTTGTCTGACCAGCTAGAAGCACTTATAGGTAGTGAGAATGAAAGTACTTCAGAAGCTCGCTCGATGATTAGTGGTGATCGCTTTAACCACTTTTACCTTGATCTGGGCTCGGGTTCACTGCTCATGGTGAAGTACTTGCCGGGTGAGAATCCTTTTATGTTATTTAATGCACCTAGCACACCGCCTCATGAGTTAAGACAACAATGTAATAATCTTAGAGATGAAGCCAACAAATATTTTCCAGGTTCTTGGGAGTGGAAAAGTATCTGGCAACAAGCATACGAATTTACATTAGAACACTCCTACAATGTCCATTGCCTTTTTTTTGGAGTGCAAGCATTAACCAGATTACAAAGATTCAATGAGGCTCTGGCACTGCTCGAACGTATAAGAAATGAACCTATCTCACAAACAGATGCCAAATTTATTGAGTGTATTAATAAACAAGAAGCTTTCATTTACTGCTGTATTAAAAATTATGGTCATAATTAGAATCATAACCCACTTGGGCCCTTGCAGACTGTAGATTTGGTACATATGTTTAGCACAAAAAAACAGGGGTTTTTGAGTATGTACAATTTTTTCTGATGAAAGTAGCTAAAGTTAAGTTGGTACATGCTTGATTGGGTGATCACTATGGGCTGGAAATTCGTCTTTAAAACAAACAGTTATATTACAGTTGGAGTCAAGTGGAGGCGGAAAAAAACTGGCTCAGAAACTCACTGGGAAAGTCATGGAGGGCATAGGGGTATATGTGTTCCTATGTTAGCCAAATGGCTACAAAAAAGTATTCCTTTGGGGTATAGGGGCATTCGGTTTGCCAGTGAACTTCGCTTGGGGGCCAGAGATTTTCATTTTGTCAGTGAGCTGCAAGCTTCCAGTTTAATGGGAATTACCCACTCAGCTTTCTCGGTGCAAAAATCAGCCTTCGGCTTAGTCCCTGAGCGGCCATTTCATAACGTAGTTGCTGTGTTCAACGTTTATGATTTGTTTGTCAAAGACTATGCAGCGGAGGGAGCATACTTTTTCAATTTAACAGCAATGTTTGACAAGGTATGTTTCAATTATGGGTATTTCGCACTTATCATGATTAATCTCAACCCCTGTAATTCTGTGGGCCATACCATAGGCTTTCGTCATGACTATCAAATTTTCCAGATGTTTGATCCTAATTTAGGCTTAATTGAGTACTCTGATGAAGAAAGCTTTAGAAAAAATGTCCAGTTTAATTTTCTTACAAATGAAGTTTACTATCGTTATATTCGGTGCAGTAAACATAATTACTGGGTGCTGCTAGAGATAGATCGCATCTCTTAGTAGAGTCTACACATCAAACAAGTACAATGGTGCTTTTTGTTTGATCCTTAATTCAAAACCCACTGAAATCATTACCTCCACGAACACTACCTTACCCTTTGTTCTCATCATTTGCGCTGGCAGTTTTTGCAGGAATAACACTGACGGTCGGGCTGTGACTCATCTTTACCCTGAAGGGTAATGTTATCACTTCCGCAGTGCGGGCAGGTTACACCATCAGGCCAGCGAAACTGGCGTATACGTTCGTAGCATTTGGCGTTGTCAAGGAGATCATACAGCTTCATAGTAAGGCTGTTTACGCCGAAGTACTCGCTACTTGTAGTCAGGGAAACCGCACTAATGACAACTCCCCGGAATCCATCAAGAGCCTTTATAAAAGTATGACAACCTATGCAAACCACAAGATATGGCAGGATGTGTATAGGCCGACTTCGTCCGGTGGCGAAGTTTATCTCAAACTGACAGTGACTGATGATGTACTCGTCGTGTCCTTCAAGGAGTTATAGGCATGAAATGTCCAGTATGTTCTGAAGCAGATTTAGTACGCGACACTCGTGATCTGCCTTATACCTACAAAGGGGAACGGATTTCTATTCCGGATGTTAGAGGCGACTACTGTTCTGCCTGCGGGGAAGTAGTTCTCGACGCCGTGGAATCAGAGAGAGTCAGTACAGAAATGCTGGCTTTTAATAAACAGGTCAATGCTGCTATCGTTGATCCTGAATTCATTGTCAGCGTACGCAGAAAGCTGTCCCTTGATCAGAAAGAGGCTGGAGAAATATTTGGTGGCGGAGTGAATGCTTTCTCCCGGTACGAGAATGGTAAAACCAAGCCACCACTTTCTCTGGTAAAGCTGTTTAAGCTGCTGAACAATTACCCTGAGCTGTTATCTGAAATACGTCATTAGCAATATCGTCGTAAACCCTCGCCCAATGCGGGCGGGGATATAAGACGGGAAGGCGCAGAGCCTTCCGCCATCAATCTGGTGTACTCTGGCTATTAACGTAGTCCTTCAGAGTCTCGATAGTTGCACCGCCAGCACTGCAAGCAAAGTAAGACCTTGACCACATTAAGCCTGCTTTGCTCTGAGCAGTAAGGTGGGTATTCAGCATTCGCAACCGTCTTGATGATGTTGATTTGAGATTATTTACCATGACACTGATAGCCAGTTTTGGTGGGTAGGTCACCAACAGGTGTACGTGATCTTTTTCGCCATCCATTTCAAGTAACTGGCATTCCAGTTTTTCACATGCACTCTCGAACGACTCCCGTAACTGCTTGATCATATAGCCATCAAAAAGCTTTCGTCTGTACTTTGTCGTGAACACCAAATGAATAACCAGCTTGGTAACGCTATGTCGTTTGCGAAGATACCCTTTAAGTAAATCTTTATTGTGTGCGCTCACTTGAAAACCTCTTTCAAATACCTGTAATATGAAGTTTATATTAATGAGCACTGAAATAACGTTCCATGCTGAGAGCCACCAAAGTACGAATCTATCCAACATCAGAGCAGGCGGAATTTCTCGACCGTCAGTTTGATGCTGTGCGGTTCGTATGGAACAAGGCCCTGGCTATTAAGGTTCATTATTACAAGGTTCGTGGGCAGAGCCTTTCTCCCAAAAAACACCTGAAGCCCTTGCTGGCAAAAGCCAAGAAAAGCCGAAAGTACTCATGGCTGAAAAACGCTGACTCTATTGCACTGCAACAGGCCACTATCAATCTGGATACGGCCTTTCAAAACTTTTTCAATCCCAAATTGCAGGCAAGATTTCCTCGCTTCAACCTAAATTCAGCGGTTAACCCCTGAGCTAAACTCTAACCCTCAACAATATTGAGGGCTCGAAGATGGTTCGACCACCAAAACCCACTCCCCCAAAGGGTGAGTTGTCTGAAATGAAAAAAGATCCCTTATCCGTCAAACTCGAAGTCGATTCTTTCGACGGTAAAATTCATGTCGAGTGGGAGCCTGAAGCATCGGTCACCCCAATGGGACAGCTTCCTTTTTTTATACAGTTTTTAAAAACAGGTCACCGATTTGAACCCTGGATTAACGATTGCCCACTAACTTATAAAAGCCCAAACGCCCCTCAAAAAGTGGATGTGATTGGCTCATTAATGCTTTCCATTCTTTCAGGACATAAACGCTATGCGCATATCGGAACAATTATTGGTGATAAAGTAAACGCTCAGTTGCTCGGGATGAAAAAAATTGTCAGCGATGATTCTGCCAGGCGTGGTTTAAAGAAGATTGACGAAGATGAAGGCGTTGAATGGATGCAAAAACACCTCCATCTCTGTTTTGATCCGTTATTAACCATTCCATGGATTATGGATGTTGATGTTACCGTGAAAACCATTTATGGGCATCAGGAAGGAGCGGTTAATGGCTATAACCCACATAAGAAAGGGAGACCCTCTCATACTTACCACTCATATATGATGGCTAATCTTAAATTAATACTGGAGGTTGAAGTCAGACCCGGAAATCAAAGTCAAAGTAAATACTCTTTACCCGGTTTAATGGAGCTATTAAATCGACTTCCAAAACGCTGCTGGCCTGAATTTGTTCGTGGTGATTGTGATTGGGGAAGTGACCGGGTAATGAGCGAATTGGAAGATGCTGGTTGTCATTATCTTTTTAAAATGAAGAAGCACGACAACGTTAAGAAAGCCATAGGGAATGCACACTGTAGCGGAGGATGGGTAAAATACGACAACCATTGGGAGGGAAAAGAATCCGTAATTAAACTGTCAGGTTGGAAAAAAGAAAGACGCATAATTATTGTTCGAAGACGGCGTCCTGAAAATGAAATACCGATGTTGGAAAAAGGAATAAAAGAACGTCAACAAACGTTAGCATTAATAGAAGAGCCAGAAAATATAAAAGCTTACGAGTATTCGGTTCTGGTCACATCTCTTGATAATGATATAGTCTCGATCATTAATCATTATCGCAATAGGGCTGACTGTGAAAATAACTTTGATGAAATCAAAAACCAATGGGGCTGGGGCGGTTATGTAACAAAAGATATGGCAAGATGTCGAATGCTGGCCCGAATGGTTGCCTTGGTTTACAACTGGTGGACGCTATACGTTCGATTGAGTAATCCGGACTCCCATAAAGAATCAATTACCAGCCGTCCCTTATTAATGAGTTCAATTGGCAAGCTGACCCACTCTGGCAACCAAAAGAAAATAAAGCTGACAAGCCAGCATCGATGGATGTATAAAATTGCGAAATTACAAAGTGAACTGTGTGATTTTTTTGATTCAATCAAAAGTATCGCACCGCAGTTGAATCCAATTAACGCATGGTGTCGTATTTTAACGAAAGCGGTCTCAAAATTTTTGAAAAAAGGGCAGGTTATTACGATGCAACCATTAATTCGATCGGGCTAATGACTTAAAAAAACGCTGCTCAGAACCGTGAGAAGCTATTCCTAATGGCATGGCTCAGTGGCGTTCAACTGCTGAATTTAGGTTCAAGAAAAAGCATGGCAAGCAAAGTAGCTACCATTGTACGTCTGTCTCTGTGGGCGATAACTGGATAAAAATCCCCAAGTGCAAGCCCATAAGGGCTAAAGTGCATCGTGAAATAGTGGGTAAGGTGAAGTCTATCACCCTGAGCAGAACGCTAACCGGCAAGTATTTTGCCTCCATATTGGCTGATGATACCCAGGAACAACCAAAACAGATTGATAATCTTGAAGCTAATCAGGTTGTCGGTGTTGATATGGGGATTACTGATCTGGCTATCACCAGTACCGGCCATAAGACTGGCAATCCTCGCTTTCTGAAAAAAGCACAACGTAACCTGAAAAGAAAACAACAGGCTCTATCTCGCTGCAAGAAAGGCTCAAAAGGTAGGCACAAAGCCCGTTTATTGGTGGCAAAGGCGCATGAGCGTGTAGCCTTTGCCCGTAATGATTTTCAGCATAAGCTATCAAAACAACTCATCGACGAAAACCAAGCGGTGATTGTGGAGACACTGAAAGTTAAAAACATGCTCAAGAACAAGCGTCTTGCTCGTTCTATTGCTGATGCTGGCTGGCATTCACTGATAACCAAACTCGAATACAAGGCAAAGCAGGAAGGTAAACATCTGGTGAAGATAGACCAGTGGTTTGCATCCTCTAAAACTTGCTCAGTCTGCGATTTGAAACAGGAAAAAATGCCATTGAGAATCCGATCATGGGAGTGTAGCTGTGGTGCTATCCATGACCGGGATATTAATGCAGCTCGCAATATCAAGAAGCAAGGCATATTGAAATTAAAGGCGGAAGGACTGTCCGTTTCTGCTGATGGAGGCTTGCGTAAATCCGGCAGACTGTCGGTTGCTGCCTAAGAAATCAGAAGCCTCACCCGATAGGGTGGGGAGCAGTCACTGGACAGACCACTGGCTTTCAGAGC
The DNA here is from genome assembly GCF_025562755.1 of Endozoicomonas euniceicola. GTDB lineage: Bacteria > Pseudomonadota > Gammaproteobacteria > Pseudomonadales > Endozoicomonadaceae > Endozoicomonas_A > Endozoicomonas_A euniceicola. Next base: position 4,342,009 of record NZ_CP103300.1, read on the forward strand.
CTCTTCCATCAGCTGATCGTCAATAACGATATTGGTTCTCATGATTATCACCAATGTGTATGATTATCTTTTATTTTGTGTATTGTAGCGCACTTTACTGATTCTTCAGCAATACCCTCTGAAGTCGTTATTGCTGCGGACACTGCCGTAGCCTTTGTTCTCATCAAACGTCCGGGTATCCTTGCCTGTCTTCATATGCCAGTGCTTCAAAATAGATAGACTATTTTGTTTTTGTTGCTTTTCCCGGACAATAGGCACCCCGTTCCGACCGCTTGACTGACTTTACACATTTATGAATTTACTGTTGCTGACCCCTGACGACTTTGTATCTGACTCTCTGGTTAAACTGCAGGGGCGACAGTTGCAACACGTACTGAGCGTTCATCAGGCAAAGGAGGGTGACACGCTGCGGGTTGGTCTGGTCAACAGTCTGATGGGGGAAGGAATCATCACTGCTTTGTCGACTGATGCTATGGAAATGGATGTGACCCTGACAGAACAGCCGCCAGCGGCCTTGCCTCTCACCGTATTGTTGGCGCTGCCCAGGCCCAAGATGTTGAAACGCAGCCTTCAGCATCTAACCGCCCTTGGGGTGAAGCGCATAGTCTTAATGAACAGCTACCGGGTTGAAAAAAGCTTCTGGCAGTCGCCCTGGCTGTCGGAAGAAAAGGTTCATGAACAACTGGTGCTGGGGCTGGAGCAGGCTCGTGACACGGTATTGCCGGAAGTGATTCAGGAAAAACGCTTCAAACCGTTTGTGGAAGACCGGCTGCCCGGTATGGTCGCAGGCAAGCGGGGCATGGTGGCGCACCCGGTGGGAGGCATTTCCTGTCCACACCAGGTTTCGGATGAAGTGGTACTGGCGATTGGCCCGGAAGGTGGGTTTATACCTTACGAGGTTGAAAAGCTGGAGGAAGCGGGTTTTGAACGCATTCACCTAGGATCAAGGATTCTCAGGGTAGAAACGGCAGTAACGGCTATCACGTCGAAACTTTACGACTAGCCCTGCTTGGCGTTATTGTTGGAAAAGTTGTCACCTTCTTTTTAAACAACTCTAACTATGGCCCGCTTATGTGCGTACACAGAAAAGGATTTGCTGTTGCGCTGATCATACTGTTGCTGTCGTCTGGTCAGGCACTCTCCGCCGATAAACAGATTCTTCTGAATGAACTCTATGATAACGCCCGTCTTGAGCGTCAGCTGGACTGGATACGTGCCAGCATGACCCTGGAGACAGGGAAATACACCTTGCCGGAAGTGGTTGTCAAGACAGTCAATCAAGTGGTCGAGGTTCGCTATAGTGCATCATTTTACCGGTCGTCCATGCTGGCAACGCTGGATGAGGCGTTGAGTGTCGGAGAGTTGTTGCGGCTTCTGGACTGGTATAATTCCAATCTGGGTCAAAAGGTGCTGTCCCTTGAAATGGCGGCCAATGACCCTGCCAACCGTTTGCGTATGCAGGGGTATATTGAAGAAAGGCTGGGACAGCAGTTACCCCGCACCAGCCGGATTCGCCTGATTGAAGAGCTGATGGAAACCATGGATGCCGAAGAGCTGGGTACTGAACTGGTCGCCAGTGCGTCTGTGGGGGCTCAGCGCCTGCTGCGGGAAATCATGCCGATGCAGGAAGGGTATGCCGTGCGGCCGCCGGAAATTCTCAAGGCCAGAGAAAAACCGGCCATACGCAAAGGCATCAGTGATGAGATGCGTAACCTCTACCTCTACACTTATCGCAGCCTGCCGGATAACGAGATCAGGGCTTATCTGGATTTCGCCCGGTCAACCGCCATGCAGAACTTCCAGCGGGGGCAGATGCAGGCGATGGCTCGGATGTTGTGAAAACCATAAGCGGATAGCTGGCTCTTTGACCACGATGTCGTCAGGCTTCCGGCAGCCAATCCTCCTGCATGATCTGATCGAAACTCCAGGGGCAGGTGTCGGGGTAAGATTGCTCGTTGAGCTGATACTTTTTTAACAGGTATTTGTTCATTTCCCGAATGGCTCCTGATTTGGCATCGGGATAGCTTTCATGAACGGCATCATCCTGCTCGTGTTGCAACGAAGGGTTTTTCCGTATCAGTCGGCTGATTGCCATTCTTGCCTGTGAAATGCTGTCGTACCAGCTACGGAACTCTTTGGGTTCAAACAGGTTAGGGTTAATGACATAAGTCTGATACTGATATTTGAGCAGGTGAAGCAGAAGAATGACCAGATGCGATTCCAGCGTATTGCGCTCACTTCTGCCCATATCGTCAACTTCCTCGATAAGACGCTTAAGGTCGAGCTGGTCAAACCGCTTGTGGATCAGGTGCTGTTTTTGCTGTTCTTTCCAGCGATAAAAATCGGTGTGGTACAGGTTGTCCATGATGAAGCCCTCCGTCTGCACTTCCACTTTAGACAGATAGCTAAAAGGAAGCAAAAATGAATTACGTCATCTCCTGAGGATCAACATCCAGCGTCCAGCGCAGGTGTCTTGGCAGTTTTAAACCGTCCAGATAACCCACCAGATCGTTCAGAACCCGATGCAGAATGGGGCGTTCGCTGGACTGTAACAGCAGCTGCTGGCGGAAACGCCCCTGACGTTTTTCCATAATCGCAGGCAGAGGCCCCAGCGGGGTAAGCGCCGACATCTCTCCAAAGTGTTGTAAGACACGCTCCCGTAACTGTTTTAATAAAGCCAGTCCGTCCTGTGTATAGGCGGATTCGGTTCGAAATACGGCCAGATAGCCACAGGGCGGCAGGCACAAATGTTGTCGTTCACTGAACAGGCTGTTGGCAAAGCGTGTGAAATCATTCATTGATATCATCTGCAAGGCCGGATGCTGGGGATTATGCGTCTGGATAATCACATGACCGGGCATCTGCCCACGACCTGAACGCCCTGCCACCTGCATGATCAGTTGCCCGGTTTTCTCCAGTCCCCGGAAGTCGGAACTGAACAGCCCGCCGTCCGCATTGATAATGGCAACCAGCGTAACCCCCGGAAAGTGATGGCCTTTGGCGAGCATCTGAGTACCCAGAAGAATGCAGGGCTTGCCTTCATTGATCTGATCCAGCAGCGCAGGCAGAGCGTCTTTCCGGCGGGTGGAGTCCCTGTCCACCCTTAACACGGGATAATCAGGAAACAGTTGTGATAACACCTGCTCACTGCGTTCAGTCCCCTGACCGGCCGGTTGCAGTTTTTTGCTGTGGCACGCAGGGCAGGCCCAGGGGATAGCGGTCTGGTAATCGCAATGGTGACAGTGCATGTGCGGTGGCTGGCGGTGCAGGGTCATGTGAGCGTCACAGTGCGGGCAGTCGGAAATAGTGCCACAGTCATGGCAGATCAGGGACGGTGCATACCCCCGGCGATTCAAAAACACCATCACCTGATGCCCCTGCTGCAAAGTACGCTGCATACGGTCAAGGATCGGCTGGGCAAAGCCATCGGTCAGCAACTGCTGGCGAATATCCAGCAATTCAATGGTTGGGGCTTTGGCGCCACCGGCGCGGCTTTTCATCTGGAGGTGACTGTAACGGCCAGTGCGAGCGTTTTGCAGGCTTTCCAGTGACGGGGTGGCAGAGCCGAGGACGACCGGGCAGTCTGCCATTTTAGCGCGGTAAATAGCCAGATCCCTGGCATTGTAGCGCAGGGTGTCCTGCTGTTTATAAGAACCGTCGTGTTCTTCATCAATAATGATCAGCCCCAGCTTCGGCATGGGGGTAAACACGCCGGAACGTGTGGCAATCAAAATACCTGCGCTGGTTCGGCTGGCTGCCAGCCAGGATTGCAGACGTTCCCCGTCGCTCAGGCCAGAGTGGATACACACCACCGGAACCCTGAAGCGCTTTCTGAATCGTTCAATGGTTTGCGGTGTCAGGCCAATCTCTGGCACCAGCACCAGAGCCTGTCTTCCAGCCTTCAGGGTGGCGGCAATGGCCTGTAAATAAACTTCGGTTTTACCGCTGCCGGTAACACCTTCTAACAGTACCGGATGGAAGGAGGGGGTCTCCAGAATACCTTCCAGGGCAAACTGCTGCTCCGGGTTGAGCGTCAGGGGAGCCTGCCTTAGAAGCGGGCTGACTGAATCACTCGCTGAATCACTCGCTGAATCAAAAGGTTTGTTATGGACTTCCAGCTCGTAACAGCTGACCAGTTGTTTTTTAGCCAGATTGGTCAGTATGGTTTTGCTGATACCCGCTTCTTTCAGTTCCACCTCACTGATGCCTTGCGGAGCCGTGTGGATTAATTCCAGAGCCTGTAACTGGCGTTTTGCACTTTTCAGTTGTTTTCTCAGGGCATCGTTCAGTTCGCAGGTACTTTTCCAGAGTGTAATGGTGCCTGCTGAAGCCGGTTTTCCCTGCCTGAGAGCCTGAGGCAGGGCGAGGGATAAGGTTTCGCCCAGGCTGTAATGGTAATAGCCGGCTGCCCAGCGGCACAGGCTCATAATGTTTTCAGGCAGGACCGGGCTGTTCTCGAGAATGCCGCTGGCATGACGCAGTTTGTCAGGCGGGCAGTCGGACTGGTCTTTTATCGCTTCAATAATGCCCAGCATTCTGCGGGGGCCAAACTGAACCTGAACCCTCATGCCCGGTTGCAAAAGGGCTGGATCAACCCCCTTGGGCGGCAGATAATCAAACAGCTGACGCAATGGCGTAGGAACGGCAATGCTGAGAATGATGTCGTTGCTGGAACTCATGAAGCGGACTCTTGACTGGTTCTGGCAGTTTACCCTGAGTCTGATGCGGGTTGTACCCTCAATGTCCGTGAATCCGGTGGCAGCCCTTGAACCGTAAGGGCGGCAGGGGAGGTTTGCTTGACTCCGATACTCTGGTATGATTCGCCCTCAATTTCCAGGGGTTGGTGTTTTCACACTGAAAATACCAGCTTGCTTGTGTGCGGTGCTGTTCCATAACCGACATCATAGTTATGCTGTATAGCTATGCTGTCGGCGCTGTGCAGTGGCGGCATGCGTTTTTTGAGGTAGATATCATGAAGCCGGAAATCCATCCGAACTACGAACAGATCGAAGTTACCTGCTCCTGCGGTAACAAAATCCAGACTCGCTCCACTCTGTGCAAGGAACTGCAGATTGAAGTGTGCTCCAAGTGTCACCCATTCTACACCGGCACTCAGAAAGTAATGGATACCGGCGGCCGTATCGAGCGCTTCAACAAGCGTTTCGGCAAGCTCAGCACTCGCAAGTAATTGTGAGTATGCCTACCCGGAGCAGATTCAACCCCGCATTCGTTCGGGGTGTTCTGCCCGGGGGTAGGCAGCTGTTAAAGCAGCGAGTAAAAAAGGCGCTTTACCATTGGGTAAGCGCCTTTTTTTTGGGTTGTACTTCGGTACCTTTTTTATGGGCTGAAGTGGATGTGCAATCCAACTGCTTTATTAAGGGCAGATCAGAAGCTGTTGTCTGGGACTATATCGTTGATGGCGATACTCTCTGGCTCCGGGATGGCAGAAAAGTACGCCTCGCTTCTGTGAATGCTCCCGAAGTCGCACATGATGGACTGGCTCCTGAACCTTTCGGTGATCAGGCGACCAACGCCCTGCGTGAATTGTTGAGAAGTTCTTCCAGGTTGCAGATGCAAAGAACTGAGCGTGGGGAGGATCAGCATGGCAGAGTGCTGGCGCATCTGTTTATGCCGGACGGTCGCTCTGTAGAAGCCATAGTGCTACAAAAAGGACTGGCTTTCCAGCTGTTTCCCGATGTCCACAACGCCTATAACCGCTGTTTTTCCGAACGGGAAAACGATGCCCGAAAGGCGGGGCGTGGCGTGTGGTCAAAGCAGCCTGTTCTTGATATTACCCGGCAACCCATGACTGCGGGCTTTCATCTGGTCAGCGGTATTATTATGGCGGTTAGCGCACCCCGTGACAGTGATTACTACTGGGTTGACCTCAACGGGCCTCTGGTGCTGAGGGTACTTAAGTCCGGAGCCGATGAACGCTGGCTGAGAAATGCGATTGGCCGGAAAATTGAAGCCCGGGGCTGGGTGATGGAAAGCTCCCGACGCAAGCGTGGATCAAAAAAGTACAAACCCTGGGTTATGGGTATCTACCACTCCCTTGCCATTAAGCGCATTAATTAATGGGATGCTAAGGGGGAGTATGCCACTGGGCAATCGTTCTGGTCACTTCTTCATACATCAACTGCCTGAGCCAGATATGGCCGGAATCCCGCATAAATCGCTCATGCCAGATGAGAGAATAAGTTATCTCCTCCTGCTTCGCAGGGAAAGAGAGAATTTTCAGGCCATGATCCGTCGCACAACTTTTTGCCAGGCCGTAGGGAACGGTCAATATCAACTCGGTATCTGCCACCAGGGCAAATGCAGCGACAAAATGTGGCACCCTGAGAGCAATTCTTCGTTGTAAACCGTATTTCTCCAGTGTGTAGTCGACAAGCCCTTTTCGCTCACCTCCCATGGTTATCAATGCGTGGGAAGCATCAGCATAGGCTTGAAGCGTGAAGTCCCCCTGTAACAAAGGATGGTTCCGACTCATGACACAGACAAACTGGTCTTTACCCAGGCCTCGCCCGTGAACCGCAGCAGGTGCATCGCTGACAGCGCAGGTCGAGATATCAATGTTTTGCTGGTCAAGCTCATTAATCAGGTGTTCATGCCAGGGGATGATCTCCAGGTCAACTCCGGGAGCTTCACGATGGATGCGACGGATTACCGGAGGAATAAAGATTTGTGCGCCATAGTCTGTTGTCGACAAGCGGAACAGGCGGTTGGTCGACGCAGGATCAAACTCAGCTGGTGCAATCAGTTGACCAATGTCTGAGAGCGAAAGTCGTAACTGCACCGCCAGTGCTTCAGCCCTCGGGGTTGGGTTAAGCCCTTTTGGAGTCCGGGTAAAAAGCGGATCATTAAAGAGTTTGCGGAGTCGACCAAGGCTCCTGCTGATTGCCGACTGAGACAGATTTAACTTGCCGGCGGCCCTGGTGACATTACGCTCCTCAAGAAGCACATGCAGTACAGGCAAAAGATTAAGATCGCTCCCTGACAATCTATCAGGCATAGCTCACTCCAATATTGTGCAAATGCATTAAGAATATTCCTTGCAAGTTGATTAAGTGTTTCTGCGCCCTCTGGTATGAGCTGCTCAATTTTAAATTAACGCTAATTCTTACGACTTTAGACGTATATTGAACGAAGCGGGCTTTGGTTTCTATTATCCATTATCCGGAGTATTACCTGAACGCATAATGTGTATTCTTTAGATGTATTTGAAGCGTGGCAAACAGAAGAGTAAATTCGCATCTAAACACGATCAGAGTCGAGTAATAAAAAACTGAGGTGACTGTTATGTACATTAAAAATAATCAGGAAATCCATTTACAACGCCGTCCGTCAGGTATGCCTGTTGCAGAAGACTTCAAACTGGTTTCAACGCCTGTTGCGGAAGTGAAAAAAGGTGAAGTGCTGGTCAAAAACCTGTGGATGTCAGTCGACCCCTACATGCGTGGTCGTATGATTGAACGCAAAAGTTATGTAGCGCCATTTGCACTGGGTGCCGTACTGGAAGGGGGGGCGGTTGGTGAAGTGGTCGAGTCTGATAATCCGGCCTTCACCGTCGGGCAGAAGGTTGCTCACATGAGTGGCTGGCGGGAATATTACATCAGCAAGGGCGAAGACCTTCAACCTCTGCCTGAATCTCCGGTTCCTGAGCAGGCGTTTCTCGGCGTACTCGGTATGCCTGGTATGACCGCCTATACCGGTTTGTTAAAAATTGGCGAACTGAAAGAAGGCGACAATGTTTTTGTTTCCGCCGCTTCTGGTGCCGTGGGGTCGATTGTCTGCCAGATTGCCAAACTCAAAGGCTGTTTTGTCGTTGGCAGTGTCGGCTCCGACGTTAAGGCTGAGTACCTGACCAGTGAGCTGGGTGTTGACGCAGCCATTAACTATAAAACCAGCGAAGACCTGTCTGCTGATCTGAAAGCAGCTTGTCCAAACGGAATTGACGTGTATTTTGAAAATGTTGGTGGCGCGCATCTGGAAGCGGCTCTCAATGTAATGAATGACCATGGACGTATTGCAGTCTGTGGCATGATCGATCAATACAATGCTGAGGCTCCGGTACCGGGCCCGACCAATCTGGCACAGATTATTATTAAGAAACTCAAGGTTCAGGGCTTTATTGTCTTTGAGCACTGGGATGAATACCCCGCTTTTGTGCAACAAATGAGTCAGTGGATTCTTGAAGAAAAGATTCACTATCGGGAAACCGTTTATGAAGGCATTGAGTCTGCGCCTGAAGCCTTTATGGGATTATTTAGCGGCAAAAACACTGGCAAGATGCTGGTAAAGCTGGCCTGAGAGACGACAAATGAATAACTTTACTTTCCATAATCCGACCCGCATTCATTTTGGTAAAGGTCAGATCGCCACTATTGCCTCTGAAATACCGGCTGATGCCCGTGTATTAATCACCTATGGTGGCGGTAGCATCAAAAAGAACGGAACTCTTGACCAGGTGCTGAAAGCACTGGAAAACCATACAGTACAGATGTTTGGCGGTATTGAGCCAAACCCGACTTACGAAAACCTTATGCAGGCTGTGGAACTGGCTCGCAGGGAAAAGATCGATTTCCTGCTGGCTGTTGGTGGTGGCTCGGTGATTGACGGCACCAAGTTTATAGCGGCCGCCATTCACTTTGAGGGCGACCCGTGGACCATTCTCAGTGAAGGCGCTGAACTGGGCAAAGTGGTACCCGCCGGGAACGTGCTGACCCTGCCCGCAACCGGCTCTGAAAGTAATAGTGGCTCGGTGGTTACCCGCAGGGAAACCAGAGACAAGCTGGCCTTTTTGAACCCACTGGTTTATCCGCGCTTTGCCGTTCTTGACCCTGAAACCACCTACAGTCTGCCAGCGGGTCAGTCAGCAAACGGGGTCGTTGACGCTTTTGTCCATATTATGGAGCAGTACCTGACGGTTCGTGACAGCGCTTATGTGCAGGATCGCTATGCAGAAGGCCTGTTAAGCACCCTGATCAGCGAAGGACCGAAGGTATTAAAGCAACCGGAAGACTATCAGGTTCGCTCCACCATTATGTGGGCTGCCAACCAGGCCTTGAATGGACTGATTGGTCAGGGGGTTCCCCATGACTGGGCGACTCATATGATTGGTCATGAAATTACAGCCCTGCATGGTGTTGATCATGCCAGAACACTGGCGATTGTCCTGCCATCGCTGATGGAAGAAATGCGCGAACAGAAAGCTGAAAAGCTTCTGCAATACGCTGCAAGAGTCTGGGATATTCAGCAGGGGAGTGAGGGCGAAAGGATCAGTCTGGCTATCAGTAAAACCCGGAATTTCTTTGAGTCAATGGGAATTAAGACTCGCCTGAGCGATTATGGCATGACACAACAGGATATTCCGATACTGGTTGATCAGCTGGAAAGGCACGGGATGACAGCACTTGGCGAGAAGAAAAATATAACTCTGGAAGTATCCGGAAAAATATTAAGAAATGCTTTGTAATAACAACCCAGGAGTATAATTATGATAAAAATTCATCATCTGAAGCAGTCACGATCCACCCGTATTATCTGGTTACTGGAAGAGCTGGGAGTTGAATACACCGTCGTCTCTTATGACCGGGACCCGGCTACCCGGCTGGCTCCGGCTGAGATGCGGAAGATTCACCCACTGGGTAAGGCTCCCATTGTCGAAATAAACGACAATGTAATGGTTGAGTCCGCAGCGATTATTGAGTACCTGCTCGACCAGTATGCCCCTGATTCTCTGCGCCCTGCAAAAACAGACGCTGATTACCCTGACTATTTGCAGTGGCTGCATTTTGCCGAAGGCTCTGCGATGCTGCCGGTTATACTCAACCTGTTTCTGGGCAGTATTGAAGATAAAAGCGCACCTGTATTTGGCTATGCACATAAAGAAGCCGAACTGGATTTTAGTTACATCAACCAGACACTGGCTGATTCCAGTTATTTCTGCGGTAAAGACTTTACCGCTGCTGATATTATGATGAGTACAGCCTTGATGCTTGCTCAGATGCAGGGAATTATTGCCGGTTATCCACATATTCAGGCTTACCTGAAGCGTATTCAACAACGTCCCGCCTTTATTAAGGCCGCATCGTTTGACTGATCTCAGAAGGGGGAGGGTTGTGACTCCCCCCTTCTTTCCAGCTTGATTTATCGGTTGTTCCCGCATCCTAAAAAAGCATGACTCGTAAAAGTTGGTGAAATTGTATTTAAACCGTTGCAGTGATAAGTAATTCGGTTCCATTTCGTGGAATTTGATCTGTATATATACTTTTCTTAACCAACCTGAGCTTGTTCGCAAAATGGGGTTCCTATATTCTGCCTTTTCGATATCAATCAAAGTAATTTGAACTTTTCGTTGATTGAAGCTCTCCCTGTTCTTGAGTAGGTTGGACCAGAAACATTATGAAGCAAGCGGCTCTTGATTATCACGCTCTCCCTAAACCCGGCAAAATTGAAATTGCGCTGACCAAATCAGCGGAAACGGCCAGAGACCTTTCCCTGGCCTACAGTCCGGGTGTTGCGGAGCCTGTACGTGAAATCGCTGCTGATCCTGAAAACGCTTACAAATACACCGGCAAAGGCAACCTGGTGGCGGTCATCAGTAATGGGTCCGCTATTCTGGGGCTGGGTAATCTTGGCGCTCTGGCGAGTAAACCGGTGATGGAAGGTAAGGCGTTGCTGTTTAAACGCTTTGCCGGTGTAGACTCCATTGATATTGAAGTGGAATCAGAAAGTGCTCAGGCGTTTATTGATACCGTAAAACGTATTGCCTGTAGTTTCGGCGGAATCAATCTTGAAGATATTAAAGCACCAGAGTGTTTTGAAATTGAACGACGCCTGATAGAAGAATGCGACATCCCGGTATTCCATGATGACCAGCACGGAACCGCCATTGTAACGGCTGCCGGTATGTTGAATGCACTGGATATTGCCGGCAAAAAAATAGAAGAAGCCAAAATGGTTTGCCTGGGGGCTGGCTCTGCGGCCATTGCCTGTGTCAAATTGCTGATCAGCTGTGGCATGCGACCGGAAAACATTCTGATGCTGGACAGTAAAGGGGTTATCCACACTGGCCGTGATGACCTGAACCAGTACAAAGCCCTGTTTGCAGTAGACACCGACCGTCGTCAACTGGATGATGCTATTGTGGGTGCCGATGCGTTTCTTGGGCTTTCCGGCCCTAACCTGCTGTCTGCCGAACAGCTGCAAACCATGGCAGAGCATCCGATTGTCTTTGCCTGTGCTAACCCTGATCCTGAAATTCATCCTGAAGTGGCGAAGGCAGCTCGTTCTGATGTGATTATGGCGACCGGCCGTTCTGATTTCCCCAATCAGGTCAACAATGTTCTGGGCTTCCCGTTTATTTTCCGAGGCGCACTGGATGTACGCGCGACCCGCATTAACGAAGCCATGAAAGTGGCAGCGGTGAATGCGATTCGGGATCTGGCAAAAGAGGAAGTGCCACAGGAAGTCATGGATGCATACGACGGTATCCAGCTAAGTTTCGGACCGGGCTATATTATTCCAAAGCCAACCGATCCCCGCTTGTTGGGTAAGGTGTCTGCGGCAGTCGCTGAGGCAGCCATTGAGAGTGGCGTGGCGAAGCTGGGGTATCCGGCGCATTATCCGCTGACGTCTCTGGATGACGTTTGATCTTTCCGCACAGCTTGCTGCACATTACTCCGGGTTAACCTGATACCCGATACCCCGGAGTAGTTTGTTGGACGCCAATGGATTGGCGTCCACAATAATGGTAAAAATCAGAACAAATCTTCAGGCTTAAACGACTGCTCAATATCATTCAGGGAAGGGATAGAGCCTTCGCTCACGGAAGTTGGGGCTTTTTCCTGACGAAAGATTTCAAAAATAGCGTTTTTATCCCCCTGTCGTGCAAGGCGACCGGTTTTTGGATCAATTCGCAGTGACACCATGCCGTCGGGTTGTGGCAGGCGTTGTTCTGGTTTGCCATCAAGAGCGACCTTCATAAAGTCAATCCAGACTGGCAGAGCAGCGTTTCCGCCGTATTCCCAGCGACCGAGTGTCGTGTAATCGTCCATGCCAATCCAGACGCTGGTCAGCACTTCCGGATTAAAACCGACAAACCATGCATCCTTACTGTCGTTGGTAGTACCGGTTTTACCAGCAATATCATGGCGTTTCAGCGCCTGGGCACGACGGCCAGTACCTTTCCAGATGACGTCACTCATGATGTCGTTGATGATGTAGTTCACCCGCGGGTCCATCACCTGTTCAGCGGGTGTGATGCGCTGGGTATCGGGTTCGCCGGTCAGGTCAACGATATGGTTATCCTGATCACCCCGGGCAAGGATGATGGCTGAACCGGAGTCAGCTTCAGGCACTTCTGTTTGCTCAGTTGTTTGCTCCTGAGGATTGTCCAGCAAGTCTTCACATTCAGGGCAGGCCGTTTCAGGGGAAGCCCTGAACAGCACTTCATCCACGGTCTCAACACGATCAATCAGATAGGGGCTGACTTTATAACCGCCATTGGCAATGGTGGCGTAACCAGCGGTCAGCTGCAACGGTGTCAGGGATACGTTACCCAGAGCCAGGCTGAGATTTCGCTCCATTGTACCGTCTTCGAAACCCAGACTTTCCAGGAAGTTAATGGTTCGGTTGATGCCGATTTCCCGCAGCAGTCGAATAGAGATCAGGTTGCGGGAGCGGTACAGACCTTCCCGCAGGCGCGTTGGGCCATTGAACTTCATGTTGTCGTTGTTTGGACGCCAGGTGCCTTCCAGTCCCTTGTCAGCAAATACTATGGGAGCGTCGTTAATCATGGTGGCAGCGGTCAGACCTTCATGGATGGCAGCAGCGTAAACAAACGGCTTGAACGATGACCCCGCCTGCCTGACAGCCTGGGTTGAACGGTTATACATGCTGTCGAAGAAGTTAAAGCCACCCACCAGGGACAGGATGGCTCCGTTCTTTGGGTTCATGGATATCAGTGATGACTGGGCTTCAGGATCCTGGCTCAAACGATAGCGACCATCCGGCATTTTACGCACCAGAATCAGGTCTCCGGCTTTTAACACGTCGCCTGCGGACTTGGGGTCGTAACCAAAAGCATTCACGTTAATGAAACGCTTTGCCCAGTTCAGGTTGTCCCAATCAATGACGTCAACTTCGTCATTGCGCAGCAGAATATGAGCCGTTTTGTCTTCAACGGCAGTGACCACCGCTGGCATAAGAATTCTATTGGAACGAGCGTTTTTCAGAGCCTCTTTCCAGACATCAACGTTAGACTGAATCTCACTGTTATTGATTTCCAGGTTTTGGTCTGCTTCGTTGAGGTTGGTAACAGGGCCCCGGTAACCGTGTCGTTCTGTGTAGGCAAACAGACCATCGACCACTACCTGGTTTGCGGTTTCCTGCAGGGAGCTGTCAACTGTCGTGTAAATCTGAAATCCTTCGGTATAAGCTTCAGGGCCATACCTTTCAATCATTTCCTGACGAACCATTTCTGCTACATACGGCGCTTGTAGTTCAATGCGGGAGCCGTGATAGCGGGCAGTTACTGGCTGACTGACTGCTGTCTGGTAGTTGTTGTTGTCGATATAGCCAAGGTCCAGCATGCGCCCGAGAATCCAGTTGCGGCGAATCAGGGCTCTGTCAGGGTCGTTGATCGGGTTATAGCGGGAGGGAGCTTTTGGCAGTCCGGCGATCATAGCCAGCTGAGCCAGGTTCAGTTCATTAATAGACTGTCCATAATACACTTGGGCGGCCGCCTCAACGCCGTAGGCACGGTTGCCCAGGTAAATTTTATTCAGGTACAGTTCAAGGATTTCAGACTTGTTGAGCTCTCGCTCGATCTGTAAAGCCAGCAGTATTTCATTGAATTTACGGGAGAAAACCCGTTCATGACTCAAAAAGAAGTTTTTCGCCACCTGCATCGTAATAGTGCTGCCGCCTGACTGAATGCTGCCGGTGGATACCAGCTGCACGGCCGCACGCATCAGACCGACAATATCAACGCCAGGGTGGGAGTAGAACCGGTCATCTTCAGCAGCCATAAACGCCCGAACCAGAAACTCAGGGGTTTCTTCAATGCGAACCGGCGTACGACGCTTTTCACCGAACTCGGCCAGCAGCTTCTCGTCACGGGTATAAACCCGCAGGGGCGTTTGCAGGTGAACATCCCGCAGGGTTTCAACAGATGGCAGGGAAGGGCTCAGGTACAGATAGGCACTGGCTGCGATCAGCAGCACACCACCACCACCGGCAAGGCCACTCCATAGTAAGAATTTTAAAAATTTAACCATTCGCTTCATTCTGCCGGAACATCCAGTTTATCTGAGCCTCTCAGCTCATTGAGCCGATCCTGTGGGAGCATTATAAAGGTAAAATACCCTGATGCCCTATAAAACGGGGAAGTTTACTTTACCCTGAAATTATTTTGACGATGTTAACCGGTAGTTGTGGAGGTTGGTGTCCGTAGCTGTCACATTCCGGTGAGGTCAGGGTGTGTAACAGGCTTTGAATCTTTCGGAAATTGCGGAAAAGCAAATACTGATATTTAATTGAAACTATACCCCTTATAACAAATGAACAGGGATCAGATCCGTGTTAGGACTGTTCAAAAATAAATCCAGCTCTGTCCTGGGCATCGATATCAGTTCGACGTCTGTTAAAGTTCTTGAACTCAGCCGCAGTGGTGATAAGTACCGTGTTGAAGCCTTTGGTGAGCAACCTCTGGCACCGGGTGCTGTCGTCGAAAATAATATTCAGGAAACAGAAGCGGTGGGTGAAGCCATTGCCAAAGCCGTTGCCCATTCCCGTTCTGGTGTTAAAAACGCGGCTATTGCGGTATCCGGTTCAGCAGTGATCACAAAAACCATTGAAATGGACGCTTCTCTCAGTGATGACGAGATGGAATCCCAGATTGCGGTAGAGGCAGACCAGTACATTCCCTACGCACTGGACGAAGTGGCTATTGATTTTGAAGTGCTGGGCCTTAAAGAAAAAAATCCGGAGCGTGCTGAAGTGCTGCTGGCAGCCTGCCGCCGGGATAATGTTGAGCTGCGCGAGACAGCGCTGGAAGCGGCTGGTTTGAAAGCAAAGGTGGTGGATGTTGAAGCGTTTGCCATGGAGCGTATTTTTGAATTGCTGGAAGATGTACTGGAGTTGCCGGAAGATGATCCGGTAGTGGCCATTATCGATATTGGTGCCAGCAACACTTCCCTTAATGTCCTCAGTAAAGGTCAGAATATTTACACCCGTGAACAGTTGTTTGGTGGCCGTCAACTGACGGATGAGATTCAGAGAAGGTATGGGCTGGAGCCTGAGGAAGCGGAACAGGCCAAATGTAAGGGCGGATTGCCCGGAGATTATGAATCTGAAGTGCTGGAACCTTTTAAGGAAGCCGTTATCCAGCAGGTTTCCCGCTCCCTTCAGTTCTTTTACTCTGCCACCCGGTTTAATGATGTTGACGCCATCATTCTTGCAGGCGGCTCCTCTTCCCTGAACGGTCTTGCGGCTTTGATGCAGGACAAGCTGGGTACGCAAACCATTGTTGCCAACCCATTCGCAAAAATGTCAGTAGCCGGAAAAGTGGATGCCAGCCGACTGGCTTCTAACGCTCCGGCGCTTGCTATTGCCTGCGGGTTAGCCATGAGGAGCTTTGACTGATGGCCAGAATCAACCTGCTGCCCTGGCGGGAACAGCTCAGGGAAGAACGGAAGAAGCGGTTTCTCACTGCAATGGCTATAAGCGCCATGATTGGCGGCGCTGTCATTTTTACTGGCGACCTGATGATCAGAGGCTCTGTCGATGCCCAGACCAGTCGCAACCAGTATCTGAACAGTCATATAACGAAGCTCGACAAGGGCATTGCCGAACTCAAAGACCTTCGAAAAAAACGTGGACAATTGCTGGAACGTATGAAAGTTATTCAGGGCCTGCAGGGTAACCGGCCTGTTAGTGTTCGGGTTTTTGATCAGCTGGTCAGAGTGGTGCCTAAGGGGGTTTATTTCAAAAAAGTTTCTTTGGAAGGCAGTACGTTGAAACTGGTCGGGATTGCCGAGTCTAATAACCAAATCTCTGCCCTGATGCGTAATTTTAACAGCTCTGACTGGTTTACCGATCCTAACCTGACGGCTGTCAGAAAAGTCAAAGCTAACGGTGAACGACAGAATGAGTTTGATCTGACCATTCAGCAAACGACTCCGGACTCTGATGAGGGTGACAGATCATGAATATTGCTGAATCCATGAAAAAGCTGAATGATTTGAATCTGTCGGATCTGGATTTTGAAAATCTGGGTGCCTGGCCCCTGCCGGTTCGAATCATTGCCTGCCTTCTGGTTCTGCTGTTGGTTGTTCTTCTTGGGTATCAGTTTCATTTGAGCGGGCTGCAAACCCAGCTTGATCGGGAAGTCGCTAAAGAGAAAAAACTTAAAGAGCAATTTCGGACCAAAGCGTTTCAATCAGCAAACCTGGGAGCTTATCGGGAGCAGATGCGACAGATAGAGGACTCTTTTGGTGCGCTGGTCAGGCAGTTACCAAGTGATACAGAAGTGCCGGGATTATTAGAAGACATTACCTTCACAGGTCGGGGAGCGGGATTGCAGTTTGAAGCCATCAAGTTGCAGCCAGAAAAAACGTCTGAGTTTTATATTGAACTGCCCATCAGCATTACAGTGAAAGGGAATTACCACGATCTGGGCAGTTTTGTCAGCGGGGTCGCCAGTCTGCCAAGAATTGTCACTCTGCACGATTTTTCCATCGACCCGTTGCCTGATAGCAATAAGTTGAAAATGGATATTCTGGCCAGAACTTATCGCTACAACGATAAGGAGACAGAATGATGAGGTGGTGGCAAAGGAGTTTTCTGGCAGGGATGATGTTGTCTGTCCTGGGGTGTGGCGGGCAATCGGGCAAGGTCGATCTCGATCGGTACATGGGGGAGGTGCGTGCGAAGCCTACCGGAAAAATTGAGTCTTTGCCTGAATTCAAGCCTTATGAGGCGTTTGCTTATCGAGCGGCTGGAATGCGAAGCCCCTTTGAGCCACCGGTCATTCTTAAGTCCGGCAATCAACAGATTAACAGTAACGTAAAACCGGACCGGGCCCGGGAGAAAGGTTTTCTGGAACAGTTTGACATTGAATCCATTTCACTGGTGGGCTCGATCAGTAATGAAGATGGATTATGGGGGCTGGTCCGCAGCAGTGAAGGTGTTCATCGTGTTAAGGAAGGCGACTACCTGGGCCGCAACCACGGACGCATTGATTACATTGATGAACAGGAGCTTCGGGTTATAGAGATTATTCCAGCTGGTAATGACCTCTGGATTGAGCGACCACGGTCACTGATTCTTGGTGGCCAGTAACCTGTCAGTTTGAATTTGCCTCGCCAAAGGTCACAAAGAGGGTCAGGTCCACAGGGAAGCTGGATTTTTCCCGGATAGTGCCGAATAGAACAATAACAGTGAATTCAGGGATGGGGCATTTCGATGAATACAAAGCCCGTTGTGCAGACTTCGGCAGCCATACTGCTGTTTGTTTTGCTGGCATGGATGCCAACTTCGGTCTGGGCCGTTACCCTTAAAAAAATGGATGCAGGCTCCCTGCCGGGTGGTATGGTTGAGCTGAAGCTGACGTTCGACGGGCCTGCACCTCAGGCCAAAGGCTATAGCGTTGACCAACCGCCAAGAATATCCATCGATTTGCCTTATACCCGCAGCACACTAGCCAAATACAATGAAATCGGTTTTGATAACGCCCATAGTGTCACGGTTCTGGAAGCGGGCGACCGTACCCGCCTGGTTGTGAACCTGCGTAGTCCTACCAGTTTTTCCACCAAAAAAGA
The DNA here is from genome assembly GCF_025562755.1 of Endozoicomonas euniceicola. Taxonomy (GTDB): domain Bacteria; phylum Pseudomonadota; class Gammaproteobacteria; order Pseudomonadales; family Endozoicomonadaceae; genus Endozoicomonas_A; species Endozoicomonas_A euniceicola. The sequence continues at coordinate 4,359,837 of NZ_CP103300.1, forward strand.
TGGCAGTACCCTTTACGTTTATCTCGGGGCGGACAGCCAGCAGAGGGCTTATTCCGACGATCCGGGGTTATCCCCTATGGTGGCAGAATCGGGTGCGCCGATGGCAGAACCCGGTGGCAGAGGAATTACCCATATTGACTTTCAGCGTGGTGAAGAAGGCGAGGGTAATGTGGTGATTACCCTCGCCAATGCTGATATCCCTATGGACATGAATGAAATGGCCGGGCGCATTCGTCTGGAGTTTCAGGGCAATGTATTGCCCGGGCGCTTAAGAAACCGTCTGGATGTTATGGATTTTGCTACGCCGGTGAAATATATCGACGCCAAAACCGAAGACGGCAATGCGGTTGTTATTATTGAGCCAAAGGGCGAGTTCGATTATCTCGCCTATCAGGCAGATAATGTTGTGACGGTCAGTGTTAAGCCTGCTAGCTTCCAGAATTATAACCGTGGCCGTCGTGGCCTTTCTTATAAAGGTGACAAGCTTTCCCTGAACTTTCAGGACATCAAGGTGCGTGAAGTATTGCAGCTGATTGCAGATTTCACTGACCTGAACCTTGTGGCTTCGGATACCGTCACCGGCAATGTGACCCTGAGGTTGCAGAATGTTCCATGGGACCAGGCCCTGGATATTGTGCTCAAGGCCAAAGGGCTGGATAAGCGTCAGGAGGGTAATGTGCTGACGGTGGCTCCGGCAGAAGAGATTGCCGCCAGAGAGCGTCAGCAGCTGGAGAACGACAAGCAGATTCGTGAGCTGGCACCTGTCTATACCGATCTGATTCAGATTAACTACGCGGATGCGAGCGAAATTTCTGACGTACTGTCTGGAGGCGGTGACGATTCAGGCTTGTTGACTGACCGGGGTTCGGTTCAGGTGGTAGCCAGAACCAACAGCCTGCTGGTGAAGGACACCCAGGAAAAACTGGATGAGATACGGGCGCTGATTACCCGACTGGACATTCCGGTTCAACAGGTGATGATTGAAGCGCGTATTGTCAATATAAACTCCAATTACTCCCGTGAGCTTGGGGTGAAGTGGAGTGGTGGTAAAAAATTGACGCCAGGACAGTCAAACCGGGCAATAGGTATTGGTGGTAATGGAACTAATGCAGGTTTGGGAAGTGGTGATAGTGATCCGTCAAGTGGTGTAGGTGATAAACCGTTTGTTGATTTTGGGGTGACGGGCACCAATGCCGCCAGCCTGGCCATTGGCTTTGCTACCAACAGCACCATACTCAATCTGGAACTGTCAGCGATTCTTTCTGACGGTGGTGGTGAGGCCGTGTCCCAGCCCAAGGTTATTACTGCTGATAAAACCATGGCCGTTATCAAGGCAGGTAAAGAGATACCTTATGAAGAAAAGACCTCAAGTGGCGCCACTTCTGTTGCTTTTAAAGATGCCGTTTTGTCACTGGAGGTAACACCCCAGATTACGCCTGAAGGCAGTATTATTATGGACGTAAAAGTGACCAACGACTCCGAAGGCGACCCTGCTCCTAATGGTGTGCCAACCATTAATAAAAATGAGGTCAATACCCAGGTGCTGGTGAAAGATGGCGCCACCGTTGTTTTGGGTGGAGTGTTCACCCAAAGTAAAAACAACACTACTGCAAAAGTGCCATTGCTGGGTGATATTCCTTATGTTGGGGCTTTGTTCAGAAAAAAGACTAACAAAGATACCAAGGCAGAGCTGATGATCTTTATTACTCCCCGTATTATTAACGAGAATGTCGCTCTGCGCTGATATCGGGCGAACATTTTCTGAGCGGGAGCACTGTTTACGAACAGTGCTCCCGTTTTTTATTTGTCAGGCACTCGTACTATGCGCTAGTCTCGCCTACACATAGGCAGGAGGTCGGGCGACAAGAGATGCCGTTAACAAATATTTATCTTGTTGGGCCCATGGGGGCTGGAAAAAGTACTCTTGGCAGGATGCTGGCAAAAGAGCTGGGACTGCCATTTTATGATTCGGATCATGAGGTTGAAGCGCGTACCGGGGCAAATATACCCTGGATATTTGACGTTGAAGGAGAGAAAGGCTTCCGTCAGCGAGAGCGTCAGGTGATTCGAGAATTGTGTGAAGAGCGTGGAATTGTTCTTGCGACCGGCGGAGGTGTAGTCACTCAGAAAGAGAATCGTCGACACCTGGGGACCAATGGACTGGTTGTTTACCTGAAAGCGTCAGTAGACGCACAGCTGGAGCGCACGATGAAGGACAAACAGCGTCCACTGCTGCAAAGGCCTGATCGCCGGGAGGTTCTGGAAAATTTGCTGGAAGAGCGTGAACCGCTGTATGCGGGTTTGGCGGATCTGACCCTGGATACTGAACGGTATTCTCCAAAATCTCTGATAAATGAAATCATCAGGCTTCTGGAGCAAAATTGAGGATTATGATGCTTGAATTGACGGTTGATCTTGGCGATCGCAGTTATCCAATATTTATTGGTTCCGGAACGCTGTCTGATGCTGCAAAGCTGACGCCCTATGTCAGGGCAAAGCAGGTAGCCATAGTGACCAATGAAACGGTTGCACCCCTGTATCTGGACAAACTGAAAGCACTGCTGAATGACTTTGATGTTATAGACGTTGTGTTACCAGATGGCGAAGCCTTCAAAAACCTGCAAACTCTGGAAACTGTTTTTGACGGTTTGTTGCAGGCGCGCCACAACCGCACCACGACATTGATTGCCCTGGGCGGAGGGGTTGTTGGCGATATGGCTGGCTTTGCCGCGGCCTGTTACCAGCGTGGCGTTGAGTTTATCCAGATTCCAACCACTGTGCTGTCGCAGGTGGACTCATCGGTGGGCGGTAAAACCGGCGTTAACCATTCCCTTGGGAAGAATATGATCGGAGCTTTTCATCAGCCGAACGCTGTCATTATTGATACTGACCTGCTGGCTACCCTGCCTGATAGGGAGTTGTCTGCCGGAATCGCGGAAATTATCAAATATGGGTTGATCTGTGATCCGGAGTTTTTCACCTGGCTACAGGCGAATATCGCAAAACTGATGGCTCGGGATACGGACGCACTGGTTTACGCCATTCATCGCTCCTGTGCCGACAAGGCAAAGGTTGTGGCAGAAGATGAAAAAGAGTCGGGCATTCGTGCCATTCTGAACCTTGGTCATACTTTTGGTCATGCCATTGAAACGCATCTTGGCTATGGCGAATGGTTACATGGTGAAGCGGTGTCTGCCGGTATGGTGATGGCTGCCAGACTCTCCTGTCGTCTGGGTGATATTTCCCGGGAGCAGGTTGAACAGATCAAAGCGCTGCTGCGACAAGCGAACCTGCCGGTACTTCCTCCGGAAGGTATGACGCCTGATGACTTTCTCAGCATTATGGCAGTGGATAAAAAGGTTCTGGACAGTCGCCTGAGATTGGTGTTGCTGGAACAGGTGGGCAAAGCAGTGGTGACCAGTGAGTTTGACCGAAGTAAGTTGGATGAAGTGCTGGCTGAGATGTGTGTCTGCTAGTGGTCAGGGGTCGGTGAGTTGAAGGTTGAAAGGCTAAAGGTTAAAAAATTAAAAGTTAATACTTGTTGTTATTTTTCGATATTTGTGGTCAAAGGGCTGTCCGTGTAAAATGGACGACCCTTTGTCTGTAAAATGCCATTTAATAATGATTGTAAGGGGCATTTTTACAGGTCAAAGAGAGGGATAGCAAACAAATAGCTGGTTCGAACTGATGGCTGCTGCTTCAGCAGACAGCTTCTTAATCATAATAACTCATCATCGTCTGCTACCAGGAAAGGTTGTTACCAGCCTCTGCTGTAAGGTGTCGGTTTCATTAAGCGACGCCGGGTCAAGAGTGGTTTTCGTCAAAAGCGGAAGTGTTTCTCAATCAGCAGTCATCATTGTCAGGAAGACAGCACTCGAACCCTATAACAAACGACTGACGACTGACTGGATGAAAATTGCCTATGAAATCAGGTCTGTATAACCCTGAGGAGTTTCGGGATAACTGCGGTTTTGGCCTTATTGCCCACATGGAGGGGAACAAAAGTCATGACCTCCTGAATACTGCAATTGAAGCGCTCACCTGCATGACGCACCGGGGGGGAATTGCAGCCGATGGTAAGACTGGCGACGGCTGTGGTCTTTTGCTGCAAACCCCGGACTCCTTTTTCCGTACCGTTGCCAAAGAACAGTTTGGCAAACCTCTGCCAGAATTGTATGCCGTTGGCATGATTTTCCTGAGCCAGGATAAAGACAAAGCACAAACGGCTCGTCGTCGGATTGAACATGACCTGGCTGATCAGGGGCTGTCGGTTGCAGGCTGGCGGACAGTGCCGGTCAACAATCAATGCCTGGGTCCTATTGCGCTGGAACAGCTGCCTGTTATTGAGCAGGTGTTTATTACCGGTGATGCCGATCTGGATGACGTGGCTTTCTCAGCCAGGCTGTATATGGCGCGTCGGTTTACCAATATGGCGCTGGAAAACGACGATGACTTTTATATCTGTTCTCTCTCTACCCGCGTAATCACCTACAAAGGTTTGATGATGCCGGTGGATCTTGCCAACTTCTATGAAGATCTGGGCGACCCACGTTTTGAAACCGCCATCTGTGTGTTCCATCAGCGTTTTTCTACCAATACCATGCCGCGCTGGAAGCTGGCTCAGCCTTTCCGCCTGCTGGCCCACAATGGTGAGATCAACACGATTATGGGGAACCGCAACTGGGCTCAGGCACGCCGTAAAAAATTCCAGTCTGAACTGTTGCCGGGGCTGGATCAGATCAGCCCACTGGTTAACCGCACCGGGTCGGACTCTTCGACTCTGGATAATATGCTGGAGCTGCTGGTGACAGGAGGCGTGGACCTGTACCGGGCGATCCGCATGTTGATTCCACCTGCCTGGCAGAATGTCGATACCATGGCACCGGGACTACGGGCTTTCTATGAATACAACTCCATGCACATGGAACCCTGGGACGGCCCGGCTGGTCTGGTGCTGTCTGATGGCCGAAAAGCCGTATGCGCCCTGGACCGTAATGGACTGCGTCCCTCCCGCTGGGTGATTACCCGTAACGGCTATTTGACCGTGGCGTCTGAAATTGGCGTTTACGATTACCAACCGGAAGATGTGGTGGCCAAAGGTCGTGTGGGGCCGGGCGAGGTGCTGGCGATTGACACCCAGACCGGGGAACTGCTGCAGGCGCACGACATTGATGAACAGCTTAAAGACCGTCAGCCTTACAAACAGTGGCTGAAGAAATACTCTTACCGTATCCGCTCGGATTTCCGTGAAGACGCCCACCGGATCGAACATCTGGATACACAAGCCCTGAACGTTCATCAGAAGCTTTTTGGTGTCAGCTTTGAAGAGCGGGATCAGGTGATTCGTCCGCTGGTCGAAAACGGTCAGGAAGCCGTCGGTTCCATGGGTGACGATACGCCCATGGCGGTACTGTCTGGCCGGGCTCGTTCAGTCTACGACTATTTTCGTCAACAGTTTGCCCAGGTGACCAACCCGCCAATCGACCCGCTGCGGGAAGCGATCGTTATGTCCCTGGAGACCTGTCTGGGGCGTGAGAAAAACCTGTTTCAGGAATCACCTGAGCTGGCTAACCGGGTTGTCCTGAAATCTCCGGTTCTGTCCACTACTAAATTCCTGAACCTGATCAACGCCCGCCATCAGATGGACGATCTGGAGGTGGAGCGTATTGATTTGAATTACGATCCGGCGGTGGGTCTGAAAGCCGCTATTGAATTCATCTGCGACCAGGCTGAAGCAGCGGTTAATAACGGCAAGGTGGTTATTCACCTGACCGACCGTGATATTGTGGAAAATAGACTGCCTGTTCATGCGGCAATGGCGACGGGTGCCGTTCATCACCGGCTGATTGACAAAGGGCTGCGTTCTGACGCTAACCTGCTGGTAGAAACTGCCACGGCTCGTGACTCTCACCACTTTGCCGTGTTGCTGGGCTTTGGTGCTACCGCTATCTATCCCTACCTTGCCTATGAAATCGTCAACGACCAGATTCGCTCTGGCGAAGTGCTGGCTGACCCCCTGGATGCCTATAAGTCGTACCGTAAAGGCATTGACAAAGGCTTGATGAAAATCCTGTCCAAGATGGGAATCTCCACCGTCGCCTCTTATCGTGCGGCGCAGCTTTTTGAAGCGATAGGTCTGGCGACTGAAGTCGTTGATCTGTGCTTTAAAGACGTCCAGAGTCGTATTGAAGGCGCTGGGTTTGCTGAGTTCCAGCATGAACAGTTGCTGTTGGCAAATGACGCATGGAAAAAACGCAAGCCTATCCAGCAGGGTGGGCTGCTTAAATATGTACACGACAGTGAATACCACGCTTTTAATCCGGACGTGGTGCAACAGGCACAGAAAGCCGTTAAGACAGGGGATTACGAAGAATACCGCCGCTACTCCAGGCTGGTGAATGAACGTCCGGCAGCGACCCTGCGTGACCTGTTTGTCCTGAAAGAGACAGGGCAGTCCATTGACCTTGCCAGGGTTGAGCCTGTGGGGGGCATCGTTAAACGGTTTGACTCGGCGGCAATGAGTCTGGGCGCACTGTCTCCGGAAGCTCATGAAGCGCTGGCGCAGGCCATGAACACCCTGGGAGGCCGCTCAAACTCCGGGGAGGGTGGTGAAGACCCAAACCGTTTTGGCACCAACCGTGTTTCCAAAATCAAACAGATTGCCTCGGGGCGTTTCGGGGTGACACCTCACTATCTTGTCAACGCAGAAGTATTGCAGATCAAGGTGGCGCAGGGTGCCAAGCCGGGTGAAGGCGGTCAGTTACCGGGTGGCAAGGTAAATCGCCTGATTGCCCGTCTGCGTCATTCAGTGCCGGGTGTCACCCTGATTTCCCCGCCGCCCCATCACGATATTTATTCTATTGAAGACCTGGCGCAGCTGATCTTTGACCTCAAGCAGGTGAATCCGGACGCATTGATTTCGGTGAAGCTGGTGTCTGAGCCGGGCGTCGGTACCATCGCTGCCGGTGTTGCCAAGGCGTATGCAGACCTGATTACCATTTCCGGTTATGACGGTGGTACAGCGGCTAGTCCATTGACGTCTATTCGTTACGCCGGTTCTCCCTGGGAGCTGGGCCTGAGTGAAGCGCACCAGACTCTGCGTGGCAACGACATGCGGGGTAAGGTTCGTCTGCAAACCGATGGTGGTCTGAAAACCGGTCTGGATGTGGTGAAGGCCGCCATCCTCGGCGCTGAAAGTTATGGCTTTGGTACGACCCCGATGATTGCCATGGGTTGTAAGTACTTACGAATCTGTCATCTCAATAACTGTGCGACCGGTGTGGCGACTCAGGATAAGAACCTGCGCGACAACCATTTCAATGGCACGGTGGAAATGATCATGAACTTCTTCACGTTCGTGGCAACTGAAGTTCGTGAGATTCTGGCAAAGCTGGGTATCAGCAGTTTGCAGGAGGTTATTGGCCGCACTGACCTGCTGGAACAGTTGCCGGGTATCAGTGACAAACAGCAGCGTCTGGATTTAAGCGCCATTCTTGGCAGTGACCTGATTCCGGAAGATAAGCCGCACACCTGTCAGGTCGAGCGTAACCCCGCGTTCGATAAAGGTGAGCTGGCAGAGCTGATGGTGAAAGACTGTCTGGCAGCCATTGAAAGTAGTCGGGGTGGTGAGTTCACTTATACCGTTGGCAACTGTGACCGCTCTATCGGGGCTCGTTTGTCCGGAGAAATTGCCAGGCGTTATGGCAATCACGGTATGGACGATAATCCGATCCGGCTGAATCTCACTGGCTCGGCCGGACAAAGCTTTGGTGTGTGGAATGCGGGCGGTCTGAACATGCATCTGGAAGGGGATGCCAATGACTACGTGGGTAAGGGCATGACCGGTGGTGAGCTGGTGATTCGTCCACCACAGGGCAGCCACTTCAAATCCAATGAAACCTCTATTATCGGTAACACCTGTTTATACGGGGCAACCGGCGGAAAATTGTACGCCGCTGGTCGTGCAGGTGAACGACTGGCTGTGCGTAACTCCGGTGCTACCGCTGTCGTCGAAGGGGCTGGCGACCACTGTTGTGAGTATATGACGGGCGGCCTGGTAGCGGTTCTGGGAGAGACGGGGCACAACTTTGGCGCAGGCATGACCGGTGGTTTTGCCTATGTGCTCGATCTGCACCGTTACTTTGTCGATCGTTACAACCATGAGCTGGTGGACATCCACCGTATTGATACCGAAAGCATGGAAATGTACCAGTCGCACCTGCAGGGGCTGCTGGAAGATTACGCCAATAAAACCGGCAGTGCGTGGGGGCGTGAGCTGTATGAAGAGTTCTATGATTATCGTGGCCGCTTCTGGCTGGTGAAGCCCAAGGCTGCGGATTTGGACTCATTGCTGGCAACTACCCGCGGGCGTCCTGAATAGGTCGCTGTGCAGGGAGTTGCAATGAATGTTAACGATTACAGCGAATGAGGTCAGAAAGAATGTCACATTACAGTAGCAACCGATTAAACAATCACTTCCAGTTTGTGGAAGTGAACCGCAAAGACCCTGAGAAAAAAGCGCTCAGAGCCCGCAAACGGGACTTTGTAGAAATTTACAAGCCCTTCAGTGAAACAGAGGTGAAGCGACAGGCGCATCGCTGCCTTTCCTGCGGTAACCCTTACTGTGAATGGAAATGCCCGGTACACAACTATATCCCGGACTGGCTGAAGCTGGTGTCCGAAGGCAATCTGTTTGAAGCGGCAGAGTTGTCGCACCAGACTAACAGCCTGCCGGAAGTCTGTGGTCGGGTCTGCCCACAGGATCGTCTGTGTGAAGGTGCCTGTACCCTGAATGACGGATTTGGTGCCGTTACCATTGGCGCTACCGAGAAATACATTACGGATACGGCGCTGGCACTGGGCTGGCGTCCGGATATGTCAAAGGTTGAGTGGACAGATAAAAAGGTAGCCATTATTGGCGCTGGCCCTGCTGGCCTGGGCTGTGCTGATATTCTGGCACGCAATGGCGTCAAGCCCGTGGTGTTTGATAAATACCCGGAGATTGGCGGGCTTCTGACCTTTGGCATTCCTGAATTCAAGCTGGAAAAGCATGTCATGAGCCGTCGTCGTGAAATCTTTACCGAGATGGGGGTTGAGTTCCAGCTGAATACGGAAGTCGGCAAAGATGTGCAGATGGCTGAGTTGCTGAAGGAATACGACGCTGTATTTATGGGTATGGGAACCTATACCTATATGAAAGGCGGCTTTCCGGGCGAGAGCCTGCCGGGGGTTTATGAAGCCCTGCCGTTCCTGGTTTCCAATGTAAACCGTAACCTTGGTTATGAGCAGGACGAAGCAGACTTTATCGACCTGAAAGATAAAAGGGTGGTGGTGCTTGGTGGTGGTGATACGGCGATGGACTGTAACCGGACCTCCATTCGCCAGGGCGCAGCCAGTGTCACCTGTGCCTATCGCCGTGATGAAGAGAATATGCCCGGCTCCCGTCGTGAAGTAGCCAATGCAAAACAGGAAGGCGTCCGGTTCCTGTTCAATCGTCAGCCTGTTGAAATTGTCGGTAATGGCAAGGTAGAAGGCATTAAGCTGGTGTCTACTGAACTGGGGGAGCCGGATGAAAATGGCCGTCGTCGTCCGCAGGTGATTCCCGGCAGTGAGGAAATTCTGGCAGCGGATGCCGTACTGGTTGCCTTTGGCTTCCGTCCAAGCCCGGCACCATGGTTTGACGACCATGATATTCAGCTGGACGAAGGTGGTCGTGTAGTAGCGCCGGAACAGGCACAGTTCAGCTTCCAGACCTCCAACCCGAAAGTCTTTGCCGGGGGCGATATGGTTCGCGGTTCTGATCTGGTTGTCACCGCCATCTGGGAAGGGCGGCAGGCGGCAGAAGGCATTCTGGATTTTCTGGATGTTTGAATAATAAGCAGGCCGCTGTCCGCTGCTGGCTATTAGCTGTTAGCCGTTGGTTGTATGAGCAGCTAATAGCTAATAGCCAACAGCCAACAGCCAGAAGCCAATAGCCCGAAGCCCGAAGCTAAGGAGTAAAAATGACAAAATTAAAAAATGATCGTCTCTTAAAAGCTCTACTGCGGGAGCCGGTGGATGTTACGCCGGTGTGGATGATGCGACAGGCCGGGCGTTACCTGCCTGAATACCGGACTTTGAGGAAAGAGGCGGGTGATTTTATGTCGCTTTGCCAGAATCCGCAGTTTGCCTGTGAAGTCACGTTGCAGCCGCTGGAACGATTTCCTCTGGATGCGGCGATTCTGTTCTCTGATATTCTGACGATTCCAGACGCTATGGGGCTTGGGTTGTATTTTGAAACCGGTGAAGGGCCAAAGTTTAAAAAGCCGGTAAGAACATCAGCCGATATTGACCAGTTAAACGTCCCTGATCCGGAAAAAGACCTTGGCTATGTGATGGATGCAGTTCGGGTGATTCGTCGGGAGCTGAGCGGACGAGTCCCTCTCATCGGTTTTTCCGGCAGCCCGTGGACATTGGCCACCTATATGGTCGAGGGTGGCAGCAGCAAAGACTTCCGTCGCATAAAAGCCATGATGTACGACCAGCCTCAGGCATTGCACCAGTTGTTAAGCGTGCTGGCTGATTCCGTCACGACTTATCTCAATGCCCAGATAAAAGCCGGAGCTCAGGCGGTTCAGATTTTTGATACCTGGGGTGGTGCTTTGTCTCCGGACTGTTATCGGGAGTTTTCCCTGAACTACATGCAGAAGATTGTTTCCGGACTGATCCGAGAGCACGAAGGTCGCAGGGTGCCGGTCATTCTGTTCACCAAAAATGGCGGGCAGTGGCTGGAATGGATGGCAGAAACCGGAACGGATGCCCTTGGACTGGACTGGACCACCACGATTGATGACGCCCGAAACCGGGTGGGTGACAAGGTAGCCTTACAGGGTAATATGGATCCTTCCGTGTTGTACGCTTCTGCTTCGCGCATACGACAGGAGGTGGGTAATATTCTGCAACGTTTTGGTTCAGGCTCCGGGCATGTCTTTAATCTTGGGCATGGTATTCATCAGTTTGTCGAGCCGGAAAAGGCAGCGGTGTTTGTTGAGGCGGTGCATGAATTGTCTCAGGAATACCATTGATTGATTGTCATTTGTGGTTTTCATCGTTTTTTATAAGCCGCCTGTACGGCGGCGAATATTGAATGCAAGATACAATACCTGACCTCATTTTTTCTTTCACTGCTACCTATTTCTATTCTTTGATTGTCTCGATGATTCTAATGGATCCGGGTATATATTTATCGTAGTTTTTCATATAAACAAGAAAGAAACTCAATAACTCAAGCCCATTTCGGAAACGAAATAAACCATAGTTAGCATCAAGAAATTCAAACGCATGATCGTCAGCCCGCAACCCGAAACAATGATGGTCATCTATTCCGTCTTTGCTCAATATGAGTAAAAAACATCCCTTCTTTTTAAGCATTCTCTGTACCTCCATTTTGAGATTGACATTATTGGAGCGGAAGAAAGTAACCCTTGTTTCGCCTATTGATAGTCCATAGATCGAAAAAGTGTATCTCCACCTTTCCCAGTAGTTCATTTCTTGCATGGCATAGGAGTTAAACTGCGAGGACCTTATGCCTATTAAATGCACTGAGCCCAGGTCGGAAGAAGAAGTGAGTAGCCTGCTTGAAAAGACACTCTTTTTTATCCAGATCAATGTTATTCCCATACAAAAACCTTTTCTGGAGTAAGAAGCTTCTATAGTACTACTTTCTCCTGTTGTATTTATTTTCCAGCGAGAGAAAGTTGAATGATCAGTCATGGGGCGAGTATCGAAAACCAATTTGTAATGCATGACAAGTTCTGTTCTGTAGAGAGAGCTGCGAGATCTGCAGTCAGTTCTTGCATTATATTGATTTTAAGTGGTTATACGTAACACTTATCGTATGGTGATTTTCTAAGTTGCCTGTACGGTCATGTTTCAAACAGGTTGCGAGTAAGGGAGGTCTTGAAGCAGACTGAATCTTAAGCCTGATCTGAAAACAGGCAAGGATCGTAATAACAAACAGCTTTTGCAATGGAGTTGCGAGACGAGACGGTATGAATCAGAACCTTACACTCATTGCCATATCAGACTTCCTGTCCGTACCCAACGTGGGCTTCGGCTTCTACCGCCATCATCATAAAGCACTCAGGAAACCGTCACCTTGACCGAATGGCTTCCGAGGCAGTTGCGCCACAGCCAGCGGGCATTAATGATATTGGCGTCGTAACGACGTGCCAGTTCGTCCATGCCATGCTCATCGAGGTATTCGGCAACTGCCGTTTTAAGCTGAGCCTGGTAATGGGCGTTGTTACAGACGCTGGGCGTGCCGTCAAAAGGAATTACCATTAATTGTTTTTTGCATGAATCAGCAAGTGGTTTGTGAAATATCCGGCTATATTTTACAGCTGGTTTTGCAACCGGTTTAATACGCTTGATGTGCGATTTTGCCGGTTGAGCATCATTGTTGGTTCATTAGAATAAACAGGTAATGCCCATTATGTTCTGCCCAAATGGCCTGGTTCGCTGCTTATCATCTCTACCCTTAAAAACAGGCTTTGTTCTACTGTTTTTTTTGGTTTCATTACAAGCCCATGCCGGAGATGACTGGCCTCTTTTTTGCCCATGGTGTGGCGAAGTGCTTCCAGTGGATAAGGATATTTTTGAGAACCCCAAGGTAAAAGTTGCTTGTATTTCTTGTGGTCGGGATGTTTCTCCGCCGGACACTGCGCCTCCCGGCCATTCCTCTGCTTCAGCCAGGGAGGAGGGTAGTCAGCATTCGGATAATCTGAACCTCACTTTCGAGATCAGAGGCGGTTTATCAGAGAGTGGCAACAACATGGTTTTCTCACCAACGGGAGTGATGAACTCGGTTACACCCATATTAAGGCCTGCCGGTCTTCCTCCTGAGATCGAAGCCTATGCAGAGCAACATCGCCAGCGATTGTCTGCTCCCCCTCAAACAGAAATAGTTCAAGGGGAGCAGCCCGGTGGCAGAGGGCTGAGAGCCAGGCAGATATTCGCCACCACCGAAGGTCGGCAGTTTTCCCCCGCTGTTTTATCCCGGGGAGGGGTTCCGTTAAATTACACTCCGGAAGATCAAAATCAGGCGATTCGTGAAGCCATTCGGAATTTTATTCAGGATGGCTTTTCCCAACCGTCCCGACTGAGTATTCCAGAACCAACCTTTAACGCGAATGCGGTTTTTGGGGTATTTGACGTTATAACGTTTGATGGGCAATGGCAGATACCCATGGAGCGACGGGATGGGGTCTTTTTCAGGCAGCAGGATGGAAGTACATACTTGATTTCTTCAATAGGGTATGAAGATACCTTGATTCGCTACAGTCGCTGGTCAGATAATGAATCGTTATACAGTGATGCCAGTAATTTCAGTAGCGATTCATTCTGGCAAATGGTTGAGCTGCCTTATCGGCTTAGTGAAGATCACCAAAGATTCAGAATGCGGGTGGTTTTACCTCCCGTACGCACTGATCCGGGACAGCTCACGGCAAACATAGTCAGGCAGCTGACCCAAAATCTGGCGGAGCGCTCGGTTCAGCTGAACATGCCAACGTTTAATATGACCAACCGTAATCATTTGTCCGCCCCCCGCCAAGCTGGTATTCTAACGGCATTGTTCCGGGCTCAGAATTTTAACCCGGACGCTGTTATCCCCAGGGTTTCTGTAGATGGTGTTGATGCCTGGCAGAGCATTTCATTCCTGACAGATATAGAGGGCTCCCAGGCTGCGGCAGTGACAAGTGGTGAAATTCTGGAGTGTTGCATTTATTGCCCAGACAGAATATCAGTAAGAATTAACCGTCCATACACGACATTGGTTGTTGACTCGCAGGATGTGGTTCATATTTTCGCTGATGTTTACAGGCCGGATACTGGCTTATGAGTTTCCGGGCTGCCTGTATGGCGGTGAACTTCGGTATAGTTAGAAGTGGCTTATTCCTAATGTTTCTAAGCCGCCTATACGGCGGTGAACTTTTCCGCCCGGGCGATGACTTCCATGCTGTATTTCTAAGCCGCCTATACGGCGGTGAACAATGACGCCCTTACCAAAGCGGGGCTGTTGGATTTCTAAGCCGCCTATACGGCGGTGAACTCGAATATACCGAGCCTGTTTACCGGCATGCATTTCTAAGCCGCCTATACGGCGGTGAACAATGTAGATGAGCAAATCATCGACGAGGATGTTTTCTAAGCCGCCTATACGGCGGTGAACTGAAGATAAACCACAAAAAAATAAAGCACAACAGGCGTTTACCCAGAAAAACCCATTTTACCCAATGAATTTTCAGGGTTTCGTAACCTGTTGAAATGACTGCATTTTTAAAGATCGATAAAAATATTGGTTATTTTGGGATGTGAACGTCCAATGTCGTTCACATCCCTCAGGGTTAAAAACGAGGTACGTTAGCACCATCGAGGCTTAACCCATAGCCGTTAAAAGTGCCGGGCTGGTGTTCCTTTTGTCTTTTTTGCTGAATAAACAGCAGGAACTTTTGGGCAGTGCTGGCACTTTTCAGAGCCACATAGGGCAAATCCAGTGGTGCTTGCAATTTGGCGGTAACGGCCTGTTCCAGTTCTTCTGTCCAGGTGCCTCTTTCTAAATGGCGCTTTTTCAACCGGGTAAACCGGCTGTTGCCCCGGGCGTGGCGGCGCTGGTAGCAGGCATAATCAGTCACCCCGGAAGGTATTTCCATTCGTTCTGACAGCAACCCATAGTCCTGAACCACCGGATGGTTTGCCAGTTGGCTTTGCAGGGCTTTAATGTCCTGACGCCCACCCAGAACACGAATGATTCCGCCCAGTGTTCCCTGTTGCCTGTAGGCTGGAAAATCCAGTCCTATTCGCCCGTCGAAAGACAGCAGGCCTTGGTGCAGTACCTGCATCAGTTCAGCCACCACCGCCGCCTGAATAATCTCAGGGTTGGGCAGGGCTTTCAGTTCGCAATAGCTGTCCATCATCACTCCTTGCCAGAAGCGCCGAATACACCACCACGGATCAGCACTCCCATCACATAATGCTGCTGCTCTGGTTCTGGCTTTTTATCGTTCAGTACCCAGCGGTCAAACAGGTTATAAAAGTCGATTTTTTGAGTGGGCTGGCGGAAGGCGGCACCCAGGGTGGTGACCGCGCCATAAGGTTCTACGGCAATGGGCATTTGGGTGTCGTCCGTGTACCAGGTGTCAATGGTGCGAATGGCGTTGGCTATTTTCTGGGAGTGCATACCGGCCTGTCCGGTCTCTTCGTTGATCTGGTAGAGTACTTTGCTTTTTGTTTTACCCGTATCCAGCACCAGCTCCTGGGAGGGATAGACTTCCTGTCCGTACCCAACGTGGGCGACGGCTTCTACCGCCATCATTATAAAACACTCACCCCGCAGGCCTTTGGTAATCCAGCTGGCCACGGTGTTCAGCTCATGGGAATTCTGCTCGAAGTGTTGCAATGACAGACTACGGGCGTCGTTAATAGTGACGGATTGTTGTTCACCATCCAGCTCACAGGAAACCGTCACCTTGACCGACTGGCTTCCGAGGCGGTTGCGCCACAGCCAGCGGGCATTAATGATATTGGCGGCGTAACGACGGGCCAGTTCGTCCACGCCATGCTCATCGAGGTATTCGGTAACTGTCGCTTTAAGCTGAGCCTGGTAATCGGCGTTGTTACAGATGCTGGGCGTGCCGTCAAAAGGGATGACTTTGCAGGTGAAGTTGACCTTCAGCAAGTCGCAGCTGCCGTCCAGCATGGCCACGTCGACGGTTTGCAGGTTGGGCTTCTGGATTTCAGCGTCCAGTTTGGCGGGGTCGTTGGCGACAGTGTTTTTCAGGCGGTTGGAAATGGTGCCCCGAACGGATTTGGTGCGTACTTTTACGATTTCCGCTGCCTGGCTGCTGGCGCTGTCACTCTGGCTGAAGGCTGCGTCAGAAATATCCAGCTTGCGCTCAAAGGCCAGGACGCTGGCGGTTTTCAGTTTGCTCATGGTGTGACTCCTTACGATTAGTTAGTGTTTTGCTCAATGAGATACAGGCCGTTATCTTCTTGCCCCCATTGCCAGAAGCAGGGTTCCAGACTGCTCAGGCTGTAAGGGAAGACCCATTTGCCCAGGCTATACAGGGCTTCCACAAACTGTGTGGGGTATTGGTCTGTCCGGCAGTTGGCCATCACGCCGGGCTCAAACCTGGGTGAAATGGCCTGATAGCCCACCGGCATGGGCACCAGCCATCCCCGGCCCCGGCGGACGCTGGTGGTGCGCCATTGGGTTTCGCCTTCTTGGTCTTTTTCCGGTTGATGGTGCAGGGTGGCTACTTCCAGCAGTGCATCCAG
Source organism: Endozoicomonas euniceicola (assembly GCF_025562755.1). Classification (GTDB taxonomy): domain Bacteria; phylum Pseudomonadota; class Gammaproteobacteria; order Pseudomonadales; family Endozoicomonadaceae; genus Endozoicomonas_A; species Endozoicomonas_A euniceicola. The sequence continues at coordinate 4,376,151 of NZ_CP103300.1, forward strand.
GGTTGTGGCGTCCGGTTGCTGCTTTTGTAATTCCTGAGTGATGGCCGCCAGCTCCTGACGGGCGTCCATTAGAATAAAACCGGGTGCCAGCCTGGGTTTAAGATTGTCGATGCTCTCCGATGGGATTAACTCTACGGCCTCGATGGCGGTCACGCTGCCGCCCGCCATTCGCTGACAGCTAACCGTTTCTTTGACCCATTGAATAAAGAGGGCTTTGTGCTCATCCAGCCATTCTTCATCGTCGTAATCGTCACAGGTAATCGGAACCGCCAGGCTGACGCACAGGTCGGTCTTGCCTTCCTCAATAATCGAGGCGGTCTGGCCGGTTTTCCTGATGGGATTCCGGCTCTGGTTCAGGGTGTAATCGCTGTAAGGGGCTGACCGGTAACGTTTTACCCGGCACTGGTGGCTGGTAATCAGTGCGCCCCCAAACGACAGTCTGGCTTCAAAGGGCAGCTTCCTTTCCAGGGCGTGAATAGCGCCAAGAAATCCGCTGACAGCGGGAAAACCGTAAGTGAGTGGGCTGGAAACAGCATTGGCGTTATGGATGTCGATGCGATCCAGCAGCAGGTAAAAATCAATATCGTTCATGCAAAGGCTCCCTGTTGCGCCCGCTGGCTGGCTTTGACCATGGCTTCGATCTCCCGCAGCCATGCGGCGTATCCTGCATCGTTAAAGTCCTCGGCCTGCTGTTCGAAGCGTTTTCTCAGTTGGTCATTCAGCCACCGGGAAAAGTCTTCCATAACAGGGCGTACCCATTCGTATTTTTCCCGTTCTTCTTTAAAACTGTCCTGTTCATCCAGCTCAGCCCGGTGAGGGTCAAGCCAGTATCGTTCGTGCATTCTCAGGGCGCTGGTTTCACTCCAGCCTGCGGGGTAGTGTTGCTGCACGTAGGCTGCCAGCTGCATGATCTGACCGATAATGGTGGATAATGCCTGTTTGCGCTGTTCACGCACGGGCATTACGCTTTTCGGGGCCTCGATCACGGCATAGAGGTCTTCCAGCCCCTGATAGCAATGGTAAGCCAGTTGTCTGTCAAAAAACGTACGCTGACGTTTACTGATGCTGAATTCATACTGGGGCTGGTAGCAGGGCGGCAAAGATTCCAGCAAGTAGTTACGGCCACCCTGCTTACTGGTCAGAAGGCTGACATTCTGAGGCTTGGTGCCGCCCAGCTGGGTGTTGGCCAGGTTAACGATGGAAACATAGGGTGTCTGTTCAGCGGTTTTTTTGCTGCGATTCTTACGTGCCTCTTTATTGGCTTCGCTAAACCGGCGTTCGTTTATCGTTTGTTGAACATGGTGGGTGAGTGACGAGGGGTGCAGAGGGATCAGGCACTGGTAGCGGTCTTCGGTAATGGCATCGTCCAGTGGCCAGAGCAGCTGTTTATTGCGCTCAAAACTGGTGGGGGTGGCAACCTCTCCTGCCAGGGCGGCTTTAAATGCCTTTTGGGCATAGTCTGAACTGGTGTCGTTGTTGTTGAACGCATGGCTCAGGGCAGGGTGATCGGACAGGATCAGGTCGCGGAGCTTGATGCCTTTGACGTCCTGATTAAAAAAGGTGGCCAGAGGCAGGGCGGCGGCATTGCCATTGGCATCCAGTTCCGGTGTTGTTAATAACTGGGTGCCCACCAGTCCTTCGGGCAGAGCCTCGTCGGAACGGAAATTGACATTGTCGCCTTTGGAGTCAGGGTGAACGCCCTTGGCGATATGTGTTCCAAATTTCAACTGGTTGGCCATTTTTGTGGCTGCCTGCCCTAGCCAGACGGGTCTGGAAAAGCGCTCCCGCAGTTTTTGAACGTTGTCTTCTATTTTCAGAGCCTGGTCACTGTCAGGCTCCGCCTTGTTCAGCTTTTTCAGCTCAGGTTCAAGTTTGGCTTCCAGTTGGTTGTTTAAAAAATCGTCAATGGCATCTGATATGTCATCATGGGTTATTGCATCCATGAGTACTCCTTGGGTGGCGCATGGTCACGAAGTGAAAGCAGGGTAGTGTACGGATATATAAAAAGTCAATTTTTACACATAGAGTATTATGGAATAACTTTTTCGATTAAGGCTGTATTGATTGAATTATGATAAGATCGATCAACTGCCGAACAGGCAGCTTAGAAAATAATCCCCTAGGTGTAGTTGATTACGCCTGATCACTGCCGAACAGGCAGTTAGCAAAAGCGCTGCAAACCCTTGCTTAAGCGGGCGGGGATGCAAGCTGAGCCACCTCAATTGAAGTGGCTGTTTTTTAATTTTCTGAATTCAGGTTTGGGTTGGCCTGCCCACTGTGCCGCAAAATGCTTTTGTCAGAACTGTCTGCTGAAGATCGCAGGCTTTTGAAATTTTGCAGCCACTCGCCGTGAATAATCGCACCAGTGGTTTTGCCGTTTGTGTAATCGACAGCCTCCTGAAGCCCTTTGATGATGCTGGCGGCAATGCTTTTCATGGCTTTTATCCTCTTTCTATTCCGGCATTATACTGTTGGCCTTTGAGCATAGGGCTTCAAGTTTTATTCTGAAAGCTTCGCAGATGAATAGTAGGTCTCAATAAATTGAAAGTGGTAGCATTATTGCTATCATTGATTAATGGCCAGTATCATTGAAATACTCAAGCAGATGAAAAGTAACCCCAAAGGTGTGGGCTACAGGGATTTTTGCAAGGTTTGTGATGCATACTTTTTGGAGAACCACGGCAGTTGGGTTCCAGCCATAGGGTTTATAAAACGCCTTGGAAGGGTGACCCGAGAGTGAATATTCAGAATGACAAAGGTAAGGCTAAAGCTTATCAAGTGCGACAAGCGTTGATGGCGATTGATCGTATGGAGACTATTAAAAATGGGCAAGCTAATTGACCGATACACATACCGTGTCACCTGGTCTGAAGAAGATCAGGAATACGTCGGATTGTGCGCTGAATTTCCCAGTCTCAGCTGGCTGGATAAATCTCAACAAAAGGCGCTGTCAGGTATACAGCGACTGGTTAATGACTGCGTTGTTGATATGCAGGCTGCTAGCGAAGAAGTTCCGCAGCCTTTTTCTATCCGGCATTACAGTGGCAAGCTATCCGTTAGAATCACGCCAGAAACCCATAGGATGTTGGTTATCCAGGCAGCAGAGTCTGGCGTAAGCTTAAACCGGTATATTGCCAGCAAATTGCACTGACTAAACCCACCTACCCTGGCCAAAAACCAAACCACGGGTGGAAACGCCAGTTTTTGCGGTTTTCCAGGCTGACAAACGCAAAGCGGATGGCCAGCAGGGTTTGGTTATCGTCGTCCAGTTGTTCCGCCAGCTCTGCCAGTGCATCGGGCAATTCAGTCACCAGCCATGGGCGGATAGCGGTCTGTAATGGCGTGAATGAAGTGGGCGTTACGTCGCTGTTCACGCTCTCCTCACCATAGGGTGCTTCCCAGGCTTTTTCACGGTACCGGAACCGAATCCCACTGTCGTCATCAGCGTCGGGTTGGGCAACATACTCTGTCTCCTGAGTCGCTGAATACCGGAAGGGGCTGATGCGCTGCATATGCACGCTGGCCTGGGCGGCGCTCTCTGGCTGCCAGTAGACGTTGACATAATTGGGTGTTGGCGAGTTCAGCAAATCCGCCATAACCCGATGCTCCAGATCTGCCAGTCGTCGGGTGGGTTGCAGCGGTTCGGGGCGGACGATGCGGGGAATAGCGTCAATGCACGACAGTTGTTCCTCTGGGATCAGCTCAGAACAGGCGTGGCTTTCCAGTGGGTGGGCCTCGCTTTCGAATCCGGGGTTGTAAAATGCAGCGCCGTTATTGCTGGCCTGCAACGCTTTGATGTTGTTGTTCAGTATCAGGATGTTAGGGTGTTCCGCTACTCGTTCAGGTCGGTGTCGCCAGACTCTGCCTGCCAGCTGGATGATGGAACGCATAGACGACGGTTCTGCAATAGCCCAGTCGTAATCATGATCCCGCCCCACCTCGGCAACAGACGTCGCCAGCACAATAAAGAGATGGTGCTGTTTTGGGCTGGTGGCTACCGCTTCCTGTATTTCCCGGTGGTCAAACAGCGAATGGTGGTCGTTGCGGTTCAGGATTCGATCCAGCTTTCGCTCCAGGGTATTACGAAGGATCAGCAGTTGCCGGGCATGATAACAGCACAGGTGAATCTGCACCTGATCAGGCAGAGTACTTTCATAAAGCGCCTGCGCAAGGCCAAACATGGGGTTGATATTGGCGAGGCGAACCAGCCCGACACTGGCGGTTTTACCCGTAGTGGGGCATGGCTCGTGATATTGCCGGTGCAGTGACTGGCTGGCATTAATGATGATATCCGCCAGCGCCCTGTTGTTTATCTTCTCGCCTTCAGGGGCTTTAGGCAGGCTGGTGGGTAATATATCCCCTATTCGTCTCGGAGGCAGCGCCTGCAATTGCTTGACTCGTTTCTTAATGAACGCCTGGTGTCGCTTTTCGAACGCCTGCCTGGAGGCACAGGCCTCCATGTGCTGGTGGAATTCATCAATCCAGGCACAGTAAATGCCGTCGTTGGTTTCGCCCTGGTTTTTCTGCCAGAGGGTGCGGCCACTCTGGTAAGCGGTGAACAGACCCATGATCAGGTCTGGCGTCAGGGTAGCGGATGACAGGAGGACATTGCTGCCCAGCATGCCGGCCATAAACACCAACCGGCTCAGGGCCGGGAGATCATTCTGGTCAAAGTCATCGGGCTCATCCAGTACCAGGTCGCTGGTCAGCAGGCGCAGCATGGGGATAATATGTCGCCCTCCCCGAAGGGTCTCTGTGGCACCGATGATATGATCCACCGTGCAGGAGACAATGGGGGCGTAAAGCAGTTGCCGGGCTTTCGGGTCGTGGATAATGGTGCCCAGGGTTTCCTGATCCAGGGCGCAGTGATCGTAATCCACCAGTTCTCTGATCAGCTCTTCTTCTGATTCACTGCCATAGTCGTTTGTTTCCTGTTGTTTTTCTTCCGCTTTGGACTCTTCCTGTTGAATCTCAAACAGTGTCCGACTGGCGGCTCCGCCCACCAGAATAGCCAGTGCCGTGTCGTCCAGGTTCAGCTTGTCCCGCAGCGCCTGACCGGTTTGCAGGGTAAGCACTCTCAGACCCAGGGCGCAGGTGAAACGTAGCCCGGTCTCTGGGTCGGCCAGTGCCGCCATAATGCGGGCATTGCCCAGCGTTTTCCCACACCCGGTGCTGGCGAGATTTACACCGAAAAAGCCCTGTTGGCGTGCTGGCTTCCGGTGCTTTTTCACCAGATTCCATGCTTTGTTCTGCCATTGGAAGCGCTCAATCGGGGTGGGTCTGGCAAAGGTGGACAGGTCTTCGAGCCGGGGCAGTTCATCGGTAAAACGAGGCAACAGATGGGCGAAGCTTGCGGTAAACTGTGCGACACCCAGCAGGTGCTCGTCCAGTGCCTGTTTGGGCTTATGGGTTGTCCGACAGGTGTTGGCGACCAGAGTCTGTTTTAGTTTCAAGTCAGACGTTACTCGCCGTTTATCGTTTGCCTGTAGGCTGGAATAATTGTGATCCCCCACCATCAGGCAGAGCCGGGACAGATGCATCAGCAGCGGATTATTTTCTTCTGGCAGTTGCATCAGGGGTGGGTGGTTCAGTGCTTTCTCTGCCCATCGTGCTACGGCTTTTTGCCAGAGCCTGCTTTCAGAAGCCTGGGCGGAGAACCGCCAGAAGTCTTCTGTATCAGTTCGAGCATTGTGGGATTTTTCGGAATAGACCCAGCCATTGGTCGGCGACAGTCGTTTATAAAACCGCTTAAGGTCAAGGCGAATAAATTTTGACTTTTGCCGAAGTTTATCCATTTTCGTGAAATCACTTCCATCAAAAGGCAGGCGATGGTGAGTGGCGATCAGCCAGGCCACCACCTGAGCCAATGGAGGCATATGAGCCAGCCCTTTGGATTTGTGCTGATGGTCGTTATGGAGTCTGTCTGGCCAGTTCGGATTTTGGCTGGCGAAGGTAGAAAAATCAGCCAGGCGTTCCAGCCACTGCTGGTCATTGGTACACCCGTCAATCATGGCCTCAAACAGTCGAAGTGAAATCCACTCATGGCGGTAAGGGTCGGGCTGGGTTTTACTCGACGACAGGAGTTTTTTTTGAAAACCGGCGTTGGCCTTGCCGAGGTCGTGCATTAAAGCGGCAAGGGTGGCCAGAATTTTGATGGAGGTGGCCAGAGTCCATCCTGTTTCCCATTCGGTGCCCGGCACCTCGTTTTTTACCCGTTCAAACATGAAGGGTTCCTGTGCCCAATAGCAGGCAGGTAGTAAATGTTGGCTCGCCTGGAGTGGAGGATGGCTTTGAGGTCGGTCAGGGCTTCCATTGCTTTCCCGTATTTTGTGGAGAACGAAAAAGGTCAGGGTAATGGCTGCATGGGGGATTGGCAAAAATGTCGTGCTGCTATTGACCAATGGGCTGATGATTTTGTAAAGCCGCCAATTTTTACCAGAAGGTTTTTACACCGGCGCTTTTCCGCAAATTATCATGGATTGTTATAAGACTTGCATTGTGACGAATGGCTGTGGCCGCTATTAACCGATCAGCCGGAAAAAAGCAGCCGTGTTTGTTCAGGCAGTGCATGAGTTGTACGGGGATTACCATTAATTATTGTTTGCATGAATCAGCAAGTGGTTTGTGAAATATCCGTCTATATTACACGGCTGATTTTGTAACCGGGTTAATAGGCTTGATGTGCGATTTTGCCCGTTGAGCATCATTGTTGGCCCATTAGAATAAACAGGTAATGCCGATTATGTTCTGCCCAAATGGTTTGGTTCGCTGCTTATCATCTTTACCTTTAAAAACAGGCTTTGTTCTACTGTTTTTTTTGGTTTCATTACAAGCCCATGCCGGAGATGACCAGCTTCTTTTTTGCTCATGGTGTGGTGAGGTGCTTCCAGTGGGAAGGGGTGTTTTTGAGGACCTCGGGACAGAAGTTGCTTGTAGTTCTTGTGGTCAGGATGTTCACTCGCCGGACATTGCGCCTCTCAGTCATCCCTCTGCTTCAGCCAGGGAGGAGGGTAGTCAGTATTCGGATAATCTGGATCTCACTTTCCAGGTCAGGAGCGGTTTATCAGAGGATGGCAACAACATGGTTTTCTCTCCAACGGAAGTGATGAACTCGGTTATACCCATATTAAGGCCTATCCGTCTTCCTGCTCAGATAGCAGCCCATATAGAGCAACATCGCCAGCGATTGACTGCTCCCCTTCAAACAGAAATGGCTGAAGGGGAACAGCCCGGTGGCAGGGGGCTGAGAACCATGCAGATATTTGCCACCAGCGAAGGACGGCAGTTTTCCCCCGCTGTCTTATTCCTGGGAGGGGTCCCGATAAATTATACCCCGGAAGATCGAAACCAGGCGATTCGTGATGCCATTCGGAATTTTATTCAGGATGGTTTCTCCCGGCCGTCCCAACTGAGTACTCAAGAACTAACCTTTAATGCGAATGCGGCTTTTGGGGTATTTGACGTTATAACGTTTGATGGGCAATGGCAGATACCCATGGAGCGACAGGATAGGTTCGTTTTCAGTCAGCAGGATGGAAGTAGACCCTTGGTTCCTTCAATAGGGTATAAACATGCCTTGATTCGCTACAGTCGCTGGTCAGATAATGGATCATCATATAGAGCTGCCAGTGACGCTAGTGGCAATTCATTCTGGCAAATGGTTGAGCTGCCTTATCGGCTTAGTGAAAATGGCCAAAGATTCAGAATGCGGATGGTTTTACCTCCCAGGCGCATCAGTCCGGGACAGCTTACGGCAAACATAGTCAGGCAGTTGACCCAAAATCTGACGGAGCGCTGGGTTGAACTGAGCATGCCTACGTTTCATACGACCAGCCGTCATCAGTTGTCCGCTCCCCGCCAGTCAGCCAGCATTCTAACGGCATTGTTCCAGGCTCAGAATTTTAACCCGGATGCTGTTATCCCCAGGGTTTCTGTAGAAAGTATTGATGCCTGGCAGAGCATTTCATTCCTGACAGATATAGAGGGCTCTCAGGCCGCGGCAGTGACAAGTACTGAAGGTCAGGAAGCTTACGCCTACTACCCAGACCAAATATCAGTAACAATTGACCGTCCATACACGACACTGGTTGTTGACTCGCAGGATGTGGTTCATATTTTCGCTGATGTTTACAGACCCGATACCGGCTCATGAGTTTCCAGGCCGCCTGTACGGCGGCAAACCCGGAGTTTACCCTCTGCCGAAGGCCGCAGTCGGGTAGAACGAGCTGTTAGGTGCGTGTTAGCGGGAGAGTAGAGTCTTGAGCATTTCCTTGATCTCTGCGTTGTCAGCTTTCAACGAAGCAATTTCTCTATCTTGGTGATCGAAACGCTTGTCTTGCTGATCGAAACGCTTGTCTTGCTGGTCGAAACGCTTGTCTTGCTGGTCGAAACGCTTGTCTTGCTGGTCAAACCTTTGGTGCATCTCCCCACGGGTTTTACTGGCGAAGGAAACGATACCAGTAAGGGTATCCCTGATATGGTCAAGCTCGGTATCGTTTTGCTGTTCAGCGTTAAGACTCATTGGCAATTACTCGTATATAGTGATTGAAAGATACGCAATAGCAGAGATTGGCGAAAAGACACCTAACTGATAACCTTTCGACCATCGCCTTCATTTCTTAACATTGTACGATATAGCTTATCACTTAGTTCTTAGCAGAGATGTTGTCAGCTCATTTTTTTGTCGTGTACAGGAGCAATAGGTTTAATAATGTTGCCTTGTAGCAAGTTAAAACGATACAACTGTAGCGTTATAAACTGCCATGGGCGACTAAGAGAGAGATCTTGAAGCAGACTCAATCTTAAGGGGCGCAGCATTCAATAACTTACCGGGCTTTTGGCTGTTGGCTGTTGGCTATTAGCTGCTCATACAGCCAAAAGCCAACAGCCAACAGCCAACAGCGGTATATTATGTTCTGCTGCTTCCCTAAGCCTGATCTGAAAACAGGCAAGGATCGTAATAACAAACAGCTTTTGCAATGGAGTTGCGAGACGAGACGGTATGAATCAGAACCTTACACTCATTGCCACTGGCATCGTGTTTAACCTGTTCTGGCTTGTCAGTGTTTTTGGACAGTCACAATACATCTGGTTATCTGTTCTTATGTTGCTGACCAGCTGGTGGTTTGTTCCCGGTGGCTTTCAGTGGGCTCTGCTGCTGGCTCTGCCGGGAATACTGATGGATGCCTTGCTGGTTTATTTCGGGGTGTATGCCTTTGCTGAAACGACTTTCTACCCACAGTCAGGGCTCCCGGTCTGGTTGATGGTGTTGTGGCTGGGCTTCTCTACGTTTTTGTGGTGTATTCGAAAACTCATTCTGGCCAGAACGCCTTTCCTCATTGCTGCCCTGGGTGGTCCGGCAGGTGCGGTCAGTTATCTTGCCGGAGAACGTTTGGGAGCAGTGATGCTGCCACTGGGGCTTCTAAAATCAGCAGTGATTATTGTTATTTGCTGGACGCTGTTCTCTATGCTGGCGCTCTGGTGGCTGAAGCGCATTGACAAAACTATTTACAGGGATGTTAACCCATGAGATTGATCGTACCGATCTGCCTGATGCTGATCAGCCTTCTGTCGCAGGCAAGCACTTTGAACTGGAATAACTGGCAAACCGTTGGACAGGGTAAACTGACCTGGGGTTTCTGGACTATTTATAATTCTGAACTGAGAACGCCAACCGGGCAGTATTCCCCCGGTCAGGAACCGCTTGCTCTCGTGATTACTTACCAGCGGGACATTAGTCGGGAAGACCTGCTGGAGGCAACCGATGAACAGTGGCAACACCTGGGCGTTCCAAAGGCTCGCCGGGCGGTATGGCTGGCGCAGCTTGAAGCGATATGGCCCGATGTGCGCAAAGGTGACCAGTTGACTTTTGTGTTCTCTCACGATGAAGGTGTTTTCTTTCAGGCAGATAAGCAGCTTGGTGTGCCGATGAAAGCTGACTTTTCCAGAGCCTTTATTGATATCTGGCTGTCCCCCGAAACGACATACCCCGGACTGCGACTGCAGTTGCTCGGGAAGGATTAGTTCTCTGAAATAAATCTGCTTAAGCCAGCCGCCCTGGTTGGTTAATGTTGTACAACACAGTCTATTGAAGAAAAGCTTGGAAAGCACTGGTGCGAACCAGAAAGATAACAGGTACTGTTTACAGCTCTGTTTAAAGCGTGAAACAATGCAAAAGCATGCTCTGACAAATCCAAAACCACAATAAAAACAGGGTTAAAGGGAATTACACAATGGCCTCACTATTGTTTTACAACGAGCCGGTTTTCCTGAATCGGGAAGTTCATAAAACTCTGACTTTTAAAGCGTCCACCGATTTTTCTTTTACGGAAGAGGTTAATTCAGTCCCACTGACGGGTATCGAATTTTTTGAAGCCAGCCGGGATATGCCCGTCGTGTTCAGCAAAGATGAGAAAGGTGACTATTTCCCTCTTGCACTGCTTTCTCTAATGGAACATGGACACAAGCATCTGGGTAGCAGCGGCTCCTGGGAAAACAGCTATATCCCTGCTTTTGTCCGACGTTATCCTTTTGCCCTGAATGAAGAAGGAACGGTCTGTTTTGACCAGCAGGCAAAACAATTTGATGATGACGAGGGGGAAGCTCTGTTTGACGAGAAAGGTGAAAACTCCTCAACACTGAACAATATCATTGAGTTCCTGAATAACTACGACCAGCAATATAAAGTTACCCGGCAATATTGCGATGAATGTAAAGAGCTGGAACTGTTTTCTCCCTTCAATCTTCAGATTTTAATTGACAAAGATCACCCTCTGCGGCTTGAAGGGCTGCATGTCATTGACGAGAAAAAACTGGCAGAACTGGATGGTAAAAAAGTGACTGCCTGGTTTAAACAGGGCTGGCTGGCGTGGACTTACGCACACCTGCACTCCCTGGGGGCGCTTAATCGTCTTGTTAAACGACAGAAGGTCGACAACTGATCGTTGTTGTTTATGAGAACCGGGCATTCCGCCCGGTTTGTTGACTCTGGCACATAAGGATTCAGTGCTTTCACTCAAAAGGAATTGGTATGGCTGAGTTTGATCGCAATCAGCTGGCGATTTCCATCAACCTGATTAATCAACAGGTTGATAGCAAGCTGCACATCCCATCGCTGTCCGCATTCACCGCCGTTTTTCTGTCTACCCAGGCCCAGGCAGCCGGGCATGATATACAGGCGGATTCGAACTTTACTAAAGTCACTTCAGCTAATTCGGTTCATACCATTACCTCCGACAAACGATCGGGCACCAATGCGATCAATGTGTTCAATAAGTTTGTGGTGGGCGAATCCAATGTCGTTAATCTTCAGGTGCCGAACGATGCCAGCAAACTGGTGAATATTGTTCGGGGCAGTTCTGCACCGGCCGTTCATGGCATTTTAAACAGCTACAAAAACGGGACGTTGGGAGGCGATGTTGTTTTCGCCAGCTCTGCCGGGTTTATTGTCGGTAAAACCGGGGTTGTGAATGTTGGTCAGTTGTCGGTTAAGACTCCTTCAGAAACTGAATTAAATGCGCTGGTCAGCGGTACGGAAGCGGTCGCGGATAATATTAACAGTCTTTTGAACAATAGTTTTGCGGTATCACCGGCCGGGACAGTAAGAATCTCAGGTAAGGTTAATGCGGCATCGGGTGTGGATATTTTCGCCAACACCGTAGAGATTGATAAGGATGCCATTGTGATTTCAGGTAATGCCGCAGCGGCTACCGGAGTCAGTGGTTATGGTGTTAATGGTGACTTCACAGCGGTTAACCTGGATGACCTGACGATTCCAACGGAGCTAAAGGTTGACGGGGGAACCATTGTTCTCAAGGCGGCCAGTAGTGCTGCCAACGCCATTAATCTGTCGGGTGATTTATACGCCGATGGTGGTTTTACCTTTACTGCGGACAATATCACCGTAAATTCTGAAGCCGTGCTGGACGCTCGGGATGCGGCAGACCTGTCCTCTTCAGGCAGTATCCAGTTTCTTGCTGAGGGTAACGATAGCACCACCTTGAATTTAAACGGCTCCGGTAACAAGGTTATTCTGGAAGCGTCGTCTGCCTCAACACCGGAGACAAATAGTTCTGGTATTTCGCTGATTGGCGCAGTCACCTCCGATGGCTCTGTGAATGTCACGGCTGACCGGTTTCAGTCAAACCGGAGCAGCTCTGTTGATGTTGAAGGCTCCATCACGATTACGGCTGACTCCAATGTCAGTGTCAGTGGTGGGCTGGCGGCAGAGTCTGGTATTACCATTAACTCAAAAGATATTGACCTTAATTCCGGCAGCATGCTGGATACCCGCAACAGTGATGACTCTGCCCGTGGTGATGTAGCGCTGACTGCCAGAGTCAGTGAAGCCATTGGTATTGGCGTGGTTAGCTCGACAACCTCCATTGACATGGATGGTACGGTTTACGGCAACCATATTACTGCTAAAGCCGAATCAACCGCCGCCAGCTCTTTTTATGAAGACCCCGGCTCAAGCGTTGGCATGATCAGTGCCGGTGTCCTGGCTGGTGCGACGGTGTTCGTTATGGATGCCACAGCGGATGCCACGGTTAACGTAAACGGCAATGCCAATATACAGGCCAGCGGTAATGTTGAGCTGGCTTCAGAAGCCCATGCGATCACTGATGCCTCAACCATCACTTTAAATGGCCGAACCGCGTCGCTGGCTGCCGTTTACGCTGACAGCGACGCGACCAGCACCACCCATGTTAAACAGGGAGCCACTGTTCAGGCAGGAGGCAACCTGGATGTAACAGCCCATAATGAAGCCTATGTGTCAGCGTCGGCGCTGGATGTGGTCGCAGACGACAGTAACCAGCTGGTGATTGCCGCAGCGGCGGGTGTCGCTGATGTTGATGCCACTGCGAAAATAGACTCCGGCGTCACACTGGATGCGGATAATCTGGTGGTGGCCGCTGAAAACCAGAACTACTTCTATGTTTCAGCCAGTGCCTATGGCCTGAAAAATACCCGCTATGGTATTGCCGTTGCGGTGGGTGATTTTGATACCAGCGCTACGGCGGAACTGGGCAGCAGCATTGGCAGTAACAGCGACAAAGTCGGCAATGTCACCATTACCGCTCTTGACCGGACGCTGAACCAGCGGGTGCATTCAGGGGTTACTGTTGGCAGTAACCTTCTGGCACGAACGGTATTTTCCCAGGGGGTTGCGGGCTTATCGGCCATACAGAATGGCGTGAACAGCCAGATCAATAAATACCTCCCGGTGGGTGAGTCCGTACCAAAAGGCGACAATGGGAAGGTTGATTTTAAAGGTGGTCTGGCCTTCTCCCTGAACCTTTCCGATCACGAAGCCTATAGTTACCTAGGTACGAATAAAAGTGGTCAGTCGTCTGCTCCCTCGGTGAATGCTTCAGGCAATGTACTGGTGGCTAGCCAGACCGATCTCGGCTCTGATGACAACTCGGTAGCCGGTGGTAATGATAATGGGTCGCTGGGAGGTGATCAGGGCGGGTATCGAACCTCTGCCGAGGCAGCGGTTTCGTCGCCTGCCCAGGAGAGCGGTCAAACCAACAAGACTGATAAAGCACTGGCGCTTGCCCTGAACTTTGCTATAAACGACAGTGACTCGATTGCTGAAATCGGTGATTCGGTCACTATTGACGCAGCAAATGTGGGTGTACTTTCCGCCCAGCACATGCCCATTGTCTCCACCTATGACAAGTGGGACACCTTCAACGATGTGATCGGCAAATTTAATGGTGTTGGCGGATTGCAGAATAATATTCTGACATCGTTTGCCAACTCAGGTTCTTCTGCGGATAAAGAAGCTTATGGCGGTTCCATTAATGTTGTCTGGAATGATTTTGACACCAAGGCCTGGATTGGTGATCACGCCAATGTTACCACCACTGGCACAGGCAGCTGGAGTGCCAGCCGCAAGGTAAAGGCCAACAGTCAGGTTCAGGGGCTGTTTACCAAAGGCAAGGTATTTTCGGACATCAATTATAACTTTTCCTTCACGGACTCTGTGACGGTAAAAGCCTATAACCTGATGGAAACCGTTAATCTGGCAGGGAATCTGGGCTCCCTTGGGTTAATTCCTAACGCTAATGGCACCAATGAGAAAGGTAAGTCTGTCGGCGGTTCCATTACCTATGTGCAACAGGCCGGTCAGGCGGTGGCAGGCATTGGCAAAAGCACCGTTAACGCTTCAGGCAATGTGGGCATTTATGCGGAAACGGATGAACGACACTTTCTTGTTACTCCCTCGTCAGGACAAGGCAGGGGAACGGGTACCAATGGTGCGGTGGGCATTCTCAACTCTGAAGTATTGACCCATGCTTCACTGAGTAATCTCGCCGGGTTGCAGGCGGACAAGCTGATTCTTATCGCTGACCATGAGTTCGGAAACTGGGCAGCGGCAGGTGCCTTTAACTGGTCTGACCAGTCAGCGGTTGGCGTTGCTGTTGCTGCGAATATATCCCAGGGGGATACCAAGGCGTTTATTGGCGATAATCGGGACGAGTACAAAAAGGTAAAATTCCAGAACAGTAACAATGAAGATGATCCCAGGCCTTCACCCTCTTCCCCGGCTCCTGATCCAACCAAAGGTATTGTTGTCAATTCGGTCACCGTCCGTGGACGAGCCTCTGGAACCAATGGTTCTCTGGCAGTGGCTGGTGCGGTCACCACTGAACCTTCTACAGAGCCGGGCATCGGAACAAAACTTGAGGGCTGGTATAACGGGCTCTCTTCTAAAGTGGCGGCCAATTACACCGGAGCAAACGGCAGTGGCAGTGACTCTTCAATAGGTCAGTCATCGCAAAGTGGCAAGAATGACTCCGGCAACGATTCCGGTAACGATTCTGGTAAGAGTAGCGCTCAAGTGGCTTCTGACCAGACCGGGATGACCGGGGCGGGCAGCTTCACGGTTTCTGTCAATAATATCGATGCCAAAGCAATGGTAGACGGTGCGGTCATCTCGGGTCACAGCAATGGCGGCGGTCATAATGATGTAGACGTCGAAGTGCAGGCACTGGAGAAAGTGATTTCTGCCAGCGCTACCGGCTCAGCCGCCTTGTCCTTACTGGGCGCACAGTCACCAACGAATCAGAACACTATTGCCGGTGCAATCTCTTACCAGATCAGCTTTAACGATGCCCTGGCATGGATTACTAACTCTACGATTTCCCATGCGGACGATGTCAGTGTGCAGGCTCTGCATGGTGGAGAACTGACGTCTGTGGCGCTGGCTCTCTCTGTTACCAAACCGGATCAGTTGTCGGTTCTGACCAAAAATGGTGCACTGTCCATTTCCGGTGCGCAGATATACGACGGCACTTCAGCAAGGGTTCAGGGTTCCAGCATCAGTTCCAACCAGGGAGCTAATAACGATCTGGAAGTTTCTGCCTATAACAACAGTTATGTAGGCGTCGGTGGTGGTTCACTGTATGCCGGCGGCAAACAGGGAGCCGGTCTGGCTATTACCTTTGCCGAAATTAATGACCCTTCGGCGATTCCCGGAAATGCCAATCCGGATGGTAATAATGTCTTGAGCAGCGCCTATGGCGAAGATGTCTACAACGGTGCAGCCACAGAAGCTATCGTCGATTTTAGTGGCAATACCCGAAGCTATTTAAACGATTTTGACCGTATTGATATCAGCGCCAGAAGCCTGAATCGTATTGGTATTGGTGCAGCAGGCATCGGCTATAACAATAATCTTGATAACTCGCTTGGCTTCCTTGGCAGCTTTGCCATTGGCTCCATAGGCGCTGATACCAAAACCCTGCTGAAAGGAACAGACATTACCAATGCGGGCATTGTGAATGTGAATGCCAGCGGTGAAAAAGACGGTACGCTGGATAGCATTCTCAGCAGCCTTGGCAGCAGCGCTATCAATAAGGATTTTGATTTCAGTGGTGAAGCGGCCATGGACAATACCAATGTCCACACCACCGATGATGGCAGCGGTTCCACCTACAGCTATTCCACCGAAGGCAAACGCATTATTGCCGTGTCAGGTGTCGTTCAGGCTGGCAAGAAAAACCTGGGTATTTCCTACGCCCATGCGGACGTTAAGAGTGAAACGAAAGCCCGCATTGAAGACGTTAATATCAACAGAAATGACTCTGCCGCGGAAGTGAATGTTAATGCCCGGGACAATACTCTGCTTTACAGCGTAGCCATTGGTGTTGGCGTGGGGACTGGTGGATTTTCAGGGGTAGGTTCCGTTGCCGTGAACCGGCTGAACAATCAGATAGCCGCAGAAATTGGCGACTGGAACGGAGTGGATAAAGGCATCATTAATGCCAGTCAGCTGTCTGTTATTGCCCAAAATGATATGGACCTGATAAACGTCGCAGGTTCCGTTGCTGTTGCCAGTGGTCAGGGCGGGGCTACCGCTGGTGGTCTGGCAGTGGCTCTGAATCTGGTGGGAACTGATGAGCATTCAACCAGAGCCCGCATCAGCAACACGACACTGAAGGTCGATGGCGACCTGAGTGTCCGCGCGTTGAGTGGCACATCCGGAAATCATAATCTGCTGGTGGGTAATGCCATTGCCATTGGTGCCAGTCTTGGGCAGAGCGGGATTGGTTTTGCCGGTGCTATTGCCACCAATAATGTGGATCAGAGTATCGAGGCAGGCATTAAAGATATTGCCACCAACCGAAGTGCCGATGCGGATGCCAATAACGGCGGCGATGTGATTGTTCAGGGACAGGATTATACCGACAGCGTGGCTACGGCATGGATGGGCGCTGGTTCGGGCAACGGTTCCGCCGGAGGTGTTGCGGTTGCCACCAACCGGGTCGATTCTGATGTGACGGCTGAAATTCTGGGCAACAGTGGCAACCCCGGCAGCACCACCCTGAAAGCTCAAAATGTAATAGTCGATGCCTTTCGTCGAAACTGGCTGCTGACCATTGATGCTGGTGTGGCGGCTTCTAAACAGGTGTCGTTAGCCGGGTCAGTGGGAACCGGTATCATAGACGGCGATGTGACAGCAAGAATTGCCAGCGATGCCCGTATTGAGGCCTGGAACAATGTGCTGGTCAATGCCGATGCGCTCAGTGTCAACCTGGTGGGCAGTGGTGCGGTGGGTATCGGACTGGACAGTGGCGCCGGGGCGGTTGCTATCTCAACGGCCATGGAATATGGCAAAACGGAAGCCTACATTGATGATGCTGTGGTGATCGCTAAAGGCAAGGGCAGCACCATGCAGGTGGATACCGGCGACCTCAAGGGGTATGGCAATCTGCCAGACCTTTCTACGGCCGGCGATGACTCAAATCCCGATGCAGTGTCCATGGGCGACCTGACCTCCGGCTTTGACCTGCTCTCTGTGGAACGTACTAAAGAAAACGTCAATGGTCTGGTGGTCAATGCCACATCCAGAACCAAACAGCGAGCCATTACCGTTAGCGGCGCAGGTGGCAAAACCGTTGCCATTAACGCCAATGTTGCTACCAATGGCACTTACAATGCCACCAAAGCCTATATCAAAAACGCCACTATTAACTCCGGTGTCAGTAATGAAAGCGGTGCCGACGTTTATGTCCGGGCTAATGCCCATGAAGCCGGACTGGCTGTTTCAGCCGGTATTGCGGTTTCCGGGGGAGGGGAGGCTGCTGGTGCCGGTGTCGGTGGCTTTTCCACGAATGCCCAGAAGCGTTCCAGTGAAGCGACGGTTGAAAATTCCACCGTCAATGCTGACAAGCTGACTATTGACGCCAATAGCTCGAAACTGGCGCAGGCGGTTTCTGCCGGTGTGGCGGCAGGGCTGGGAACCACGGGGGGGCTGGGTGGCGCTGCTTCGGTGGTGATTACTGAACAGGCAGGAAATACCAGGGCATGGCTGCGGGGTGGTACGACCACTGCGGGACAGGTACTGGTGGTGTCTGACCGTCGTCAGGAAGCCAATGTCGCGGCAGGAGCTGCGGGTATTGGTACGACAGTGGGCGTCGGTATCGGGTTGGCGGTTAATATTGTTGGCGGTGATTCCAAGGCCATTATTGGTAATGACCTGAACGACGATGGTGATACACGCACAACGGCTGTTAATGCGAATACGGTCACCGTAGACGCTGACCGTGTTGCCAGTGCTAAAAGCTATGTCTTCGGTGCCGGACTGTCCGGCAGCTATGGGGTTGCTGCCATGGTCAATACCACGGAATTCCGTGGTGAAACCCGTGCTGCCATTCATGGCTACCTCAAGAACAATAACCTGACCACTGACCTCCGTGGCCGTGATGGCAGTTCAGCCGCAACCAATGTCACGGTGAATGCTCAGGAGTTTCAGGATGCTGATCAGTGGGCGGCAGGCATTGGCGCAGGTGCCAGTGTGGGTGTGGGCGCAGTGGCCAATGTGGTGCTGGGGCGTTCGCAGGTTTACAGCGAAGTGGTGGGTTCGGACATCAAAGCCGGTACGCTGGATCTTGACGCCAATGCCCAACGCAAATCACGCCTGATCAGTGTGGCCGGTGGGGCTTCTACCAATGTAGCGGCAGCGGTCAGCATCGGCGTGGCGCTTTATGGTCAGGGCGACACCACCGCAGAAGATGGCACCAATGCCGAAAATGAGTTTGACCCCAGCCGCAATGAAGCGAATACCGTTCTGGCAGCGGATACCGCCGCTTATAACCGACACCTGTCTGATGAAGACCTGGCAGCAATATCAGCAGATTCGGGTGTAACTATTGAACGCAGCGGTACGCCTGCTACCTCAACGACGACAGAGTCTGGTAAGTCCCTGAAACTCAGTGGCGAAAGTGTCACCGCTGCCCGTATCAGCGGTGGCGAAATTGATGTGGATACACTTAACGTCAATAGTCGTGCATTGCAGCACAGCTATCAGGGATTGGGGGCTGCACAGGCCAGCTCTGTCGGTATTGCTGGCGTAGTGGGCATCAGTCGTTCTTATGAAATGAATATCGCTACCGTTGATAGCAATATCAAGGCGGGCAACGCCGTTATTGGTGCCAGTCTGGAAAATGCCAGTGCGGACGATGCGGCGCTGGAAATGAAGAGTTTTATCGTGGGGCTGGGTGGTACCAGCGTGGTGGTCAACTATAACGATGCCCGCAGTGAAAACCGGGTAGTGGCTGGTATTAACTCGGTTGAAGGAAACGACACTGGAAACCTTGAAGTCACGGCAACGGATGCCACTGAAATCCGTCTGGGCGATGTAGACAGTGGTAAGCCATCGTCGGCTACCGACGGTAACTTCAACCTGAATATTGGTGCGGCGGCGATTGGTGTCAGCATCGGTTATGCCAAAAAGAACAGCGATATCGATGCCTGGATGGGGGAGACCGGCCAGCTGGTGGATGGGTTTAACAGTCTCTCCGTTTCTGCCCTGAATAAAGGGATGATCAAGAGTACCAACTTTGCCCTGTCTGGTGGTCTGATCGCCGGTGTGCAGGGGGTGGTGACTCAGGCTTATGATGACTCCAGCGTAAAGTCGGCGGTGTATGGCACCATTGATACCGGTTCAGCATCCGGTGTCGTTGATATTACTGCACAGTCTGCGCCCGAGCTTTATTCCAGTGCCTATGGTGTCACGGTGGGAGCGGGGGGCTCCATGGGTGGCTCCTTCGCATATGCGGTTACGGAGACCAAAGCGGAAGCGGAAGTCGGCGACGGAACTATTTTCAATGGCAGTGGTAAGGTCGTTGTGCGCTCTGAAACGGGGAGCGGCGTGGATGGCTATGAGACGGCGCATGCCAGAGCCTTTGCCGCTTCCGGCGCACTGTTGCTGGGTGTTGCGGGCAGTGAAGCCAGGGCGACCAACCGGTCGCAGTCCATTGCCCGAATCGGTGATGGGGTTTCCATACCTTATTCTGATTTCTCTGTTTACGCTCGTCATACCGGGGTGCAGATTGCCGATGCCGACGGTTACTTTGTCGGACTGGTGGCGGGCGGTTATCAGACAGGCGTTGCTCAATCCTTTACCTCCAGCCGGGTTGAGTTTGGCAAGAATCCGATAGCGGCTCTGGAAAGAACCGGCAACCTGGTTCTGGACGCCAACAGCTATAACCAGAACCAGAGCTTTACCACAGCCGGCGGTGGTGGCTACTACTCCGGCAGTGCCGCTGAATCGGTGATGGACGCCGGAGACTATGGCAATGGCAAGTACTCCGCTGCGGTTCTTATAGAAGACTGGTCCGGCAATTATCGAATAGTGCCTGTGGATGCCGGAGGCGTTTATATTTCCGCTGCCAGTAAAACCGATTTCTTTGCCGGCACCGATTCAACCACGGTTTCTGTGGTGGGTGGTTCAGGTGCGACCTCGCTGGTGGAAGTGGACACTAATGCCAAAGTAGAGCTGGGCGAAAACGTCAGTTTCTCTGCCATGCAGGTGGATATTGATGCGTTCAACAGTGCTTACCAGATACAGAACCCTTACTACAGTGGCTTCACGTCGTCTATTCACGGTGCCGGAGGCGGTGCGGCTAACGGTACGGCGGGACTTTCTTACCAGAACCTGAAAAATCTTACCGCTGAAGTCATCGTGGGTAAAAACTCGGTTCTGAAGATATCTGACCTGGCCTGGCTCGACACTACCTACGACCACAGCATTATGTTGGATGCCAACACGGATTTCTTTGTATACGACGAATCCAAACTGGAAGTTGGCGGTGCTGTACAGGGAGCCGGGGCTGAATCCGACGTGGATGTAAAAACCCGCAACAAGATCTCTCTGTCAGAAGGGGTCAAGCTCTATAATCCGGCTGGCGAGATTGGCATTGGCACTTACTCCAGGGGGAGTGCGGTGTCTCAGGCTAATGTAACAGTCTGGGCTGCGGCAGGTGTCGTTGGTGGTGTCAGTACCGTTGATCTGGATATTCTTAATCAGGTCAATATCGGTAAAAACGTTAATATCAATGGTTATGGCAATGTCGGTATCTACAGTGGCCGGGGCAGTCAGTACTTTAATGAAAACCAGCTGACCGGTAATGCCCTCGCCAATGTCTATAACTGGACTCTGGTTCCCATCCCAGCTGGTAACAAGGCCAGATCCCATATCACCCTGAACAACAAGGTGGAGTTTGCGGATGGTTTCAACATAGGCTCCGACAGCCATGTGTTTATTGAAGCCAACGAAGGGCTGCTTAGCTCCACTCACAGAGGGGTTGAAAAGAACCCCTACCTGGAACTGTTCAGTTCCGAAACCAAATTTGGCAGCAGCGATACCAGCACCAGCAATATCCTGACCTTTAACGGCAGTGGTTCGGTAGTGGCAGGGCAGTACGCTTATCAGTGGGTTGAGATCAACACCAACGGCACCATCAGCAAGCAGCTCTATCGCTACGGTACGGCAGCACGTATGAACGATAAGTATTCCAGTCGTGCGGAACTGGAGGCCTATATTAAATCGTTGCAGGATCGTGTTGATCTGCTGGAGTCCTGGGACGGTTCCAGCATTGTGATTGATGGCGTGACGGTCAGTGATGGCGATGGTGAGGACACCAGCAGTTCATCCGGCACTGAGTCCGAGACTGTGGTGGATGGTGGTGCGAATCCGTATCTGGCAGAGATTGAAGAACTCAAGTCAGAAATTGTTTTGCTGTCGTCTATCGTCAATGACCTGTCTGCCAACCCGAACCACGCCATAAAAGTGGCGAATATTCAGGCGACAGCCGGTAACGTTAACCTGGTCGCTGACACCATCAGCCTGGCAGGCAGTAACAAGCCCACCTTTACCGCCAAAGGCGACGCTTATATCAAAGTAGACAACAAGACCGATGAACACCTGGTGCTGGAAAACCTGAGTATTACCAACCAGACCGGCGGTAACGTCTTTGTCACTGGCGGTGCTTCCCTGAGCAGCAGTTATGTGGTTGAACAGTCGTCCGCTAATACCGGTATCATCATCAGCCATGCGCCCACCGGGGCTAACTACCTGGACTCTGACGTTATTATCAATGGCGCTATTTCCAACCTGTTGTCCAGCGTCAATATTGATGTGGCAGAAGGTGACCTGATTCAACAGGCGACCATTGAAGCCAATGCTATCAACCTGAATGTTGAAAATGGCAGCTTGTTGCTGAACTCCGACAAGCCCCAGTCTTACGGGCGTGACCCCAAAGCGCTGGTCAATTACACCGCAGGCTGGAAACCATCGGCGGAAGGGTTTGTGCAGATTTACCTCAACGATAAGTACCGTACTGCCATTAACGCCACTGGCATCAATGACTTTAATAACTGGTTTACCGGTCGTGCCATTCGTCACACCGGAGACCAGAAGAGTTATTACCAGGGTGGCGGCTATGGCTACGACGAGATGAACATCTACTTCAACTGGGGCTTCAGTGACTCGGCGGAATATCACGGTAACGACGCAGTTGTGTTTGAAATGCGAACCAACAGTGGCAGCCGGGGCGGCAGCAAGTGGAAGTTCAAGCCGGTGCAGAATCAGCAGTCCAGCCTGAGCAGGAGCGCGACTTATCAACAGGTGAAAAATTCTCTGGGCTCCACCGGCACCCAGATTATTGGCGAGAAAGTGGTCATTAATGCTGAGCGTCTGGATATCAACGGCAAGATTATTGTGGGTACGGATAATTCATGGTCTGTGGATGTCGGTTCAGGGTTTGACAGCAAGATTGCGGAATATATAAGAGATGCCGGATTGTCTTCCGGTGATGTGGTGCATATTCGTCCCGGTGAGACTAAATCACTCTGGGTCAGGGACGCCCTCGGGTTTTATACCCGCAAAACCTATAACTTTGATGTGTCGTCTACAGGCGGCAGTGCCGGTATCGGGTTAACCTATGATATCAGTACCGGTAAGTTGAAAGCCGATGATATTCCGGTCAGTGGTGGCGGCTATGTCGCCATTCGCGCGCGTATCTCCTCTACCGGACAGGACGGCAATATCACCGTCAAAGATGGGCTGGGCCAAATCGATATCAACAACGATTCCAGCAAACAGCTGGTGCTGGGTACGATCAGTGCCGGGGATGATGCGACCGGTGTGATCCGTATTACTGACCTGAATAAGAGAAAGAATGGCAGTCATTACAGTGAATGGTTTGTCCACTCGCCCGGAAACCGGATCAGGCAATATGAAACCAGCGCCTGGTCTGTGAGTTATGACGAGTCCAACTATGTAAGAAGTCTTGGTGGTACGGGTACTACCTCGACCATGACGTATAACCCGCTGGCGGGGCAGCTGTTTTATATTCGTGAAGGTGCCACAGTCGCCCGGAGCTTCGATCCACCGGGAGAGAGTTCAGCACCCTACGATGGCAAGAGCATAGACGGTTACTTTGCAAAATACCCTAACACCCTTGGCAACTGGTATTACGAACAAAACTGGAATACCGAAACCAGTTATTACACCTCCTGTACCTATAAGCCGGAAGCCTGTGCAAACGGTACAGCCAGTAACTATCTGACCCAGGTGTACGACTATGGTGGTGAGAATGTCTGGCGGGTGAAGTGGGGGCTGAGCTACGACAAGTATTACGGCAGCAATATGACCAATGTTGACCCTCTGGTGAACGTTGCCTACCGGATGTGGATGGATGCCCATACTTATGTGAAGGCTGATAACCCTATTACCTTCCAGTTTACCGGGGCGGCCAATGGTTTTATTGACCTGACCTCCAAAGCCGGTATTGAGCTGACGGGTAATATTTATAACCCCAGTGGCAGCACCAATATCAGTACCCTTGGCAGTTTGCAGACATCCAAATCGACCGCTATTACCTCTGATATCACCACTCTGTCGTCAAGGGGCAGTATTGGCAGCCGGGATAATGCCCTGTCCATTATCACCGATGAGCTGGGTATGACCTCCACCCACGGCTCTCTCTTCTTTAATGTAACGGGTGCCGATGGTGAGGTTGAGTTACGCCATCTGAAGGCCAGGTACGACATTGTTGGTGTGTTTGATAAGGGCATAGTGGCGAAAGACAGCAGCACCATTATTCAGTCAGACCAGCTGGATCTGACCAGCTCTACCGGTGGCATTGGTAAGGTAGGCACCATTGGTAATACCAGTTCTTACCAGTTTATTAATATTTCCACTGCTGGGGCTGTGAAGCTTAACGCCGCTACGGATATTGCCGTCAATCAGGCCAGTGGTGATCTGGAGTTATACAGTGCCAATGCCAGTGAAGAAGTGGTGATTAAACTGGGTAATGGTCGTCTGACCAATGGTATTGGCCGACTGGATAAGACGGATGAAGAGCTGGCCTACGACGCTTCGGTCTGGGACAGCCTGAACCTGCTGAGTGACGATGCAGGTGCCGTAACGGTGTCGTCTTATGAGAACCAGTTTACCCATAAATACCACACTTACTGGATGCTCAAACAGAGACTGTCGGACGACAGTGATGCAGGTTTTACTATTGAACCTGCTTTTGTTGAAGCGCTTAAGCTGCGTTATGTGGTAGTCGATGAAGCTTTGCTCACCGATACCATCAAGGCAGAATACCAGGGACTTGAGCAATGGTTTGCCGACCAGACCGCAGTGGCTGATGTATACGTTAAGCCTGAGGATGCTGTGGGTATTGAGCAGAAAGGTACGCTTCTGGGTTATGACTACGGCAACTTACTAACCGGCAGTTACGATAAGGACTATCAGCTGACGTTGGCAAAAGACTCCAGCTGGTACACCAATATGGTCGAAGGCGCGCGCTGGAAGCAGAGTCAGCTGGATATCAGTATCTCTTCCACCGCCCTGAATGGAGATGCCTCCAGCCAGATCACCAACCGTGACGCCAATATTACGGCGTCTGCCGTACACCTGATAGCCAGCGGTGGCAGTGTCGGCGAGAACCTCAGTGATCTGGTTTTCAGTATCAAACGTGATGGCACAGGCAGTATTACGGATGCCCAGAAATCTGCCCTGTTGGCAGCCGGTGCCGGGGATATTTCAACCGAGGTGACAAAGGACTCTGTTACTTTCCGGGTGAAGCAGGTCGACCCTATCAAGATTGATGTGTCGGGAGAGCTTTATGCTGCGGCCACCGATGAGATTTATATTGAATCAACCGACAGTCTGACCATCGGGCATTTGTCTTCAGCCAATAGCGACATACGGCTAATTGTGGATGGTTCTATTGGTGCTAAAACCGGTTTGACCAATATCATCGCCCGTGACCTCTATCTTTCCAATACCCAGGGCAATATTGGCTCGAAGAGCGGTGCGGTTAAATTCGATCTTTCCGGAGCTTTGCGTCAGGCAGGGGCAGCATCGGATATGTATCTTCATCACCTGAACGGTGACCTCTATCTCGGTGCTGTCAGTGCCGGTGGGCTGCTGTCTGTCTATAACAATAACGACTTGCTGGCTTACGACAGTAACAGTTTTGTTGCTGCCGACACATTTAATCTTGATGTTGATAGCCACAATATCGGTACCAGCACAAATGCACTGAACCTGATTATGTCAGGCACAGGTGGTTTTAACGGGGATGCAGGCAATGCCTGGCTCAATGTAAAAGACACCAGTCTGTTTACTCTGGATCAGGTCGATATTGATAACCACCTTGATCTTACCAGTGTCGGTGGTCTGGATATTCAGGGTGATCTTAATGCAGGTAGTCTGACACTGGATGTGCTGGGCAATATCAGCTCGGGTGATAACCTGCGGATGCAAGTCAGTAACGTGATGAACGTTGATGGGGCGGCTATCAATCTGGATGGTATCCATACGACAGCTGGCGAGGCACATATTTATGCCCGAAGTGGCGCACTGACTGTTGGTGATTTAACCGCAGTTAAAGGCCCGTTAACCCTGCTGGCCAATGGTCAGTTAAACATCAAGGGCGATGTGTTAACGCAAGCTGGAAATCTGGTGGCAGACGCTCAGATTATAGCCATGGACAGTCAGGCAACCGCAGGCAGTGCGGCCAATATGACCCTGACCGCTTCAGAGTCCATGAACCTCTATAACCTTACGGCTGACCAGGGTAAGGCCATCCTGACCACATCAAACCACCTTGAACCCACTTATGGTGCGATCAGTGTTAACAACCTCAAGGCCAGAGAGGTTGAGATTAATGCTCAGACCTCGCTGACCCTGGGAAATCTGGACGTGGCTACCACCGCTACAGCAACCAGTGGCAGCGATACTATGGTCAGTACTGGCTCTGTATCCACCGGAAATTTCAGCATAACTTCGGCAGCTGACCTGATCCTGAATGGTGATATTACCAGTGAACAGGGTTCAATTATTCTCAGGGGACAAAAGGATCTGTACGCAAATCGTCGTATACAGGCCAGCAGGGATGTTGATATTGATGTGCAAAATGCACTGAACCTGGCTGCCAGCCAGACCATCGCTTCCGGTGATAAAACAACACTGAAGGCGACCGGTATCAATATGGCGGCAGGCAGTTTGGTGGATGCAGAAGGGCAGTTAAGTATTGAGTCAGACTCCCTTATTTTGGAAGGCGGCAGTTCACTGGATGCTTCGGGTGCGATGACATTGATTAATAACTCAATGTCCATGGCCTCCGGTTCGGTATTGAAGTCACTGGATAATATTGCGTTGACAACAGCTCAGGCAGCAACGCTTAATCAGCTGCAAGGCGGCAAGGCTATAAACGTCACTGTCGGCGGACCACTGGTGGTGAATAGCTCGATCAGCGCAGGGGATTCTTTGTCGCTTAAGTCTGATAATGGTTCCGCAACCGTGAATGGTGATGTGACGGTTCTGAATAACATCATTGTGAACAGTAAAGGGCAGAGCACTTTTAACGGATTGGTAAAATCCAGTGCGGGGTCTTTCAAATTTACCGGCGAAGATGGCCTGTTCATTAATGAAGGGCTTGATATCAAGGCTGGTATTGAAATAGATGCCAGTCATTCAGTGAATCTGGCTACGGGTAAAACCGTTGCCTCTAGAGCAGATACCCGAATCAACGCCAGATCAATTCTGTTTGGACAGGGCTCACAACTGGACGTCGATGGGCAATTGGAACTGACCACCACCAAGGATTCAACGTTATTTAATATTGATGTTGCCGGAACCGCAGAGTTCAATACCGGCACTGATCTGTTGGTAAATGGCACTACAAAGGTAGGCGACACTCTAACTCTGAATAACGATGGCAACGCCACCTTTAACGATACGGTCACCGTAGGCAATGAATGGCAGGTTGACGTTGATGGAAGTCTGACGGCTAATGCGGCGGTTACGGTGAAGAAAGCTATCAATCTGTCGAGCATTGGTCAGTCCGCCATCTTTAACAATACGTTGACCAGCAATCAGGGGAGCCTGACGGTTAACGCAGGTGATGATCTGACCTTTAACGATGATGTGTCCATTAATGACACGGTTAATCTGATCGTCACCGATCAGGTAGCGTTGGCGGCGGGTAAGATGTTTTACTCAGGTGGCAACGCAACAATCTCCTCCACCAGTTTGAACTTTGCTGATCAATCCAACCTGGATGTGGACGGCGCTCTGAACTTCACCACCACCAAGGATTCAACGTTATTTAATGTTGATGTTGCCGGCACCGCAGAGATCAAAACCGGCACTGATCTGTTGGTAAATGGCACTACAAAGGTAGGCGACACTCTAACTCTGAATAACGATGGCAACGCCACCTTTAACGATACGGTCACCGTAGGCAATGAATGGCAGGTTGACGTTGATGGAAGTCTGACGGCTAATGCGGCGGTTACGGTAGAAAATGCCATCAACCTGTCGAACATTGGTCAGTCCGCCACCTTTAACAGTACGTTGACCAGCAGTCAGGGTAATCTGACGGTTAATGCGGGTGATGATCTGACCTTTAACGATGATGTGTCCATTAACGAGACAGTTAACCTTACCGTTACCGATCAGGTAGCACTTGCGATAGGTAAGAAGCTTTACTCGGGTAGCAGTGCAACATTCTCCTCCACCAGTCTGAATTTTGCTGACCAATCCACCCTTGATGTGGGTGGAACTCTGAAACTAACCACCACCAAGGATTCAACGTTATTTAATGTTGATGTTGCCGGCACCGCAGAGATCACAACCGGCAGAGACCTGCTGTTAAACGGCACTGTTAATGTAAACGACACTCTGACACTGAATAACGATGGGAACGCCACCTTTAACGACACAGTCACCATAGGCAATGAATGGCAAGCTGACGTCGAAGGCAACCTGACTGCGAATGCGGAGGTTACGGTAGAAAATGCCATCAACCTGTCGAGCATTGGTCAGTCCGCCATCTTTAACAATACGTTGACCAGCAATCAGGGGAGCCTGACGGTTAACGCAAGTAATGATCTGACCTTTAACGATGATGTGTCCATTAATGACACGGTTAATCTGATCGTCACCGATCAGGTAGCACTGGCGACAGGTAAGAATCTTTACTCGGGTAGCAGTGCAACATTCTCGTCCACCAGTCTGAATTTTGCTGACCAATCTACCCTGGATGTGGACGGTGCTTTGAGCCTCACCACCACCAAGGATTCAACGTTATTTAATGTTGATGTTGCCGGCACCGCTGATATCACAACCGGCACTGACCTGCTGTTAAACGGCACTGTTAATGTAAACGACACTCTGACACTGAATAACGATGGCAACGCCACCTTTAACGATACAGTCACCGTAGGCAATGAATTGCAGGCTGACGTTGATGGAAGTCTGACGGCTAATGCGGCGGTTACGGTGGAGAAAGCTATTAACCTGTCGAACATTGGTCAGTCCGGCACCTTTAACAGTACGTTGACCAGCAGTCAGGGTAATCTGACGGTTAATGCGGGTGATGATCTGACCTTTAACGATGATGTGTCCATTAACGAGACAGTTAACCTTACCGTTACCGATCAGGTAGCGCTGGCGGCGAGTAAGACGTTTTACTCAGGCGGCAACACAACGGTGAATTCCGCCAGCCTGACTATGGGTGATACAGCCATATTGGAAACCGTTGGTAACTCAATCCTGACCACTTCCGGCGATCAGTCATTGGCGACACTGATTATTGGTGGGGCTCTGGATACTGATAGCACTTCAGGCTCTGTTGCCTTCCGCGAAAATGTAACGGTTCAGAAAGCCATTACTATTGATGCAGCGAGTGAAGTCACTCTGGCTGCTCAACAGGCTATCAAAGCAGATTCTTTTGCCATTGGCTTTCTGCAAACCTCTGGCGCTGACAGCTTTTCGATGGGGTCTAACTCAACCCTGACCACAACCGGTCAGACTCTGGTTTATACCCGTGGTGATCAATTGCTTGGACAGTTGTCGTCTGATTCCAGTGAAGAGGCATTTATTCTGAAAACCTCCACTGGTGCGATCAATGGGCGCACTGACTTGAATATTGCCGAAGGCGAACGTCACCTTAGAGCAACCCAGAGAGTTGGCTGTGATTCCGCAGGAAACAACTGTAGTGGTGCAAAGGCACTGCTGGAAGCCGCAACGGGTATAGGTGATCCTCTGGTGGTAGACCTGCCCTGGCTGTCAGCAGGAACGGATGAAGGGGATATCAATATTATTGCTTCTTCTGATTTGCATGCCAGCCTGCTGCGGGCCACCAACGGCAATATTTATATGACCACACTGGGCTATCTGGAAATTGAAGAACTGATTGGAACACCCTGGCTGCTGGTTAATGACTTCCTGTTTGCTGATCGCATGACCCTTGACCGGGGGGGAGTCAGCGCCAGAGAAAGTGTGCGGGTTAATAACATGACCATGACGGATTCTGGCCCGCTGGCGGTCTACGCACCTACCATCAACCTGACTATTGATGGTGGTGGCGCCGCTGAGACGCTAATGGCGATGGGGGGCTTTAACGAAACTCTGTCGTTGGCTTCTGACGCCAGAAGTTATTACCAGAACCTTGAAGTACTGTCGTTTGTTCCTTCTGTCGATGCTGATGATGTTGTAGTTGACCTCTCTAATTCTGATCAACTGCATATTACCAGCCTGTTGACCAAGGGCGGAGCCATGCGTATGACAGGGAATTTGCTGATCGACACAGCCACTGTTACGACGGAAGAAGGGTATAACTGGTCGCTAATAACAGGCTTTGGCTCCGACACCGGGTTAAGCATGGACTTGAACAACTCCAATGGGGGAGCCATTGATGTTGATGGTCAGTTTATGACCCCGTTTGGTGCGTTCTGGATGGCAGTAGAGGGCATTAATGTCACCACCAATGCCCAGTTCACCCGTTATCGTTCACCCCTATTGCTGACTTACAAGGGGCAGCAGGATAATCCGCAGGTAGCAGGGTTGCCGGAATCGTTTTACCGACTTAGTGTGGAGTACCAGAACGATATTAATACACAGGAAATCAGTTCCAATACGGAGACTCAGTATTTTCAGCAGGGTGATGGTGAGAATGATGAACAACTGATAACAGTGTCGGATGACTGGTTAGCCAATCTGCCTGCAACGGCAGCCGGTGATGATGGTTCTGAAAATGGTTCTGAAAATGGCTCTGGCAATAGACAGGGCGAATACTGGCTGATCACTGAGCCGGATGAAGAAGACGAGGAATCCTGAGTGAAGTTGAATAATAAAAATAATAAAGCGGTTAATCATTCTTCTAATCGATATTTGCAGACCCGATGTACAATAACCGCTGTTTTTTTGTCAGGCATTGCCATGCTTTGCCCTGGTCTCAGTGCAGAAACAAGGCCAGATCCTTCCGGTCAGGTTGGCAAGGATTTACTTCAGCAAAACCAGCGGCAGAAAGATAAAGTAGTGCAGGAAAAAAAGCCTGTTATCTCAGAAGAGGCTCTGCCTCAGCTGGAAGAGGATGGTGGTGTTGAGTTTTTGCTTAAAGGCATCCGTTTTTCCCGCTCAGCCCATTTAAGCAGGAATGAATTGCAGGCACTGGTGAAGCCTTTGCTGGGGCAGACGGTTACTTTTAATAAGCTGCAGCAACTGGTTGGTCAGATTAATCAGCTTTACCGTCAGAAAAATATTTACACATCGTTAGCCGTATTACCTGAACAGAAAATAGAAGACGGCATTGTCAGCATTCGGCTGGTTGAGGGCTCTGTTGGTGAGGTGATTTTTGCTGGCAATGAATACACGCCGGATGACTATTACAGGCAATGGGTGCATAGCCAGGATCATCAGGACAATATTGATGTCACTGAACTGGAGAATGATATCCAGTTCTACAATCGGGTGCATAACCAGCAATTGCAGGCTGAATTGCGAGCTGGCAAAGCCTTCGGTTTAACGGATATTGTTATTACCATTCCCGAGGCGCAACGCAATGCGTTCAGCGCTTTTCTCGATAACTATGGCTATGAAAGTACTGGCGAAACCCAGCTCAGCGGTTTGTATCAGCGGCAACATCTGTTCAGGGCCGGCGATAAGGGGCTGGCTTATGCACTGATATCCAGGGGTATCCGGTCGTTGAGTACCAGTTACAGCACGGTGGTAGGAACCGATGGCTGGCGGCTGGGGGGGAGCTTGCAGTATACCGATACCGACCTGAATACAGGCGACTTCAGCACACTGAAAGTAAAAGGCAGTACTATGCGATACGGGCTGGAAGCCAGCTATCTGGCGTATTCGGATGCAGAAAAATGGCTGACCTTGCTGGGAGCCGCCAGCAGTACCGGCTCAGAAAATAAGGTAGCCGGTGAAGAACTGTCGGATTATCAGACCCGGCAGTATCAGGCCGGTGTTGAGGGCAACTGGCTGGGCAACCGCTGGCAGGTCACTGGACGTTTATTGTATAGCTCGGTAGACAGCAGTGAGAAGGTGCTTGGGGCTGACCGGAAAATTACCCTGTATTCCCCCAGGGCCACTGCTATTTATAATTTCGATTCGCCATTCTACGCTTTAACGACGGTCGACGCTCAGTTGACTTCGGAAAAAGAGTTGCCTGGTGCAGTGTCGTTTTCTTTAGGTGGGCCATCCACACTCAGAGGCTATAAACCGGGTATTGCCAGCGGTGATAAGGGCTGGTATCAACAGCTGGAGTTGCATTATAACGGTTACCGCTATAATGAATTTCTGTTTGACCTCTATGCTTTTTACGACCATGGCCAGATAGAATCCCCCAGTGCCGAACAGAAAATGGAAGCAGCTGGAATAGGGGTAAATATTTCAGGGCATAAATGGCTTAGTCTGGACTTTGTGGCTGCCAATGCGTTGAAAGAAGTGGTGCCGGATCAGGACAATACCCGTATTTATGCCCGGTTAACCTGTAACTGCTGGCAGTAGTCAATAAAGCCATTGAACGTTTGAGTACTTTCTTTGTCTCAATCTGTAGTCTGGCAGATTAGTGGCTGTATGAATAAATCTGTTCAGGGCAAAAATATAAAAGTACCAGCCAGGGTGTTGAAAAAATGATTGAGTGTCAAAATTCATCACTCTCACCGATCAGGCATTAAAGAGATCCACTATTGCCCTGGCTCCCTCCATTCCTCCTTCGTATTCGGGATTTACAGCCAGCCAAAGTTCTGTGGGCATAGAATCCCAATGCACCAGGGAAAGCCACGAAGGTCCTACCTCTGACACAGCGCCTATAACGCTGGTGTTAGGAATTCTATGCATAAAGTTTACTTCATCTATTTCCTGCATAATGGGAAATCTTGCTGCTATTGGCCCGAAGCTGCGATGGGTGATAGTGGTAAAGCCAGAAATATCCATAGCATCCACAAGGTAGATGTATCCATTTAGCGTGTAATAGTCCCTAATTGTGTCCTGCATAGCTGCAGCCTGAGCACAAACGTGTGTACAGATACACTGATTCCATCTTGCCCCGGTGCTGCTAGCTCCAGCCATTATTTCAACCTGTCTTATTGAGGTCACTGGTAAGTGCTTTTCAATCCCTTTTTTGAAAATGATTTCAGCAGGATTTGTATCAGCCCGAAAGACATAACCTGAAAAATAGCCTGTTGCTCCAAAGGATGCGGAACTTGCGGCAGGGGTATATTTGGAACCGGGTATTATCGTTGTATTCTGGAATTTTTCGGGATTGGTTAAACGTAAGATGTTGCCTTTCGAAAATATATCGAACCTGTCAGGGGGAGTAGATTTAGAGCGTGATTTAAACATAAACAGCACCTCTGTTATTACTCACTTTTCAAAGCCTGGTGACTCGAAAATCCTCTGCCGAATAAGCACTGGGGTGATTATGGAGGCCGTTATCCATTTCTCACCCCTGCCATCTTAACAAAGTAAAGCTAACCTGTTACAGGTTAAACCCCTTCCCTGAGGATGGCACGATAGCCAATATCGGTCCGGTTATAAACATCTTTCCACTGAACCTTTGCTACGCCTTCGTAAGCGGCCTTTTGCGCCGCTCCGGCAGACTCACCAAGCGCTGTTACACAAAGCACCCGGCCACCATTGGTCAGCACATCGTTGCCTTCCAGCTGGGTGCCTGCGTGGAATACTTTACAGCCGTCACCATTGGCATCGTCAATACCTGTGATCAGGTCGCCTTTGCGGTAATCGGCAGGATAGCCGCCAGCCGCCATAACAACACCCAAAGCCGTGCGTGAATCCCACTGGGGTTGCACTGCATCCAGTTCGCCTTTTGCTCCGGCAAGACACAGCTGGGCAAGGCTGGATTGTAAGCGCATCATGATCGGCTGAGTTTCCGGATCACCAAAACGACAGTTGTATTCCAGCACTTTGGGTGTCCCTTCTGCATCAATCATCAGACCAGCGTACAGGAAACCTTTGTAAACATTGCCTTCCGCCGCCATGCCTTCTACGGTCGGAATAATGACTTCTTTCATGGTGCGGTCATGGATGGCCCGGGTGACTACAGGAGCGGGTGAGTAAGCCCCCATGCCGCCGGTGTTCGGCCCCTGGTCGCCGTTGTCCCGGGCTTTGTGATCCTGGCTGGTAGCCATAGGCAGAATATTTTTGCCGTCGACCATCACGATAAAGCTGGCTTCTTCGCCAGTCAGAAACTCTTCAATCACTACCCGATGCCCGGCCTCGCCAAAGGCATTGCCCGCCAGCATATCATCGATAGCGGCAAAGGCTTCTTCTTCTGTTTGTGCCAGAATAACCCCTTTACCGGCTGCCAGGCCGTCTGCCTTAACAACAATCGGAGCGCCTTTCTCACGCACATAAGCTTTAGCGGGCTCGATGCTGGTAAAGTTCTGGTAGTCAGCGGTTGGAATCTTATGGCGGGCGAGAAAGTCTTTGGTAAACGCTTTGGAACCTTCAAGTTGCGCAGCAGCCTGTGTCGGGCCAAAGATGTTCAGGCTTTCTGCTTCGAAGCGATCAACAACACCTGCCACCAGGGGGGCTTCGGGCCCAACGATGGTCAGGTCAATGGCTTCTTCTTTGGCAAAAGCAACCAGCCTGTCCAGCTCCAGAACGCCGATACTGACATTGGTCATGCCGGGTTCAAGATGGGTTCCGGCATTGCCGGGAGCCACAAAAACCTGTTGTACGTTTTGATCCTGGGCCACCTTCCATGCCAGAGCATGTTCGCGGCCGCCGTTTCCGATGATCAGCACTTTCATGATTTGCCTGTCCTTCAGGTGCTTTGGGTAGAGTGTTCTACGAGACAATAGCTTATTCTTCAATGGCGCTCTTAATGGCGAAAGTGGCGAACGCCAGTGAACACCATAGCAATGCCTGCTTCGTTAGCCGCATCAATCACTTCCTGGTCACGCATGGAACCGCCGGGTTGAATCACTGCGGTAACACCGGTTTTGGCAGCTGCGTCAATGCCGTCACGGAACGGGAAGAAGGCATCGGATGCCATGACTGATCCGGGTACTTCCAGATTCTCGTCCGCTGCTTTTATGCCCGCGATTCTGGCACTGTATACACGACTCATCTGACCAGCGCCGACACCAATAGTCTGGCTGTTCTTAGCGTAAACGATGGCGTTGGATTTAACGAACTTACCGACTTTCCAGGCAAACAGCAGGTCTTTCAGCTCGGCTTCGGTGGGAGCGCGGTCTGTCACGACTTTCATGTTGGCGTGGGTAGTAACGAACTGGTCGCAATCCTGAACCAGCAGGCCGCCGCTAACACGCTTGAAGTCGAGGAACGGGGCTGGCTTTTCTGGGAAAGAGCCGCAGTTCAGCAGGCGTACATTCTTCTTTTGCGCAACAATGTTTCTGGCGGCTTCATCAATCGCAGGAGCGATAATCACTTCAACGAACTGACGGTCGATGATGGCTTTTGCGGTTTCAGCATCCAGCTTACGGTTGAAGGCGATGATGCCACCGAAAGCTGAGGTCGGGTCGGTAGCATAAGCCAGGTTGTAGGCATCGAGAATCGTATCAGCAACGGCTACACCACATGGGTTAGCGTGCTTGACGATCACGCAGGCTGGTTCTTCAAAGGTTTTAACGCATTCCAGGGCGGCGTCGGTATCAGCAATGTTGTTATAGGACAGCGCTTTGCCCTGAATTTGCTGAGCAGAGGCAATGGTTCCCGCAGGCGCGTTCTCTTCAACATAAAACGCTGCTTTCTGGTGAGGGTTCTCACCATAACGCATGTCCTGCGCTTTATGGAACTGGGTGTTAAACGTGCGCGGGAAATGAGCCTCTGCGTCGCTGTCGCTCTTGCTGAGAGGGTTGAGAGGGTTGACCAGCTTACCCAGGTAGTTGGCAATAGCGCCGTCGTAGTGGGCTGTGTGCTCAAAGGCTTTGACCGCCAGATCGAAACGGGTAGCGGCAGAGACGCCGTTGTCGTTGCTATCCATTTCTTCCAGAACCCGGCTGTAGTCGCTGGCGTTAACGACGATGGTCGTGTCCCGGTGGTTTTTGGCCGCAGAGCGCACCATGGTCGGGCCACCGATATCGATGTTTTCGATGGCCATGGGCAGGTCGCAGTCGTCACGGGCGATGGTCTGCTCGAAGGGATAAAGGTTCACAACCACCAGATCGATCGGGTTGATGCCGTGTTCTGCCATCACCGCCTCGTCCTGGCCACTGCGACCCAGAATGCCGCCGTGAACTTTCGGGTGCAGGGTTTTAACGCGGCCATCCATCATTTCAGGAAAACCGGTGTAACTGGAGATCTCAATGGCAGGGATGTTGTTTTCAATCAGCAGCTTATAGGTGCCGCCGGTGGAGAGGATTTCTACAGAACGCTGATGCAGCGCGCTGGCAAATTCTATAATACCGGATTTATCAGAAACGCTGATAAGAGCTCGACGAATAGGAGATACAGGGGAATCTACTGCCATCTTTCCTTTCTCTGAAATAGCCGCATGGAGCGACTAAAGGTTAGTGTTGCCTGTTAAGCTGGCAGATTTTAGCCGGAACGGCCTCTTTTTGCAGCAATTATTCTGAATAATCGTTCAAAAAAATTGAAGCAATGCCGGTCAAAGCTAATAGCTGCGACTGGCATAATAAAAAGGCGACTAAAAAGCCGCCTTTCGAAATAGCTTTGCTGGCTATCACAGCAAACCGTATTGTTTCAGCTTCTTGCGCAAAGTGCCACGGTTCAGGCCCAGCAGAATTGCAGCTTTGGTCTGGTTACCTTTTACGTAAGCCATTACCGTTTCCAGCAGAGGCGCTTCAACCTCGGACAGAACCATTTCGTATACGTCGGTCACTTCCTGGCCATCCAGGTGCGCGAAGTAATTGTTCATGGCTTTTTCAACGCTGTCACGCAGAGTCTGGCTTTCGCTCTCGACTTTGCCGACCAAATGGTGAGCGCCTGCATTCCTTTCTTCTACAAACACTTGTGTGGCTGTCATGCTGCTATGTCCTTTCCTTTACCCCTATCCTGAGCCTCGCTCTCCAGCGAGGTCTCTGAATGTCTGGTTGTGTTGGTTTCTAAAAAACTCTGAAAATACTCCAGTATGCAGTTTTGTTGTGTTTCTGCAGATTCCAGGCTGTTGAATTGCTTCTTCAGCCCGGAACCTGATGGCTTGGCCTGCAAATACCAGCCAACGTGTTTTCTCGCGATGCGCACGCCCTGATGTTCTCCGTAGAACTTATAAAGGGCGTTGAGGTGTCTGAGAAGGATTCGCTGCACTTCTTCCGCGGCAGGCTCTGGCAGTTTTTCACCCTGTTTCAGGTAGTGATTGATCTCCCTGAAAATCCAGGGCCGTCCCTGGGCTGCCCTGCCTACCATGACGGCATCTGCGCCGGTCCACTCAAACACTTGCTTCGCTTTTTCCGGCGTTGTTATGTCGCCATTGGCAATCACCGGGATATCCATAGCCTCACAAACGGTGCGGATAGTGTCGTACTCCGCCTCGCCTTTATACATACACTGTCGGGTTCTTCCATGTACGGAAAGCGCCTGTATGCCAGAATCCTGTGCCATTCGGGCAATATCCAGGGCATTTTTCTGCTCTGGACTCCAGCCGGTCCTGATTTTTAAGGTGACTGGAATATCGACTGCCGCTACCACCGACTGCAGTATCTGCCTGACCAGTTCCGGCTCTTTCATCAGAGCGGAGCCAGAGGCTTTATTGCATACTTTTTTGGCTGGACAGCCCATGTTGATGTCGATGATCTGCGCCCCCCGCTCCTGGTTGGCCCTGGCGGCTTCCGCCATCTGGGCGGGCTCGCTGCCGGCTATCTGCACGGAACGTGGTTCGTGTTCACCACTGTGGTCCATACGCAGCCTGGATTTTCTGGTATTCCAGAGCTTCGAGTTGCTGGTAACCATTTCGGATACCGCCATGCCTGCGCCCATCTCCAGACACAGCTGGCGGAATGGGCGATCCGTTACTCCTGCCATAGGTGCCAGAATAACGGGGTTCTCGATGGTGTACGGGCCAATCTTCAACAAAGGGATGCCTCTGACTACGAAAAACAACGAACAATCTTTCCATCATACTCTGTACAAAAAATGTACGAAAGTGGAGAAGTACGAAATTCCTCAGTCAGTCAGCCACTTCAGCTGCCTGACCATGAGAATATGCATAAAAGTCATATTTCAAAGGCTAATTTAATCACTGTGGAGGCAACTAAAGATAAATACTCTTTCGCTTTGGCATTTATATAGTGACTTATCTGGTGAAAACCTCAAGCCGTTGTCATTGAAATCTGACTAATTCTTGATCTAAATCAAGTACTTAATGGTCTAAGCGTTAAGTATCTACCAGTATTTATCT
Organism: Endozoicomonas euniceicola; assembly: GCF_025562755.1. GTDB lineage: Bacteria > Pseudomonadota > Gammaproteobacteria > Pseudomonadales > Endozoicomonadaceae > Endozoicomonas_A > Endozoicomonas_A euniceicola. Next base: position 4,414,103 of record NZ_CP103300.1, read on the forward strand.
GTTGGGTGCGCAGGTATTTTCCAGCTTTTTACAGCGTTTTTCTCTTAAAGGTAAGGCGATAGTTCACTGCGTTCGGACCAGGGTCAAGCAGTTCAAGGCTTAGGCGAATCGCCTGATTGGCAGGCATTTCTCTGGTACCTGCCAGTTCTCCGCCCAGATACTCTTTCGGGCTGAAGGTTCGGCTGGCAACGGGCTGGTCGTGGAGGTTGGAAAACGTCAGTGACAGTTTTGGCCAGGGTTGGGGGTGGTCGGCTTTATTAATGATAACGGCGTCAACGATCATCATTTCGCTGATATCAGGATGAATGCGAACCAGCAGTTGGGAGCTCTGTATTTCGTTGATATCGACAACGGGTGGCAGGGTGCAGTTTACTGTTTTGCACAGCCATTGGTACCAGGGGCGAAGTGGCGGATCCAGAGACAGTTCATTTTTGTTGAACCATAGGTACTGAACAACGAGAGCCAGACAGGCAAAGAAGGCGGTGCTGCATTCAAACATTCGCTTTCTGCCGGCTTTTGGTCGGCGTGGTCGTTTCTCCTGACGAATGTCTAGCTGCTCTTTATCCAGATTGTTGAGTAATGAGTTTAAGGGCTGGTTGTTACCGCTTTGACTGCTTTTGGCGGGCGAAACAAGAGTGGATGCTGTCATGGTTTTTTCAGACAGTTTCTGCTCTGGAGACAGCGGGGGTGAAGGTGCAGTGCCTGCCTGCTGTTGTTCTGACGGGCTTATGGTGGTTTCTGGTGAGTCGATGCCTGCGTTAAAGACATGAAGGCAGGAGCCGCAGCGAACAGAGCCGCCGGCGGCGCGCAGTTGAGCCTGTGTGACACGAAAGGTTGTCTGGCATTTGGGGCAGCGGGTTGTGTTAACCCTTGAGGGCGTCATTTAGCGTATCAATTCCAGAGTGATAAAACAGTTACTCATGGGATTAGAGCAAAGAGCCGTTGACGAGTCCAGTGCAGCGACGTGATGTGCTGCACTGGCAGTGGAGAGATTAACGGCGGGTCCCAGTGACCAGAATCCAGTCATCATTGTGAACGACAGGTTCCAGATCAAACCATTCGGAGTAGGTCGTCACGATGCTGTCGGTCTGTTCAGACAAAATGCCTGACAGGGCGATTTTGCCACCCGGCTTCAGGTACGCAGCCAGAGTAGGTGCCAGTTGCACGAGCGGACCAGCAAGAATGTTGGCGAGGACGATATCGACGTTTTCCTGGGGTGCTTTTTCCGGCAGGAATACCTGTAATTTTTCCGGAGCAATGTTATTTCGCTCGGCATTGTCGATGGTGGCGGTCAGAGCCTGAGGGTCCAGGTCAACACCGGTTACGCGTTTAGCGCCCAGCAGCAGGGCGGCAATGGCGAGAATACCAGAGCCGCAGCCATAGTCGACAATGCTTTTCTCACACAGATCGCCCTGCTTTTCCAACCATTCAAGACATAACGCTGTGGTTGGATGAGTACCGGTTCCAAAAGCCAGGCCCGGGTCCAGCATCAGGTTAACAGAATCGGGTTCTGGTACTTCTTTCCAACTGGGGCAAACCCAGAGGCGGGTACCAAACTGCATGGGGACAAAGTGGGTCATCCATTCGCGCTCCCAGTCCTTGTCTTCCACAATTTCAATTTTGTGGTTCGGGAATGGCTCGCGTTGATACTGTTCCTTCAGAATGCTGACCACTTCATCCATATCGGTGTGGGCGTCAAACAGGCCAATAACGACAGTGTGGTGCCAGAGCGGGGTACTGCCTGGTGCTGGCTCAAACAGGGGCTGGTCTTTTCCGTCTTGCAGGGTAACGGCGCTGGCTCCGGCTTCAAGCAGCAGATCTTCCAGTTCTGTGGCGTGATCAGAATTGGTATCAAGTTTGATTTGTATCCAGGGCATGAGAAGAGAACTTGTAAAAAAGAGAAGAAAGGCAGAACAGAGATTCTGCGGAAAACGGGGGTAATTCTAGCAGGGTTGGCTTAAGGTCTGCACGAAAGACTTATACCCAGAGCGAACCCATCATTGAATCTCTGCGTGAATAAGTCTTTCGTACTCAGAACTGGCGAATCAGTCGTCTGCCAGTTTCTTTTCCAGATAGTGGATATTAACACCACCTTTCTGGAAATTGTTGTCGCGTACCAGTACCTGATGCAGCGGGATGTTGGTTCGGATACCTTCAATCACGGCTTCGTCGAGTGCATTCTGCATCCTTTTCAGGGCGGTCGCGCGATCCGGTCCAAAGGTGATCAGTTTGGCAATCAGCGAATCGTAATAAGGTGGTACGGTATAGCCGTTATACAGGTGAGAGTCCACGCGAACACCATTGCCGCCAGGTGCGTGAAACTGGGTTACTGTGCCGGGAGAGGGCATGAAGGTGGTCGGGTCCTCTGCGTTAATCCGGCATTCGAAGGCATGGCCTTGCAACACAATGTCGTCCTGGGTAACGCTCAGGGGATGTCCGCTGGCGATGCGGAGTTGTTCTTTGACAATATCGACACCAGAGATCAACTCGGTGACGGGATGCTCAACCTGAACACGGGTATTCATTTCAATGAAATAAAAGTGACCGTCTTCATAGAGGAATTCAAACGTCCCCGCACCCTTGTAGCCGATTTCAATACAGGCGCGGGTGCAGGCAGCTGCAACCGTTGCCCGGGCATCTTCGTCGATGTAGGGAGCGGGCGCTTCTTCGATCACTTTCTGATGGCGACGCTGCAGTGAACAGTCGCGGTCCCCCAGGTGGATTGCGCCACCCTGACCGTCAGCCAGCACCTGGAACTCAACGTGGCGAGGGTTCTGCAGGAATTTTTCCAGATAAACCGTATCGTTATTGAAAGCCGCCTTGGCTTCTGATTTGGTCAGGCTGATGCCGTTCAGCAGTTCGGATTCTTCATTAACCACACGCATGCCGCGACCACCGCCGCCACCGGACGCTTTGATAATAACGGGATAACCAATGCGACGGGCGATGGCAAGGGTGCGGTCGGTGTCGCTGGTCAGAGGACCATCGGAACCGGGAACCGTGGGTACGCCCGCCTGTTTCATGGCGGCGATAGCGGAAACCTTGTCCCCCATCAGGCGAATAACATCAGCGGATGGACCGATAAATGTGAAACCGCTGCGTTCCACCTGTTCGGCAAAATCAGCGTTTTCAGACAAGAAGCCATAACCCGGGTGAATAGCGGTGGCGTCCGTCACTTCGGCAGCGCTGATGATCGCCGGAATGTTCAGGTAGCTTTCGACCGGGCTGTTCGGGCCGATGCACACTGACTCGTCAGCCAGATGAACATGCATCAGGTCTTCATCGGCTTTGGAGTGGACTGCAACGGTTTTGACACCCAGCTCTTTGCAGGCTCGCAGCACCCTCAGGGCGATTTCACCCCGGTTGGCAATAACGATTTTATCCAGCATGGCATTACTCTCAGGAAATCGTGAATAATGGCTGGTCGTATTCAACGGCCTGGCCGTTTTCAACCAGAATGGCTTCAATGGTACCGGACTTGTCGGCTTTGATCTGGTTCATCATCTTCATAGCTTCGACGATGCACAGTACGTCGCCTTCCTTGACCTGCTGACCCACTTCCGCAAAGGCTGGAGAGCTGGGGGAAGGAGCTGTGTAGAAAGTGCCTACCATGGGGGATGTCACCTGGTGGCCGTTTGGCTGAGGCGCTACCGGGGCGGCGGTTTCAGCCACAGGCGCTGCGGCGGCGGGTGCTGGTGCCGCAGCAGCTACCGGGGCGGGCTGGGCAATATAGTTGGCAACCGGAGCATTCTGGGAGTAGCGGCTGATGCGGACGGACTCTTCCCCTTCATGAATTTCCAGCTCATCAATTCCGGATTCTTCCAGCAGCTCAATGAGCTTTTTTACTTTTCTGATATCCATGGTTTAATCTCAAATTCTGTTTGACAGCCTGTGTCAAGGGTTGAAAGGGGTACGAGTTGGACGGGATAGGCCCGGTCGATAGCTCGAATTCTTTGTTCTTGTTGGTCTTACTGTCGGGTTATTTGTTCAAGAGCGTAGCTCAGGGCCAGCTCATAACCTTTGGGCCCCAGTCCGGCAATAACGCCCTCGGCGATATCGCTGAAATAGGAATGATGTCGGAAAGGTTCACGGCGGTGGATATTAGAGAGATGCACTTCAATAAAGGGGATGGATACACCCAGGATTGCATCTCGAATAGCAACACTTGTATGGGTATAGGCAGCCGGGTTGATGATAATAAAATCAACACCTTTTTCACCGGCCTGGTGAATACGCTCAATCAGCTCGTGCTCGGCGTTACTCTGAAAGGTTTCCAGCTGATGCCCCTGGCTATCTGCCAGTGTGACCAGGTTCTGGTTAATCTGTTGCAAAGTCGTTGCGCCATAAACCCCCGGTTCGCGTTTTCCAAGCAGGTTCAGGTTTGGGCCGTTGAGTACAAGTATGCTTGCCATGTATTCCTCTCACAATCGCATTGCATTGCATTGTGCCGCAATGTTAGAAAATCGTCCAGTTCGCGCTTGTTACGGTGCGTTAATGACAGTTACGAAGCATTTCAGCTAATTTATTGCATGAATTTCACTCAGTTATCTGTTTTAACCTGCTATTGGTCTGATAGCAGTTTCTTTAGCTTGCTGGCCAGAGCCGGTGCCTGTATTTCCCCGAGTGTCCTGATATGACTTATTTCCTGACCTGAAGGATCAAAGAACAGCAGAGCCGGAGGGCCAAATAGCTGGTAGTTGTTCAGCCAGGTCTGGTGGTGCTCTGTATTATCGGTGATATCCAGTTTGAGCAGTTGCAGTTGTTCAAGCAGCGGGCGAACGTCTGGGTCAGGAAAAACAGTACGCTCCATCACTTTGCAGGACAGGCACCAGTCGGCATACACATCTACCATAACGGGCAGTTCCTGAAGGGTTGCTTGCTGTAGTAATTCGTTAAGCTCTGTAACTGAATGGGTTTTGGTAAAAACTAAACGGCTATTCGCAGGGGTGGTTGTAGAGGCGGGGTCTGTTGAAACGGTTGCTGCAAGTGGTTGTAAAGGGTCTGTGTTGCCCCTGGCGGCTCCCACTATAAGACAGCCGCCATAAACCAGAAAGATAATCCCCAGGGCCTGACTGGCTATTGCCCAGTTTTTTTTCGGTTGCAGGTTCATGGCTCCGAGTCTGACGCCGCACCCTGTAAACAGGCTTCCCCAGAGTAATAGAGTAACGGGGCCGGGGATAACCCGCTCCAGCATCCAGATCGCAACCGCCAGAAGCAGAAAACCGAAGAATATTTTAACGGAATCCATCCATTGTCCGGCTTTGGGCAGCAGGTGGCGCCCACCAATACCAATTAGCAACAATGGCAGCCCCATGCCCAACCCAAGGGCAAACAGGGATAACCCGCCCAGCAGGGCATCGCCGGTTGTTCCTATGTAGATCAGGGCTCCGGCCAGTGGCGCGGACACGCAGGGTGATACCACCAGAGCTGAGAGAACCCCCATCATCATTGCTCCGGACAGTTTGCCCTGGGACTGGTCAGAGTTACCCAGTTTATTGCGCAGTTTTTCCGGCAGCTGTAATTCATAGAGCCCAAACATGCTCAGAGCCAGCAGGACGAACAGCGCAGCAAAAGGGCCAAGCAGCCATGGGGATTGCAGTTTTGCCTGAAGGTTGAGGCTGGCACCAAAGAGCCCCATTAGCGTTCCGGCTACGGCAAACGTCAGTGACATACTCAGGATGTAAGTCAGAGTCAGACTGATGATCTTTGGGCGGGAAGCCGTTGAGTTGCCCACCAGAATGCTCGATAGAATAGGCACCATTGGCAGTACGCAGGGGGTGAATGTGAGGCCAATGCCTGCCAGCAGAAATAGCAGCAGTGAAGCGATAAAACCTTTTTCTGAAATGGTGGATTCATAGCTATTCATGTAGCTGTTTGAATCGTCATTTGAATCGCTGTCAGAAATGTCAGCAGACGTTAAATCCGATGTGCTAATGGTGCTGACTGGAACCAATGAACCGTCAGAGGTAGCCAGCGCCAGGGTTTGTGTGTGGGGGGGATAACAGAGACCCGCTTCAGCACAGCCCTGAAAGCGTACGTCAATTTCCGGTATTTCCTGAGAGCTGCTGACAGGCAGTTGTATGGTTATAGTCTGGTCAAAGACTTCCAGTACTTCTCCAAAGTTTTCATCAAACTTTTCTTTACCTGATGGCCAGGCTGGTTCTCCCAGTATTGTTTCAGAGTGCCGGGCAATGAAACTGAACCGCTTTTTATAAAGGTAATGGCCGGGAGTGACCGTGAAATGAATCAATGCCTGATTGTCACGGATTTCACCGGACAATTGAAAAGCTTCCTCGACAGGGATAAAGGCTTGTTGTCCTGCTTGTTGCCTTGATAGCGGCGAGCTGATTAACCCCTGTAACCCTTCAGCACGAGCAAGGTGGTTAAATAAAAACAGGCTCAGGAACAGAAATATTCCTGCGGCAGTACTGATTTTGATGATGGTTGTGGATGATTGTCCGGACATTCTGTATGGCTTTTTTGGTTCTGGTATTGGTTGTGGTGTCCCTGATTGTGGAAGTTAATATCCGGCTTGCAAGTTAGACTGCAAACCGGATTACATCAACCTTATACATCAATTTAGTCTTTCTTAGTCTTTATAGTTGGCAGCAGACTGCCTGATGACCTCAAAGGCAGCGTCACGACCTTTCCAGCCGTCAATTTTAACCCACTTCCCAGGTTCCAGATCTTTGTAATTTTCGAAGAAATGCTCGATTTGCTGTATCAGCAGGGGAGGCAGATCAGTGTATTCCTGCACATCCTGATAAATTGGGGTCAGCTTGTCGTGTGGGACGGCAATCAGCTTTTCATCCTGACCGCTTTCATCCGACATATTCAGCATACCTACTGCACGACAGCGAATTACAGAACCCGGAACCACCGGATAAGGTGTTACGACCAGAACATCCAGCGGGTCGCCATCGTCAGCCAGAGTTTGTGGAATATAGCCATAATTGGCCGGATAGAACATCGGGGTAGCCATAAAGCGGTCTACCATGAGGGCATCAATATCCTTGTTAATTTCGTACTTGATGGGTGACGCGTTGGCCGGAATTTCAATGGCAACGTAAATGTCTTCTGGGAGGCTTTTGCCTGCTGGAATGTTTGCGTAACTCATATTTTAAATCTTTTTCAGGCTTTTCAGGGCTAGTTAAAAACCGACATTATAATGCGCATTTGCGCAATAGTCTTCGTTATTCCATCCATTGCAGCAGATAGCGGCTGACAAGTGCTAACAAGAGGTTGAAACCATTGGCCAGTAATATCAGCACTACGATGCCCGACATCATGTATTCGGCCAGGGCCAGATTTCCAGCATTCATAAGGTAAAAGCCCACTCCGGAGGATGACCCCAGCATTTCTGCAGCCGTTAACAGAATGATGCCAATGGTGGTGGACAGGCGAATGCCCGTCAGAATATTGGGTAGCGCGGCTGGCAGCAGTATATGGCGAATTGTCTGGTAACGGGATAGCTGCAATGATTTACCCAGCTCTATCCACTTGTATTCAACATGATCCAGTGAGTTCCAGGTGTAAATAGCAGTGGGCAGGGCTACCCCCAGCGCAATCATGGCAAGGCGACTGCTTTCGCCAGTTCCCAGCCACATAACCAATAGAGGCAGCAAGGCAATTTTAGGCACTGCAAACAGGCTGGAAATCCAGGGAGAGAGTACTGAGCGGGTGATTGTAGAGAGATGTATTGCCAGGCCAGCCAGTAGTCCAAAAATAATACCGAAGGAGGCACTGGTCAGAAGACGAATAATGGAGGCCTGTATATGTTGCAGAAGTTCACCATGCAAAATTTCTTCAAACAGTGTTGTGCCAATGGTAAGAGGGGAAGGTAAAAAGGTGGTATTAATGAGGCTGGTGTCGCAGCCAGTCTGCCAGAGCAGGATAATGGCTGCTGTGGCAACCAGACACAGTAGTGATGAATGACCATGTGCTTTTGTTGGTGAATTCATTGCTGCACTGTTTCCAGAGTGCTGAGGATATCGACTTTGATGTTGGCAACCTCTTTTGACCGGTAGAAACTTTGCCAGTCTGTTGGCAGCTCTGGTACTTCCACCGAATGCTGAACAGATGTTGGACTGTTGCCCAGAATGAGTATTCGGTCGCTGAGAAACAGGGCTTCGTCAATGTTATGGGTTACCAGAACCATTGAGACCGGGTTAGTCTGACGCAGCTGGTGCAGTTCAATAATCAGTGCCTGCCGGGTGAAGTGATCAACTGCGGCGAATGGTTCATCAAGAAGCAGTAAATCTGGCTGGTTTATCAGAGCCCGCGCCAGGGCTACACGTTGTCGCATACCCCCTGATAAAGCGTGTGGATAACGATTGCTGACTTCCGGGATTTGCAGTTTTTCAAACAGGGTGGTGATTTGTTCTGTTTGGGCAGGGCGGGTTAATGATGACCGGGTAAGGGCAAGCCTGACATTGCCCATACAGGTTTGCCATGGCATCAGACGATCGTCCTGAAAGAGAATGGACGACTGACCTTTGATATGGATATTGCCGTTATCAGGTGTTAACAGCTGATGAATCAGTCGCAGTAACGTTGACTTTCCGCAGCCCGACTGCCCCAGAATGGCCAGAGATTCTGACCTTTTCAGTGTAAAGTTTACCTCGGCAAGAACCGGCTGGGTTGAGTAAGTAAACCCAAGATTAGAGATTTCAATGCAGTTTTCCATTATTAACCGGAGTTTTCTCAGGGTTGTTCAGCAGGCTTAATGCCAGCATATCGGCCAGGTTATAGTTTTTTTTCACCAGACCCTGTTGTTGATACCAGTTCAGGTTTTCCTGCATGGATGGAATGTCTGGCTGAGCATTTTGATCCAGATAAACGACCGCTTTGGGAAGTAGCCTTTCTGGAAGTTTGGGAGTCAGATACTGGTTGATCTGGGTTAACAGAGCCTGTTTTGCGTGATCATCATTGCCAGTAATAAGGGTGTCAAAATAGTCCTGGCTGGCTTTTTTATAAGCACTTAAAAAACGCGATATTTTATCGGGTTGTTTGTTTAGAGAGCCTGGGGAGGTGAAGACAACGCCCATTTGTCCGGGGTTATAGTCTGATACTCTGCCAATGATGTGCGCTTTGTTTTCGCTTGATAGTTTAAAGGCGACATGCGACATCATAATGATGCTGTCCACCTGACAGGAAACCAGTGCACTGATCATGGCGGGTACGGTTTGCAGTCGTATCAGGTGGTCATTTTCCAGTGTTTTCCCCTGACTTTGAGCCATTGCGCCATACCAGCGATGAAAGGTTGAGCCGGTTTGGGTGATGCCCATTTTGTGGTCAATGGTCATTTTCGGAGAGGTCAAGCCTTTTTCAAAGGCTGAATTACAGGCCAGGTAAGTGGCTCCGGGCCAACCTTTTTTTTCCTGATATTGACCGGCGATAATTTTCAGCTCACCTTTGCCTGCCAGATTATAAAAGCCAGCAGTCAGTGCTGTTACGCCAATATCAGCCTCTCCGGATGCGACGGCAAGAGCAACGTTCTGTGCGGCTCCGGCGTGTATAAAGTCAACATCGAGATTTTGTTCCGCAAAATAGCCCCTCTCTTTTGCAATAAAAACTGCGGCAGAGGAAAAAAATGGCAGTAATGAGACATTCAGGGAGTCTCGATGTGGTACAGGTGCAGCCAGTAACTGGAATGAGGCCAGCAGACCCAGCCACAGGGAGTGGAACATTTTCATGGCGTTGTCAGCCTTTTTATTCTGATCGTTAAAATTAAATTCAGGCAGCTCCAGGCTGACTCATGGTGAAGGCTTGCATCGGCAAGTATCAGCGGGGAGTAAAGCAGCAGAACAGGTAATTATCAAAAAATACCCCGAAACAAATAAACTAGACTTTATCAAATATATGAAAAGGAACTTTGGAATAAGCTTTTTATGGCATACCCACCAGATGGATCGGGTCGAACAGGTAGCCCGATTGGCGGTTCTTTGGAGCCGGAAAGAACCCAGCCGCCGGAAGTAGGGAGGCATCGCAGTAGCAGCGTTACCTCTACCCGTGGCAGAAGCGTTGTGGGCAGAGGGAAGGCTCCTGAGGTGAGTCGTCCACGCGGGCGGAATATCCATGAACGATCTGCAGAAAAATACAGTGACAGTTTTGATCCAGAGGGTTTTGAGGCGCTATCTGAAGATGAAGGTTTCGAATCTGGTGATCTGGATGAACTTCTGGACGAGCAATTAAGGAGGAAACATCCTGAAGGTGTAACCTCTGACAGGCCCCCGAGACAGCCCCGCCGGCATGATGACCAGCCTCCGACAGATACGCCCCCGGTTGGCGAAGAGCCTCCGGCCCCCGCAGGCAGGCGAAACGTTCAAATAACATCAACAGAGGAGGTTGATGGTGATCCTGACCATGAGAGGGAGCAGGAGATTGAGGCAGGGCTCGCTAAGCGTACTTCCTTTATAGATAAAATACCTTACAAAAAATACCTTACGGGCTCTGTTATCGGATCTGTTCTGATTGGCGTTGGGATGGCTACTTTTCCTGCGGGCGCTTTCCTTTACGCAACGGGAGCCATGATGTTGTCGATGTCCTTAGCCTTTATGTACAGCGATGATGGTCCCCGGGATGCCCCGCCTCCTCCACCTCCGGATTCAGGAAAGAAGAAAAAAGAGAATAATGGCAGTCAGCCGGATGAAACGCCTGAGCCTTCAGTACCAAAGAATGACTTTCTGGCGGTGGAAAATCCTGACTTCCAGAGTGCAGAGGCTCCAACGCTTGAGCAGGAAGAAGCTCAGCGGAGGATGAAGGAGTTATTGAAGAATAGGGGCAGGATAAACCCGGAGGATATTACCAGGCTTGAAGCAGAGCTGACGAGGGGCGATAGCAGTGAGCCACTTTCAGGCCGAATTGCCAAAATATTGGCTCCTGTATTGCGTGAAGCCGGGTTTGATTGCTCTGAAGCAGGGTGGCAGGCGGTATCAGGGGTTTGCAATGTTGCAAAAAGAATGATCGAGAATCCACAGATGCCAGCAGAAGAGTTAGCAGGTGCAATGTATGACAACACTCAGGAAATGCTCGATCACCTGCCGAATCTGAATAAAGATATGTTGGTGAACTATCGCGCAAGTGCCGTTGCTCTGATGCAGACTCCGGGTCTGCCAATGGGAGCAAAAACAGTTTTTAAAGCTCATATTGATGCTATTGATGATCGTCTGAACAGACTCAGAGCAGACGAAAAAAGGCAGCCGCCACCGGTTGCCAGGAAGCCATTGCGGCCTCAGGGGAAAGGTAAACTTTCAGAAGTTGAACTGGGTGAAAATCTGGGTTTGGGGCCGAATGATCATCTCAATTTAGAAAACTTAACGAACAGACGCCATTACTTCCTGTTGAAAGCGGAGCTGGTTAATAAAATAAATCAAAACTTTTCAGAAGATGAAGCCAACAAGATTCTGTTTGCTGCTTATGGTGTATTGTCTTCTTCAGACGGAATACCCGGAGCATTATTTATAGAACGGCTTAAACAGGACTCTGCTGTAGCTGCGAATCAGCAGGTGATTGATGAGATAGTGAGCGTTCAGAGGCGTTTCAAAAACCGAATAATATAGGAATTAAAAAAAAATAATTATAACTATTTGAGATTTCATACTGAAGTCTCAGTCATTTTTAGTATCGAATGGCAGGAGTAACCTAGATTAAAGGTAATGTGCAAAATTAATCCTTTGTACGAAATACAGGGAGTTCTTAACAGATGGCGGACGGGACACCGGCGGTAGATGGGACAGGCAATGGTGGGGGAGGTACTGGTGGTACCGGAACATTAACGGCACCTGTCACGATCAACGAAGGTAAAAAAAGCTCTCTCAGGGCTTCAGGTTTCAGTGACTCTCAGATAGAAGCCCTGATGGCTCTGGCTGATCCCGATGATCAGGGAAATTCGCTCACACCAACACACTTTTATGCTGTTGATAAATCGACACTCAACGCACTTAAATACGCTGGTGAACTGAATGAAGCGGCTAAACAAATTGTTTATGTTCAGACCCCTGTTTCAATGCTGAACCAGGTCAGCAACCCTGCAAACTGGCAAGGCGACAATTATATAGGACCTGGTGCAGCCACGATAAATGCCTATACCCTGGGTGAAAAAGTCGATTTTTCAAAACCTAGTCTGGATGCGCTTGTTATGTCGGTACTGACTGCCAGAGCCGATATTATTCAGGTACAACTTCGCGAGCAAATTGAATCGATTCAGGAAAAAAACAAAAAGTTAGAACTGGCGAATGAATGGCTGGTGAAGGCAAAAAATGAAAAAGCTAAAGCTTCTAAAAAAGGTACTACTGGTACGACCGAATTTACGGATGAATTTAAAAAGTTCTGGAATAGTTATGGAGCAGGTTTTTATGACGACAGTGATAATCATAACTCTACTCAATGGGACGTTAATATTGAGGGCCTGAAAAAAGAAATTGAGGCTTTGACCACTCAGTCCCAGCTGGAAACAACCAAATTGCAACAAACAATCAATAAATACAACCAGTCGTTCGAGATGTTGTCTAACTTTATAAATAAGTACTATCAATCCATAAGTACAATAATTCAGAATCTACGCTGATTTAATTCAGGGAGGAATGACGCGTGAATAATCAAAATATCGATCAGGTATCTGGTGAAGAAATGGAAGATATGCTCATGGAGTTTTTTGGCAAGGGGGGAACCTTTAAAGACCTGAAAAATATGAGTGAGGATGCAATGGAGGCTATTTACAGCGTTGCATACAATCTTTATCAGGGCGGTAAGTATGAGGAAGCCCAGAAGGTATTTCAGTTTCTTTGCTTTTATGACCACTTTAATCGCAAGTATTTTTTGGGTTTAGGTGCATGTCAGCAAATGCAAAAGCAATTTGAAAATGCGATTGAAATTTTTACCTTCGCACTGGTATTGGACGAACATGATCCTCGCCCAATGATTTACATAGGCGACTGCCATCTGGCGATGGGTGATAAGGAAAAAGCTAAACAGTCTTATGAATCAGCTATTGAATGGGCTTCTGAGTCTTCAGAGTACGACGCTGAGAAACAACGTGCTGCAGAAATGCTCGACAATTTAACGGATTCTGAACAAGGCGAATAACCTTCAGGGAGTAGTATCAATGAGTGGAATTAATACAAGTTCTGTAGGAAATACAGATCATACCAGGCTGGCTGGTTTGATTTCAGGGGAAACCGAGGTTCAGGAAGCTGAAAAACCTGTAGACAGAGGTTTCAGTGAAAAAAACTCGTACTCCAGAACTGAAGGCGATCAAAAAGATGCTGCCCCGGCTTCCCAAACTCCTAAACCGAATCTCGATAAACCCTCTGAGAAAGGTGAGTCAGAAAAAGCGACCACTGAGGCTTTAAAGGCGCATGAGCAGGATGAGAATACGCCAATGGCTGAAACGCTTGGCAAAAGCGTTGAGCAGTTCAGGAAAAAACCGTTGGCTAACCAGGTCTCGACCCTCCAGGGTAAAAAAGCTGAATTGCAAAAGATGGGGTTTAACGAAGCTCAAATTGACGGTATGACAGCCCTTGCAGACCCGGATGACCCCGATAACTCTCTATCATCCATGCACTCAGCCCCTGCACGTATGAAAGATTTATTTGCGGCTAATGGTCAGCCAAAACTCAACAAACTATACAATGCTTTTGATGATGTCTTAACTCGATTCTCGGCGATTGTAGAGATACCTGATGATTTGAAAAAAGGGATTCAGGATGATGTCACAAAGTTGATGCAAGCCGCTTTGAATAATAAGGACTTTCTGGATATTGATTCTGCGACAACACTGGTTACCAAGCTTCAGAGTCAGCTTCAAAACGAAAGAATAAAGTTTGATCAGGAAGCGATTAAACTGGGACAAATGAATAGAAGTGAAGCCAGTGACAAGCGAATCAGCCAGATCACAGAAGCTATCGAGAAAGCCAATAAGGCTAAGCAAAGCAGCTTCTTCGGAAAAATATTCGGCTTTATTGCAATGGCTGTAATGGCTGTTGCAGCGGTTGCAATGGTGGCTTCAGGAGTTGGTGCAGTCGCAGGAGGTATGATGTTTGCGGCTTTAGCGCTTACAGCCACAATGGTTATTTCATCAGAAACTAATAACTTTATGATGAAAATTTTTGGCGACGGTAAAGACGCGCAAATCGGGGCGATGGCTTTCTGGACGGGTCTTTCTATCGTGTTGTCTCTGGGGGCTGCAGGTGCAGCCAGTGGTTCTGCTAATGCAGCGTCCACTGCTTCTAAGGTAGCGGCTAATGCTGCGACCTCAGGTGCTGCCTCAGGTGCTTCAACTGGAGCGTCAGTGACTGCAACGGCTACTAATACGGCTTCCACGGCTGCTGCGACGACATCCAAAATGTCGGACATGATGAATAAGCTTAAGAAAATTGCCCAGGCGATACAGGGTGGTGCCACGATGGGGGACGGAAGCGCTCAGGCGGCATCTTCTACTTATAGCTATCAGGCAGAAAACCTTAAAGCAGACGCATTGGAAGAAAAAGCGTTCATGTTGAGAATTCAACAGCAGATTGATGATGCCATGGAAGGTATTCAAAGAGCGATAGATGAACTGCAGTCAGGTTACGGCGTTGCTGCCAACATCATTAAAGCTAACCATGATACGAAATCTACTCTTGCCCGTAATCTAAAAGCTTGAGTGATTCGTTCTTGAAAGGAGATCAGTTATGCAACAGGTAGGACAGACACTTTCGACCACTAACGTAGATTTATCTTCACAAGCCAATGCGTTACAGGGTACTGAAGATGTAGACAAGGTCGGCTCGGGCAATCTTGACGGAAAGCATATCAGCACCAGTCAAAAAGCAGATGAATCTAATGTACTTAAGGGGCAGGAAGCCAGAAGGCCGGATCTTGATCAGCCAGGGAATGTTAAATCAAATCATATGAACCAGGCCAGGAACAGCCTGGGTGAGCTGGGAGAAGTCACTGATGAAGCTCTGAAAAATACTCTTGAACTGGTTCGAAGCGCTAAGACAGGATCACTTTCCCGGGAGCAGATGGCTCAGTTAAAGGAATACAGTGAAATAATGCAGGAGACTGTTGGTTTCCTGAAGCTGATCAGCGGAAATAATACTTCCAGTCCGGAGGGTAAAAAATCAGTACTGGCTGCATTAGGCTTTAGTGAGCGACAGATGGATGCGTTAATGTCGCTGGCAAACCCTGATGATGCTGAAAACGCTCTTGAGTCGATGCATGGTGGGGCGCAAGCTTTGCAAGGCAAAAAAGACTCTCTCAAGAGTATGGGGTTCAGTGATGCTCAGGTTGATGCTTTGATGGCACTGGCAGACCCTGATGATGAAGGCAATGCTCTGGCTTCCATGCACCAGGCCGTTGGCAATAAAGCCAAACTGGGTGCCCTGGGCTTTAGTCAGGAACAAGCCGGGCGATTTCTGGCTTTGCTTCAAGGAAGTTCACAGGAAGTCTCTCAGCAGTTGCAAAATTGGCTGAAATCCGGGCTTAGTGAGGAGCAGGCAAATATCCTTAAAGCCTTTGCTGACCCGGCAAAGCTCCAAAACCTGAGCCTCCTGGCGCAAGACAGTAGTCAGGTAATCGATAAATTGAAACAAGCTATATCAGCCGCAAGCAGTCTGTTAAATGGACACTACCCGGGTGATACTATGGTAAAAGCGCTGGCTGATATCTTTCTGGTACTCGAACTTTTATTTAAGATGAGTGTCACCGGGCGCAAGATCGCCAGAGAGTCGAGAATTATTGCATACGACGCAGCCAAAGAATCAGTCCTTAGTCAGGCAGATGACATAAGGAAAGCAGGTTTTCATTCGCTGTTAGCGGGCACTGTGGGCGGCTCCATGAAAATCGCTTCGGGCGGTATCTCTATGGCCGGTGCGGCAAAAAGCACTAAAGTGGATACACCGGAAGGTGCTGATCTTAATACCAAGTCTCAAATGCAATCCACTGCAACCAACTCCCAGTTGCAGAAGACATCTGCTGTCGGAACCATGGTGGGGAGTACTGGTGAAACTGCAGGGGCAGGCTTTCAATATCAGGTTGCTCAGGAGCAGGCAGAGCAGAAAGAAGAAGAAGCCTTGCAGAAGACTCATGAAAATGCTGCAACCAGTGAGAGTGAGTGGATGCAGCTGCAGCAGGATATGGTTAAATCCACGCAAAATAGAACGGAAGAACTAATCCGGAGCGATAACGAGACATTCAAAAAACTCAATGTCTAGTGAAAGTGAATAAGCCAGTCCCTCCGGACTGGCTTTTTGCGTTCAGGGAGAAGGTGAATGATTGATACCGGTGGCGTACATTTCACTCAGCATCCGGGTCCTGCCAGGCAACCTGAAGGCGCTAAAAGCCCTCAGGGGCTTCAGGGCAAACTGCAGGGAGAAGGGCTGGTTGCTACCTCTGATACCGCATCCAAATTCGCTGATGCTGCAGAAGAAATGTCGTTCATAGCAGGTCAGTTCAAAAATAAAACGTCCGATAAGCGTAAGTTCAAGACCGGCACCGGACTATCCGCTTCCATTCTCGAACGTATCAAGAAAATCCAGACCATACAGGGTGTACAGGGCGTTAAAGACCTTCTTAATAATTTCCAGACTCAGCAAAATCTCACCAATCAGCAAATTCGTGAAAAGCTGGAAGAATTTTCAGACGATCCCGTTGACCAGTTTACCGCCCTGGATATTGCGGCAGATTACTTTGAACAACTGGGTGACAAGCAAAAAGCGGACCAGTTACGGGGAGTCAGGGATGACATCAGGACTGAGCACGAGTCACTGATCACCGCTGCGTCTAATATCTCGGAAGATGCTGCTGAGTTTTCTCATTTTGGTGGTGTCCGGGAGATACGGGAAGCCTACGACAGTAATGTTCAATCCTATGTCCGCGATGACCAGTCACTGGAAAAACTCCATCACTTCCTTACTGAAAACTATGGTACCGATGATGTCGAAGAAGCCATTCTTATGCAGTTGAAGTTACTGTCATCTGAAATGGCCTCCATGACACCATCAGCGCCACCTGAGCATCTTGATGCCATCGTCAAAGACCTGAGCAAGTTGAAGCAGCTGGTGGCTATTAACGACAGCTGTCTTGAAACTGAAGAGCAGCTGGTAAGAACTTACCCGCAAACGGAACTGAATGAGAATGTCCTGATGGGACAATTGCTCAATCTGGTTCAACAGCAGTGGGTGACGGAAGCTGATTTTGAAAAAATACCCGACGCTATGAATGTTCAGCAGCTTGACGCACAGATATTTACACTGACGAAAGTGGTGGCCATGGTCAGAATGATTCCGGAAGAAGTTTTTGCTAATGACGATACCAAGCTGGCTATTATCGCTGCTGCTACTGAGGGACTGGACTCGAAGATTGAGCAGGAAGCTGAAGAGGATATGGCAATCAGTCAGCAGGATTCAGGCAGCATTATTGGTGAAGTTATGATTGATCTTCCAGACGCAAACAAATCCTTATGAGGATAACAACGCTATGGATTGGCGAGATGACGTAATAGCCGATATAGGCAAAGGAATGGGCATTGACAACCTGAGCTTTGGTGAGAGTGGTGTACTCAGTCTTGATTTTGAACGTCGTGGGGAGCTGTATCTTGAACAGCAGGAAGACGGCGTATTAATGTACCTGGTGCGCTCTATCCCGCTTCATGACAGCCTTGGGCTTCTGGTTGAAGCCTTAAAAGAATGTCATTACACGAAAGCTTCAAAGTTTCCAATGCAGGTGGGCTTAAAAGGAGATGAAGAGCTTTTGCTGTTTATCTATCTGGCTAATGAGGAGTTTTCCAGACCTAATATTGAAACGACTATCGATACACTGACTCAGCAGTTTGAAAAGATTGGGAGTGTCTGACTTGCAACGGGTGGTCTGGAGGCTGACGGGGATCACCTTAACGAGAGTATGAATGCGACTCAAGAGGTCCAAAAAATGGCCGAAAATATTACCAACTCCAGCCAGCTGGCTGAAAAGGCTCTGGAATCTCTGGAGCCGACGGCATCTCCCGATCAGGCCGATGCTTCAGCAGCAGAAAAATTTGGAGAACTGCTCTCACAAACCCCGGAAAGAAATGTTAACGGGCAAAATGTCCTGACAGAAGGTGTTGAAAAAACGACACCGGTTGAAGGAGATGCATTAACGCTGGGAGATAAAATTCTCCGGGGTATGCAGGGTTTAAGAGATCATGTAGAGGCAGGAAGGGCTGATGTCCAGAGTGCCATGACACCACCTCAGGAAGGTGAGGTCATGAATATGCAACAGATGTTTAAGACTCAGATGGCGATGACTAACCTGATGGTGACTGAGGATTACATCGGTAAAATCGTCAGTAAGAGCACTCAGACGTTCGATACGCTGTTGAAGAACCAGTAAGGGTTCCGCGCTGGTTTGAAAGCAATAGTTCGGAACCTTGTAACCAGCAGGTTGCTCCCTGATGAAGCACGACTTACAACGCAGGCTCAGGATACTGGGCGTCATTTCTTTCAGTTTACTGCTGGCGGCTTGTAAGGTTGAACTCTATTCCGGTCTCAGCGAGAAAGAAGGCAATGAAATGCTGGCTATTTTGCTGGATGGCGAAGTAGCGGCAGAGAAAATAGTCGACAAAGACAAATTAGTCACGCTGATGGTTGGGTCGGATGAAGTGTCCCGTTCCATCAAACTCCTCAAGAGTCTGGGTTACCCGAAAGAAAAATACTCTTCCATTGGTGATATTTTTCCCAAAGACGGTTTGATCTCTTCACCGACCGAAGAACGGGCTCGTTACACTTACTCAATGTCTCAGGAACTGTCGTCCACCCTGTCGATGATTGATGGTGTGATTACGGCTCGTGTTCATGTGGTATTGCCGCAGGAGCAGGACACCCTGAGCGATGTCAACTACCCGTCTTCGGCTTCTGTCTTTATCAAATACACACCAGAGCTGGAGCTGGCGGGGTTTATACCGAAAGTAAAAACACTGGTTTCAAACAGTATTGAAGGTCTGTCTCTGGACAAAATCACTGTTTCCCTGTTCCCTGCCACTCGTATCAATCAGAACAGTTTGCTGGCTCCTGACAAGGTCAGGTCAAACGCTACCTTGATCATCTTTATTCTGCTTGGACTGGTGGTGCTTATTCTGGCGGGCGCAGGTGGTGCTTACTGGTGGTTTTATATGCGGACTCCGGCTAATTCCGGAGGTAAGGCTAAATGAATGCCTCTCACCCACTGATTGATGAGCGGCAAAGCCTGGATCTGTTTCAGCGAGTCGCCGAGTTCAACCTCTATCTAGTGCGTTACATCGACTCGACCTGGCTGACCACGGTGAAGCTTTCGCCTTTAGTGTCACAGCTGCGAAAAGCGGGAAATGCCGATTTTCACCTCTCCCATTACCTTTTAACCCAGTTCTCCCTGCACGATAATTATGATTACGATTTTGAGGAACCTGCTAAACGAATTGGACTGGTAACAACGGAAGTATTGTTGGAAACAGCTACTTATATTGGCATTGTTCTCAACGAAAATGTCATTCGAAATGCTGTTCGCCGGAATGAACGGGCGGCTCTGGAACAATGCCTTGGGACTGACGCCTATCGGTTTGCAGTAAAAAAAGCACAGTTTATCAGTCGCGCTGCCAGCAAACAGGGGCCGAGCTTACTGATTGACTGGAATCACCTGCAACGTTTTAAACAGTATCTGCAAACCAGTGGGTTACAGGTTATTGGCAAGGCTTTCTCTCAGGCACCAGTATCTTTCAGAAAGCGACTGGAACTAAAGTTACCCCAGTCATGCAAGGAAGCGTTGACGAATACCCGGGCAGTGAATCTGTCTGACACCGAATGCGTGAATTTATTGGTCAAGACATTCAGGGAGGTCGACAAAGAATGGCGTCTCCTGTTGTCCTGATTGATGGGGTGCTGCACATTGATCCGGCAGCCAAGGTATTGAAAGCCAGTGATTACGCTCGTTATCTGGAAGCAAAAGATATTATTGAATCGGCCGGGCAGAAAGCCGGGCAGATTCTTGAAGCGTCCAAAGTCGCCTATGAGCAGGAAAAGCAAAAAGGCTATGAAGACGGTGTAGCCGAAAGCAAGATAGATCAGGCTGACCAGATGTTGAAAGTTGTCAGTCGAACCATTAACTATCTTGCAGAAGTGGAAACAACGCTGGCTGAGATTCTTATGTCCGGGGTGAAAAAAATCATTGGTGAGTTTGACCAGGAAGAGCTGGCTGTTAACCTGGTTCGTAATGCTTTGCAGCATGTCCGGAATGAAAAACAGGTAACGATTCGCATTCCTCCCAGCCAGTACAATATGGTCAAGGCTAAAGTAAACGACATTCTTTCTGAATATAAAGGCGTTGGCTTTATTGATCTTGTTGCAGACCAGCGTCTCTCAACCGGTGACTGTATTATGGAGAGTGAGATCGGTGTCGTTGATGCCAGCGTTGATCTGCAAATTGCTGCACTGCAAAAGCGTTTTGAAAAAATCCATAACTCTGCCGTTAAGAGTATCAGCAATGACGACAGCCTCTTAGGTCTTGATTGAAGCTATAATATCTATTCTTTGCTAGATTTTCTGTTTGCCTGCGGAGCGAATTCTGACACCTGTCTTGCTTTGCCAGCAATTTTTAGCAGGAGTGCTGAGTTATGAGTGATGATATATGTATGATTTGCCTGCAAGCCTTTGATAACGAAGTCAGGCCAGGTTTATCCCATGATAAGGTTGCTCTGCCATGCTTTGAGAGCCATGTCTTTGGGAGACCCTGCATAGTTGCCTGGTTTGACAATGGACACCTATTGTGTCCATTCTGCCAAAAAAAAGTATCGGAAGAGTTCGCTGCGGGCCTGAATAACAGGACATATTTCCAGAGAATGATCGACGCAGCTACCCGTACTGGTATTTCTATCTGGAATGTTGCGAAGGATGTCATTTTGGCCACCCCATTTCCAACCGCTCTCGGCGTGATAGCCCATACAACGAATCAGTCTTCTATAGCTCTTGGTCCTCTTGCTCTGTATAACAATATTGGCGCACTTGTTACTGGTTTTGTAGGGGGTATCGTTTTAGGGGGATTTGTTAAGATCGGTCACTTGCCCCTCATCAGAGTTATCCCGCATGGTGAACTGATGGCCAGCTTGGCACAGATAACAGCTGCTTCCGGAGCCTTGCTTGGACATGGCAGCTACCCTCCTCTGGCTTTTCTTGGTTTATCACAAACTGTCGCTAATGGTGTTTATGGTTTTGGTTTTGGTTTTGAACTTGTCAGTGTAGTAACACGACGGCTTGGTGAAGCAGTCTGAACCGGCAGGAATAGCCCTCCCGCAATTTTCAGGAGGTACAGGGCGATAGCACTCAACCAATGGCTATCTGGTACCGTTCAGGTATTAAGAACAAGTTGCCAGGCTCCTGGCATAAAAAAGTGTAAGGCCAAAGTAAACGACATTCTTGCTGAATATAAAGGCGTTGGCTTTATTGATCTTGTTGCAGACCAGCGTCTTTCAACCGGTGACTGTATTATGGAGAGTGAGATCGGTGTCGTTGATGCCAGCGTTGATCTGCAAATTGCTGCACTGCAAAAGCGTTTTGAAAAAATCCATAACTCTGCCGTTAAGAGTATCAGCAATGACGACAGCCTTTTAGGTCTTGATTGAAGCTATAATATCTATTCTTTGCTAGATTTTCTGTCTGCCTGCGGAGCGAATTCTGACACCTGTCTTGCTTTGCCAGCAATTTTTAGCAGGCGTGCTGAGTTATGAGTGATGATATATGTGCAATTTGCCAGCAAGCCTTTGATAACGAAGTCAGGCCAGGTTTATCCCATGATAAGGTTGCTCTGCCATGCTTTGAGAGCCATGTCTTTGGGAGACCCTGCATAGTTGCCTGGTTTGACAATGGACACCTGTGGTGTCCACTCTGCACAAAAAAAGTATCGGAAGAGTTCGCCGCGGGCTTGGATAACAGGACATATTTCCAGAGAATGATCGACGCAGCTACCCGTACTGGTATTGCTATCTGGAATATTGCGAAGGATGCCATTTCGGTCACCCAATTTTTAACCACTCTCGGCATGATAGCCTATACAACGACGCATTCTTATCAGGCTCTTGGTCCTCTTGCTCTGTATAACAGTATTGGCGCACTTGTTACTGGTTTTGTAGGGGGTATCGTTTTGGGGGGATGTGTTAAGATCGGGCACTTGCCCCTTATCAGAGTTATCCCGCATGGTGAACTGATGGCCAGATTGGCACAGGTAGCAGCTGCTTCCGGGGGCTTGCTTGGACATGGCAGCTACCCTCCTCTGGCTTTTCTTGGTTTATCACAAACTGTCGCTAATGGTGTTTATGGTTTTGGTTTAGAACTTGTCAGTGTAGTAACACGACGGCTTGGTGAAGCAGTCTGAACCGGCAGGAATAGCCCTCCCGCAATTTTCAGGAGGTACAGGGCGATAGCACTCAACCAATGGCTATCTGGTACCGTTCAGGTATTAAGAACAAGTTGCCAGGCTCCTGGCATAAAAAAGTGTAAGGCCAAAGTAAACGACATTCTTTCTGAATATAAAGGCGTTGGCTTTATTGATCTTGTTGCAGGCCAGCGTCTTTCAACCGGTGACTGTATTATGGAGAGTGAGATCGGTGTCGTTGATGCCAGCGTTGATCTGCAAATTGCTGCATTGTAAAAGCGTTTTGAAAAAATCCATAACTCTGCCGTTAAGAGTATCAGCAATGACGACAGCCTTTTAGGTCTTGATTGAAACTATAATATCTATTCTTTGCTAGATTTTCTGTTTGCCTGCGGAGCGAATTCTGGCATCCGTCTTGCACTGTCAGCAATTTTTAGCAGGAGTGCTGAGTTATGAGTGATGATATATGTGCAATTTGCCAGCAAGCCTTTGATAACGAAGTCAGGCCAGGTTTATCCCATGATAAGGTTGCTCTGCCATGCTTTGAGAGCCATGTCTTTGGGAGACCCTGCATAGTTGCCTGGTTTGACAATGGACACCTGTGGTGTCCACTCTGCACAAAAAAAGTATCGGAAGAGTTCGCTGCGGGCTTGGATAACAGGACATATTTCCAGAGAATGATCGACGCAGCTACCCGTACTGGTATTGCTATCTGGAATATTGCGAAGAATACCATTTTGTTCTCTGAACCTTTCATCAATATCAGCTTGATAAGCTTTACAACGGCGAATTCTTATCGGGATCTAGGTCCTCTTGCTCTGTATAACAGTATTGGCGCACTTGTTACTGGTGTTGTAGGGGGTATCGTTTTGGGGGGATGTGTTAAGATCGGTCACTTGCCCCTTATCAGAGTTATCCCGCATGGTGAACTGATAGTCAGATTGGCACAGATAGCAGGTGCTTTCGGGGGCTTGGAGATTCAACTTCGACGACATCGCAACTACCCTCCTCCTCTGGCTTTTCTTGGTTTATCACAAACTGTCACCAATGGTGTTTTTGGTTTTGGTTTTGGTTTAGACATTGCCGATCTGGTAACGCGACGGCTTGGTGAAGCAGTCTGAACTGGCAGGAATAGCCTCCCGCAATTGTCAGGAGGTACAGGGCGATAGCACTTATTGATCTTGTTGCAGACCAGCGTTTATCTGCAAATTGCTGCACTGCAAAAGCGTTTTGAAAAAAACCATAACTCTGCCGTTAAGAGCATAAGCAACGATGCCAGCCTGTTGGGGCATGATTGAAACGCTGTGAAAGTCTGACTGCCGGCACTGCTCCGGCATTAATTGGATAACGAGCCATACCCCAGCATGATGATACTTCTGTCGAGTTTTTTATTGAGCTCTAAGTTGTAGAACTGGCATTTACCATTCCTGCAGCTTTTGGGTGTGGTGACTCTGGCAATGCGTTTCTTGCTGCCGGGAACGGATTGCAGTAAAAAACCAACGTAAGGGTCGTCGTGAGGCCTGATGTTGAAAATCCAGAATCTGCTCTCTTGCTGTGGGGTTAGCTTGCCAAGGTAGTAACAGTCTGCAATGCGGTCAAGCTGTCGAGTTTGCTCAGTTAATAGCAGAAGCATGCTAGCCCATCCCTCGTTAAAATTGGCAGACATCGCCAGTGGTATCTCACTAAGCGGCAAGCTATCGGATTCTTTGAATTCCTGCTTTTCATTCAGCAGAGCCTGTAGTGTGTGAAAAGTTTTTTCTAATTGTATGGCCAGAATAAAGTTTTCCTGTGCAGCAGTGTAAGTATGAATTTTTTCTTTGTTGCTTTTGCTGTCAAAGTCCTCGCAGACTCTAGCAAAGGCATGGAAAGGCAGTGACGGTAATATCAGCAGGTAGAAGGTAAGTAAGAGTGGTTTCATGCTAAAAATCTTTGGTTAATGTTTGAATTGTCAGGGTGTAGATAGTCTCTGTGTTTCTAATTGTCAAAGTGAGATGCAAAGATGTGACCGCTGTTTGTACTTTGACAGCCTTACGTCAAATACGGATTTAATTGAGGGATTTCGTGATTGTATTTTCCCTACCAAATCTCTACATTTCGCTAACAAATTAATTATTGACAATATGTATAAATAGACATCATTACTAGTGGAAAAACCGAGATTGTTATCGCAGCTATACTGGTGATCTGTTTATTGCAGTTTCCGTAAAACTTCAGTGTCCCAAGTCGAAGTATTCGACCATAACTAAATACTGTCAGTCTGGCTAATGGCACTCAGTATTCTGTTTTGCACCTGGCACCAAACGTCAGGAAGGCTGTTTGCATTATGAGTCTGGTTAATTTTTCAGGAAGCCTGAACGGGAATAGTGGTTGTAAACAGCCGCTATCCCCATTCAGGTTTTGTGCTTTTTTAGCAATTTCCAATAAACCCGTCCGGAACCAGAGACGCTTGCGATTCGGGTGCGCCGGACCCTCACAGAGGTTGGCATAATGCAAGTCATTAAGGCCGATGTAGTAATCGTAGGTGCTGGCGGTGCCGGTCTGCGAGCTGCCATTGCGGTAGCGGAAAAAGATCCGGGTCTGAAAGTGGCTCTGATCTCCAAGGTTTACCCAATGCGAAGCCACACTGTGGCCGCAGAAGGTGGATCGGCTGGCGTAGTCCAGGATCACGACTCTTTTGAAAACCACTTCGTTGATACAGTTTCCGGTGGTGACTGGTTGTGTGACCAGGAGGTCGTTGACTATTTCGTGCAAAACTCTACGGACGAAATGATCCGTCTGGAGCACTGGGGTTGTCCATGGTCCCGTAAGGCTGACGGTAACGTTAACGTCCGTGCTTTCGGTGGTATGAAGATCGAACGTACCTGGTTTGCGGCGGACAAGTCTGGTTTCCATATGCTGCATACACTGTACCAGACCTCTACCCAGTTCCCATCTATTGAGCGTTACGACGAATACTTCGCCACTGACCTGATCATGGAAGATGGCCGTGCTCAGGGTGTCACAGCCATTGAAGTAAAAACCGGCGAGCCCAAGGTATTTTTGGCCAAGTCCGTTGTTTTAGCTACCGGTGGTTCCGGTCGTGTATTCCGCTTTAACACCAATGGCGCAATCGTTACCGGCGATGGTCATGGTATGGCTCTGCGTGCTGGCGCGTCTCTGCGTGATATGGAATTCGTTCAGTACCACCCAACCGGTCTGCCAGGCTCTGGCGTACTGATGACCGAAGGGTGTCGCGGTGAGGGTGGTATCCTGCTGAACAAGGACGGCTACCGTTACCTGCAGGACTACGGTCTGGGTCCGGAAACACCGGTTGGCCAGCCCAAAAACAAATACATGGAACTGGGCCCCCGTGACAAGCTGTCCCAGGCATTCTGGCAGGAGCAGCGCAAGGGCCGCACCGTTAAAACCCCGCTGGGTGACGCGGTGATGCTGGACCTGACCCATCTGGGTGAGAAAAAACTGATGGATCGTCTGCCGCTGATCTGTTCCCTGGCCAAGAACTACGTGGGTGTTGACCCTGTCAAGTCACCCGTACCCGTTCGTCCGGCTGTCCACTACACCATGGGTGGTATCCGTACCGACATCACCACGGCAAGCGATATTCCGGGCCTGTTCGCTGCTGGCGAGTGTGCATCTGTGGGTATGCACGGTGCTAACCGCCTGGGCTCCAACTCCCTGGCTGAAACCGTTGTATTTGGTAAGGTAGCCGGTGACTACGCGGCTGACTTCGCCAGACAGGCTACTATGTCTGACGAGAAGAAGCTGCTGGATCAGGCTCGTGGACATCTGGATAACATTGAGTCCCTGCGAAATGCCAACGGTACTGAGAAGCTGTCTCACATCCGTAAGGAAATGGTTCAGACCATGGAAAAATGCTTCGGTATCTATCGTCTTGGTGACGAGATGCAGGAAGGCGTTGACAAGATGGCTGAACTGCGCGAACGCTTCAAGAACGTCAAGATCGAAGATAAGAGCAAGGTGTTCAACACTGAACTGCTGCAAGCCTTCGAACTGCAAAGCTCCCTGGCGGTTGCACACTGCATCGCCGTAGGCGGTGTAAACCGGAAGGAGTCCCGTGGTGCGCACGTGCGTCTTGATGATTTTGATACTCGTGACGATGAGAACTTCCTGAAGCACACCCTGACTTACTACAACGGCGATGCTGAGCCACGTGTGGAGTATCAGGAAGTAAATATCACCCGCTATCAGCCACAAGAGCGTGTTTATGGCGCTGCGGCTGAAAAGGGCGCTGCGGCTGTAAAGAGTGCTGCGGCTGTAAAGAGTGCTGCGGGCAAAGAGAAGTAAGGAGTATCGATTAATGAGCAACAAGACGATTACGATCGAGATTCTCCGTTACAATCCGGAGACCGATGAGAAGCCGGGCTACGGCTCCTTTGAGATTCCTTATGTTGAAGCCTGGTCCATGCTGGACGCGCTGGAGTACATCAAGGACGAACTGGACTCTTCCCTGTCCTACCGCTGGTCCTGCCGTATGGCGGTATGCGGTAGCTGCGGTATGGTCATCAACGGCACGCCAAAGCTGGGCTGTGAAACCTTCCTGCGCGACTTCTACCCGAACGCCATTAAGGTTGAGCCTCTGGCTAACTTCCCGATTGAGCGTGATCTGGTGGTAGACGCTGAAGACTTTATCAACAAGCTGGAATCCGTTAAGCCTTACATCATCAATGCGATGGAGAAGCCGGTTGAAGAGGGCGTGAATAAGCAGACACCTGAGCAGCTGGGCCTGTACAAGCAGTTCTCCATGTGCATCAACTGTATGCTGTGTTACTCCGCCTGTCCGCAGATGGGTCTGAACCCTCTGTTCACCGGCCCTGCGGTTATCGCCCTGGGACACCGTTACAACCTGGACTCCCGCGACGAAGGTTACGACCAGCGTACGGAAGTGATTCAGGGCAAGAATGGTGTCTGGTCCTGTACGTTTGTTGGTTACTGTTCAGAGGTTTGCCCAAAGAACGTTGACCCGGCTGCCGCTATCAACCAGAACAAGCTGCAAGGCTCCCAGGACTGGGCTCTGTCCTTCCTGATGCCACGCAAAGGAGCTAAGTGATGAGTCGTCGCCCTTATGTACGCCCGATGAAGCGTACCTGGTTTATGGATCACCCGTTCTATCGTAACTACATGGTGCGTGAAGCATCCTGTGTGTTCGATGCTCTGTACGCGGTTAACCTGTTCTGGGGTATCCTGCAGTTGCGCGAAGGCGCTGAAGCATGGAGCAGCTGGTTGTCTTTCCAGGCTAACCCGCTGATGATTCTGTTTACTGTGGTGACTCTGGGCATGACCCTGTATCACGCAGTGACTTACTTCGACATGACGCCCCGGGTTCTGCCCCAGTTCATTCGCAAGAAAGTGGCAGACCCTATTGTTAACAAGCTGATGTACGCAGGTCTGGCAGGTATCTCTGTTGTGATCCTGGCTGCAGCGGCAATGGTTTAAGGGAGTAAATAAGATGAGTCAGAAACGTCATATTGAACCCCTGCTGTGGAGCCTGTTTGGCGCAGGTGGTACCACCATCGCACTGTTTTTTCCGGCGATGATTCTGGTTATTCTGCTGTCTTCTCTGGGTGTGATTCCGGCTGAAGCGCTGTCTTATGAGCGTATGTCCGGTTTCTTCCTGAACAACCTGATTGGTCAGTTGGCTCTGCTGGCGGTACTGGTGCCGTCTTACTGGGCTTGTATCCACCGTATCTATCACGGTTCTCACGATCTGGGTATGCACCCTGGTGTTGGTGTGAAGATTCTGTGCTACGGCGGTACTCTGGTACTGAGCATTGCAACAGTTATCGCGGTACTGGTCTGATTCAGAGCTGAGCGATACAAAAAAAGGGGGGAGCTTTCAGGCTTGCCCCTTTTTTTTGTTTGTAACTATAAGGGGAGCGGCAATCAATAATTTACCGGTTCCGGAACAATTGTCACATCCCATTTCTTTAACTCAGAGTGGCGAATGATGTGAGGCTGTATTTCAGCTAATTCCTGTTTACTCAGTCTCACCCCTTTTTGATACGGTTGATCAAGTAGCTTCACTATCGGGTTCATGCATTTCCATACCATTGTCTTTGTCCACTCTAAAACAGACGTTACTGTGTTTAGAAGGCTGCCATTCCAATGGTTCTCAAGATAAGACCAGCCTCGTTCAATCGGATTGTACTTGCTGTGGTAGGGAGGGTAGTAAACCAGCCGTATTTTCAGCCCCACTTTTTTGGCAAACTCAACCATTCTGAAAAGAAACTGAGTTCGGTGGCTGTTACTTTCAGGACCGTTGTCTGCGTAGATAACCAGCTCATCGACATACCTGTTAGTTTCCCTCACCTGCTCCCACCACTGTTCAATGGCATCGCAGATAAAATCACTGGTTTTGTAAGAGTTACCGTAAAAGACATACAGTTGATCATTTTCCAGATTGAGTATTCCAAAGGGGATCATTTTTTCTTTGGTGGCCATATCATGATCCAGCGCTTTGACCGTTTCAGTTCCTCTTGCTTTACCACCTCTGGAAAAATTTCCAAGGTTAACCGTTGCTTTGCAATCAATGCTGATCTGAAGACTCTGCTTTCTCTGGCTTGCGGTGCTTTTTACTTGTTTGACGTTTTCAAAGATGGCATCGGTTTCCGGGATTTTTTTTCCGGCGTGGTCTTCTGTACCTTGTGAAGTTTATAGCCCATGCGGTTCAACATGTTGCAGAAAGTACGCTCTTTGGGAAGTAGCTCTTCCTGCCACCCTTTTTCATCAATCAGTTTTTTTCGAACAGCACTGGCTGTTATGCGAGCATAGGAGAACGTATTTCTGAGCTGCGGGTCAGCCTGACTTTCAGGGTCTACCAAGCTTCGAATGTCTTGTTCCAGTTGAGGATTTGCTACTTCTGCTTTTGGCTTGCCCTGAGATACGTAATTTCCATAACAAATAAGTCCTGTCCTTTTTTCATGCATCCCGAGTTCAACGGTATGACGACCAAAATTGAACTCGGTTTCAGTAAGGCGTGGACTACCAAAACAGAGCTGTTCAGCGACTTCAGCTATGAAGGCTCTGTGTTCAGAGCCTTTGAGCTTTTTAGCAGCAAGTATAATGAGGTGTTTGCATTCAGGGGTGACATTAACGCTGGACATGACGTTCACAATCAATCACAGAGGGAGTAAGCAGGAAAGATACTCCGGTAAAGTTTGTTATGCCACTCCCCTAAGTAGTTTTCATTTATTGAGGTTTGTTGGATTTGTCCTAGTCTGGTTCCTGAGCTTTGAATGAGAATCAGGTGATGGGTGGTAAGCAGTTATTTAAGGCGGTAGGGCTTATACTTTGTTGGGCGGGGGACTCCTTTAGTTCGATTGTTCTGGCAAGTGTTTACGATGGAAAGGTAAGTGATGAAGCTGCTTATTTAAGAAACCATGTTCGTGATCTTTATAAAGTAATAGATTGTCAGGAAAAGCTATTAGAACAGACAGGGGAAGGGGAATTGCCTGGCAATATAACCGGTTATTGTTTGAGTAAGTTTTCAGCTTCCACAAAAAATAACCATACAGTCTCGCGATTTAATATTATCTTTGATCAGTTTCTGGGTATTACGTCATCTGTATTGACTGCGGCACCTCCAACAGGAAGTATCGTCATCAACCTTTACATGGTTCACAAAGGCAGTGCTGACAAGGTTTTAAAAAGAGACTTTACGTGGCCATTACTGGATGTGATCGCTAATGCATTCAGTGTCGCTTACTTTCTCCACGGTCGCTATGTGATGGGACGCAATTCAGGAGACCAGGATATTTCCCCCCAGTCCGTCGCTATCGGTTTTGATATAGCCACTATGGTCTTAATGTTTGCCATTATGCGTTGGCAAACCCGGCAAGCTGCAAGGCAGCTTAATGGCCAGGAAGCTCAGTGATAGTTGCCATCATTGCTTCACTTCAATATTGCGCTGATTAATCTGCCAGTTATTTTTTTCTATCTGCTCCGGGCTGCCTTCAATGGCAACCCGCCTGTCCAGTTTGGCCAGGTGCTGCTGCAGTTGTCCGAAGGAGTCGGTTTCCAGTTGCTTTGTAAGCGATTGCTCCAGCTCGGGTTCGAATTGGCTGGCCTGCATAAAGTCGTTGCTGACCGACTGGCAGACGGTTTTTACGGCATTGTGAGGGCTGTCGGGGAGAATGAAGTATAAATTCAGGCTGTCCAGCTGCTCCTGCGCACTGCCCTTTAAGTGGGTCAGATGCCCCACAATTTGCTCTGTCGCAATATCGGCGTAGCGGTTAATGACCAGTTGCTGGGCTTCCAGAGGAAGGTTCTTAGGCGCAATCTGGGCCAGCTGTTCAAAGTGCTCAGGTGTTTTTACCCGCTGGTTTAGTGCTTCCCGCACACCTTCCCATGACTTTTCCCTGACCAGGTTGCGAAGCAGGCTGAGTGTTTCCCTGTTCAGTGGCGGGTGAGATATGGAGCGGTCTGAAAGGTCTGTATCGGGGTGAACTTTAGATTGCAGCCCCTGTTGCAGGTTTTCATCAAGAGAGAGAGGCGAAACCGTTTTGTCGCCCAATGTGCCAACAGGCTTTTCGGTCTGGTTGGTATTTGCGGGCTGTTGGGGCGGTGTAACACCTGAGTTGCCGTCAATCTTTGACATGACCTTCAATCCCTGTGTGTAAAGGTATCATTAGACTTATTATTACTCCATTATTGACATAATAGCCCGATTTATCTGACGGAGCTTTTGCCATGATCCATGCGTTGCCCAAGGCTGAATTACATTTACATATTGAAGGAACGTTGGAGCCGGAGTTGATGTTTGAACTGGCTGCCCGAAATAATATCCAGTTGCCATACCACAGTGTCGAAGACGTTCGTCGAGCCTATGAGTTCAGTGACCTGCAATCGTTTCTTGATATTTATTATGCCGGCGCTGGTGTATTACAAACCGAACAGGATTTTTATGATCTGACCTGGGCCTATCTGCTGCGCTGTCAGCAGGACAATGTCGTTCATACCGAAATCTTTTTTGATCCTCAAACCCATACCGATCGCGGTATTCACTTTGAAACGGTTATCAAGGGTATTCATTCAGCGTTGCAGGAAGGTGAAAAGAAGCTGGGCATTACCAGTCAGATCATTATGTGCTTTTTGCGTCATTTAAGCGCTGAAGCGGCTATGCAAACCCTGGAAATGTCACGCCCCTGGCACCACTGGATGATTGGGGTAGGGTTGGATTCTTCTGAAGTTGGTCATCCCCCGGAAAAATTCAAGGCGGTATTTGCCAGGGCAAGGCATTACGGTTTAAAAGCCGTCGCTCACGCTGGTGAAGAAGGCCCGGCAGATTATATCTGGGGAGCTATCAAAAGCCTTGGGGCTGAACGCATTGATCATGGTGTTCGGTGTGAGGATGATCAGCAGCTGGTGAATTATCTGGTTGAACATCAGGTCCCTTTAACCGTTTGCCCTTTGTCGAATGAAAAATTAAAAGTATTCAGTCACCTTGAAGATCACAATCTTAAATCTATGTTAAACAAAGGGCTGCTGGTGACGGTCAATTCCGATGATCCGGCTTATTTTGGTGGCTATGTTAATGATAACTATCGGGCCGTTCAGTCAGCATTGTCGTTAACCGACGATGAAATCTGCCAGTTAGTAAAAAACAGTTTTAATGCCAGCTTTATCAGTACTGAGCTGAGGACTGGCTATCTGCAACAACTTGAAAACGCCTTTAAGGAGTTTCAACAGCATGAGTAAAACAATCGTCATTACCGGGGCTAATCGAGGATTAGGACTGGAATTTTGTAAACAGTATCTGGCTGAAGGTCATAAGGTTTACGCCTGCTGTCGTTCACCGGAGTCTGCGGAAGAGCTACTGAAGCTGAAGCAAGAGGCTGGAGGCAGGCTTGAAGCTGTGCCTCTGGATGTCACTAATGCTGCTCAGCTGACCAACCTGAAATACACTTTGCAAGGTCAGAGCGTTGACCTGTTGATTAATAATGCTGGTGTGAGTGGTCAGCGGTTGTCATTTGGTGAGGTTAATGAGCAGGAGTGGATGAAGGTTCTGCATATAAACACGGTTGCTCCTTTGCTGGTGGTTCAGGAGCTGGTTGACCTGATGGCTGCTGACGGAAAAATCCTGCTGATGACCAGCAAAATGGGTAGTATTGAAGATAACACCTCCGGTGGAAGCTATATCTATCGTTCTTCCAAAGCTGCCCTGAACGCCGTTGGTAAAAGCCTTGCCCTTGATCTGTTTGACAGAGGGATCAGCGTTGCTATCTGTCATCCGGGTTGGGTTCAGACGGATATGGGCGGCCCTAATGCCTTGATTAACACTGAAACATCTATTCGTGGTTTACGTGACGTCATGGAACAGCTGACGATTGACAAGTCGGGTCAGTTTTTCAGTTATGACGGATCGATTATTCCCTGGTAATTGACACCGTAATATCTGTCCCCATCTTCCAAATTTCTACTATTTATGAAGCACCTCAAACTCTGTATCGAAAAATATACAGAGTTTGAGGTGACCTTATAGAGCCCTGATAGCAAAATGCCCCCCAATTAGTTATTGACCCGAAAACTCGGGGCAAGTTTTTGCGCTCTATTTCAGGAGAAATTGTCAGGTGCGAATGAATAAGTTCAGAATGACTGCTCTGGCGGCAGCCGTGGTTCCAGCAATCTTAATGAGTCATTCTGTTAGTGCTAATGAAGCTGATCAGCCTGATCCAGCAGATTTGACCCGCCCTAAAACCTTTGTCTGGGCGCAGGCAGGTTACAGCAAAGATAAGATTAAAGGCGAAAAATCTTACGACACAGGTGTAGGCAAAATCACCGGCGGCCTGTCAGGTAATTTTACCGAAAAGGCTCAGTATATGGGTTTGCTGGAGCAGGGCTTCGACAGAAAAGGCGCTGCTAACACCCGCGGGCGACTGTTTACCACCTTTGACACCGGTAACTCTGTGATGTCCAGAGTCGGTCTTTCCGTTGACTACATTCGTCATGCGAAAACCAAAGACACCACCGCTGCGGTAGGTGTTATTGGTAAGTTTGACGCTAACGAGTGGCTGGCTTTCTATCCAAACCTGGCTGCCGTTGAAGCCAAAGTGGGCGCAACCAAGGAAAAGAGCAAGGGTTATCAGTTCAACCTGTTCACCAGTGTGTATCTCAACGATAAAGGCATGTACTCCATGATCATGCCTCAGTACACCGATCTGAAAGATGTGACTGTTAAGAAACTGGAAGTCTCTCTGGGTGCACCGTTAACCGCAGACGCCAAAACCTGGTGGGATGTGAAAGTGGGCTACACCAAGAACGAAGGTAAGAAGAGACTGGCTACTTTCGAATCTGACGGTGCTGAGCTGCTGTTTGGTGTAAGCCACTATTTCTAAGCCACTATTTTTAAGGCATTATTACCAAGCCTGAACAGCCATAGGCGACACTGGATTTGAAGGTTGCGGTTTTCATGGTGGATTCGGCTTAAAAAAAAAGACGACTGAACGGAAGGTCGGTCGTCATTCAACCATAAGTCTATTGACCAGTATCCTCACTGGTTATCAGGGGAAATCGAGTAAATGAAAAAACAACTGCTGGCTATTGCCATTTCTCTGGCAGGTATTTCTGCTGCCCACGCCACCACCACTTATCACCAGCCTGACCAGAAAATGCTGGACAACCTGGAGTCTTACCAGGTCAGTGCCGCCAACTGGGAAGAAGCCAAAAACATGCGCTTCACCATGTCTGACGCGCACCTTTACCATAACTACGCGCTGGTCACTCCGGATGCGAAAAATAAAATGCCCCTGAAAGTCGTGGGTGGTTTTGACCCGGCGAAAATGATGGTTGACGATATCCGCCCTGGCAAGAAAATCAGCATGTACAACGTTATGCGTGACCGGGCGGCTATCCAAAGTTATGTCATCATGAACAAGGATGGTGAAATCCTTTCTGAAGATTATTGGTCAAACACTGAAGAAACGACCAACCACCACGTTATGAGTGCGCACAAGTCGTTTTCTTCCATGCTGGCGTTCGCTGTTGCTGATGCGGGCTACTTCAAAATGTCCGACCCGATTGGCAAGTACGCACCAGAATTTAAAGGCAGCAAGTTTGAGAATGTCAGCATTCAGAACTTCGCTGATATGACGGCAGGTGTCTGGGATCTTCCCAAGTCCCGTGATGACTACCATAACTGGGGCATGACCGGACTGACTACCGGTTCCTGGGACTCCCACATGGCGGTTTCCGTGGGTTACAACGGTCTGGTGAAGGACAAGGATGGCAAGCAGGTTCCACCAGTAGACGCTTACGGTCAGCTGAATAACTTCAGTGAGTGGCTGAAGGTTTTTGCTAAAGAAGTTAAACCTTCTGCCGGACCAGGTGAATTCTACGCCTACCGTGACGTAAACACCGAAATGCTGGGTCTGGTGGTTACCCGTACCACCGGTCTGCCATACGCTGAAGCCCTGGACAAATTCATCTGGAGCAAAGGCGGCTTTAACTATCCGGTCAGCTTCTTCGTAAACCAGGAGAAAGAAAGCGCGGCTTCCGGCTCCATGAACGTGACGGCTCGTGACTTTGCTATCGGTTCCTACCTGATGGTTCACGACGGCAAGAACTGGAAAGGCGAGCAGGTATTCCCTAAATCCTACGTTGACGCCGTTAAGAACGGTGATGAGGTAGTGAAAAATGCCTGGGCTCAGCGTGAATATGAAGCGCTGGTTTACCCACAGGCATTCTACAAGAACCAGTGGCGTACAGTGACCGATCCTGAAACCGGCAAAACATTCTCTACCATGATTGGTGTGAACGGTAATTTCTCTGCCTTTGACCACGAGACCGGTAATATTATTGCGGTTCAGGGCGCTTACCGCGAGCCAACCGGTTACGCTTACGTAGAGGTTTATGTGCGTAGCGTTATCCAGCCGATTTTTGACGAGCTGGCTAAGAAAAACAAAGGCTAATCCCATTCGGCCTTAAAGAATAAGCAGTTGCAGGGACGCAGCTGTTCTTCGAAAAGGATGCTTCAGAGTTAATTGCTCTTTGGGGCACTGACAGGCCCTCCAGAATCAGGATCAGTTATGAAAAAAGCATTGCTGGCAACAGCCGTTGCATTTGCCTCCCTCTCATTTAATGCTTCAGCCACAGTGACCTTCCATGAAGCTGACCAGAAGATGCTGGATCAAACCGCCAATCTGGGTATTACTCAAGCTAACTGGGACGCCAATGAATTTGTGTCCATGTTTTATATTGAAGCCCAGCGGGTCAGTGACCATGCGGTGATCTCCAAAAGTCAACAGCCTCGCCGTTTTGAGAAATCCGATAAAACACTGGATTTGGCGTCAGTCAAGGTTAATGACGTTGATGGTTCTGAATTGTCCCTCTATGACTTGCTGAGAGACCGTCTGCACAACCGCTCAATGGTTGTACTTCAGGATGGCAAGCTGGTTCATGAACACTACTGGTCCGGCACCAATAAAGACACCAAGCAGCTCACTATGTCAGCGGGTAAGTCGATCACCAGCTCATTGATGGCAATAGCCCAGTCCGAGGGATACCTTAAGTTCAGCGACCCGGTTAAGAAGTGGTTGCCAGAAGCCAAAGGTACTGTTATTGGTGACGGGCCTTTACAGTACATTTCTGATATGCGTTCCGGCTTCGCCCTGATTGATGAGGTGCAGAATGTTTACGGGGATGACTGGGATACTTCTATGGAAGACGCTATCTCCTGGCACGGCCATGTAGATACAGATTGGGTAGGTATTAAGGATTACACCCCGCACCTGACCAAGCTGTCTTACGAGCAGGGCAAGAAGTACGAATACCACTCTTACAACACCGAAGTTCTGGGTCTTGCTACCCAGCGGGCCGTGGGCAGGCATTTTACGGATTACCTTGCGGAGAAAATCTGGAATGAAGGTCAGTTCACGTCGGACACCACCATTATGGTTGACCGGGAGAAAAACGTCATTGCCAGTGGCTCCATGACCATGACCACCCGGGATTTTGCCAATATGGGTGATATCTGGGCTCACAATGGTCAGTCGCAAAATGGTACCCAGGTGATTCCCGCAGACTGGCTGAATGATATCTGGGAAGGCAATAAAGAAGTGCGCAATGCCTGGGCGAAAGGTAAAGAGGCTGCCTTGGCGGAAGGCTTTTACAAGGACCAGTTCCGGGTATTGAACCTGGGTGGTCAGGAATGGCTTATCGCTGTCGGGGTTAATGGTCAGATTATTGCGGTAGAGCGTGACAGCAAAACCGTTATCGCCATGTTCAGTAGTTATAACGTTCCCTCTTCACCACGACTGGCGGTCGGCTTTTTCCATACCGCTATTCCGGCGATTATGGATAACATCAAAAAATCCTAATCAACGAACTGGTTAGATAAATACCCCGTTCTGCGCTTTCAGCAGTAACGGGGTATTTTTTTATATGGAGATAACATGTATTTACCCCTTGCCATTCTCGCTTCATTTGCATTTCTATACAGCATTCTGGCAGGCCGCTTAGAAAAAACACCCATCTCAGGCCCCGTGGTTTTCATTACATTTGGCTTACTGTTGGGACCGTTGGGAGCAGGCTGGCTTCAGCTTGATGTGACAGGCACTGAGCTAAGAGTGCTGGCTGACCTGGTGCTTGCCCTGGTGTTGTTTTCTGATGCTGCCAGTGTGAACAAAGTGGTCCTTAAATCGGGTTTGTCTCTCCCTCTGCGAATGTTATTGATCGGACTTCCCGGAGTCATTGCAGTGGGATTTCTGGCTGCCTGGCTGATGTTTGATTCGTTAACTCTGTGGGAGATGGCGATTCTTGCCACCATGCTCAGTGCAACGGATGCCGCTCTGGGGAAAACC
Source organism: Endozoicomonas euniceicola (assembly GCF_025562755.1). Classification (GTDB taxonomy): domain Bacteria; phylum Pseudomonadota; class Gammaproteobacteria; order Pseudomonadales; family Endozoicomonadaceae; genus Endozoicomonas_A; species Endozoicomonas_A euniceicola. The sequence goes on from NZ_CP103300.1 coordinate 4,451,272, forward strand.
GTTGTCACCAGTAAAGCCGTTCCGGCGAATATTCGTATGGCGCTTAATGTTGAGAGTGGCTTAAACGACGGTCTTTGTGTACCTGTTCTGTTTTTGTTTATTGCCCTTGCGACTGCCGACGCAGGAAGTCATGACACATCCGCTCTGGCGGTTCAGCTGGTGGTGACTGAGATAGGGATTGGCCTTTTTGTCGGTCTTTCAATCACGGCATTGGGTGTCTGGTTTATTTTTCATGCCTGGAGGCGGGGCTGGATAACTGACCTTTGGGGGCAGCTGCCTGTTACCATGCTGGCCCTGACCTGCTTTGCTGTCGCACAGTCGCTTCATGGCAGCGGTTATATTGCCGCTTTTGTGGGTGGACTGCTGTTTGGTTATATAGCCAGAAGAAGGGCGCATGAGTTGGTGCTCGATACAGAAGGCACGGGCGAGACACTGGGTATGCTGACCTGGATTCTGTTTGGGTCAGTGGTTATTCCTGAAGTTATTGACCACTTTACCTGGCAGATTTTCGGATATGCCGTGTTAAGCCTTACTGTTATTCGAATGCTACCTGTTTTGTTGTCTCTGGTGGGGACGAAAGAAAGTTGTGGAAAAAGGCTGTTTCTGGCCTGGTTTGGTCCCCGGGGGCTGGCAAGTATTGTCTTTGCCGTTATCGTACTGAATCAGGATATAGCCGGTGCTGAGCAGTTGGCGGTCATTGTTTCGTGTACTGTACTGCTTAGTGCAGTGATACACGGAATCACGGCCGTTCCTTTTACCTTGCTATTGAATCGCTTTGATCGTAAAGAGCGTTAAATCTGGTCAATATAAACGCCCCGGTACCGACATCAGCGGTAACGGGGCATTTTTGTTAACGATATTTGAAACGGTAAGTTTCCATTGGCAGATGACCTGGATTTCCCGGAGAGACGTGGTAATCAATAAACTCGTTATCAATTTCCACCACATGCCACAGGTTAGACGTTTCCATCTTTTCATCCACCGGCTTGTTTATTGGCTTGTGGGTGAACAGCTCCTGCCATTTCTCGACGGTCATCTGGGCAGGCGTTTTTCCTTTCGTTGCCGCTGAAATCATGTCGAACCGCTTAACGCTGTCTTTGTTCAGCGTCCAGTAAATTTCCGGCAGGGCCTGCATATCGACCTTCTTGCCTTCCAGCTTCAGCTCCTGTCGGTAGGAACCGGACAGGTCATCATTCGCCCGGGCAACATTGGCAATGGCCATCCACGAACCGTCGGTTTTCATTTCCGCCACTTTATTGGAAGAAACCTCGAAGGTTCGGGTGCCACGATGGTCAGTCAGGGCATAGGCCAGTCCGGCGGCAGGTTTTACTGAGTTCAGGAAGTTAATGGCTTTGTCCACAGAACCCGCTTCAACCAGTTTGCGATAGATAAATATCTGGGCCAGGCCATTGTCCACATCGTGAGCCAGCTGGAACTTGGAGTGTGGAGTAAATGTGTAACCTTCTGAAGCGTTAATGCCATGACCGATAAGGGTACCGGCATAAGTGGTGGTCAGCAGAACGGTGCCGTCTTCCAGAACATGCTTGATCAGTGCCTGACTGCCTTCGAAATGACGGGTCCAGTCCAGGGTGTAAGCGACGGTTGACTGACCTTCACCCCATACAGAACCATGGGAGCAGTGTCCGGATGGCAGGCCAAGACCTGCTTTTTCTGAGGCCAGCATCGGGTCGACGCCAGTCATTTTTTCCAGTACCCAGAAGGTTTCATCAAAGTTGAGGTTGTAGACAAAGACATCTTTAAAGTCCAGCCTGGCACCATCGGCGATGCCTCTGATTTCCTCTACCAGTTCTGGCGCTTCTTTCAGGGCTGTCTGGTACAGGCCGGTCTTTTCAAAAAAGAAGGTTCGGTAATCGTCCCAGGTGTAGTCAGTGCCTGCCATTTCCAGAAACGCTGACACCATATCGTATTTAAAACGGTTCAGGGTTGGACGGATAACCTTGCGGAGTGCTTCGCCATGCTGAACGCCGCGCTCATAGGAAGTGCCTTTAACTTCAACGGTAAAGAACTCGGATTTCTGGCTGTCCAGATCCACCTGAAACTCAACAGGAGGAATACCGGTAAGGCCTTGAGCGCTGGCCATCAGGCTGGCTGGTACAACGCTTGCCGCAATGGCTGAAGCCAGTAGGGCTGCACTCAGTTTTCTTTTCATGGTCATTGCTATCAATCACTTCTATCAGTAATGTTCAGGCCGTCCTGAGCTGGTATCGCCGGACAGGTTCAGTCATTTCAGGTTGTGTATTTTTAGGGCATCTGGCGGAGAATGCATGGCAGAGTGTGTAACCAATCAGTAGCAGAGAGTTGTGTGTTAACAGACGAAAAGAGGGGAGCCATGAAGATTGACGCAGTCAAGGCGTTCATGCTGACTGAAGAGACCGGATCGATCTCTGAGGCAGCCAGAAGAATGAAGAAACCCAGAGCGATGCTGAGCAACTGGATTTCGGCACTGGAAGATGAGTGGGGTGTCAGTTTATTTGACCGAACCGGCTATAAGCCAGTACTGACGGATGAAGGCAAGAGTCTTCTCTCTGTTTGCCGTTCGCTGCTGGCCAGTGCTGATATGCTGGAACGCAAAGTGTCCAACATTCTGCAAAATGATGAAAAAAGTCTTACATTCGGAATGGACCATGGCGTTGAACAGAGTTTCATTATTGACGCTTTGCAAGAACTGGAACACGCTCACCCCACATTGAACCTGACGATAAAAACCGGGTTTGATGATGAGCTGATTTATGGTGTTGAATCCGGTGAAATAGATTTTGTTTATACCAGTCTGGTTGAGCCGGATTTATCTCGTTTTGTTTGTCGGCAGATTGGTTTTTCTGATTTTGTTGCGGTCTGTCATCGTGATCATCCACTGGCCAGTTATGATTATCTCCAGGTCACGGAACTCTATAATCAGCGACAGATCTGGACCCGGCTTCACTCTTCATCAGACTCCAAAAAAATACGCATATCTGACAGTTTCTGGCAGGTCTCTGATTATAAAACCGCCATTGACCTGGTTATGCGGGGGCTGGGCTGGACCTATTGTCCAAAAAGCTTTGCTATAGAGAAGATTCGTGACGGCGAGATGGTTATATTGAGCCACCCCCAGGCAGTTTATCGGTGGCCAGTGGGTTTGCTCTGGCGTGCAGACCGCCAGCCAGGACCGGTGATGCAGCATTTGATGGATATTATTGCCAGTTCGACCTTTCAGTCATAAACGGCCATAAGCGTGTTCAGTCCTTGAAAAACCTCAATCCGGCCCGTCCGGACTCAGACTCATCAAAGGCTTTCACGACGAAGCGCTGACTGGCGATTGGAACGGTTATCGCTCCTTACGCCTGAACAAACAATACCGCGTGATCTACACCATCGAACCCCAAATGGTGCAGGTCAAGGTCATCAAGGTGACAGCCCATGACTACAAAAAACGATGAATGGCTTCCCGCCACTAAACAGATCGATGTAACAGTGGGTGAATCCGTTCGCATTCTGCGCGAACTTCAGGGGCTCAGTCAGAACCAGTTGGCGGAGCGTACCGGCATCCCTCAGTCCACCCTGTCTGCCATCGAAAACAACACTGTAAGCCTGGGCATCCACCGGGCCAAACAGCTTGCTATCGCTCTGAGTTGCCATCCTGCTGTCTTGTGCTTTCCTGGCTGGGATGTCAACCAGAGAGTAAGTTAAGCTCGACAGGCTTCTGGTAGGTGAAACTGGAACAATGTTTGCTGAAGATAGAACTATACTGAGGTTCCATCCTCCTTCGGTACGACCTTTGCAATGCCTAAATCATTTGCCTCCTCGGCGGACATGACCGCAAAATCCATGACTTTTGAAATGCTCTCTGAAGGTGTCTATGCCTTTACCGCAGAAGGCGATCCCAATACCGGTGTAGTGGTTGGCACTGAAGGGGTTCTGGTTTTTGACAGCCAGGCCACCCCGGCAATGGCGCAGAAGGTTCTGGATGCCCTCAAAGAAGTGACTGACCTGCCGGTCTGCTACGTGGTACTCAGTCATTATCATGCGGTCAGAACACTGGGAGCCTCTGCATTCTCCGGGGCTAAAGTCATTGCCAGCCATGCAACATCTGAACTTATCACTGAGCGGGGAAAGCAGGACTGGGAATCGGAACTGCGACGTTTTCCCAGATTGTTTGAAAACCACGAGACGATCACAGGCCTGACCAGGCCGGATATTCTGTTTGATGAGTGCCTGACCATTGACCTGGGAAATCTGAAGGTTGAAATCATTCATCCGGGGCCCGGGCATACAGGGGGAGATACGATTCTCTGGCTTCCTGAACAGCGCATAATGTTTGCGGGCGACCTGGTCGAGTCAGGCGCTACGCCCTACTGTGGTGATGCCTATCTGCATTGCTGGCCGCAAACACTGGGTCGCTTGCTGGAAATGGAGCCTTTGCAGTTATTACCGGGTCGTGGCAAAGCGATGAAAAGTCAGGAAGGCTCGCAAACTGCCATATCCACCACCAGTGGCTATGTTTCACGACTCTATGAATACGCCAGTGATGCTGTTGCTCAGGGTATGAAGCTCGCAGACACTTTTGACTATATCCGCATGAAAATGGACAGGGATTACTCATCCTGGGTGATCTATGAGCATTGTCTGCCATTTAATGTGTCCAGAGCCTTTGATGAGGCTTCTGGCTTAACTGTCCCTTCTATCTGGACCGCAGAGCGGGATAAGCAGGTTTGGCAAGCCCTGCAAAAATAACTCTGAGAAAAGTAAGTCTGGGGATGGTCGATAGTTACCAATAGATAGTAACCAATACCCTCTATTTCTCAGCTAACGGCGCACCTATGCAACAACTGATCCACGACTTTGTACTTCTCTTTGCCGTTATTGATCCGATTGGAACCTTGTTGCTCTTTTTATCAATCACGGGTGGTTTTTCTCCCGGTGATCGTAATCGTATAGCGTTGCGGGCGACGATTTATAGCGGAGCCATTTTGCTGCTGTTTATCGTTGTCGGACAATTGATCCTCACCGCCATGGGCATTCGTCTGGGGTCATTCCAGATGGCGGGGGGCGTAATCCTGTTCATTTTTTCTTTGAAAATGATTTTTGGAGAAGATGTTTCTCACTCCCATGACCGGGCTGAACCAGGGCATGATATTGCCGTTTTTCCTCTGGCGATTCCTTCCATGGCAAGCCCCGGCGCTTTGACCGCTGTCGTTATTATTACCGACAACCGCAGGTATGGTCTGGACGAGCAAATCCTGACATCCATTATTCTTGTAGTGGTTCTTCTTATTACCTATCTGCTTCTATTGATGGCTAACACCATTCATAAATGGCTGGGAGACAGCGGTTCTGCCATTTTGATCAGGGTGATGGGAATGCTGCTTTGCGCGTTGGCGGTTGAAATTGTTTTGCAGGGATTTGCAGGACTTGGGGCAGGGCCGCCCAGTCATTTGTAGTGGTTGATTTCTTCAGAAACATTTTTATAGCAGTGAACGATTCTATCCAGCAGATCAGATGGGTTATCCTGACCGGACTGATAGGCAGCTGCTTCCAGTTTTGCCGTTAACTCAACAAGCTCTGATGCACCAACGATTGCAGCAGCCCCTTTTATTCGATGAGAGAGTCTGGCTATTGAGCCGTATTTCTGGTCAGTGATAGCACTGCTTAGCTCTTTCAGGTCGTGATCTGTTGTGCTGATAAACTCCGTCAAGAGCGCGTTGAGCATGGTCTTATTACCATTAGTGATCATCCGAAGGTTAGTCAGGTCCAGCATGACGGTTTTCCGATCCTCTATCTTTCCTGCATTTAAAATTTCAGGAATTTATTCATGACAGCTTGTAATGCCCGGTCAAAGAATTGCTGATTGTCCAGCAGTTCAACTCTGTGGTTTTGTATTGATTTTTCCAGCTCCGGGCCTGACCACTCCGCGACCTTCATACCCGATTTGTTAACAAAGACATAACGGTCTGTGTGACAGTTGATGGTCGCCAGTTTACAGCGCAGGTGGTGATCATTTTTACCGATGAACTCAACCCACTGACCAACAACAGGCATTTCTGTACCAGAAAATGGCTGTGGCAGGGTATCAGAGATTGAAAGGTCGATTTCCGGTTCAGGGAATTCAGACTCCCTGATTTCATCCGTTTCTACTATTGGTTTGTTTTTTTGCTGGTCGGCTTGCTTCTGGATAACGATCTCTTCTTCAAGACCAATATGTTTATTGGTCATGGAGTCAATGGCATGAAGCCATTCCGCTACAGCGAATGGATTAATTTCAACTCCATTAAACTGATCAAGAAGATAATTTTTCAGTATTTGCCAGTCATCATCCGGTATGTCTTTCTGGCGATTTTCCTGAAGGTTCCACAGTAACATATCCAGAGTATTGACTCGGTGAAACCATTCTTCATCAGAGCTGCCCTGCTCAAAAGAGAACTGTAGAACGGCTTTCCAGCCTGAGCATACCAGCTCTTTAAGGGACTTCGGCACATTATGCCTGGTGAGATAAGAGTCCACTATATCATCGATAGGAGATACCGCTGTCGTATTACTGGCAGGGTCGATGACCGGCTCTGAATATTCTTTGGTTAATTCTGGTGTGTTAAGGATTGCTTCCCCTGCACTGTCGGTATCCCACAGGTCGTCTTCAACGGTCTGTATTGAACATTTGTTGATCAATAACAGTTCTTTATTAAATTCGTCGAGACATTCAGAAAATATATTGGGATTGTCTGTAAAGCTGCGGATAATTGTTTTGACGGTATTTTCAATAAGATGAACAACAGGTTCGTCACTGTCTTTACAGTGCATGCCTGCAGATGTCATATCATTCAATAGTTGTCTGCCGGGATGCTCTCTGTTGGATAAGAAATCCTGATCAATTAAAGCCAGTTTTAGAACGGGTATTTGCAGAAGTCCAATGATTTTTTTAATGATATCCGGTAGTTCGTGGTCGTCTATGATGTATTCAAATAATAAACCGACAAGATTAATCAGGTCTTCCTGTCGGGGAGAAAGATTTTGTGTAATTCCCCGATTTATTAAGGCATGTTTAATAGATTCTGATAAATTTGAAATGGATGAAGTTTGCTCTGATAACTCATCCTGAATGCTGGTTAATGTTGAGGCGAGATCCTCAGTTGGATAACTCGTTGCAGAAATGATAAAAGAATCGGCACCTGTTTCATTCAGGGTTTTGTTAAATTGCTGACCAATCATTGATTCAACTCTTGAAACCACCTGCTGGGCAATCTGGTTTACCAGATCGCTATCGGTATCGCTATTACTATTGGTTAGTTCCTGGTTGGTATTCTTTTTTGAGTTAGTGCTAGCAATCGTTTCAGTGTAAGAAGATATTTTTGGTGTGTTCAGTTCCAGCCCCATCTCTGAGAGATCGGTATCTGCCTGTTGCCACATTTGTGCAGTCGTGAATTTCAGATGCTTAGTGAACAGTGATAAAAATTCCTGAGCCGTATCAACATCAAGATTTAACGGTACCAAAGCACTGGCAAATGCTTCGCAAAGGGCCATTGAACCAATGGGCAGATGTGTAGAGTCTGAAGGTGTAAAGTCTTGCAGGCGTGATTCACAGTTATAAAGATTCTGCACTTGTTCGCAGATTTCCATTTGTCTGGCGGCTGCCTGCCAGGCCAGCTTTTGTTCAAGGATCGTATTATCAACTAAACATAAGTCATTGTCTGGCTGGAAATTATCCGTCGTTTTTTTAGCTTCAGTCCATTCACTGACACTGTTGAACAGGTGTTTGGTAAATGCTTCAACTATCTCAGCCTTGGAGCGTTTTACTTTTTTTCCTGTTTCAATTAATTGCATCAGGTCAATGTCGCTGGCAGCTGTGAGCTGTTTTTCCGATACATGGTCAGCTAAAGAATTAACGGCAGGATTGATCTTGGGAAGGATGTATTGGTTTAACAGTGTTTCAAATAGCATTTCTATCTCAAACTGCGCAACAGGTGAGGTTGGCGTGTTGATAGAAACGACATTACTACGCTGCTCAGACATGTACAACAACTCCCTGTACTATGAGTATTTTTATTAGTGTGTGTTCTAGTTTTTTGATTGAACTTAAAAAAACATATTTTTATTATTGTAATTTATTTGCTGGTTACTTTTTATAAATTAACTTCATATAAGAACGACGCTATATTCTTGTTGTCAATTTTTTGTCAGTGATATAGTTCATGGCATCAAGTGTCATTGCTTCATTTCTTTTGTCATTTCTTTTGCTCTTTCAATGGCTTTTTGGAATCCGGTTTTAAACATTCCTTCCCGAATTTGCCTTTGTAGTTCTTCAGGCGTTATTTCCCCTTCAGCTGCCTGGTTATCACTTGCAGCCGCTTCCATATCTTTGTTTTTCTTCATCATGTCTGAGAAACGATCCGCTTCAATGGCATCAACCGGGCTTTTAGGCTGAACCGGGTCGACCGGGTTGCGGCTGCTATCAGGGCGTAGAGGCTCTGCATCAGTGTTATTGATCATATTGGGGCTCCCGTTTGTGGGCTGGCTCATCCATTTACTATAGCTGAGTTGCCGTTGCTCATTGTCCTAGTCCCTTGATTTAACAGGGCTTCAGGTTAGCACAGTATATAAATGTTGGCAGGTTTGTTCGTGAATTGTTGTCGCTGGTGTGTGTGCAGGTGGTGGGACTTCGTTTCGAGGGGTCAGCTTTTGCTCCCTATTTTTAGCGAGCAAACAGTGCGGAAATCTGCGCGCTGTTGCTGGTGGGTGTGCTGGTGTACTGTAGAAACTTGCGGTTTTGTCCGGTGCTGGCGTACTGACCGGATTTGAGTCATTCTCTCCAGCCCTTGCAAACCGTGGGCTGTAGCGGTGCTGACCGGAAATAGGACAAAGTGGGTCACTTTTACACGGTCGAATACCAGTGTGAAAAGCTAAAGCCCTTGCTATACGTGGGCTGTGGGGTTAGTGCCTTTTTACCTCCCTTATAGAAAGACGGAAAGGAAAGACATACTATAGATATCTTAAGATAGAGCTAGAGATAGTAACCTACTAATGATGTATTACTAATGATGTATTACTAATGATGTATTACTAATGAGTATGTATTCTGAAGTAGTACCACCACTGCTGATGTATACCAGTACCAGACGTTAACGAGCTTGCATAAAACTGAAGCTAGCAAGGGTAACACCAGTTCCATGCAAGCACAGACGTATTAAATAAGCCGTTTTAGCTTATTAGTGCTTCTGGTTAAGCTTCAGGTTTGAAAGTTTCCAGTATGTGTCCCATCAGGCTATGTGTTGTCTTCAGATCAGCATACAATTCAGGATTGGTTTTTAGCTGTGGTAGTACTGGTGTCAGTGCTTCCCTGAAACTATTGGTAAACAGGTTTACTTCCGGTGCTTCTGGTTTAGCTGTTGGTGGTACTTCAGGCTTGACCGTAGGTTCAGCTTCTTTGTCAAAATTAGATACCGTATCCTTTTTTGACAGATTGACGTGGACAACCTGACGGCTTAGTCCCAACTGTTCAGCTATCTCAGTCTGTGTCTTGCCTTCTGCTTCCAGTTCATCAATAGCAATGTCCCGTTTAACCTTAAGACTCTTATTGATTCCTGCAACGGCTTTCTTTGCCATTGCTTCAGACACACAAGCCATTGTTGCTACTTCTTTGTATTCAATACGCCAAACATTGCTTCCAGTATTCAACAACACATCAACAGCTTCAGTACAGGCATTCTGTTTATCGGCGTTAGTCCGTGGCTTTGCCAATACATGCTCTGAGTTCGCTTGAATGGCGTATCTTTTGGCGGCATATACATCAGCACCAGTACCAACTATTTCGATCTTGGCATTGACGTTTTGACCGTGTTCTTTGCGGATAGAGTCTAATGCGTTCCAGCGATGGAAACCGTCAACCAACCAGTATTGAGGTATTGGTGTACCGTCAGGTTTCAGTGCTGGTGCGTCGTCAATACGCCAGACCTTTAGCGTGGTTTGTTGTCCGTCTTCAAGGATACTCAAGGCAAGCTGTTTGATATGTTCGGGGCATACTTCAGCCCGTACTTGGAACCGTTCGTCTTTGATTACATTGTTGAGGCTGGTGATAGAGGTATTCATTAGGTTTTCTCCAATGTTGGCTAAATCTAAATCCCGAATATTCGGGTATTAAAAGTATTTGGTACTGGTGGTGCTGGTGGCTCAATTCTCAGTATGTCAAAACGACATAGTGGTTGTACTGGTTGTACTGACTCAATTCTCAAACTGTCAAACCGACGTATTGACTTTTCAGTGTGCTGGTGGCTGTCAATGGGACAACCCCTAGCCATCCGCAGGCGTCATACGTCGTTCGACTAATTACCGGGTATAGAGTCATTCATACATGAATCTGATATATCCCTGCTCTCTATAAGGAAGGGGAAAAGCCTAAGCCGCTAGACCCCTTGCTATCCGTGGCCTCTAGCTCTTTGAGTCACTTTCACATGCTCGAAAAGTGCGGTATTTTGTCCTATTTCCGGTCACTGCCAAAACCTTGTACCTTTCAGCAATGGCGTAAATGGTTTGTCGTGTACTGTCGCTGTCCGGTATCAGTAGTCTGTCCAGTATGCCCAGTGATTCACCAGTCAGCTCCGGCTGGTCTCTAGTCTCTGGAAGTAGTACCGCTTCCGCTTCCACTACTGCCCTAATCGTTTCCAGTTCGTTCCGGTCAATACCCGCTACGTCTGCGGCGTCCCGTAGCTCATCACTGTTCGTGGCTGCGTTGATGTACTCCATGCCTTGTACCTGCTCCTGTTGCTGCGTCGGAATGCGTGGCTATTTGATCAACGTCTTTCGCTGATTGAAAGGTGGTATCTGACGTCTTTACTTCCACTGGATTGGTGTACCAGTGTGATCGGTTTTGAGGCTTGGTGAGTGTGCAGGCGGTGTCGTGTGGTGACGGGAAAACTTTACAAAAAAGGGCAACCATTGCAGTCGCCCTTTGCTCTTTTTCTAGTTTTCCTTGCTCACCTCTACGTACTTATACGACCCCTTGATTTTAAAGGGCTATAGCTCACTCACTTCCCCTTTACCCTATAGAAACGAGTGAGTGAGTGAGTAGGTGGGTGAGTAGGTGAGGTGGTAACTACTTATCTATGTTTTTAGCTCTTCTTGCTCTTTGAAACCCTAGGGAAAACAAGAACAAGAAGAGTAGAAATTTACATAACCAACAGCGTCAACACATCGCCGTTCTTTTCAAGGTGTCCACTTTCAACAAGGTCAGTTACCCAGTTTGAGTAATTGCTGATCTTAATGCCTTGCGCCTTCAGGTCATCCCGTACCACTGCGTACGTATGCGGTTCACCTGCTGCCATTCGTGACCGTACCGCCTGCAATACAGCCTCTTTGTTCTTACCTAGCGGCTTGATCTTATCAACCTGCTGAGGCTCTTTATCAGTCTGCAACAGCACAGCACTGGTGATCATGCGCCCTTTCTTGTCAATTACTCCGAGGTCAACAGTGGCGAACTCAAAGTTCATTGGCTTTGGTTCAACGCCGTCCTTCATTTTCGTACATGACAGAGTAACGATACTGTCCTCTGACTTCTTGATCTTGTATTCAGAATCTAATGCGCCGATCAGAACCGAACTGCCACGACCACGCTCTTGAGTACCATGACCAGTGTGGTGAACTAACAGCACAGTACAGCCGTATTTCTTTTTGATCTTGTCCACTGCCTTAACAAAGGCGTTCATATCCCTTGTGCTGTTCTCGTCACCAGAGCCAAAGCAACGGGCAACAGTATCAATGACAACGAGGTTAGGTGCCACGCCGTCAAAGCAGTAATCAATATTGTCAAACAGTTCAACCAACCCTTCAGGTTCCCCAATCAGGATAGGGCTATCAGTCATCGCCAGACCACCCTTGTCCGTTGGGTCGATGCTTTTCTGGTGCTTAATCCGCCATGCCTTCAGACGACGTTTAATACCGTTGTAACCCTCGCCTGCAATGTAGAATACAAACCCTTGTTCAACGTCATGCCCTTGCCATGGTGTGCCTGTAGCCACGCAGCAAGCAAGGTCGATGGTCATAAATGATTTACCGCTGGCTGGTGGTGCGAATACACAAGATACGCTGTCCTTTTCGTACCAGTCCCAGACTAACCAGTCCGGTGCAGTTACTTCTGCATTGTCGTCTGACATCATCGTTCCTTTAAATCGTTCTTTAATACGTTGCTGCAACTGCTCTTCAGTAATAAACCCATCGGCTAGTTGTTCAGCCGTGTCATCGTCCAGCGCTCGTTTACGTGGCGTACCGTCTGCCGTGTTGTGTTTCAGGTACAGTTTGCCAGTTGCTGCGAGTGACTGCCCATTGTCAGCCTCCAGTTCTGCCTGCATACCTGCAAGCTCTTCTGCTCCAAAGAACTCAACCACTTCTGGTGCTGGCTGGATAGGTGTATTGGTAGTGTTGTATACTGAATCAGTCATTAGTGACTTACTCCTATGGGTTGCTGGTGGCTGGCTGCGAGGTTTCTGTTCCAAAAGTCGCCTCGCAGTTTCACCACCTGATTAACTTGCCTTTTTACTTTGGCACTATTTCAAATAATAAAAATATAAGTGCTTCCACTCACGCCGTCTTATTCCAGTGGCGTTTGACTGTCGGCAGACTGATGCCAAGTTCCTTAGCCACTTGTGTTTGCTTCAAGCCTTCAGACTTCAAAGCCTGTACCTTGTCTGTTGTCTTTGTGGCTACTGGTCTGCCGATCACTTTACCTGCTGCCCTTGCCCTTGCTTGTCCCTCGATTGTGCGTTCACGAATACGATCTTTTTCAAACTGAGCAACAGAGGCAAATACCCGTAAGATGAGCTTGCCCTCTGAGCTGGTCAGGTCGTTGCAGGGCAAGTCCATGCTGACCACTTTGATTCCCATATCTTGCAGCCGGTCAATGGTAGCCAGTACATCAATCATGTCACGTCCTAACCGGTCAAGCTTCAGAACAACCAGAGTGTCGCCAGTCTCTAATCGATCAAGCAGGCGGTTGAACTCAGGTCGTTCACTGGCGACTACAGCACCGCTAATGGTTTCACTGATGATACGTGTATCGATAACGTCGTACTGCTTGCGGATAGCGATAGCCTGATTCTCTGTTGTCTGTTCAGCTGTTGATACTCGGCAGTATGCAAATGTACGGCTCATAACTAATACCTTTTCCTGTTGAGGTGTCATTAAGTGTGTTCATGATACCTTTAGGTTTTAACAATTGCAATACCCTATTTATTGATACCTGAATAATGACACTTTCTGAGGTATTAATAACTGGTCGCTTGATGATACTGTGTTGATACTTAGGCTTGCTGTGGTCTGGCTGGTGGCTGGTAGTCGGCTGGGTGGGCGTTTTACCCACTCAGGTCTGGTCGTGCTGATCAATGGCTGGTCTCTGGTCAGGCTGGTGGCTGGACTAACACCACCACTACTATATGAGTAATCGTTTCAGTAGTGGCAGTCGTCGCCAGTCCCGGTAGAAAAAAGGGACGGGTCATCGGTCAACGCTGGCGGCAATAGGCAACCCGAAAGGCAAGCCGCCAGACCGGCATGGGGGACTTTTCGCGCCGGATATATAGGTAAGAAAGGTGACAGAAGTGTGTGGTATTTTTAAAACCGGCAATAGGAAACCCGCTGTATATATAAGGTACCCTAGATATATACGCCGGTATAAATACGGTCACACAAACAGCCTGAAATGCTCAGAGCCAATTTAAGCCGTTCTGAGAGCTTTTCTACTGAACCTATCCAACTGCATAGGGTCATGCCTTAAATCGTCTCCTAGGTGCCTCTATGACTGCCGTTCGTCTAACGCTGGTATTAAATCAATTACCTTTCTCATACGCTGCACATCAAAGCCTGTCCCATAGACTTTATGAGCTATCTGTTTCTGAGTATGGCCTAGCACCGCTGCCAGTAATCCATCAGTACAGGTCTCCACTGCACGCAGCCTGTTAGCCATACCATGACGAAACGAATAGACACTATAGTCTTCATGTGTCCGACGTATCCACTTGTTTAATGTAGCTCTGCAACCTGCGAGGCTTGAGCCGTAAAGGTCAACGATTGAGTGGTGTAATGGGATAAGTCTGTCACCTGCTTTGGTTTTCGTGTCGGTGATCTTCAGGCACTTGATACTGTCTTTGGTTTCCCATGCCGCACAATTAAGCAATTCACCTGTCCTGATGCCAGTAAAATAATACAAGCGATAGGCATTGTGATGTTCCTCCGGGCTGGTGGCTAATAGCTGCTGCATCAGATCGGGAGTCATCGGCGGTGTGCTGTTGCCTTCGACAGAACCAAAGCCGCCTACCTGTTGAAACCGTGATATTTCAAGGTGGTCTGTATTCTTGACTATCCAACTGAACAAGCTAGCGACTTGAGCAAACTTCCATTCAGCGGTTTTAGGTGAGTATTGTTCCAATATTGATTCTTTGAAGGTAGACACATCACCCTTACTGACTTCAGTCACACAGGTAATACCGCTACTCTCAATGAATGCGTCCAGTGCCTTCCGTGACTGCTGGGTGTTCCAGTTTATCCGGTGTGGCTTCCACTTCCCGATCTTTACCCTACTTTGGCAGTACTGGTTGAACAATGCCTCAATGCTGGGTATCTGCGGTTCAGGCTTTGTAGGTAAAGTATTAATAGTATTGTGATTGGTATTATTAGTATTGATTTCAGTATCAAGCCTGCAAACCTTTCTGATACTGTCGGCGTACTTTTGGGCGTTCTCTGCGTCCTGCCTGTCCATTAACGGGAAATAACTTTCCTCTGCCTCTGGCAATTCATTCAGGCAACCGTCAATGGTGGCAGTGAGTAAACTGCAAGCCTTGGCTCTGGCTGCTTCAAGTTCCGTCTTCAGATCGGCAAAGATATTTAGTTCCAAACTGCGTATTTCCAGTATCAAATCTATTAACCTAAATTCAGCGGTTAACCCCTGAGCTAAACTCTAACCCTCAACAATATTGAGGGCTCGAAGATGGTTCGACCACCAAAACCCACTCCCCCAAAGGGTGAGTTGTCTGAAATGAAAAAAGATCCCTTATCCGTCAAACTCGAAGTCGATTCTTTCGACGGTAAAATTCATGTCGAGTGGGAGCCTGAAGCATCGGTCACCCCAATGGGACAGCTTCCTTTTTTTATACAGTTTTTAAAAACAGGTCACCGATTTGAACCCTGGGTTAACGATTGCCCACTAACTTATAAAAGCCCAAACGCCCCTCAAAAAGTGGATGTGATTGGCTCATTAATGCTTTCCATTCTTTCAGGACATAAACGCTATGCGCATATCGGAACAATTATTGGTGATAAAGTAAACGCTCAGTTGCTCGGGATGAAAAAAATTGTCAGCGATGATTCTGCCAGGCGTGGTTTAAAGAAGATTGACGAAGATGAAGGCGTTGAATGGATGCAAAAACACCTCCATCTCTGTTTTGATCCGTTATTAACCATTCCATGGATTATGGATGTTGATGTTACCGTGAAAACCATTTATGGGCATCAGGAAGGAGCGGTTAATGGCTATAACCCACATAAGAAAGGGAGACCCTCTCATACTTACCACTCATATATGATGGCTAATCTTAAATTAATACTGGAGGTTGAAGTCAGACCCGGAAATCAAAGTCAAAGTAAATACTCTTTACCCGGTTTAATGGAGCTATTAAATCGACTTCCAAAACGCTGCTGGCCTGAATTTGTTCGTGGTGATTGTGATTGGGGAAGTGACCGGGTAATGAGCGAATTGGAAGATGCTGGTTGTCATTATCTTTTTAAAATGAAGAAGCACGACAACGTTAAGAAAGCCATAGGGAATGCACACTGTAGCGGAGGATGGGTAAAATACGACAACCATTGGGAGGGAAAAGAATCCGTAATTAAACTGTCAGGTTGGAAAAAAGAAAGACGCATAATTATTGTTCGAAGACGGCGTCCTGAAAATGAAATACCGATGTTGGAAAAAGGAATAAAAGAACGTCAACAAACGTTAGCATTAATAGAAGAGCCAGAAAATATAAAAGCTTACGAGTATTCGGTTCTGGTCACATCTCTTGATAATGATATAGTCTCGATCATTAATCATTATCGCAATAGGGCTGACTGTGAAAATAACTTTGATGAAATCAAAAACCAATGGGGCTGGGGCGGTTATGTAACAAAAGATATGGCAAGATGTCGAATGCTGGCCCGAATGGTTGCCTTGGTTTACAACTGGTGGACGCTATACGTTCGATTGAGTAATCCGGACTCCCATAAAGAATCAATTACCAGCCGTCCCTTATTAATGAGTTCAATTGGCAAGCTGACCCACTCTGGCAACCAAAAGAAAATAAAGCTGACAAGCCAGCATCGATGGATGTATAAAATTGCGAAATTACAAAGTGAACTGTGTGATTTTTTTGATTCAATCAAAAGTATCGCACCGCAGTTGAATCCAATTAACGCATGGTGTCGTATTTTAACGAAAGCGGTCTCAAAATTTTTGAAAAAAGGGCAGGTTATTACGATGCAACCATTAATTCGATCGGGCTAATGACTTAAAAAAACGCTGCTCAGAACCGTGAGAAGCTATTCCTAATGGCATGGCTCAGTGGCGTTCAACTGCTGAATTTAGGATTAACGAGGAAAGAACCTTTGCCTGTGTTGGGCTTGCGGTCTTTAAACTGATGGAGTGTATGCGATTCTGGAACCTTCTGTGATAGGTAAAGTTGCCCTGTCGCTGTCGTAAATGTTGGCAAATATTAGGTCGTAACCCTTTGATACCGCTGGAGATACCGGAAACACTGTAGGCATGGACACTATTTACTATAGATAGATATATCGGCCTTGTTTCTGATAGCTGCCTGACAATGGCAGTTCCGAAGGAGATAAGGGATGGGACGACAGTTCTAAACAGGGTAAATCGTTATTTCCAATCTGTGTAAAAAAATAATCTTTAGCCGTCCATGTCAGGGCCGACAACTGACTTAGTCAGTCAGGAGAATTTTATGAGCGGTGAACACTTCACGTTAACGATCAGTCAGAGCACCACAGACCCCGGTGACTTTGCCATTCACATGAAAGAAGACGGGCAGCCTGAGCAACTGCTGGTTCACCTGCGATTTATGCACTTGCCAATGTTTAACGACACCTATCTTGACGACATCGTCGGAGTCATGGCCCGCAAGCTGGCTAAACGCATTATTGAATGGCGAGTGGCTCCGGATGATAACACCCTGTCCCTCGCGGCTGATGAAGAGCAAGTCAAAGCGGTTGTTGATGAAGTCATTGACCGTATGAAAAAAGCGGATTGATTTAAGACACAGGTTTTTTCAGTGAATCAACCGTAAGCATTCGGTAAACCCATAACACCCCTCTCCTGTGTACGATTCCAGGAAGCACTTGTCTGATTTTAGGAAAGGGGTGTTACTAAGCCATTTTCACAAGGCGGGCTGTGATTCCTAAGCTCCTTAAGGCGTGCATCCGTCATTAGCCAAGGCAGCCATTGAGACAAATCATCAGGTGCTACACGACCATTGTCTGCACAGGTTTGCAGGTACTTTGTCATCCATGCCCAGGGATTTATACCCCAAAGATTCAGCGTCATAAACACTGAAAACAGCCAGGCCATTAACTCTCCGCTCCAGTCACTGCCTGCACCGTAATAATTCTTGCGCCCGACAATGGGGTTTCTCAGGGATCGCTCAGCAGCATTGTTATCCATAGGGACTTCTGGGTAGTCCGCAAACAGAGTTAGCCCTTCCCAGTGATTCTTCAGGCTGGTAAGGACTTTTTGACAACGTTCCTTAAGCTTTGGACGCTCCAACTCTTTATCCCGCCACTCTTTTAACTGGCCGAGATATTCTTTGAGAACTTTGTCGTATTTGAAAAACTGTTCAGGTTGCCTCTGATGTTCCAGACGCTGGTCATTTAAATGGTAAAGCTTGCCAATACGGTTTACCCAAGTGGCACTCCACTTTTCCAGTTCATCATTGCCTTTCTGGGCATTGATAAAATCTCTGCGCACATGGCTCCAGCAGAAAGCTAAAAACATATCTGGATTTTCATTGGCGAGACTTTTATAGGCGCAGTAACGATCACAAACCAGAATACCATTGCTTTTACCCAGAAGCTCTTTGGGAACCCGGGCTGAACGGTTGTCGTCCACGCTGTAATAGACGGCTTCCTGCACCATAAACACCCATAACCAGTGTTTTTTGGCACCCTGGTCATCAGACCATACCATCCAGCGAGTTTCATCGGCATGCCACTGCTGACCCGCTATAACGCGCTCCCTGATAGACTCTACTATGGGCTCAAACAGCGGTTTAATGGTTTGTAGCCCGCCTGTCACGGTGCCCTGAGAGAGATCAAGTCCACGCATCCGAAAATCTTGCAGCTGTCGGTTAATGGGAATGCCGAAAGCGTATTTGTGCAGCAGGATTTCGACCCATACAGAGACGCCCAGTTTGCCTTTACGAATGAGTTTCGCCGGTTCAGGCGCTGTAATAATCCCCGGGGTTTGTGAACACTGACAGGTTTTCTGGTAGCGATGTCGGCGGTAACGACGGACATGAGCCTGAACTTCTACTTCGATAACATCGCTATCTTCCGTGCCGGGGAATGGACTAAAAGGAAGACCACAATGAGTGCAATGTTGCTCATCATCAGGTATCACGAGGTCTTCAGGAATCACGGGCAAGGTAGTGACGTTCTTTCGACCATGTCCTTTTGAGCCTTTTTGCTGTCCTTTCTTGCGGTCAGATTTCTGCCCGGAGCCCGAACCTTCTTGCTGATTGCCTGATTTTTTTGATGTCTTTTCTGTAGAGCGTCCGAACACCAAATGCTGCATTTGCGCTAATTGGTTTTTTAGTTGGTCAATTTGCACCTGAAAAGCACTGATTTCTTCTTGATGTTTGACCTTAATCTGTGCAATTTGGGCAAGCGCCTCCCGCTCCCGTTGACGGGCGCGCAGCCATTGGCTGTGCCACTGATTCGCTTGCGCTTTGAGCTCTATGTACTCCATTTTGCTTAGCGTTACTCGCGCATAAGCAAAAGGTGTTTTCACGATATCAGCTTCAGTGGTAGTGGAAAGAACTGAAGAAAGCATTCAGGAAATATAGTTGAACATGGTCAAATAGTCATGCTTCAGATGGGTTCACCGAATGCTTACAATCAACCTGTGTAGCTTTAACCCGGCAAGAGTATCCCGCAAACAGTCTGTCAGACCTTTTCCCAATTCCTCGTGATGTGCGTATAGGCGGCTGATCAAACAAGCATTATGTTGTCGTTCTTTTGTTAAACTCCGGGTGCCTTCTTGTATGGACATGACACGATTCGTCAATACCTTTGGACGCTATTTGCGTGCGAAGTACGGTGAGAAAGTCCACAAAATTTCAGTTAATGCTTCTTTCACCTGTCCAAACCGTGATGGCACGAAAGGAATCGGTGGCTGTACGTTTTGCAATAATGCTTCATTCAGTCCTGATACCACCAATGCCGGTGATATTACTGCCCAGATTCAATCCGCAAAAGAGAAGGTTTCCAAACGCACTGGAGCGGGCAAGTTCATTGCTTACTTTCAGTCATACAGCAACACCTACGGTTCCGTAGAAGACCTTCGTCGTTATTATGACGAAGCCTTGTCTGACTCTGATGTCATTGGTCTGGCCGTTGGTACTCGCCCGGACTGTGTACCTGATCCGGTACTGGCACTGTTGAAAGAGTATCAGGACAGAGGCTATGAAGTCTGGTTAGAGCTGGGTCTGCAGTCCACTTTTGATGCTTCATTGATAGCTGTTAACCGGGGACATGGATTGGCCGAATATGAAGATGCTGTAAAACGAGCCAAATGCTTTGGTTTAAAAATTTGTACTCATCTGATTATGGGGCTGCCTGGTGAGGCACCAGAAGATACCCTGACCAGCTTTGACCGGGTGGTTGCACTGGGCGTTGATGCCATCAAGGTTCACCCCCTGCACATTGTTAAGGGAACACAGCTGGCCCGGGACTGGAAGCATGGCCGGGTAAAAGAGATGACCATGGACGAGTACACGGATGTTATGGCGGAAGTCATTCGTCGCGCACCAGAGCATTTGCTGTTTCACCGCCTGACCGGGTCTGGAGAGCGGCAATATCTGCTGTCGCCGGAATGGGCAATGAAGAAGTGGGACATCCTTGGAATGATTTACAGGAAGCTTGAGGGCACTACCTGACATCCAGTTAAGCCAGGAATTATCGCAACTTGCCCGAGCATGATGAATATCATGGATCAGTTCGATGTGGGTTACTTTGTCCTGATTATTACCGACGAATCCCACTGTTCCATCTGTAACGTCTATGACAACCTGTTCAAATACTACGATGCGTTGCAGATTGGTCTGATTGCAACGTCTTTGGATATGCTCAGCCGCACCCCCTTTGGCCTGTTTGGTTGCGGAGGGCGTATTCCAATAGCAAACTACCCCCTATATCCCTCGAACCTACAGCTGGATTACACCAGATTCTGCGAACCATGGTCGAAATGGATGGTCAGGCTGTTGTTGCAGGCTTTGCGGATTTTGCCGCTATGCACCAGCTGACCAGTCAGCAGATTGACTTAAGGCTGAACAGGAGGTTGGTTCGTGTTATCGTGCAGAGCTTACCTTGATAATATCTCCTGTTTCTCCACACTCTATTCCGGAATATTGCTTATATGACAGAAACGATCAGCTCCCTTGAAGATATCGTCAGCTTGAAAGAAGGAACCGAAGTGGAGTTTAAGCTGGCAGGTGGAAAAAATGGGCAGGGTGAAGTGCCTAAGGATGTCTGGAAGACTTTCAGTGCAATGGCTAATACCAATGGAGGTGATATATTTCTCGGTGTTCGTGAGAAGCCTGTGGGGGCATTTAAAGTCATTGGGGTAGTCAAAGCAGATAAGATGATTGCTGATTTATGGAACACACTGAACTCAGCCAAAGTCAGTGTCAACTATCTCGATGATCAGGATATTCAGCCAATCACTTTGGGTGATAAGACTGTTATTCGAATTCATGTCCCGAGAGCGAACCGTCAACAAAAACCTGTCTACTTAAACAGCAACCCTATGCAGGGTACTTATCGTCGTTTCAATGAAGGCGATCATTTGTGCAACCCGGAAAATGTACGAAGGATGTTGGCCGAGCAGGTTGAAGAGAGTCGGGATACTCGCTTGCTTGATGGCTTTACTCTGGCTGATCTGGATATGGAGTCTTTGCAGGACTACCGCCAAATGCTCCAGAACCATAAACCAACACATCCATACAATAAGCACGACCATCAGGAGTTTCTTCGTTGTATTGGGGGATGGCGTAAGAACCGTAAGACTGGAGAGGAAGGCTTAACACTGGCAGGTTTGTTAATGTTCGGTCAGCTTCCCGCTATTCAGGAAGGGGTGTCTAATTATCTTCTGGATTATCAGGAGCGATCTGAAGCCAAAGCTGAGCTTCGCTGGATTGACCGAATTACGCTTGATGGCACATGGTCTGGAAACCTGTTTGATTTCTATCGTAGAGTTATCAATAAATTGACCGCTGATCTCAAAGTACCTTTTCAGTTGGATGGTGGGCAGAGAAAAGACCACACTCCTGTTCATGAGGCACTTCGGGAAGCTTTGGTAAACACCCTGGTACATGCCGATTATTCAGGGCGAATGTCTGTATTAGTGGTCAAGAGACCAGATATGTTCGGCTTTCGTAACCCCGGCCTGATGCGAATTCCTATTGAGCAGGCTATACAGGGAGGCGATAGTGACTGTCGCAACAGAACTATTCATCAGATGTTTCTGATGATAGGCCTGGGTGAGAGGGCAGGCTCAGGCATCCCGAAAATTTATAGCAGCTGGTCCAGTCAGCACTGGCGGCAGCCTCGTCTTCATGAACGTGTGGAGCCTGAACAGACGCTGCTTGAACTTCGAATGATTGATTTGCTGCCACAAGAAACTATTTCGCAGTTGATAGAGCGCTTCGGTAACAGGTTTACCCGACTTGGTAGTCTGGAGCGTGTTATTTTGGCAACAGCCGGGATTGAGTCAGTGGTCAATCATGCGCGGTTACAGGAAATATCTACCGAACATCCGTCAGATATATCTCGCGCCCTTCAACAACTGGTAAAAGAAAGGTTGCTTGAAACCAGTGGCAGCGGTAGAGGTATGGTCTATTGCTTGCCGGGGGCGCATCTTCCAACGCCAGATATCCCCTTTCCTCAAGAGGTTCCTACAGAGCTGGTTTCCGCCTCTGGTTATATGGGTATTGATTATAAAAGCTCCGATGATTTGAGCCTGAGCTCCGATGGTTTCGTAATCAGCTCCGATGGTTTAGCAGCTAACTCCGATGATACGGATATAAACTCCGATGAAAGTCACCCGGCTATGGAGAGGCATCAGGACGGAAGACTCATTATCACGAGTCTGGAAAATGTTGACAGAATCTTGCTTGATGATTTGCTGCAACTTACTGAAATAGCCAGAAAAAAGAAGAGGCTGCCAGTAGATGAAATGGAGCAGGTTATCATAGCGGCCTGTAAGAAGTGCTACCTGTCCTTAAGAGTATTGGCTGAATTACTGAGCCGATCTCCGGATCCTCTGAGGCAGAGCCACCTGAACCGGATGGTGAGAGATAAAAAGCTACTTAGAGCTTTTCCTTTAGAGCCAAACTCGCCAAAACAGGCCTATACCTCTGCTCAGGCGACCTGATCCCCCCTGCCTGATTGAAAAAGGCAGGGCTACTATACCACCAGCCTGAGTTCCAGTTTCTTACCCAGTGCTGAGGCAAATCGTTCCAGAGTTGAAAGTTTCACGTCTTCTGAATTGTTCTCAATGCGGGAGATAGCACTTTTCTGGGTTTGAAGTTTGTCTGCAAGCTCCTGCTGGGTAAGGCCTGCTTCCTTTCTGTCCGCTTTTAACAAAACACCAAATTTGAAGGCTTCATAGCCTTCATCAAATTCGTCTGCAAAGACCGGATCGTTCTTTTTTCTATTTTCTATATATTTCTTTAAGTCACTCATACTCATGCCTCCTTTTTAGATAACCCTTTTTGCGCGTTTCTGCTAACCTGATTTCTTTTATCGGTGCTTTCTGTGTCTTTTTCTGAAAACCATGACTGAGGACGACAAGATTATCACCATCAAAAAAGCCCAGAAGGCGAAAAATATTACTGCCTGACTGTACCCGAACTTCCCAGATATCATCAGTGTTAACCAGTTTTTTCAGATGGCTGGTTGGTACGACATCAAGCTCCTCAATCAGTTGCAACACCGAACAAGCCCCCCCGACCCCTCACTCTGATGCGTAAACTTCCGTGCTTTGTTGATTTGTATCTATGAAAAAGTTGTTGTTTTGTGACAACTTGTGCGAGTGAAGTTCAGGGTGAAGATAACAGGGGAAGGTTCTGAATGCTTTGGTAGATCAGGAGCCCATTTCAGATTTTCTGTTGTGGTGGATGCAGGTGCTTTATGCTCTAGTTCTTCTGGCAGCCCCCGAACTGAATCACTAATAATAAAACCGGATTCTACTGGTTAATTGCCTGCCTGTTGGCGATAAAAAATTTCTGTCGTTTAATTTTAACAGTTAACGACAAGGGTTTTCTTTGCTTTAAAAAAGAGGCTCTGGCTAAAAATCAGCCGGAATATCACTGTCTTTAAAAAATAATAATACTTGGCGGGAGACTGAAATGAGTGTTTCGCAACACGCGTTGAATAAAGGGGATACCATTGATAAGGCTGTTTTCTGGCCTGCCACAATCCTCACTTTGATTATGGCTATTTTCTTTTTATACGATCCTGAAAATAGCGGTCAGATTATGGGTAAACTTCACGCATTCACTACGGGAGAGTTAGGCTGGTTTTTCCTGCTGGCTACTTTTGGCATTGTTTTATTCTGCATCTATCTGGCGATGTCGCGTTATGGCGGAATCGTATTAGGGCAAGAAGGAGAGAAGCCCGAATTCAAAACCTTCACATGGCTGGGGTTGATTTTTACTTCCGGTACTGGCGGCAGTGTACTTTATCTTGGTGCTGTCGAGTGGATCTGGATTATGCAAGCCCCTCCGTTCGGGCTTGAACCCGGCAGTGTTGAAGCTGCTCAATGGGCATCGAGTTACGGCATGTTCCATTGGGGGCCCTCAGCCTGGGCCTGGTATATTGCCTGCGCTATTCCCATTGCCTATTTTTTCTTTGTGCGCCAGAAACCCACTCTGAAAATGAGCGAGTTCGCCCGCCCGGTTATTGGCAAGAGTGCTGATGGCATTGCTGGTCATTTAATTAATTTCCTCTATATGTTTGGCATGGTAGGCGGGGTAATGACCTCTCTGGCTTTGGGCACTCCCATGATATCCAACGCTATTGTTTATGTGATGGGCTGGGAGTCCAGTAATGCCTTTCTGGATACTTTTGTCATCTTCCTCTGGACCTTTATCCCTCTGATGGCTTTGCTTATGGGATTGAAAAAGGGCGTCGCAGTCCTGAGCGAGTGGAATGTCCGGGCCGATATCCTTATGTTGCTGGCAATCCTGATCTGTGGCCCAACCGCCTTTATTCTTAATCAATCAGTAGAAGGTCTTGGTCTGATGTTGCAGAACTTTGTCTATATGAGTTTTGCGACTGATATGATCCGCGAGGGCGGTTTCCCGCAGGCGTGGACTGTCTTCTATTTCTCCTGGTGGGTGGTTTATGCCCTGCCATTTGGGTTGTTTATTGCCAAGATATCCAAAGGCAGAACGATTCGTGAAGTCGTTCTTGGCGGCCTGGTAGCCGGCTCTCTGGGCTGTATGGTGTTCTACATGGTACTGCCAGGTCTGGGCATTAAACTGCAAATGTCTGGTACTTTAGACCTGATGAGTCTTATGAATGAACAGGGGCGTGGTGCCGTGGTTTACTCCATGCTTGAGCAGATGCCGTTTGGTACTGTGTTTGTTTTTGCTTTCGGTATGATTGCCCTGATCTCTTATATTACTGGTCACTGTGCTGTTGGCTATTCCCTGGCGGCTGCTACCCAAAAACAAATGCAGCAAAATGAAGATCCGGCTCAGTGGAATGTTGCTTTCTGGCTGGTTCTTGCCGGTGTTGTATCCCTGGCTCTGTATTTTATTAATCCTGAAAGTCTTAAGCCCCTGCAAACCGTCTCTATTTTGACAGGTTTCCCGCTCTGTTTTGTGATTGCAATCATCGCCCGTAGCTTTATTAAGCAGATTAATCAGGACTGCCCGAACGGTTTTCCTGTTCCGGATGGTGAGGGCCGAATTTATCTTGATCCAGCCACTTTCCCTGAACAGGACGAAGAAATAGCTGCCTCTCTTGCAAACGTTTAATTGATTTTATTGGCTTTGATCAGGCTATTCTCTCAGAGGGCCTGATTTTACTCCGGGGTCTAAAAATGTTCTCAATCACTGAGCCGCCAAAAGAAACACCTGTATTAGCGACGACAGAAGTACTTGTTGTGGGTAGTGGCCCGGCCGGGCTGACGGCTGCAATAGCTTCGGCACGGGCGGGTGCAAAAACCATGATTGTTGAACGTTATGGCTGCTTTGGCGGTGTTATTTCTCAGGTTGGGGTTGAGGGGATTGCCTGGTATCGCCATGAGGGGACTGTTGATTCAGAAGGCATTTGTCGTGAATACGAAATAAAAGCGAAAGAGCTTGGTTTTACCCGGCCTGAGCCTCAGTCCATCAGTGAGGCTATTGATGCGGAAGGTTTTAAGTACGTTGCAGACCGAATGATCCAGGACGCCGGAGTCGAACCATTGCTGCATTGTCAGGCAGTGGATGTGATTAAGGAAGGGGCAGTCGTTACCGGGATTATTGTAGAAGGTAAATCCGGCCGTCAGGCTATTCTGGCTAAACGGATTATTGACTGTACCGGCGATGCGGATATTGCGGCTCTGGCCGGCGCGCCATTTACCAAGGATGACAGGGATAAGTTGATGGGCGTGACTGTCATATTCAACTGTGCAGGGGTCGATAAGGAAAAGTTTGAAACCTATGTTCGTACAGAACTCAAACCAACGTATGGAGACTGGGGAAAAAACTGGAGTGTTGAGACTTCCGGCAAGGAAGACGACATGTTCAGTCCTTACATTGAAGAGGCTTTTAACAAGGCTCAGGAAGATGGCATTATTCCAGGAAATGCCCAGGCAATAGCCGGTACCTGGAGTACCATTACGGAAGCGGGTGAAGGTTGCCAAATGAATATGGTCTATTCCTTTGGCTATGACTGTACCGATGTACGGGACTTAACCAAAGCTGAAATGGAAGGTCGTCAGCAGGCGATATGGGCCATTGATGCGCTGCGAGCTTACATTCCCGGTTTTGAGCGCGCCAAACTCCGCAACTTTGGTATGACTCTGGGAACCCGTGAATCCCGCATTATTGAGGGGCGTGGCACGATCACTGAATCAGACATCCGTAACCAGGGGCGATTTGATGACTCCATTGGCATCTTCCCTGAATTTATTGACGGCTACGGCATCATTATTCTTCCCACTACCGGGCGTTATTTCGAAATCCCTTATGGCGTACTCATTCCACAACATGTCGAAAATCTGCTGGTAGCCGGTCGCTGCATTGCTGGGGATAAAATTTCCCATGCTGCTACCCGTAATATGATTTGCTGTGCTGTTACCGGGCAGGGTGCGGGGGTGGCAGCCGCTTTGTCTTTGCAAGATGGCGTTAATGTAGCGGATGTTGATATTCAAAGATTGCAGGAAGCCCTTGTGGAGCAGGGTGCTCGTGTTCATTGAATGGTTCATTAAATAGTAATTAAAACAACTGATCTTCAAGGAGTGCCATAATGGCTGCTTTACTCGACACCGTTGACCCGGACGGGTTGCTTGAATATTCCGTAGTATTTACCGACCGCTCTCTAAACCATATGTCGACCACCTTTCAGGGGGTTATGAAGGGTATCTCTGCCACTTTGAAAAAGGTATACAACGCTCATTCTGTTGTCATTGTGCCGGGTGGGGGCACCTATGGCATGGAAGCCGTCGCCAGACAGTTTGCCGCTGATAAAAAATGCCTGGTCATCCGTAATGGTTTCTTCAGCTATCGCTGGACCCAGATTTTTGAAACGGGGAATATTCCTTCAGAGCATACTGTGATGATGGCGCGCCCTGAAAGTGATGCTATTGACGCTCCGTTTGCTCCGGCACCTGTAGAAGAAGTTGTTGCCAGAATCCTTGCCGAAAAGCCGGAATTTGTCTTTGCACCCCACGTAGAAACCTCTTCCGGCATGATGCTGCCTGATGAGTACATTAAATCTGTCGCTGATGCCGTTCATTCTGTGGGTGGCATGATGGTTCTTGACTGCGTCGCCTCTGGAACAATCTGGGTTGATATGGGCAAAACCGGGATTGATATTCTGATCAGTGCACCACAGAAAGGTTGGAGCAGCTCCCCCTGTTCTGCCATGGTAATGCTGAGTCCGCTGGCTCGTGACCGAATTGAGGGTACTCAAAGCAGCAGCTTTTCCTGTGACTTGAAAAAATGGCTCCAGATTATGGAAGCCTATGAGAAGGGTGGTCACGCCTATCATGCGACCATGCCAACGGATGCTCTTAATACTTTTTATAAAACTGTCAAAGAAACTGAAGCTTATGGGCTTGATAAGGTGTGTGAAGAACAGTTGGAGCTGGGTCGGCGGGTTCGTGAATTACTGACTGAAAAAGGAATCAAGTCTGTGGCAGCAGAGGGCTTTGAGGCACCGGGTGTGGTTGTTAGTTATACCTCTGATAGTGAGATTCAGACCGGCAGGAAATTTATTGAGGAAGGTTTGCAGATTGCTGGTGGCGTTCCGCTGATGTGCAATGAGTCTGAAGACTTCAAAACATTCCGTCTGGGGTTGTTTGGTCTGGACAAGCTGCATAATATCGACCGGACTATTGCTTCACTGGATAAAGCCCTGAGCAAAATTTTTTAACGCTACCGCCAGGCTTTCAAGGCTGTCTCTGTTAAGCCGATGACCTATCTGTTGATGGCTTTTCAAAGGCAATGGATATGCGATTTGATCTGGGTGATGGATACAGTGTCAGAGGCTTTCTGTATGGTGATGCAGGGGCTATATCCCGCCATGGCAACAATGTCAATATTGCCCGGAATCTCAGAGACAGCTTTCCAAGTCCTTACACGATTGAGCATGCCAGGGCGTGGATTCAGCACGTAAAAGAGCATGAGTCGGACACCCGTTTTGTGATCGCCAGTGGACAGGAAGCCATTGGTGAAATCGGCTTTGTCGCGCAGTTGGATGTGCATCGACATTCCGCTGAGATTGGCTACTGGATATCGGAAGAACACTGGGGCAGGGGGGTCATGTCAAAAGCCCTGGCCTTTGTTTCAGATTATGCGTTCAAAAAGAAGAATATTGTCCGGTTGTTTGCCGACGTTGTGGAGTACAACGAAGGTTCCTGCAAAGCCCTTGAGAAGTGTGGTTATCAGCGTGAGGGTATTCTGCGGAAACACATTTATAAAGGTGAACGCTTTTATGACCAGTTTCTGTATGCGCTGGTTAATCCCGACGCATCATAAAGAGCTTTTTATAAAGAGATTCGGCCCAGCGGTTGAACCGTAATCTCCTCCGTCAGTTCCTGATGTGATAATACTGCCAGATCATACACTTCCAGCTCCAGCAGCTTACGCACGTAGCGACGAATGTCCATGGACGTAATCAGTACCGGTTTGTGTTCCAGATGACCGATTTTACCCACGGTATTTTTAACGTTTTCCACAAACCGTGCCGACTGTGACGGGTCAAGTGCCAGATAACTGCCTGCTGAAGTCTGTCGAATACCGCCACGAATGGCGTCTTCCACATCCTGATCCAGCAAATAGACCGGTAGCATGTTTTTACCATTAGAGTATTTATAACTGACGTAACGTTTTAATGAAGAGCGGACATACTCCGTCAGTTGCACGACCTCTTTTTCTTTGTGTCCCCAGACCACCAGTGATTGCAAAATAGAGCGGAGATTACGAATGGAAATATCTTCGGATACCAGCCGCTGGAATATTTCAGTAATTTTGTTCACGGGCAATAAACGCTGCACTTCCTTGATCAGTTCACCGAAAGAGCTTTCCATTTTCTCCAGCAGGTAGCGGGTTTCCTGAATACCGATAAATTCTTCTGAGTACTTTTTCAGGACATGAGCCAGATGGAAGGTCAGGATTTTAGGCGCGTCCATAAAGTTAACATTATTTTTTTCCAGACGTTCTTTCTTATCTTCAGTGGCCCAGATGGTGTCCAGTCCGGGCAGAAAATCATCTTCTTTTTCGAAAGGGATTTTCAGCATTTCCAGGTGGTCAATGGATTCACGGATAAAGATATAACCGGGTCGGAAATAGCCGCTGGCAACAGGGACCTCCTGCAAAAGGATCGAGTAGGTGTTGTCTGCCATGGAGTCATTAAAGCGCAGGTGAATGCCGGGGAAAGGCACGCCCAGGTCCATGTAAAGGGCTTTACGGACTTTCAGTAATTCGTCGTTTAACGATTGGGTATCCAGACTTTCCTGAATGGATGTGGGTACGTCAATAATCAATGGCAGCGTTTGGGTGAACTCTTCCTGTTGGTCAAGGCGTGACCTGGCCTTGTCCGGCGATTCGGTAGCTGCGGCCATGGCAGGAATACCGCCCTCAGCCTCATCATGTTCAGCTTTGGCAGCTTTCTTCAGCAGGTAGTAACCACCGCCGCCGATAAAACCAGCCAGGAACAGGAAGGTCAGGGTCGGGAAGCCGGGGATCAGTGCAAAGCAAAGTAGCAGAACGCCCCCCACCATAAGCGCCTTAGGCTTGTCCAGCAGTTGCCCGCCAATTTCATTACCCAGGTCTTTGGAGTCTTCGTTCGATACTCTGGTAACGATAATACCGGAGGTGATGGAGATCAGCAGGGCGGGGATCTGGGAAATCAGGCCGTCCCCTACGGTCAGGATGGCATATAACTGAAGGGCTTCACCGGCACTCAGCCCCAGCATGGTGGAACCAATGGCTACTCCGGCGGTGATGTTCACAAAGATAATGATCAGGCCGGCAATGGCATCGCCTTTTACGAACTTCATGGCGCCGTCCATAGAGCCGTACATCTGGCTTTCTTTCTGCACGAGCTCACGGCGCAGCTGGGCTTCTTCCATTTCAATGGAGCCTGCACGCAGGTCGGCGTCGATACTCATCTGTTTGCCGGGCATACCATCCAGAGAGAAACGGGCGCTGACTTCGGCAACACGCTCTGAACCTTTGGTAATCACCAGAAACTGCACAATGGTGATGATCAGGAAGATAACAATACCTACAATCAGGTTGCCGCCCACCACGAAATTACCAAAGGTGTAGACAATCTCTCCGGCATCGGCCTGCAACAGGATCAGACGGGTGGTAGTAATGGACAGTGACAGCCTGAACAGGGTGGTTACCAGCAGCACCGCAGGGAAAGACGAAAACTCCAGGGGCGACCTCAGGTAAATAGACGTCATCATCAGAATAAAGGACAAGCCCATGTTCAGGGCTATCAGAAAATCCACCACCGGGGTGGGCATGGGCAGGATAATCAGGCCAACAATGGCTACCAGCAAAACCGCCAGCATCAGGTCGTTGCGCTGGCCCATTTTGTTGAGAGCGATAAGAACTGGATTCATGCATTCAGCCTGATTGTTCGGGGGCGTAAACGCTCAGACACAAAGCCGGGGGTTAGCGAACAGCTGCTTTTTTTAGCTTTTTCTTCCTGAGCAGGGCGCGCCCCTTGATCCATTTAATGGCACGGGTGTCGGTGCCGGGCTTCACGTACTGCAGAAAATTATCGGCAGCCTTAATGGACTCTGCAGGCTGGTCAGTCTGAAGGTAGGCATAACTCAGCATACGATGAACGTCAGGGTTTTCAGGCTCCATCTGACGCATGGCTTCGAGTAGGGCAATGGATTTGCGGGGTTGTAAATACTCCAGATAATAAGCAGCCTGGGAAAATAACCACTCTTTCAGCGCCTTATCCATAGAATGTCTCCTTACCCTGCCACCAGAATATTACGGCTCATCATCAGCATTTCCTGAAGCTCTTTAGATTCCTGTAATACGTCAAGCGCCTTCTGAAATTGAGGACTTTCATTTTTGTGCTGCTCGAAAATCGCTAATGCCATATTGGTCATCATGTGATGTTCATCAGGTGTCAGTGATAGCGATGACGAGTCTACGTTCATGGCAAAGCGTTTTTCCCGGTTCTGAAAAGTCCGGCCCATTTCCAGGGCTGTCCAGAAGTGAGCGGTGATGCTTTCGCCGGAAGGCTTAAATGAGGATTTATCTTTTGGAAAGTCTTTATCCACCGCATCGGCGGCTACTCTGGAAATTCCTGACAGGCCGCTGTTAAATGAAACATCCATCGTCGTATTTTTCCCGGGGAAACTGAATAGGCATTTCATCGGCCATCTGGTGATGACCTGAAAGCGATCAGGCTAAAAGCGTTAGAATTAGGGAACGGAGTTGGATACACTGTCAATTAAATGAAATTCCTTATCGATTTCACCAATAAAACTTTATTTTTTTGTGCTAATTGACGAAGTACTAATAATGGCTGTTTGATTAAGTTTTTGATGTAAGCTGTAGCGAGACTGGCATGGAGGCACTCGTGTAATGAGCTTTCTTATCAAGCTGTATCATTGTATTGATCATTCTGCGGGTCAGTGCATAAACCGCTGCGTTAAGTGGACATTGCTTATTCCTGTTATGTTCACGCTGGTTGCTTCAAACGTTGCTTCAAATGCTATTTCAAACAGCAACTGGGCTCATATAGATAAAGAAAATGCCCGCCGTCATATAGTTCGACCCGATGAAACTCTGGCAATAATTGCTGAAAACTACGGGTTCGATATTTACGAACTGATCTCTTACAACAATATTACTAATCCTGACCGGCTGATGACCGGACAGACTATTTACATTCCTGTTGAACGCTTGCCAGCCCAGCCGCACAGGCAGGAGCCAAACTCCCTTGATGCCCAGTCATTTCCCCCCAGAGAAGCCCGGCCTACCCAGGAAGAATATTATAAATTGCAGCAATGGCTGGGCGACCATCCGATGAGTTCCGGGATGGAGGGTGTAGAGAGTGTTGATTATAACTACCAGCTGAATTCAGCGAAGCAAAAGCCACCTTTAAAGCAACCCCCGCAGCAGACTGGTTTTGATCTGCCTCTGGATAATGATGCCAAAATGCTGAATCAGAATATAGCGGCGAAGGCGAAGGTTGAAACGGAAGCTGAAACAGAAATGGATGAATCGGAAAACGTACCTGATGATTCTTCGCCATCTCTGGAAGCTTTTGGTGAGCGTCCTTACGCCTATTACGGCAGCGGAGAAGATTTAGCGGAAGTTCTGCAGAACTTTGCGGCCAGCTATTATATCCCCACTATTCTGGCTGAAGATCTGGTGGGGCAGGTTAATGGTAAAATCGGGCCGTTGACGCCCATCGACTTTTTGGATCACATGTCGAATGTCTATGGCTTTATCTGGTATTTCGATGGACACACGCTCTACGTTTACAACGGTAATGCCGCCCGGCAGAAGATTATCAGCCTGAACTACATGAGCATTGATAAGTTCAAGAAAACGCTCAAGCGTGTGGGCATCTGGGATGGTCGTTTTTTCTGGAAAGAGCAGCCAAAGAATGGACTGGTCTATGTTTCCGGTCCACCCCGCTATGTGGAAATGGTGACTCAAACAGCCGAGCTGCTGGATAAAAAAGAAGGTGACCGGCAAAAGAGCCAGCTGTCCGTAAGAATGTTTCGTCTGAAATACGCCTGGGCAACAGACAAACAATTCAATTTTCGAGGGCAGCAGGTTGTGGTGCCGGGCGTTTCTACGCTGTTGCGCAGTATTGTCAGTGGTGGCGGGGTCGCCCAGGTTACCCGACAGACTCTGGCTAATCCTTCTCTCAAGCCGGCTCAGGGTGTCACCCGGTCGGCAGAGAAAAAAGCCGCATTAAGGGCAGCCCAGGATGCAGCCAGCTCTGGAGCGCAGCAGTTAAATTCAGGGGCTGAGGCTGAGACCGTGTTGATTAATGCCGACCCCCGGCTGAATGCGATTATCGTCCATGATCTTGAGTCCAAGATGCCCATGTACGAAGAGCTGATTAAATCCCTGGACAAGCCCTCAGCCCAGGTTGAAGTCAGTGTTTCAATTATTGATGTGAATTCACAGGATATCTCTGCGCTAGGCGTTGACTGGAACAATACCCGTGGTACCAGTTCCGAACTTAAGTTTGATCCGGCAGGCTCCGCCCATGCTCAGGACTTTCAGTCATTTACCACGGTAGTGGGTATGAATCTGGGCAGTTTTAATGCGCGGCTGAGTTTGCTGGCTGATGAAGGTCGGGCAAAAATCGTTTCCAGGCCCTCCATATTGACACTGGACAACCTTGAAGCTGTTTTTGATAGCAGCAGTACCTTTTATGTCAAAGTTGAAAGCACCGAAGACGCTGAGCTGTTCCCCGTGACATCCGGAACTGTTGTACAGGTAACACCAAGAATCGTTGACGAGAAAAAAGGCCGGAAAATTCACATGAGCGTGAATATCCAGAACGGTGGTGATGAGACTGCGGAAGGTGCTTCACTGCCTAAAGTCAGTAACAGCTCAATCAGTACTCAGGCGGTTGTTAATGAATCTGAAAGTCTGCTGATCGGTGGTTTTGTTCAGGAAACAAAAACCGAGAATATGACAAAAGTTCCGGTCCTTGGGGATATTCCCGTTCTGGGTACGCTATTTCGAAATGAAAAAACGGTTAACCGCCAGCAGGTTCGCCTGTTCCTTATCACGCCCCGGATCATCAGTATCGATACCTGATCAGGTATCGATACCGCTTTTCACATTCCGCTATTCGTTGTTGGGTGCTTCTTTTCCTTATGATTCGTAATTATTCGTTATTGGTCGTATGATGGTTTTCCATGACCTTAAGGGCTGGAAAAAACGATGGCTGTAGCTTTAAAAAAAACAATGAAAACAGCAGACTTTGATGTCTTTGTTATGGGCGGTGGCATCAATGGCGCAGGGATTGCGGTCGATTGTGCCGGGCGTGGTCTGACGGTTGGACTCTGTGAAAAAGATGATCTGGCGGGTGCGACTTCTTCGGCCAGCAGCAAGCTGATTCACGGCGGCCTCAGATACCTTGAACACTATGAGTTTCGGCTGGTTAAAGAAGCCCTGGGTGAGCGTGAAGTGTTGTTAAAAATAGCGCCCCATATTGCCCGACCAATGCGCTTCTGTTTGCCTCACAGGCCTCAGCTCAGACCTGCCTGGTTAATTCGGGCAGGACTGTTTCTCTATGACTATCTCAGTTCACGGGTGTCTTTGCCCGGATCACAAAAAGTCTGGTTTTCAGAAACCTCCCCCCTGAAACCAGAGTTTGTTCAGGGCTTTGAATATTCTGATGCCTGGGTCGATGATGCCCGGCTGGTGGTGTTGAATGCGATGTCTTTGCAGCGTCTGGGTGGTACGGTTCTGACCCGGACAGAAGCGGTGAAAGCATGGCGTGACAATCAACTCTGGCATGTTTTGCTGAAAGACCGACTGACAGGCATAGAAACCGAAGTAACCTGTCATGCCCTGGTTAACGCAGCGGGTCCCTGGGTGAGCTCCCTGTTTGATTCAGTACTCAGTCAACAGGCTCCACGCCGGATACGGTTGATTAAAGGCAGTCATATCGTGGTACCAAAGCTTCACGACGAACCGAGAGCCTTTATTCTGCAGAATCAGGATGGGCGCATTGTTTTTGTGACGCCCTGGCTGGAGCAGTTCTCCCTGATTGGTACGACGGATGTTGAATACAATGGCGATCCGGTTTCAGCGTCCTGTTCTGAAGAAGAAAAGCGCTATTTATGTGACGTTGTTAATCAGCATTTTAAAAACAAGGTATCGCCAGAGGATGTTATCTGGAGTTACTCGGGTGTGAGGCCATTGTGTGAGGATGAGTCCGATTCACCACAGGCGATTACCAGGGATTACACCATTGAGCTTGAAGATGTAGAAGGTCGTGTGCCGTTGTTGTCAGTGTTTGGCGGTAAGCTGACAACCTATCGAAAGCTGGCGGAGTCTGCCTCTGAGAAACTGTCGGGCTATTTTCCTGAGATGAGGTCGTCATGGACAGCAGGCCATCGCCTTCCGGGGACTGATGGGTTTGAGTCTCCCGAGTCGTTTATAGAAAGTCTTCAGAATGCCTACCCATGGCTGACGGATTCATTTGTCCGCAGGCTTTGTCAAAGTTATGGCTCTTTGTCGAGGCAATGGTTGCAGGAAGCGTCCTGTGCAGATGACCTTGGGCAATATTTCGGAGCCGACCTTTATGCGGCTGAAGTGGATTATCTGATACTCAACGAGTGGGCTTACAGTGTCGATGATATACTCTGGCGTCGCAGTAAGCTGGGAATTTTTTTGTCGGGTGATCAGGCGGATGTTCTGGAGAGTTATCTGCGGAATCGTCTTCCCGAGTTAGTGCCTGAACGATTTTCACCGTCTGAAGGCGACATCTTGATCAGTCAGGCTAACCATAAGCCAGATCGAGACGATAGTATTATTAATAATCTATAATCCTTTTATTATTCTTATTTGGCTTATCCGACATTCAATGGAATCCTTAAAAGCACTCTACCAGTGTCGTCAAATTGTTGCCATCGGTGGTGGACATGGTTTGGGACGTGTCATGGCCAGCCTTGGCTTTATGGAAGAAAAGCTGGCAGGCATTGTTGCCACCACCGATGATGGCGGTTCAACAGGCCGGCTCAGGGAAGCCAGTGGGTGTATTGCCTGGGGCGATCTGCGCAACTGCCTTAACCAGCTTTGTTCTGATAGCCCTAACCTGGCCAGAATCCTGTTTGAATATCGCTTCAAAAACAGCGGGGAACTCAGTGGTCACAATCTGGGCAACCTGATTATGCTGGCAATGGACCAAATGTGTGTTCGCCCTCTGGATGCTGTTAACCTCATTCGCAAAATGTTGCAGGTTGGGGCTCAGCTTATTCCAATGTCTGAGGAACCCGCCAGACTGGCCGCTATGCTGGATGGTAAAAAAATAGTCGGTGAAACGATTATTGACGCATTGGATAAACGGCCTGACCAACTGATGCTCCTGCCTGATATCAAACCTACTTCGGAAGCCGTTACTGTCATTGAACAGGCCGATATGATTATTCTCGGACCTGGCAGTTTTATGACCAGTATTTTGCCTTCTCTGCTGATGAAAGACATTGCCGCAGCGATTAACAATAACCCAAGTGCCCTGAAGGTGTTTGTGGGTAATATCAATCCGGAGACAACGGTTGTCGGCAAACAGCCTATTGCTGAAAAGCTGGACTGGATGAAAGCGATGACGGGAGTTTACCCCGATGTGTTGTTGTGGCCTGAAGAGTATGAGCCTCCGGAAGGGGTTCGCTGTGCGATACGACAGCTGCCACTTTCTGACTCGCATCAGGAAGGTGCTCACAGCCGGGAAGCCATGAGAAAAGCCCTGGACTTTATTGCCCAGCAGCACCTCTCTGATAAAGTCAGCTGAGAGCAGTAGTCACCGGATTACTGCCCCTTTCCGAGTACCATTACCATCAATGTCTTGAACATAACGAAAGTGTCCATTTTTAACCAGTCCATCGGGCTGCTCAGCGCCAGTGCATAAGCGTGGTCGTAAGCCACTTTGCTGCGAACGTCATCGATGCTTTCATCGTATCCAAGGTTAACCTGGGCAAGACCGGTCAGGCCCGGCACTACGTCGTAAGTGCGTTCCGTATAAAAAGGAATACGATTTTCCAGCTTATTGCACAGGCCGGGGCGCTCGGGTCTTGGGCCAACAATGGACATATCGCCAACCAGTACATTCCAGAGTTGTGGCAGTTCATCCAGACGGGTTTTTCTCAGGAAATGCCCCAGCCTGGTGATTCGCGGATCATTTTTCTGCGCCCACACCGGACCACTTTTGGCTTCGGCATCAGCACACATGGAGCGAAACTTAACCATCTGAAACAGGCTGATATAGTTGTCCCGCTGGTAGCCGATTCGCATCTGTCGGTAAAACACAGTACCCGGGCTGTCCATTTTGATCGCAATAGCGATCAGCGGGAACAGGGGTAGTGTCAGCATCAGCCCGATAATAGCTATCGTCATGTCCATTGCCCGCTTACCAATGGCAGTAACAGGGTGAACATAAGTGACGTCTTTCATAATATTAAACTCCTTGGGTACTTCCCTTACTTCTTTTGGCAGTCGAACCAGGTTCGACCTTTTTCCATTGCCCTGACTCCAGACCAAAGGCATATCGTAGCAAGCCGATGCCCATGGCAAGGTGTCCGGAAACGATGTAATAAATCACTCTCAGGGGCTTCCAGTCAGGCTGGCTGCCCGTCAGTATGCAAAGCACTGAAATCAGGTAGGCGATTAGCTGACCAGCAAAGGCCAGTGCGTAAAACCAGTGGCTGGAAGCCAGCCAGGCTGATGAAACCAGCGCCAGAAAGAGAAAAGCCGGCATCATTGGGCGCAGGAATTTGCCTGAGAAAAAGTTAAAGGCGATCTTGCCAAAACGTGGCTGCAATAAACCAATACAGCGAATAGCCTGCTGAACATTGCCGGCTGCAATTCGCTTGCGACGATTGAAGTCCATTTCGTTGCAGGCCTGTTCCAGTTCAACCGCAACAATTCTTGGGTCATAAAGGCATTTGTAGCCTTTCATGACGATATTGACGGGCAGAACAAAATCGTCGTTGATGGTATCCGGCGGCAGTCGTTCAAACAGTTTGCGACGGAATCCATAAAATGCGCCATGAACACCCAGGGTAGCGCCAATCGTACTTTCACTGGTCTTGATCTGGCGCTGATAGGCCCAGTAAGCCTGTTCGCCTGCATTTAGTGACTGGAAAAACTGATAGCTGCCGCACACGACACCGGTGTCTTCTTCACTGAGCTGGGAAGCGGTAATCAATAAGCTGTCTATAGAGAGCAGTGCTGATACATCGGACAGAACCACCACATCGCAGTCGCAGAGGCTGATCGCTTCATTCAGAACAGCCACCTTGCCACAGTTGTCCGGCTTATCGACCACATCAATGGTGAGATGCCTGTTCTCTCTGGCTTTTGCAGCGCCTCTGGCAATGTCAGCCGTTGCATCGGTGCAACCATCGCAGACAATAATGATGCGCAGTTTGTTTTCCGGATAGTCCAGGGTTCCAAGGTTGTAGATTTTGTCTGAAATAGTGTCAGCCTCGTTGTGGGCAGGCATGACCAGACAGATTCTGGGTAACATCAAGTCCAGAGGCGTAATGTTGAAATGCCGGTGAAAATAAGGCGGTGGCGAGGGGTGTTTTCTGGACAGTACACGCAGTAACAAGGGATAGCCGGCATGATGATAAATAATCACCAGGCACGCGACAATAAACAGAGTAAGGGCTAACCCGTCAAGCATCACAGCCCTCCCCGGATGTTCCCTGCTGCCCGATACTGTGCCGGTAAAACCTCTGGTATTGGGCAATCATGCGTTTCATGTCGCCGTGTTCTTTCACAAAGGTTCTGGCAGACAGTCTGGCACTGTCAGTGCAACCTTCGTTCAGCTGACGTTGCAAGGCAGTTGATAAGCTGTCGATATCGCCTGCTGGCACAAGCAAACCGTAATCCGGGGCAGTGGCTTCACTACAGCCTCCGACATCGGTCAGAACGACATTTCTGCCACAAGACTGTGCCTCTAAAGGCGACAATGGCAAACCTTCTCGCTGTGAAGCCAAACAGAAAACGTCAATGGCCTGGAAAAACAGAGGCATGTTCTGGACAACACCCAGAAAATGCACCCGGTCGGAAATACCAAGAGAGGCAGCCTGCTCACGCAGTGTGGTTTCCAACTCACCACCGCCGGCCAGTGCCAGGTGCGTGTGTCCGGGCAGTCGGGCAAAAGCGGATAGAAGAATATCGTGGGACTTTACGGGGGTTAACCGGGCGGCGCAGCCAATAATGGGTACATCGGTGGGAAGTCCAAGGTAGTGACGGGCCTGACTCTGGTCACCGGGCTGAAAGCGTTCTGTGCTGATGCCATTCATGATGACTTCTGTGGAGAACATGGGAATGTAACGCTGAATGCTCTGTGACACCAGCCGGGCATCAGCGATAACGGTTGGCCTGAGCAGATGGAAAAAGGTACCCACCAGAATTCTGCGCTTAAGGTTAGCCAGATGCCAGGCATCGTGTTCGGTGTGAACATGACCGCAGCCAGCTAATTTAGCGGCCAGCCCTCCGTAAAGCATGGGGCCCACATGATGCGTATGGACAACATCAACCTTGAGGGAGCGGAGTAAATCAGCCAGCTGGTGGATAGTCGACATCTGAATGCCCGGCTGTTTGTTGAGAGCATGCAGGCGGGGAATATTTTGTAACCTTGGCCAGTTTTCTTTCAGTGAAGCTTCTGTTCCTTCAAGGCTGATGATATGTACCTGCTCAGGATTGTCTGCCCCACTCTGCAGGTCGAGAACCATTGTTTCAATGCCACCGGGGGCAAGCTGCTGGGCAATCTGGGCGATGACGGGCTGTTTCATGCGCTTGCCCCCTCTTCATGTGAGAATGAGTCGGTCTGCGGGTTATAAGTCAGTGGCAGAGCCTGGGGCAATGATGGCAGACGGGTGATGACCGGTAAGCCTGTCATGGTCTCCACCGTTTCTCTCAAACGCAGACTGGTGTCTGATATTTCTGAAATAGCGGCCAGGCCTGTACCTATGCCAAGTCCGGCGAAAAAGCCTGCAACAATGAAAAGAACAGCTGGTATTTCATTGGGTCGACTGGGGGTAAATGGCTTATCGATCACTTTTACCCGTTCCATCTCTTCATAACGGCCCAGGTCACCAGACACTCTTGCCATCTCGAAACGGTTCAGGAAATCTTCATAGAGCTTGAGCTTGATGTCATAATCCCGTTGCAACTCAGTCAGGCTGCGCTCCACTTCCGCAAAATCCCGAACCCTGATTTCAAGATTCTCGGACTGCTCTCTGATACTTTCTACCTCATTTCTCAGGCCGGTCACTTTGGCGTTAGCGTCCTGCACAGCCTGTAATTGAGAGGCCAGAATGGTGGTGGCTGTGCCCTGAGTACCCATATCAACGCTCCCCGCAGCACTGGTGGCAGCAAGGTTCCACAGTCGTTTAATATCTTCAGGCTTTAGCTGGGAGGTTTCTGATATCAGCCGTTTTCGTTCACTTTCAAGACGATCAAACTCCCTGGCGGCAGCTCGTACTTTGCTGTGCTGCTCCGTGTAACGGGATCTCAGCATGCTCAGCTCGGCGCGAATGTTGATCAGCCGCTCTTCCAGTTTACCGATAACCGGGTTGGTTTGAGCCAGGTTGCTGTTGAACTCTTCCATAGCGGCTTCTGCACCCGCCAGATCGGTCATTTTTTCCGTTAACAGCTGTCTTAGCTCAGCCAGCCGCTCGATATTCGCTTTATGAAGCTGGGGCAGTTCCAGAGCGTAACGGGCTTTGTAATCGGACAGCTTTTTTTCTGCCTCTTTTAAATCCACTTTTTGCCGTTCAAGCTGGTTGGACAGAAAGTCTTCTGAGGTAGTGGTCCAGGATTTATGGGGAGCCAGTACAATTTTAAGAAAGTGTTTGGTAACCGTCTCAAGCAGAAAGGCAATGTCTGTATTGTTTTCAGAGCGATAGTAGATTTTGATAAGCTCACCACCAAAAAAAATCGACAGTGAGCGAGACAGTTCATCCAGCTGTTCATCCACTACGTTCTGCGGGGAGTTGTCGTCTATATAGCCCAGTTCTTTTGCCACGGCCCCAAGCACATTCCGGCTTTTAAGAAGGATTTTCAAAGCCGCCTGACGTTCTTCCAGATTGGTAGAGATGGAAAAGTCTTCCAGAATCGGATTGAGTTCGCTGGTATCCTGCAAAAGAATCGTGGTGTGAGCTTCATAAAATTTGGGTGTCAGAAAACTCACGCCAAAACCGATAACAGGCATAATCAGCATGGGTATGACAATGGTATAACGTCTTACCCAGGCAATATTAAGGAGCCGGAAAAGGTTTAATAGTACGTCGTTAGACACCTTTTCCTCCGAACACCTGAATGACTACTGTGTCCCTGGCCTGACCGGGCTGGTAAAGCTCTTCAAGATTTGGCGTATAGCTTTGTAACAGGTTTTTAAGATCCTGTATTCGTAACCAGGAGGTATGCAGGTCTTCAAAACCATTTTCTTTGGATGTGGGAGAGATCGAAATAATAATACTGATAGAATCGTTGGCTGGTAGCGTTTGAAAGAATAACTCAACGATTTTCTTTTGATGATCGGTCAGCATTCGAATGCTGGGCTCATAGTGGAGCGACATTTTACGCACAAAAGCATGGTCGCTGTAACCTTTGCCTCTATGTTCTTCAATCATCTTTTCGATGGAAGCTAATAGTTTCTGGTTGGTTTCAGGTTCTGCTTCTGTACCCGTTAAGGCCGCCCCAAGCGGACTCATTTGGCCATTTTTATTGGTGCAGCCAGAAAGTGCTGGCAGTACCATGATGAGCCAGGCAGCCATGAGCCAGAAGGTGATTGTCTGGAAACTGAATGTCCTTTTCACTGCAAGGTTTCCTTTCATATCACAGAATTGCCGGTTAAATACCTGTAGCGTCAATTATGCGTAAGAGCTTTAGTTGTAGAGGTAGAAAACAGCCGTTTTATTATTGGTTTTTGACGGATTTTTACTTCTACATCAGTCCCTTAGGTGCTCAGGTTGTATTTAATTGTAGTTGTAATTTTCAGGTTTGGCGGGGTGACAGTTATCACTGTTCTGCCAGATGATTGACGAGGTCTTCCAGCTGGTTTGCCCGGTGCTCCCATGATTCATTAGCCACCGTAGCCTGCCTTGTTTGCGAGTGGTCGCGATTTTCAAAAGCCCTTTGTATCACCCTTGAAAAAGGTTCCTTATGTTGTTGAATCGTTACCTGTTCCTGATAAACCCTGACCGCGGGAAAATCGGTACTGGCAATCGCTGTTCCGGAAGCCAGGTATTCACGCAGCTTCAATGGGTTACAGGCTTCAATCTGGCGATTATGTTTGAATGGCAGCAGGGCGACATCCCAGTGCTGGACATAGGCCGGTAATTGAGAATGGGCTCTGGGACCAAGGAAGTGTACGTTAGGGAATTCTTCCAGAACGCCAATTTTTGTCTTTACCGCTCCCACAAAGACAAAATTCCAGCTGGGCATGGCGGTGGCCGTTTGCGCCAGCATTTCCACATCCAGCCACTCAGACAGGCTGCCGTAAAATCCGGCTGTCGGGCCTTCGCCCGGAAAATCACCGGGATGAGGGGCAGGCGTTGAAAACAGATTAAAGTCAACGCCGTGGGGCAGCATAACCGTTTTGGGACCGGGAAACTTTTGGGCCAGCGCATCACTCACCACCAGAATCAGGTCAACTTTCCTGACCAGTTCGCGCTCCATGGGGTTAACCGTTGAATGGTCAACGCCCTCCAGGGCGTTAAAGTCATCACCGCAATAATAAATAGAGGTTTTCTCATTAAGTGCTCCCACCACGTCAACCGCAGTTGGCAGAGAAACCCAGAGGATAATGTCTTTGAAGTCATGGCTGGCGCAGGCTGACTGAATATGCTTTATCAGCCAGCGTTTGTTGATTTTTCGAACCAGTGACAGCCCATGGAAGGGGATAACTCTCGGGTTCAGGATAACTGGCTTTGGGCTATCGTTAACCCTTTCAGAGGTTCCGGAGAGGCCGAACATCGCCCTGAATTTATTAATCACCCGAACTAAATCTTTAAAGCCGGGCTTTGGGCTTCGCATGCCAATGGAGTTAATCCAGATCACCCGGTGCCTTTTCAATAAATGACTGATCAGGTGCTGTGTACTGGATGGCAGCCCTCCCCAGTCTTCTCCGAACACCACCAGGTCAGCCATTATGGTTCTCCATTTGCATGCTGATTGTCATCTAGCCAGAGGATTAACCGGTTTTGCATTTAAAGAACCTTTTCTTTTCAGGGCTTTGGCAGACTTTCCTTTTTTATCTGCCATACCTTCCTCATTCTTTAATTCAGGCTCAGGTTCGGGGTAATGATTATCCATGAAGTTCGCAATGGCGATGCCAATAGAGGTGATAATATAAATGGGCCACAGGAAACCCTGGCTCAGGAAACTGCCGGAAACGCAGAAACCCACCAGGCCGGCATAGGTTCCGACCGTTATGGCTGTCATCGACGGGTCGTATTCCGGCGTACCCCTCAACTTATCCAGCCGGGCAAGGTTACCGCGGATTGATAGAAACATGGTGTAAATCAGAAACAGGAACAGTCCCAGCCCAACAAAACCAGACTCAGCCAGCACCTGAAACCAGGTACTGTGGGTAACGTGAGCCTTTCCCTGTGCCCTGCTGTGGGTGGCGTAGTCCCAGTAATTATCCAGAAACATCGATAACCCTACGCCCGTCATCGGGTTTCTGAGCCCCATCAGGAAAGCGGCCTCCCAGGCATGTATACGACCCATTGCCGATTCGTCCACCCCTTCTTCTGAGGCGCCGCCGGATTTACGGTCGCTGATACCGGCTGCGGCCACCAGAATCATCAGGCCAAAACTGCCAATACTGATCAACAGTAATTTAGACTTGATGATACGCAGACCAAAGATACCCAGAACGGCAACAGTCGCCAGCAAGCCTCCCCGACTCTGGGTAGCGAGAATGGCAGAAATAAAGACGCCAAACCCAATAAGACCAAGGAGAGTTTTAAATTTGCCAGTCCCACGGGTGGCTGCAAAACCAATGGCAAAACTCA
This sequence comes from Endozoicomonas euniceicola, assembly GCF_025562755.1. Classification (GTDB taxonomy): domain Bacteria; phylum Pseudomonadota; class Gammaproteobacteria; order Pseudomonadales; family Endozoicomonadaceae; genus Endozoicomonas_A; species Endozoicomonas_A euniceicola. The sequence continues at coordinate 4,494,989 of NZ_CP103300.1, forward strand.
TTGGAAAACTCAGTACCAGGGATAAGTCATTGGGATCTCCCAGGCTGGTGCCGGGTATGGTGACACGGGTTTCTTCAACCAGACCGATACCATTGGCTTTGTTAAACAGGGTGACACCGCCTACCGCCAGACCCGCACAGATAATGAGCAGGTGCGCCAGCCTGAAGTGCCACTTTTCGGTCATCAGCCAGGAGATGGCCAGCACCATGATACCGATCTTCATGTAGACACTGGTGAAACTGCCAAAGGCTGACCCCGGATGACTGGAGAACACTATTCCGATCACCACCCAACCGAAAAAACGGCCAAAAATAGTGTGCTCGTACCGCCAGTAGGTTTTCACCTTCCGGGTCAGAATAATGTGCCATGCCAGTACAAAATAAGAAGCCAGTGCCGTCAGTAACGGTATCTTGATCGGGTCCAGTTGCGGGAAGACTTCATGCAAACGGAAAAATGAAAACAGGATGAAGATCAGGCAGACGACAAACGGTTTTTTGAGAATAAAGATCAGACCAAGTGGAATGACCGCCAGGGGCAGCAATAATACAGGGTGAGGAAAAATCAGCGGCGGCAGGGCGGCCAGCAGGCAGTACACAATTACGAACTTGTTTTTGTACTTGCTGTTCAGGAGTAGCCCGATCCATGACTCCTCCTGTACAGTGACTTTCTGTATGGTGACTTGGTTCAATGCCTCTGGGGTGTTCATCTAAATGACTCAGTGCCTGAGATAACGAACGACGGTAAGCGTCTGTTGCCTGAAACCAGTCAGCATTACTGCTCCATAAAGTAAAGCCCCCAGGGCAACGGTTATGGTAAAGAACAGCCAGCTGTTAAATTCTGCCGCAAAAGCTGACCGGAACCACTGCAGGCCAGCCAGCATAACGACAGCGCTGATAAACCCTGGCAGCATAGCGCCCAGTAATTGCCTGACGGACACCGAAAACAGGGAAAGCATGGTTTTTATATGCAGGGCAAAGCTGATCAGGGAAATGCCTAACCACGCCATAGCTGCGCCTGCCACTCCGTACTGAATACCCAAAAAAACCATGGGCAACATCAGGAGCGAGCCTGCCAGTGCATAAGTGTTGCGTTCAGGTTTGCCAATGGCGGTAGTGGCGGTCGCCAGTATTTCTGACAGCATGCGGAACGGGCTGGACAGGCAAAGAAACTGAAAGGGAATAATGGCTGCCAGCCATTTATCGGACAGCACCAGAGTAATTAATTCCGGCGACACGGCACACATTCCAAAGTACATGGGAAACAGAATCAGACTGCCCAGTCGCACGGACTTTAACAGGTATTGACCGGCAACGTCTGTTTCATTCTGGAGTTTCGCAAAGGATGACAGGCCAAGATGATTCAGCAGTTCACCTATTTTGTCGCTGGGCAGGTTGGCAAGGTTTTGCGCAACAGAAAATACCCCCAGGTCTGCTTTAGTCAGAAGGCGACCGATGCTGATGCTGGTAAAAATGTTATAGGCATAACGAAGAACGTCGTTGATGGTGGCGATACCGCTGAAGGCTGCGATCTGAGCAAAGCCGCGAAAACTCATGGCCGGGAGAATCCAGCAGGGTTGCAACCGGAAAAAGCCGATCATGGCAACGGTTCGCATAAACAGGTGTCCCAGAACCAGTGACCATACGCCAGCCCCTGAGGCAGCCAGTGTCAGGGTAAAGACACTGGTACTCAGGGTGGTGACAAACTGCACTTTTTCTCTTTGCTTATAAAGCATATTACGGCTGGCCAGCGCATAGGGCAGGGTATGAAAAATCATAATGAGGTGTTGAGCGGCGATGACCTGAATCAGAATGGTTACTCTGGGTTCGGAAAAGAAGTCTGCAATCAATGGAGCTGAACAGTAAAACAGCAGAAAAAGCGCCACACAGGAAATAATATTGACGGTAAACGACTGTCTTAGAGTTTGTGGTGTCAGGTGTTCCGTCTGAATAATGGCTTTGCCGATGCCAAAGTCGCCCATCAGGGCAAACACGCCAATAAATACGGTAGCCATAGCCATCAGGCCATAATCGTCAGGCGTCAGCAGACGGATAAGAATCAGGGTATTTAGCCAGGTAAAAATCTGGGCAGCCAGCCGGAGCATGGCGCCAACCTTCAGACCTTTTATAACGTTATGACCCACTTCCATGTGGTTGCCTCATGGTTTCTATACGGTACTGACGGCTCCGTTATTGTTCTCGTAATGGTTCTTGCGCCTGTTCCTGTATTGACCTTTCAGGCCAGATGTAGCCGGCGTTATTGACGACCTGTCGGTAGAGAGCCAGCAGCTCAGGTATAACCGCGTCATAAGAGTATTTTTTTCTGATTGTTTCAATGCAGGCTTGAGCCAGCTTTTCCTTTTCTTCATCTGACAGGTGCTGCCAGTGGCTTATCTGCTGACTCATCTGTTTTATATTGCCCGCTGAAATGATCCATCCATTGCGGTCAGGCTCAATCAGTTCAGGCAGTGCGCCAATAGCGAAACTCAATACCGGGATGCCGTGCGCCATGGCTTCCAGAGCGACCAGCGGCAGGCCTTCCTCTCTGGATGAGATGCAGAGCAGGCCCACCTGTTGCCAGTGTGGCTCCATACTGGTGACTTGTCCGGCAAAGTTGACGTTGGCTGTTTTACTGGCGGTCAGGATTTCGTGCAGGTCGCCGGAGCCATAAACCGTGAAAGGTAAATCAGGCAGATGCTTAGCCAGCTGCAGGAATAGGTCAGGGCCTTTTTCATGGCTTAGTCGACCGACAAAGGCTATTTCCTGACCGGTTGTGGCTGACCACCGGGGCGTTTCAATAAAGTTATTCATCAGCCTGGCCGGTTTTGGCAGGCGCAGGACAATTTCCGGGCTGACGGCGATATTGGTGGAAAGTCTGCTGGTGAGTTCGTCAAACCAGTGATAGCACCTTATCAGTCCGCTACCCCGGTCGCCATTATGAAACGTGGATATAACCGGTGTATGGGTCAGTTTGCCAGCGAGCCGGCCAAGAATGCCGGCTTTATAGCCGTGTGTATGGAGTAGCAGTGGAGAATGCCGGCGGCACCAGAGTGTTGCGCTGTTGATTTTTCCATCAAGGTATTCAAAAGAAATCTGGTGGTGATGCAGCAATGGCTCAAGAGGGTGATCAGCATTATAACGGCAATAAAACAGGATGGCGGGAGAGTAGCCAAACTGTTTCAGGCCTCTGGCAAGATGAAGTGCGTGGGTTTCAATGCCTCCCTGCTGACGGGAGTCCAGAAAGATTGCAATATCAGGGCTGTCCATAACATCGACTCCATGCTCTGTTGTGTTATTGGTGTCTGTCCCAGTTTTTCAGTACATCGAGAAACTCATCATCAAGCATGGGCTTACCGTAAAAATATCCCTGTCCCTCAAGACAGCCTGCATGGCGTAAATGGCCTTCCTGGGCCGCGGTTTCCACGCCCTCGGCAATGACTTCGAGCCCAAAGCTCTTTCCTAACTGGATAATGGCCTCGACGATGACGGTGTTCTCTTTACTGTCCGGGAGACCGTCAACAAATGATTTGTCGATTTTGATTTTGTCGAACGGGAATCGTTTCAGGTAACTCAGTGATGAATAGCCTGTACCAAAGTCATCAAGAGCCAGTAGAACGCCAATTTCTTTGAGCCGCTGTAGTTGTTTGGAAGACACTTCTATGTCTTCCATAATCGAGGTTTCAGTGACTTCCAGTTCCAGCTTATCTGCCGGAAGCTGGTATTTCTTCAGCAGATACTCCACTCGTTCAACAATACTTTTATCCTGAAGCTGAATCGCCGACAGGTTGACGGCCATTCTCAGGTCTGTGTATCCGGATTGGCGCCAGATGTTCAGTTGGCTACAGGCAGACTCCAGCACCCAGTCGCCAATAGGGATAATATCCAGACTGTTTTCAGCCATGGGGATAAACGTATCCGGTGAGATAAGTCCTTTGTCCGGATGCTTCCAGCGCAACAGGGCTTCAGCACCAATGATTGTGGAACGGTTCAGGTTGACCTGTGGCTGAAACCTCAGGCTCAGTTCGCTCTGTTCCAGGGCTTGATGTAAATCCATTTCCAGCTTCTTGCGTTGGCGGATTTCAGTATCAATAGTGGCGATATAAAACTGGTAACGGTTTTTGTTGCGGGACTTTGCCATGATCATGGCAAATTCCGATTGTTGCAGCAGGTTGTCCACATCCTGCCCGTCGTCGGGGTAGAGTGTAATGCCTACTGTGGCGCTGATGGTGATATGTTCACCATTGATTCTAAAGGGTCTGACAAGTTGCTTCAGCAGCTCCTGAGCCATTTCAGCTGCTTCGTAGGGTTGCTCAAGCGCGGACAGAACAATAGCAAACTGGTCTTCACCCAGGCGACCGATATAAGCCCGGTTGCCAATCTGGTTTCTCAGGCGGTCGGAGATTTTGACCAGAATGTGTTCAGCGGCATTGAAGTTGAACTGTGCATTCAGGGATTTGAAATCATCCAGCCCAAGACACAGTATTGCCATTTTCTTATGGTTTTCGTCGGTCTGGGATATCAGGTTCTGTAAGTGTTTCTGCAAGGTACGGCGATTGGGCAGGCGCGTCAGGTAATCGTATTGAGACAGACGCATGATCTGTTCTTCGGCTTTCTGGCGCAGCTGGAAGTTGCGTTCAATAGAGTCCAGCAGCTGGTTAGCGGTTCGAACCCAGAGACCGAGCTCGTTCTGCCTGTGTCCATTGGGCATGGGGAGTTTATGCTGACCGGGCTGTTCAGGATTAATTTTTGCCAGATTTCGAATCAGCCGGTTTAATGGCTTGGTTAGCAGCAGTGTGTAGATAAGATACAGTAATAGCGCCATGGCCAGTGAACGCACTAGCCCTGAAAGCATGACCACACAGGAACGCTGAATAAATTCCCGACCATAATAGGCCGTGTCAATGGCCAGCAGCAGTTCTCCGTAGTGCTCACTCTCTGGTGGCCTGGTGTCCAGACTGACGCGATAGATGCGGATTGGTTCAAATATATAATCTGAAAACTGCCGGTAACCTGAGGTGGACAGAGGTCTTTCAACAACAGCAAGTTCAGGCTCGTCGGGAATTTTTATCGCAGCAACATGAACAGACTTGTGTTCCAGCAGCCCGGTAAGAATTTCTTCACCCATCTGGGGTTCGATCCGGTAAGCAGCTCTCAGGGAGGGTTCCCGAATCATGGAGAGCATTTGCTGGGCTTCGGAATCAATGGCAAGGCTGGATTGTCTGGCATCAATGAAGATTTGAATCAGACTGAGTACAAATCCCAGAAAGAAAGCCGCCAATAGCACTACTTTCAGCAGCTTCACTGAGAGTTTCTGTTTGAGGTTTAGATCCTGTTCAGTATCCATACAGTCTTACTTCTGTAATGCCATCCATTCAAAAAATCCCTACAGAAATACGTCGATGAATGCTGTCTGGCTGATAGAAATGTTTTCATTCGTATTGTTGAACAGAAGAATCAGAGAGCAGTGCTGTTCATGATTCTTCAGACATCGTGACTTTAACTATAGAGAGAGCAACAGTTTTTTTAATAAAAAAAGTAATCTTTTTTGTTCTGTAAATAATATTTTATAGAATTTTTTAAATTGTCTGTTGTTGTTTGGTTTTTGTTGTTTTTATAAAAAAGAGTGATTATTTTGGCTAATCAAGGTTTTGATTGTTAATCATTATTTTATAGCTGTTGAATATTTCTAATTAATATATCTCAATCTTATCAGTCTGGCGTTTTTGTCTAATCTGGAAGATAGCCTTAATGAAAATGCGTTAGTTCATCAGCGATTTCAGAACATCAGTAATATCTGGACTGGCTGTATTGAAAAAGGAAGGAGTAGAAGGTAATGGATTACGCAACATGGAATGCTCAGTCTTGTGATGTTATTGCACTGAACAGTCAGTTTAATGCTGATACCGTCAATGATGTAAGAACCCATTTTGATCGTCTCATTAAAGATTGTGCAGGAGATGTTCTTGTTGATATGAGTTTGGTTAAAGAGCTTGATTCTTCCGGGATCGGAGCTTTGGTCTTTCTCTATAAGCGATTAAAAGTTGAAAATCGCCAGTTGGCACTACTGGGTGTCAGTGGTAAACCCAATGAGTTACTGACCATGCTGAGAATTAATCAAACAATTAAACAATATGACAATGTTGATGACTATATGTCGAATCATTAAGTTGTTTATCAGAAAAGCCGTACTGAATAACAAATACCCTGAAGCTCATTCCTTCGGGGTATTTGTGCTATCTGCGGTATTAACAGGCTGTAATAGCTGGCCAGAACCTGTGGGTAGCATTGAGGAAGATGCTGATAAGGGCTATGTAGAAGGTATCCTGAAAATATCTGTAGCGCGTCTGGATATTCTGGAAGAAAATGGCGCTTCATACTGTTTGCCGGGGCAAATAAACAGAGCCAGGATTCTGTTGTCGATAGCCCGGAGAGAGCTTGATAAAAGGTTGTATCTCGGTGCTGAGTATAGCCTTGTGCAGTTGATGAAGCAGCTGGACTATACCGCAGACCTGATGATAGGCCTGGTTGAAGGCAGTGAATGCCTTAGCAGTTTCAAATATAACGCTAAACATAAAGACCAGGATGTAGTGACCAAGTATCTTGATACATTAAGTGACCTGTTAAACTGTGATTGCGATCAGGTGACTGATGACGGAAAACTGGCTGAAGACTTTCAAAGAAGACTCAAGCTGGCAGCTAACTCCCTGAATAAGTTTAATCAACTGAGTATCAATATTTATGCAACTATGTTTTCAGAGCAGGTTGAAGAAATAGTGCTTTACTTTTCTAATCATGGTGCCAGAAAAAACCAGATTAAGGTTCGTTACGTTAAGCCGGGCAAGCATAAAGTGAGTAAAGACGGTATGTGGTTTGAAGTTGCGTCAGTCAAACCAGATCAGCGGGCATTGATAAAAGATTTAAATAAGAATTTGCGAGTCATAAAACTTAAGCAGGAGGAGAACAATGAAATTCATCTCGTTGATTAGTCTCTTGTTTATGTTGTTGACTCCGGGGTTATCCTGGTCAAACACAGTAAAGCCGGGTAGTAGTATCGTTCTTTTTAATGATGAAAATATTCCCATATTACCGATGACTTCGGTTAATAAGCACGGAATATTAATGCTGGGTGAAAGGAGTATTGATCTTACCGGAATTGAGTTAACCTCTGTTTCTGACACACTTAAAAGAACCATCGGGGAAGTCTATTCAATCAATTCTGCTGTTCTTTACAACGATAATGAACTGGCCAGAGTCACTATTCTTGGTGATATTCAGCAACCTGGAAGTTACCTGCAGCCAAAACTATCACCTGTGTGGCAATTGAATTATTTCAATACCTTGTATGACCGAAAATTGTTCAAAGCGGATATCACCGTGATCCGGGGTAATAGTGAAAGACGACTTACTGAGAAATCACTGAAAGATGTAGAGGTCATGGATGGTGATATTTATTTACTATCACTCAGGAAAATACCGAAAGCGCAGAAAACTGCTGAGAGTAAATTGTCAGAGAGTGAGAGCAGTACTGAAGCCCATACAAAAAAAGGTACTGAACCACTGTCTTCGGAAAAAAATAGAGGGATGACAGAAGATTTCACTCAAAAACCAATGGATATGGCTAATCAGCTTCGCCAGCTGATAGCTTCCCAAAATAAAGCATCGGAAAAAAACAGTCAGAAGCCGGTTTCAGAAAAAAAAGATCGGGCAATCTCAGGCATTGACCAATCCAGAAGTCATATCATTCAGCCCGGAGACATCGTTACCGTTAATCTTCCGGGAGAAGAAGGCTTTAATAGTGATTTTCTTATTGGCAGGGACGGGACACTTTCATTGCCTGAGGTTGGTCAGATATCCCTGGGTGGTATGCCACTTGATGAAGCTGAAAAACATATCTATCAGGCGCTTTCCAGTGTTTACCTTGGTCTGGATAAACTATCGGTTCTGGTTAAAGAGCGCCGCTTATTAGTGACTGTTCTGGGTTTTGTGCAAACCCCCGGTCAGGTTGAAATGCCCGATACTGGTAATATCCAGACAGCTATTACCCTGGCAGGGGGGCTGAAGGACGGTGCCCAGCTCAACAAAATGCAGCTCCAGCGTGGTGACAAAATAATAGAATTTAACTTTAAAAAATATCTGGATACCGGTGACCCGGTGAAGATTCCGACACTACAGTCTCTGGATACGATTTTTGTGCCTTCTTCCCCTGACTTAAGTAGTGTTTATGGTCAGACGGCCAAGGAGGGCGGCACTGGCATCGACCCGACAGAAGACCGAACCGCTATAAGAGTGTTTGGTGAAGTGTATCGATCCGGTAGTTTCGCTTTCGTGGAAGGAATGACGATTATAGATGCTCTGCTGCGGGCAGGGGGGGTCACTCGTTATGCGAGTGTTGAGCAAATTCGAATGATTGATGAGAATGAGCCGATTCTGTTTAATTTGAAAAGTTACCTTGATGTCGGTGATTTCGGGCAACTGCCTGTTTTGAAGGAAGGGGCAACCGTGTTTGTCCCGAAGCAGGTTGATGCGGTTAATGGCGGTGGCCGAACCGTGTATGTTATGGGGCAGGTTCAGAAACCGGGGGCTTTCGAAACCGGTGAAAAAGTCAGTTTTCTCGATGTTCTTGCTAACGCAGGTGGTCCAAACCGGTATGCTGATAATAGTATGGTCCGTATTCTCAGGGCTGACGGCAATGTTGTTCGTTTCAACTTGCAGGAGTACGCAGAAGGAGGTGATACGAAGTTGCCCAGGGTGCTTCCGGGTGACGCGATATTTATACCCCAGAAAAGTACGCTCGTTGATGACTCCTGGCTAAAAATTCCAACCAATACATCGGTAAGAATGATCGGCGCGGTACAGAAACCAGGGCGCTATTTGTGGTCTGAAGGCATTAACTTCATGGATATGTTGTCCCATGCCGGAGGACCCACTGAAAAAGCGGATATAGCCCATGTAAGGATTGTCAGTACCGGAGATAATGGTAAAGCCATCAGCCGGGAATTCAATCTACAGCATTTTATAGAGCGTGGCGGTAACTGGAATTCTTTGCCAAAGCTGTCTGGCGGTGTCACTGTCATTTTCCCGGAGCTGCCTGAAGACCCGTCGGATAACAAGTCGCAATGGATTCGCTTGTCCAGTGAACAGGCTATTTACATCATGGGAGCCGTTGTCACCCCCGGACGCTATGCCTTCAGTGATGAGATGGGGGTTCTTGATATTCTGTCTGCTGCCCAGGGGCCAACAGAAGAATCTGACCTGACCAATATCCGGATTATCCACCGAAACGGTCTTGCGCCCAGGGTCAGTCGTCTGAACCTGGTTGAATATTTCGAAACCGGTGATGAAACGCTGTTACCCCATGTTGTCAATGGCGACAGTATCTTTATACCTTCCCGAAACCGAAGCTGGGTTCAGAAAAAAAGCTACGAAACGATTCGTGTTCTTGGTTCTGTTAAAGAAACAGGGCGATATGATTTCAGTTCAGACATGACCATCCTTGATATATTGGCTCAGGCCGGAGGCCCCACTAATACTGCACTGGTTGAAAAAATTATTATCGTAAACTCTGTTGCTGATAAAAATCAGGCTTATACCTTTAACCTTGTCGAGTTTATGAAAGATCCGGACCTGGAAAAATTGCCGGTTTTGCGGGCGGGCGATACGATTTTTATTCCGGACGTAAAAAACACCAAGTGGGCCTATTTTATGGATATCGTAAGAGATACTTTAACTATGGTGTCTGTAGTTAGCATGACTAAAGCTATTTTTGATACATCAAGCAGCATTACGAAATGATAAAACTGCCGATCAACTACATCGAAGTAGAGATGGTTTACAGTAATTCCATTGGACGTGGTCTGCGCTCGTTAGCTGTTACTTCGACAAATCCCGGAGAAGGTTGCAGTACAATGGCTTATGCCTTGAGTAAACGGGCAGAAGCCGACGGCAAACATGCGCTATTGGTGGAAGTAAACCTTCTCCACCCGGAACTGGGTGATTTGTCGGGTCATCTTCATACCGACTGGATGCCTGATCCAAACTCTGCTGATGCCTGTATTATGCACGATGATGAAGCGGAAATTGATATTCTCCCGGCTCCCTGTGATACCGATGCCCTGATGTTTCGTAACTTCAGCAGTATGAATAAACTGATGGAGCACTGGCTGGAACATTATGACGTGGTGGTGTTTGATACCTCGCCGGTCAGGGCAATAAACCGCAATAATATTCCGGCAGAATCTATTTGCGCCATGGTGGATGGGGTTGTGATGATGGTTATGGCTGGTGTTACCCGGCAGACCGATTTACAGAAATCCGTAGAAAAATTACGGCTTAATGAAGCGACTCTGGTTGGGTTTGTCTTCAATGATTTGTTCAATCCCAGGCTGGCTGACGAGCTGGTTCGGGAAACAAGGCGTCTTGATAAATGGCTTCCCAAGACCATGGAAAAAATCAGGAAATATGTCAGAAGGTCGTCATTTCTCAATCTCGAACTGTAGCCTCTCAGAACTCTTCCAGCAGTTGATCGATAAAGCCCTCATTTTTCAGTGTTTGTAACACTTTACTGATTTCCATTCCCTGCCTGATTTTAGTCTTGCTGAACATAAAGCTCACTGGCACGCAGTCAAATTTTCCGCCCCTGGTAAACGTCTGTGGGTAAGTGGTACTAAGCAGATAGTCAGCAACCAGCTGGTCAATAAGGGCCGCGTCAGTTCTCCCGTGGTTCAGAAGGTTGAGAACACGCTCTTCGTTGCTGGAGTTAACCCGATAGATGGTTTTTTTTGCGAATAATTCTGTGAAGGAGTTATAGACAAAGCCTTTTACCACTCCCAGACGCTTACCAGCCAGATCCGCAGGTTGGCTGACAGGGAAAACATGACCTTTCTGGAAGATAATGACTTCACAATGTTCTGCATAAGGTGAGGTAAAATACACGCTATCTTTTACCCGGAACCGCCAAACTTGGGATGACCAGGGTTCCAGGTCAATTTTCCCCTTTGCCACTCTCTGTATCAGGCGATGAAAAGGCGCACTTTTGTAGATAAAGTCAAAACGACTGACAGAACTGACTTTATCCAGAAGTTTTTCAATAATACCTTTGCGCTCGTCATGCCAGTAAAGGGGAGGGTAATCCTGGGGGAAAAGGCCAACCAGAAGGGTTTCCCGCTGGTTGGTATCGTGCTCTATGGCGTCACTCGTTATGGGAGCGCTCTGGCTGGAAAAGGCAGATGCACTAAAAAGAACAGCAATAATAAGGGTGGGAAGTCTGTACATTATGGTCTGCTGTCTGTCTGGCTTTTATGTAGGGGGTGTATTTCCTATATCTATCACTGGCCCCAAATATTTAGGCCCGGTATCAAACCAGTGTACCTCCAGAAGCGCCAGCATTCTGGCCAGAACCTCTCTGGTGCGATTGGTCAGGTCGCTGTTTTCCCCCTCTCCGGCATTGAATGCAACAGCGTTGCTGCCGTTGTTCAGGGCGATATAGATCGCCCGCTTGTTATGGTATGCCTGTGAAATAATTGTGAACTCATTCAGACCAAACACATCTCTGGCACGAATGATAGAATCCAGGGTTCTGAAGCCCGCATAGTCTCTGTAGATATTCTCAGCAGGCACGCCAAGCTTGAGCAGATCCCGGCGAATGGTGCTGGGTTCGTTGTAATAAGGGGTAGCGTTGTCGCCACTGATCAGAATGTACTGAATTTTACCGGCTTTGAACAATTGACTGGCGGCATCGACACGAAGCCGGTAATGATCGTTCCGGCCACCGGTTCTTGAGTATTTACTGGTTCCCAGTAATAACCCGACTTTATTGTCTGGCAGTTTGTCGATATCGGAATAAAGGTAACTTTCTGTGCTTACATTGATCAGTAGATTGGCAACCACCAACAAAGTGGATGCAACAATAACGACAGTGGCAAACAAACCCATTACAACCTGAAAACGGGTAAGGCTGGCTCCCATGCAGAGCTCTCCTTGAACAATTTGATGCTCAGCACAGTTAACCACAAACCGTCATTGCAACCAATAGAGGCTTCTCTATTGGTTGCTATTCCGGGGCGGGCTCCATCGTAGTGGAACACAAGAGGGTTAACGGCGGGTCAGAAAAACACCCATTTCACGATGGTGGGTATAAGGGAACTGGTCAAACAGGGCGATTCGTTCAACCTTGTGGGTTTGATTAATGGTTTCCAGGTTCTCTTTCAGTGTCTCAGGGTTGCAGGAGATATAGACAATGTTATCAAACCGCTGAACCAGGGCCTCAGTACCTTTATCCAGACCGGCACGGGGAGGGTCAACCAGAACCGTTGAAAAGTGGTAGCTTTCCAGATCTATGTCTTTCAAACGATGGAACTCTCGTTCTGCATTCATCGCCTGAGTAAACTCCTCACTGGACAGACGTGCAATGGCAACATTTTCAACGTCATTCATTCTGAAGTTTTCATGGGCTGAATGAACGGAGGTTTTGGAAATCTCGGTGGCCAGAACCCGGTCAAACTGTTTTGCCAGAACGCAGGTGAAATTACCGTTACCGCAGTAAAGCTCAACCAGGTCCTGTTCGGCACTTTGACAGACATCACTGGCCCAGCCCAGCATGTGTTCGTTCACGCCCGCATTAGGCTGTGTGAAGCTGTTTTCAACCTGTTGATAGCGGAACAGTTGGTTATTGACGGTCAGTTCTTCTGTCACATGATCACTTTTCAGAACGATCTTCTGCTTGCGAGCCCGACCAATAATGCTGATATCCAGTGTTTCCTGCAGGGCTTTGGCCGCTTCCTGCCAGGCGTCGTCGAGCTGGCGGTGATAGAGCAGTGAGACCAGGGCTTCTCCGGTCTGAGTGGTCAGGAATTCGATCTGGAACAAGCGTTTACGCAGGTGATCGTTCTGTTCGATCTGCTGCATCAATGGCTGCATCAAATTATTGATACGACTGGAACCTGACGGGAAGTCCCGCACGCTGAAAGGCTGGCGGGTTTCGGGGTCGAACATACGATAAAAGCTGTGCCCCCCCTCGTGCCAGATGCGGAACTCGGCACGCATTCGGTAATGTTCAGGCTGGGACCGAAACACTTCCAGTTCCGGAATATCAAAAGCCTCAAACTCGGCATAAACCTGGCTGACCTTTTCTGCCAGTTGTTCTTCGTATCTTTCGGGCTGTACTACGGCTAATGACATGATGATGTTCAGGGGTAAATAAAAACCGGCACGCATTATACAAGGTACTGAATGCGAGGTCGCCGGTTTTTATTATCTACGTAAATCAGCCTCGCTGATTTACATGGCCAGCCTGGCCAGATACAGAACACCCACAGTGTATGAAACCATGGATACCTGGCGGGCGTTGCCACAACAATGCCGGAATTCTGCAGGCTGATAAAAGCGATGAATAAACCAATACCGCAGGAAATGGCTTTTTTCAGGCTTAATGAAATGCTGTTTACGATGGCTTCACGAAGATTGAACGATTGTTCGCGTATCCTGGTTGCGCTGCTTTCGAATTAAATCTCTGAATTATGCATTTTTAATCTCCGGATAAAATATTAGTGTTTGTCGTAATATTGCGCAGTTCCAGTAGTGATCCTGTCGATCAGTTTTCAGTTTGCTAGGGGGTGGTCAGCACTAAAACCACAATATGTTGAGGTGCTCAAAAGTACTGTGCAAAAAATGTACAATTTGTTGTGAGGGTTGTCTCTCAAGGCGTCTGTGACATTTTTATTGGGTACTTCACAGAGTTATCCACAGAAGTTGTGACTATTTTATAAGGTTGAATTTGCCTGAAAAATGCTCTGCATTTATACGTCTAAGTATTTATATTTATGAATGAAGTATTTTCAGTTTTTGGGAAATGTCTGACAGAAAAATGGTCACTTCCAACTTTTTATACGACATTAGTAGTGTTTTTTTTGAGAAGTAAAGTTTGCAGAGTGTGGTCAGCATGAATCAGGGGGGATACGCTTTAATTCGTGTGTCTGTTTTTCATAAGTAGGTTGAGCCCCAGCAGTCTTGGCTTCTGCGCCACATAGTTCTGCGTGTGTTTTGCTCCGTGTGCAGGGTGTCTATCTGTGATTACGATCACGGGTTTATCAACGCTTCGAACAAGAGATTTAGCAAAATCGTCGTAAACCCTCGCCCAATGCGGGCGGGGATATAAGACGGGAAGGCACAGAGCCTTCCGCCATCAATCTGGTGTACTCTGGCTATTAACGTAGTCCTTCAGAGTCTCGATAGTTGCACCGCCAGCACTGCAAGCAAAGTAAGACCTTGACCACATTAAGCCTGCTTTGCTCTGAGCAGTAAGGTGGGTATTCAGCATTCGCAACCGTCTTGATGATGTTGATTTGAGATTATTTACCATGACACTGATAGCCAGTTTTGGTGGGTAGGCCACCAACAGGTGTACGTGATCTTTTTCGCCATCCATTTCAAGTAACTGGCATTCCAGTTTTTCACATGCACTCTCGAACGACTCCCGTAACTGCTTGATCATATAGCCATCAAAAAGCTTTCGCCTGTACTTTGTCGTGAACACCAAATGAACAACCAGCTTGGTAACGCTATGTCGTTTGCGAAGATACCCTTTAAGCAAATCTTTGTTGTGTGCGCTCACTTGAAAACCTCTTTCAAATACCTGTAATATAAAGTTTATATTAATGAGCACTGAAATAACGTTCCATGCTGAGAGCCACCAAGGTACGAATCTATCCAACATCAGAGCAGGCGGAATTTCTCGACCGTCAGTTTGATGTTGTGCGGTTCGTATGGAACAAGGCCCTGGCTATTAAGGTTCATTATTACAAGGTTCGTGGGCAGAGCCTTTCTCCCAAAAAACACCTGAAGCCCTTGCTGGCAAAAGCCAAGAAAAGCCGAAAGTACTCATGGCTGAAAAACGCTGACTCTATTGCACTGCAACAGGCCACTATCAATCTGGATACGGCCTTTCAAAACTTTTTCAATCCCAAATTGCAGGCAAGATTTCCTCGCTTCAAGAAAAAGCATGGCAAGCAAAGTAGCTACCATTGTACGTCTGTCTCTGTGGGCGATAACGGGATAAAAATCCCCAAGTGCAAGCCCATAAGGGCTAAAGTGCATCGTGAAATAGTGGGTAAGGTGAAGTCTATCACCCTGAGCAGAACGCTAACCGGCAAGTATTTTGCCTCCATATTGGCTGATGATACCCAGGAACAACCAAAACAGATTGATAATCTTGAAGCTAATCAGGTTGTCGGTGTTGATATGGGGATTACTGATCTGGCTATCACCAGTACCGGCCATAAGACTGGCAATCCTCGCTTTCTGAAAAAAGCCCAACGTAACCTGAAAAGAAAACAACAGGCTCTATCTCGCTGCAAGAAAGGCTCAAAAGGTAGGCACAAAGCCCGTTTATTGGTGGCAAAGGCGCATGAGCGTGTAGCCTTTGCCCGTAATGATTTTCAGCATAAGCTATCAAAACAACTCATCGACGAAAACCAAGCGGTGATTGTGGAGACACTGAAAGTTAAAAACATGCTCAAGAACAAGCGTCTTGCTCGTTCTATTGCTGATGCTGGCTGGCACTCACTGATAACCAAACTCGAATACAAGGCAAAGCAGGAAGGTAAACATCTGGTGAAGATAGGCCAGTGGTTTGCATCCTCTAAAACTTGCTCAGTCTGCGATTTGAAACAGGAAAAAATGCCATTGAGAATCCGATCATGGGAGTGTAGCTGTGGTGCTATCCATGACCGGGATATTAATGCAGCTCGCAATATCAAGAAGCAAGGCATATTGAAATTAAAGGCGGAAGGACTGTCCGTTTCTGCTGATGGAGGCTTGCGTAAATCCGGCAGACTGTCGGTTGCTGCCTAAGAAATCAGAAGCCTCACCCGATAGGGTGGGGAGCAGTCACTACCTTTGTTACGTCTGGATCGTCGTGACTCAACTTAAGAATGACATCATCAATGGTATCGGAATGAAATATAGGGGGAGTATTTGCACGGAACATATAGTAGTCCGAGATTATGTTGTCATCATAATATTTATCAGACTCATAATCGTAAGCACTGACATACTGTATACTAAAAGCTATCACTAAAAAAAAAGATATAACTAAGTTCAGTTTCTTTTTAAACATCAAAAAAACCTTAACTAACCATTCATTAGTAAACATGAGTTTTTTATAAACCTAGTATTTCAGCATTGGATTAATAAAGTAGATGTAATCAATTGATGCTGCAAATGCAATCCAGCAGTAGTGCCATTATTAACCCAGACTCCTTGAATTCGGTGGTATAGGGGGCATTACTCAAAAGAAAAAGCCCGCTATGGTCAAACCATAGCGAGCCAGCGTTGTCTATTGAGTGGTGGTCTATTGAAAGCACTGTTTTCGAAAGCGCTTGATGATCAGGCAACCGCTGCCAGTTCACCGGTGTGCATGTTTTTAGCTCGTGCGTCCAGCTCTGCCAGCAGGGCGGCCAGGTGGTTACGCTCCTGTTCAATGGCTTCCTGGGTTTTGCGGGTGCGCTCGGTACGATGACGCTCAATAGCTTCAATAATACGTAGCTCTTGTGGGCAAACCGGCTTAACGACTGGCTCTGGTTCAGGCTTGATCTCCTCAACAACCGGCTGAGGGGTTACAACGATCTCTTCTACTATCGTTGCACCTTCAGGTTCGGCTTCAGGCATCTGCTGAAGATTTTCTGCGGCCTGACTATCGCCCGACAGAACCGCATCGGCGGCGGCAGTGATGGCGGCCAGCTGTGCGCTGATATCATCACTCAGGCTGATACTGTTCATTTGTACTGTGGCATTAGCCTGAGAGCCCGCTGTGGTTTGAATAGCCGCTGCTTTTTTGGCAGCTTCAGCCGCTTCTTTGGCTTTTTCTTCCTCGGCAATTTTTGCCAGGGCAGCCTTGATGCTCTCTTTGGTAATCTCTTGTTTGTTGACAGGCTTAGGCTCAGCTGGCTTGCCGCTTGCCGGTGCGGCCTTTGATGGTGAGGCCGTTGCCGTGCTTTTTGAATCGGAGGATTTAATGGTCAGACTTGGTGGTGTTTCACGGTCAGAGCCTTCTCCGGAGAAAATGGCTGCCAGCTCTTTTTCGATAGACGATTTGCGCTGGCGGGTTTTCTTCTTCGGAAGAATTTTGACGGTACTGGTTTTGTAGCCTCGCAGGCTTTTGGCCCCAAAATGGTCAATGGCCTCCTGCTCCAGCTCAAGCAGTTCCTGACGATCTTCGGCTCTGTCCCACTCATCAACGGTAAAAGCATCTTCACCGTTGATTCTTATCTCGCGATAAAGTGGGTAGTCCAAGTCTTGCTGCGCTGCAGCCACCATTTTTTCCCACTGGCTTTCAAGCTCGTTACGGGTACTGCCGACATAGACTTGACCTGTGATGTTGCTGGTGACGGTGAAGATAATCAACGCTGAAGAACCTTTCTACTGACGATAACAGGCGCGCAATTATACCTGCCGATTTGCAGCTGGGTAGTGGGTATTGTTCAGTATTTTTTATTATGTTTGTTGCCTGATGAATCAATAAGCATTATTTCGACTGATTCCCCCCGTTAATTGCCGAAATTTTTACTTTTTCTGAAGGGAAATATGAGAAAAAGAACTTTTAATTTCTGAATTTGTATCTCGGGAAACCACTTCATTTTTTCCATGGAGCGGGTGGCGCGGTATTATACGCCACCTGTTGTGTACCTCCGGTGCAGTCCTGCCTGCGTTAAACACTCAGATCCAGTGCCATGACGATAGCGTCTTCCGATGAGTGCAGTCGGGTGGCTGGATAATAGTTTTTGCGTCGGCCAATTTCGCTCAGTCCTTCATTAAGGTACAGATTAAACGCCGATACATTGGATTCCCTGACTTCCAGAAACAGTGTGTTGGCGTGCTGACGAGCCTGCTTAACCAGGTATTGCAGCAACTGTTTGCCATAGCCTTTGCCCTGGCAGGCTTTACTGATCGTAATGATCAGCAAATGCGCCTCGTCGGCAACAGACATTAGCACGCCGTGTCCAATGTGCTGGTCATTGAGACTGGCAATGCAGCAGATATATCCGGCTTTGCCCAGACTGTCTTCAAAGTGACGGGCTTTCCATGGGTGTTCGCTGGCTTCTGTTTCCAGCTGGGTCACGCAGGGTAGATCCTGCAAGGTCATATCGCGAAAGGACAGCATACTGGGCGGTATCAATTCTCTTCAGTGGAAGGCTTTGGCAATGATGGCTGGTCATTTAGCAGAGGCTTCAGGTCTTTCCAGGTCTCAGCTTTTAGATTGGGCAGTTTCATAAGCTCGTTCAGTCCATGGCTTACCGCAAAGCGTTGTTCGGCATGCAGGCCGGGCTGAACACCTCGCAATTCTTCGAAACTGCGCTCAGGGTCTATGACAAAGCGGGCAGCAGCCGGACCAAAAAGCAACACCAGCTTACGACGTGCCAGCCCGAACTGGTTACTCAGATAAGCACAAACGGCGTCGGTGGCTGCATGATCGTCCTGATCCATCTGTCCAATCAGGCCAGTGTTTCCCAGAGGCCAGACAAACTCACTCATTGGCAGGTCGGGCTGAGAGGTGTGCCTGATTGCACGTAAAATGTCGTTTAACAGACGCATATGGAAGCGTGTGAACTGGTTCAGGCCCGAATGCGGCATTTCGGCAATCACCAGACATTCGTCATTGGGAGCCAGGGTCACCAGGCGGAATTTGCTGGTGGCTGGTGCCGGCCTGTTCTTTTTAACCCTTGCAGGTGTTTTCGGCTCTGACTTTTCTGGCTGGTTTGCTGGTGTCGTCACCAGTGTCGGGCGCACGGGGGGCTCCGGCACGGGTTCAGGCTGTTCGGTGTGCTCTGGCAACCCCAGTGCCAGCATGGCTTCCCGGGCGGTAAGCTCCTGAGCCTGCTCTGGCTCAGTGACCGGTTCCGGAAAATCGAAGTCGCGATGAGCCAGGGCGTTAGGCAGGACGGTGCGAGGGAACCACGTCTGTATTCCCATCGCATCCAGATAGTCCTGTCGACTCTGTTCTGTAATCCTGCCAGTCATTAATGGTCAGACATTTCCTGTTTGAGGGTTGGTTTTGGTGTGATCCGATTCCAACAGGTTAAGGGCATTGATATACGCCTTGGCGGAAGCAATGACAATGTCAGTGTCGGCGCCAGAGCCATTCACAATGCGACCTTCCCTTTCCAGGCGAACACTAACATCGCCCTGAGAATCGGTACCACTGGTAATTGCGCTGACATTATACAATGCCAGACGGGCGCGTGAATTAGCAATTGTTTCAATGGCCTTGAAAATGGCATCGACAGGGCCGTCCCCCTTGCTGCGCACTTCCTTAGCCTCGCCATCGATGTTGATGACCAGCTTCGCTTCTGGTATCGCACCCATTCTGGAATAGGTCTGCAGGTCAGCCAGCTGGTACTTTTCCTGAGGGTTGGTGTTGTGAACATCACTCACCAGCGCCTGCAAATCATCGTCAAAAATCTCTGATTTTTTGTCTGCCAGCTGTTTGAATCGGGCAAACGCTTCATTTAACTCTTCCTGATCAGCAAATGTGATACCCAGTTCTGACATTCGCGTCTTAAAGGCATTTCTGCCAGACAGTTTGCCCAGGGTCAGGCGGTTGGTGTTCCAGCCTACGTCTTCTGCTTTCATGATTTCATAGGTTTCACGATGCTTCAGCATACCGTCCTGATGAATGCCGGACTCGTGGGCAAACGCGTTGGCACCCACGATAGCCTTGTTGGGCTGAATCGGAAAACCGGTAATGCCAGAAACCAGTCGAGAGGCGGGTACGATTTGAGCCGTATTTATACCCGTCGTCACCTTCAGTTCATCTTTACGGGTCTTGATTGCCATAACAATTTCTTCAAGGGAGGCATTGCCCGCCCGTTCGCCCAGACCATTGATGGTGCACTCTACCTGTCGTGCCCCATTCACCACCGCAGACAGGGAGTTGGCAACAGCCAGGCCCAGATCGTTATGACAGTGAACCGAGAAAATAGCCTTGTCTGCATTGGGAATGCGTTCGATCAGCTGCGCAATGGTGTGGCCGAATTGATGGGGTACTGCGTAACCGACAGTATCCGGAATGTTGATGGTCGATGCACCCGCATCAATGGTCGCTTCAATAATGCGACAAAGAAAGTCTATATCTGAACGGCCTGCGTCTTCACAGGAAAACTCCACATCATCAATCAGGTTGCGGGCATGTCGGACGGCAAAGACGGCCTGCTCAACGACATCTTCCGGTGCCATGCACAGTTTGTGCTGCATGTGAATGGGGGAGGTGGCAATGAACGTATGAATACGCCCCCGGCTTGCGGGCTTTAAAGCTTCTGCTGCCCGGTCAATATCTTTTTCCAGAGCTCGTGAGAGGCTGCAGACGGTGCTTTCTTTAATGGTTTCAGCAATGCTTTTAACGGCATCAAAGTCGCCAGGGCTGGCCATGGCAAAGCCCGCTTCAATCACATCGACTTTCAGCATTTCCAACGATTTGGCGATGCGCAGCTTTTCATCTTTCGTCATTGATGCGCCGGGGCTTTGCTCGCCATCTCTCAGAGTAGTGTCAAAAATAATTACCTGTTCGTTGCTCATGATGGAGCTCCTGAATTTTGTTGGAATAATCAGACATTTGTTTTAGCCGTGATCCGGGTAGCCTTTTAGCAGGTGTTTGCCCTATACATCACGGAGCGCTTTTTATGTTTGATCCAGTATTTAACGGGCTGTTCAATGTTGACGGCTCGTGATGGATCTGGGTCGAAGGTGAAGATAGATAGTCTGCTCAAGGCAGTAGTAGAAGCATACGGGAAGGCAGGAACAGGTTCTTGATGCTCTTTATGGAACGAGTTATGGAACGAGTTATGGAACGAGTGCAGATCAACCGGCAGATCGGCTGGTTGACTATACCTGTATTGGCTGAGCTTGTAGAGTTCATCTTATTGATTCGTGTTGTAGGTATTTTCACTTCTCCGTTTGCAATATATATCCATCTGCTGGATTTGCCAAGCGGATGTGAACAATGGAGACTACAGCAGCAAATTAAGAGTCGCTGAGTAAAAACGAAGGATGCAGTTCAATGACGATAATAAAGTTACGCTGGCAAAAACTATTGCCCACGGTGGGTCTGGGGATATTGTTAACACTTGGCGGCTGTGCCATGAGCCCACAGGCTGTAAAGGTAAACCCTTCTGTTACTGTGGCCGAGTCGGCCAGAGAGACGCTCAGTTCAAGTGTGTCTGTGACGGTTTTTGATGAGCGGTTAACGCCCGTTATCGGTCATCGTGGCGGTGTATACGACACTAATGTGATTACCGCCAGGGACAATCTGCCTCTGGCACTGCGATCAGCGGTTGAACGAGGGCTAAGGGAAATGGGTGCCTCTGTGGTAACTTCTGTTAAGGCTCCGCAGTTTCAGGTGTATCTGGATTCGCTGGAATACACAGTCCCTGAAGGCAGTTATGTCACACAGGTTCAGGTCAAAGCTAAGATTCGGGTTGCAGTTATGCATGCTGGCCAGCGTTTTGAAGGTTCTTACAGTGCCGATATCTCGGAGCGAGTTCCCAAGGCTCCGTCGGACAAGAAAAATGAAGAGCTGTTGAATCAAGTATTGAGTGATGTGCTGGAACGTTTGTTTGTAGATGAAAAGCTACAGGGTTTTATGAAAACCCTGTAGTCTTCCGGGGTCACATTCCCCGTAGCTTGCTCCGGGGATTGACATCATTGTAATAAATGACTGACTTGATCCTGTCCTCAGGATCGAACACTATGAGGGGGATGCAATAAATAATCTAAGGATAGATTAATGCCTCCACGAATAGGACCGTCACAGCCAGAGGTACTTGGGAATGTGGAAAACTCACCCAAAGAGGAGGCGTCTGGTAAAACCCAGAACTCAAGAGAAGTTAAAAAACAAAAAACTGAAACTCATATACCTAAAGATTCAAGCAGTAAGCGCTCCGGGAATCAGACAAAAAGTATACGGGACCGATTAGTTTCTGCTGCTGAACCAGAGACCAGAAGTCGAGTTAGTTCATCCTCCAGTACGGATAGCGGCTTTTATTCTGACAATGAATCTCTTGTCAGCAGTGATTCATTCAGCTCCGGTACATCAGAGCGAACGGATAGCTTAATTAGCAATGACTCCGTAGATAGCGCTTTTTCAGACGTATCTGAGAGCAGTGAAATTGGCGCTGCTGGCCACTCTGATACTTTTGCGAAAGTAGGCGATGGTCATATTGGAAAGCTGACCAGTAAGAGTGAAGCTGAAGTTTATAATAGAAGAGAGTCGTTAATTCTGAACTCGATACTTCCGGAAAACAAGCCGCTCAGTGCGCTGAGCGATAATGAATTGGACACACTGGCTCCTCTGTTAAGTCGTGCGGAAGCGGAGGATATGAGTGTTATTGTTCCTGAGATGCTTGGAAAAGATATACCCGAACACCGAAAGCTGGAAATGGATATTAAAATAGGTTTCAAGACTGCTTCCCGTGAACAGCTTAAGGAAGCAGGTCATTTGTCGCCACTTGAGAAAAAAATGAAACATATGGTGATGGATATGGCATACGGTTCAACTTTAAGAGGTTACCGGCTTGAAGGTTTAAAAATAAAAGGTCAGAAACCTGAAAATAACAGGCTTAAGCTAACTAGAAACTCCAAGCAGCATATTAAAAAAGTTATCAAACAGGCTGGTTCTGAAAATAAAGAAAAGATACTGAATGATCTTACAAAAATGAGAACTACTCTGGCTATTTCAAAAGCTGCTTTTGTTGCCAGTAGTGCACTTTTTTTAATTGATGAAAAAAATCCGGAGAATACGGTAGTAAAGCTTATTGATGTAGCCCATCCCATTTATCCTTCGAGCAAAGAGTTTAAGGGTATTCGAAGCGATAATGTTAAATCATTAAATAGTCTGATCAATTACATCAAAAAGATAGAGACCACCTGAAAGCACTGGCTTGACGCTTCTTTCAGGCTCATTTTAGGATTGGAAAATACTGAGCCACCGGCCTGCTATATTTCAAACAGCCCCTTAAAAGCATCAGTTGGCTGCCCGCTGCTGTCTGTCATCCTGATAGCCTGCATATCGCCGATAAACAACTTTTGGCACCATTGGGTTGCCTTTTCACTATAGGCAATACAAGTTTCCGTAATGAATATTTCTTTACCCTCAAGCTCCCATTGGGAAGATTTGGAGTTAACCATCAGGCCATATAGGTCTATTTTGCAATGGATGTTAAACCACGAGTCGCACACCCAATAGTTATAATCTTTATATTGGCAGAATTCACTTAAAACCAGCGTGTCGCTCAAACCCGGATCAGTTGCCAATACTAAAAATTCGTGCTCCTTGTGAAGTATCAGCCATATATTTTGAACCTTGTTTTCATATCCAAATATCAGGGCAGCATTATTATACTCTTGGCAGTTACCAGATCTTTTTCCTTGAGACATGGCGCTTAAAAACTCGTGTTTAGCAAATTCTTTGCCTAGGACTTGGTCTGGGAATACTGGGAATTCTTTCCTTAAGAACCCTACCCCATGAAGGGCTCTTACATGATTAGTACGACGCTTCAGTTTTTTTTCCTCTGAGGCTGTCCCATAACGTAACGAATAGGTTTTGTTCCCTGTTTTAAGGGAGCCCTTAAAAAATAAGCGCGAGTAGTCCAGCATGAGCCTTGCATTTTCCATTTCGTTCATAAGTTGCTGGTTCGTTTTGCATAGAGTGAGGCGGCTGCTGTAAAAATAGACACATATAGGCAGCATTGCCAGTAGTGCACTTTTTTTAATCGCTACGGGTTTATTCCCCGCAGCTTGCTCCGGGGAGTGGCTTCATTCATTACATAGTCTGATCAATTACATCAAAAAGATAGAGACCACCTGAAGGCCAGCGTAAGAATAGTCAATGATTACAGCTGGTATTTCAGGTGCTCTTTCTTCGGGCGCTTTTTCTTCAGGCGCTATGTCAGGCCTTGAGAGGCTCCTCCAGCCAGCGGCTCAGCAGTTTGGCCCATTCCGGATTGTCATTCAGGCAGGGGATCAGTTCAAGGGATTCGCCGCCGGCTTTAATAAATTCTTCTCTCGCTTCCATGCCAATTTCTTCCAGAGTTTCCAGGCAGTCTGCAACAAAAGCCGGACAGATGACCAGCAGCTTTTTAGCGCCCTGTTTTGCCTGTTGCCTGATGGTGTCCAGTGTGGATGGCTCCAGCCATTTATCCCGGCCCAGTTTCGATTGAAACGCCACGCTGTACTTGTCCACGGGGATATTGGCTTTTTCCACAAAGCTGGCAGAAGTCCGGTAAATCTGGTGTCGATAACAGGTGTGGTGGGCATGGGAGGGTTTATGACAGCAGTCGTCTGATTTCAGGCAGTGGCTGCGGGTTGGGTCATCTTTGCTGATATGCCGTTCAGGTACTCCGTGGTAACTGAATATCAGGTGGTCATAGTCTTTTTCCAACCAGGGACGGGCGCTGTTGACCAGTGCTCCAATGTAATCATCATGATCATAAAATATCGGGTGGACATTCAGTGAAATGGGTAACTGGTTGTCTGAAATAATGGCCTGAGCTTTATCAATAACGGTTTTGACCGTTGACATGGCATAGTGTGGATACAGGGGGAACAGTAACAACTCTTTTATTTCAGGGTTGCCTGCCAGTTTGACGATAGCGCTTTCCATGTCAGGACGACCATAGCGCATTGCCAGTTCAACCGGCATATCGGTGTATTGGCGTACCTGTTCCAGCAGTCTGTAACAGATTGTGACCAGTGGTGATCCTTCATCGGTCCAAACAGAAGAGTACGCTTTTGCCGATTGCGCCGGCCTTTTGGGTAAGACAAACAGGCTGACAATCAGGCGGCGCAAAGGCCAGGGCAGGTCAATCACATTTTTATCCATCAGGAATTCGTTCAGATAGCGACGAACATCCTCTTCTGTCGGACTGTCCGGTGAACCCAGATTGACCAGTAACGCTGCCTTTGCTTCCATACATCCACACCATTTTTCGAAGGGCTTACAGACCTGCGATTATAGCTAAGTTTACGCCCCCCTTCTATTGAGCCTTATGCTATGGCTCTACCGGTCGGGAGCTGTATTTCAAGACATAATATCCAACAATGGCTGACAGGAATGACCCTGCAAGAATGCCAATGCGATCCGCTGCCAGATAGGCAGTGCCCAGCTCCTCAAAAGCGAGGGAGCCAATAAACAGGCTCATGGTAAAGCCGATACCGCAAAGGATTGATAAACCATAGAGTTGAGTCCAGTTGGCTCCGGGCGGCATTTTGGCAACGCCGGCTTTGATGGCAACATAGCAGAAGGTGAACACTCCCAGTTGTTTGCCCGCAAACAGTCCCATCATGACACCCAGTGGAATAGGGGAAAAGAGTGACTGAAGCTGCGGCATGCTCAGCTCAATGCCAGCGTTGGCAAAGGCGAAAATCGGCAGAATGACATAGTTCACCCGGCTGTGCAGTTTGTGTTGCAACGCTTTAAGTGGAGACCGGCCTTTTCTGTCCCGGAGGTTTAACGGAATGGTGAAAGCCAGCAATACGCCTGCCAGAGTGGCGTGTACACCGGATTTCAGGACGCATATCCAAAGCAGTGCACCGACAAACAGATAGGGGCCGGTTTTGGCCACATTCATACGGTTCATGATGACCAGGATCGCGAGAAAGATAGAACCGAGTATCATGGACGCGACAGACATTTCTGATGTGTAAAACAGGGCAATGATGACGATGGCACCCAGGTCATCAAAAATAGCCAGCGCCAGCAGGAACGTTTTTAAAGAGGTCGGCACCCGCTTTCCCAGAAGTGCCAGAACGCCTACGGCAAAAGCAATGTCAGTGGCGGCAGGAATGGCCCATCCTTGCATGGCAAGCGGATCTTTGTAATTAAAAATCGTGTAAACCAGGGCGGGGATGACCATGCCACCAATAGCGGCAATGCCAGGCAGCGCGATTTGTGACGGAGTGCTCAGGTCGCCTCTGAGAATTTCATATTTTACTTCCAGACCGATCAGCAGAAAGAAAACAGCCATCAGGCCATCATTGATCCAGAGTAACAGGGGTTTGTTGATTTCCAGTGGGCCAATGCTGAAGTTGACGGGTAACTGCAGAAGCAGATTGTAATAGTCAGCCAGGGGCGAGTTGACTGCAATCTTGGCAAGAATGGCCGCAACAATCAGTAGAACGCCAACAGCGTAATCTTGTCGTAAAAAGTGGTGTAGCCGTCGTAAATGCATTGCGACTTCCGTTATTGTCCTTTTAAGTATGACCTTGCTGTGACTGGCAGATCATACCAAGAGTGCAGGTCTACATGGGTAAATTGACAACAGCTTTCTGGTTAAACACATAAGATGAGCACCGGACACAGTAACAGGGTTCTCTGAAAAACAAAGAGCGGAGTAAATGAGTCCTTAACTGTCGTTAAAGTGGTTAATCAAAAAGATGTCTGATGCAGGGATTATAAGACCGGGAACGCCTGATCGGAAGCAGTTTGTTAGTAAAAAACACTTGACATACCTGCTCGATAATTCCCATCAGGCGTTCAGAATTGTCAGAAAAGAGTCGTCAGAAAGCTTGTTAGAAAGAGTACTGCCCCTGGGTTACCCGGTCGTGTCCTGACAGGTCCTGAATCGTTGAAATCCTGCAGAATCCAGCCTGTCGCATCAACTGCTGTATGGCTTTAGCCTGATGATAGCCATGCTCCAGCAACAGCCAGCCACCATTTTGCAGTCTGGTTATAGCCTGCTGAATGATAGTGCGAATGTCGTCTAAACCATCAATGCCTGATGCCAGGGCGGTTTCGGGTTCAAAGCGAACATCGCCCTGACTCAGATGTTCGTCATCACAGCAGATATAAGGCGGATTACTGACAATCATGTGGTAATTGTCGTCTGGAAGCGCTTTACACCAGTTGCCTTGATAAAAGCTCACATTTTTAATGTTATTGCGCCGGGCATTCTGTTCTGCCAGCTTTACAGCGTCCCCGAACTTATCAGCCCCGACCACAGTCCATTGTCGTTGCTCGCTGGCCAGTGCCAGTGCAATAGCACCGGTGCCTGTCCCCAGGTCTGCCACCGTGGCATTTTCTGGCAGTTCTTTTGCCAGAGCCTGTTCAACCAGCAGTTCCGTGTCAGGACGGGGGATCAGGGTAGCCGGTGAAACTGAAAGTTTCAGCGTCCAGAAATCACGCTCACCGGTCAGGTAGGCGACGGGGGTTCCTTTTTGACGCTGTGCAACCAGCAGTCTGAAATCAGACAGTTGTTGCTCGTTCAGTTCATGTTCTGGCCAGGTAAACAGAAAGCTGCGGTCTTTCTGAAGGATATGACACAGCAGAACTTCCGCGTCCAGGCGAGCGGTGTCGCTGTCGGTCAGAAGTCCGGCTGCCCAGCCTAGCAGGTCATCAACCCGGCCGCTATTTTGAAAGCTAGTCATTGGACAAACCTGTCAGCAGTTCTGCCTGATGCTCCTGTAACAGAGGTTCAACCACCGGGTCGAGGTCGCCTTCGATGACTTCAGACAGCTTGTACAGTGTCAGGTTGATGCGATGATCGGTAACGCGTCCCTGGGGGTAGTTGTAGGTACGGATTCGCTCGGAACGGTCACCGCTGCCCACCAGGCTCTTACGGGCATCGCTGATCTCTTTGGCGGCGGCCTCATCCTGTGCTGTTTGCAGTTTGGCCGACAGCAGTGACATCGCCTTGGCGCGGTTCTTGTGCTGGGAACGCTCGTCCTGACATTCCACCACAATGCCGGTTGGCAGGTGGGTCAGACGAATGGCAGAATCGGTGGTGTTGACGTGCTGACCACCGGCACCGGAGGAGCGGAAGGTGTCTACCCGCAGGTCTTCCTTCCTGATTTCAATGGCTTCCTGTTCGTCCGGCTCAGGCATAATGGCCACTGTGCAGGCAGAGGTGTGGATACGCCCCTGAGACTCGGTTTCCGGAACACGCTGAACACGGTGAGCACCGGATTCAAACTTCAGTCGCCCATAAACCGCATTGCCGACAATGCGGGTGATGATTTCACGGTAGCCGCCGTGTTCGCCATCGTTGGCACTGATGATTTCAATTTTCCAGCCCTGCTTCTCGGCATAGCGGGAGTACATGCGGAACAGGTCACCCGCAAAAATAGCGGCTTCGTCACCACCTGTACCGGCACGGATTTCCAGAAAGGTGTTGAAAGCGTCACGGGGGTCTTTTGGTAGCAGCAGCAGCTGAAGGTTCTGTTCCAGACCGGGCAGCTGTTCCCTGCCTTCCTGTAGCTCTTCTTCTGCCATTTCTGTCATTTCAGGGTCATCCTCGGCGATCATGGCCCGGGCTTCTTCCATGTTTTCAATGACCTGGCGGTATTCCTGATAAGCCTGAACCACGGGTTCCAGCTCGGCGTATTCTTTGGACAGCTTGCGGAACTGATCCTGATTGCCAATCACTTCCGGGTCGCTCAGCAGGGCAGCAATTTCTTCATAACGATCCAGCAGATTGTCGAGCTTGGTTGTCAGGTTGCCGCTCAGGCTGACAAAGGTAGAGTCTTTCATTGTCAAAGTGTGTTCTCAATCGCTTCAGCACCGGATGTTTTGTCCGGTGCCGGGGGAATAACAGGGTGGGCGTAGTGTATCAGGAATCGGGAGAGGGCGTGGGTTTTGAATGTATTGGGGAAAGCAAAAAGAAGTCGATCTGGTCAGGGAAAAGCGTAATCAGACTCTCGCCTTAAAAAACTTCTTTGAGAAAGGCAGGTACCTCAAACTACGAAACCAGCTTTCAGCGAAGGTCAAACTCTCCGCCTTTAACTCCCTTGATAAAAGCGCTCCATTCACTTCTGGTGAAAACCAGTGTTGTTTTGTGTGGGTCGCCGCTGTTTCTTATGGCAACCTCCTGCTTCGGGCTAATGGCCACAGCTACACAGGCAACATTAAAACAGGGAGGGCAGGCCAATGATTTCTTGAAATGACTGTCATCTTCAAAATAAGCGTTCATGAGACTGAACTCCTTTCCATTTCATATAGCAAAGCAAGTCTAGCAAAAAATTCTGGAAAATCGATTAATACAGAAAGTAACGGAGTATCGGCAAAATTGACTGGAGCAAGGGAGGGGCGGCACCCCTCCAGTCTACAGGTCAGCTGTATTCAACCGTTTCTCTGGTCTTTCGTTCTTCAGGCTGCTTTTCCTGAGAGGTTTCTTCAGCTGCTTTCACCGTTTTTATGACAAGCTGATTAGCGGCTGCCGTTTCTTTGGCTGCTTCAGCCGCCATCATCAGTTCCCGCCTCAGGTAAAAGCCTGCCAGGCACAGCATAACACCAGTTACGGACGCGATCAGTGCCAGAGAGCCAAACCAGACCAGGGCGACAATGCCTACCATTTTTCGGTCAACATCGGTGGGTGACTCTTTGCCAAAAGCGTACATAGCCAGTCGGTAAACCTGATTCTGGTTAATCATGTGGTTGATTTCAGCCTGAACATTGCGCTGGTCGTTTTGCAGTAGAAAAACCTTGTCTTCCAGCTCGTTGACCTGGACGGTAATGGCATCGAGTTCTGCCTGCTTCCCTTCGGTGAATTCTGTCAGTTCGCCTTCCTGATTCAGTTTGATGGACAGGAAGTTTGCACGACTTCGGTCAGCGTTGGTCAGAACATCACTTTGCAAACGGGCATTGGCATCGTCCTGATCGACAATGGCTTGCTTTTTATCATCAATGCGCTGGTTGATTTCGTCGATGCGGCCTGCGTACTTACTGTTGGCAAAGGCCAGCTGCTGCTTCAGCTGTTCTTCCATGGTCGCCTGTTTGGTCAGGGCGTCGCCGCCCAGATAGCCGGTGGTGATCTGGTCAATCTGCTGGTTTTTGGCAGCAATCAGGCTCCGGTATTTATTTTCGATTCCGGTGCGGGTAAAAAAGTTGGCACCTGCCAGCGCCTGATTCATTTCCTCTTTCAGGGCTTCCAGTTCCTGTAGCAGGCGCTGTCGCTCATTACGGCTGTCTGACAGATTGCCCAGCAGCAATTCGGAGAAACGATCCTCGATCTGCTGCCGCTCAGTATTCCAGTTGTCGTAGTAACCATCACGACGTTCCATCAGGCTCAGGATTTCGGCATCCAGGGTTTTCTGATAACCGTAATCGATGCCACTGATCACCGTTTCTGTTTCAGAGTTGATGCGGCTAACACTGGTACGGTATTGCTCATCGATATCAAGCTGCATGGTGTCTGTTTCCTGAGCCAGGTCGTCGGCAGTAAATACCTGTACACGCTCCATGCGGCGGTTTAGTAATTCAATTTCAGCATCTATGTTTTCAATGTTGTTCTTGCGGGTATCAATGGCGTAGTTAAGGTTGGAAAAGTTGCGCTCAAAACCGTTGAGCATGGTTTCAAAAGTTATGAGACACAGGAAGGCCACAAAGAACAGGAACAGTCCACGCCAGAAGGCGTTTTTAACCGCCATAAAAGCAAACGTCAGTGGTATTTTACAAAGTTCAACCACGGCCACCAGAAGGAATGGCAGCCCTGCCACCAGTATGGAGGCATTATTGCCCAGCAGGCTGGCGGTTTCCAGGTTGCTGTAGGACTCGTTTGCGGAAATGGATACCACGATGGCGATGGTCAGCCCGATAAGAACGGCAATAATTTCGACAGTCCATGCCAGGCCAATTAAAAAGCTGGCATACTTGCCTTTATATTTATCTGAAAATGTCATTGCTGCGGTAACCTTGTTGTTATTTTTTTCAACGAAGAATGAAACGAATAAGGTGTCTGGTTATTGGGTTGAACGATAGATACATCGATCTATCGCTATAACAAGGGATGTTAGACATACTTTGTCGTGCATGTAAAGGCGCAGCGGAAAGACTTACACCTCTCTCTGCTCAATGCCCAGAAAATCTTCAGCCCACTCCAGCCGGTCCTGAAGACCTTCGGACGCCACTTTTTTTAATTGCACACTGGGAGTGTGCATCAGTTTATTGGTCAGATTTCTGGCAAACTGGGTCAATACCTGTTCCGGCGGTGTGCCGTTACCCAGGGCAGTAATGGCTCTTTCCAGTTCTGTATCCCGGATGTTCTCGGTTTGCAGGCGGTAGGCGCGCAGTATCGAGACGGCATCCAGCGAGCGCAGCTGCGCCATAAACTCGTCTGTTCCGGCTTCAACAATATGCTCTGCTTCATGGGCAGCTTCCTGACGCTGTTGCATGTTGTCTTCTATAACACCCTGCAGGTCGTCCACGGTATAAAGGTATACGTCGGGCAGCTCGCCGATCTCCTGCTCAATGTCTCTCGGTACTGCAATATCCACCATAAACACCGGGTGGTGTTTGCGTTGCTTCAGGGCTCTTTCAACGACACCCTTGCCAAGGACTGGCACCGGACTGGCCGTTGAGGCAATGACAATGTCTGCCTCCGGCAGTACATGGGGAATATCAGACAGTAGAGCACTGCGGCCACCAAACTGGTCGGACAGCATGCGGGCGCGGCTCATGGTGCGGTTGACCACGATGATGTCACGAACCCCCTGCTGGTAGAGATGTTTGCCAACCAGTTCAATGGTTTCACCAGCACCAATCAACAGGGCGGTGTTCTGGCTCAGGTCAGTGAATATCTCTCTGGCTAATGAGGTCGCCGCAAAGGCGACAGATACTGGCTGGCGACCGATGGCGGTCTGGGTTCGAACCTGCTTTGCTTTGGTAAAACTGAACTGGAACAGACGGGACAGACAGGAGCCAGCAGTGCCGGCTTCCTGAGCGATGGCGAAAGCGCTTTTCAGCTGCCCCAGAATCTGAGGTTCACCCAGTACCATGGAATCCAGTCCACAGGCGACGCGCATAATATGGCGTACGGCGTACTCATTTTTGTAGACGTAGCTGTGATCCTGCAAAAGCTGGTGATCCAGGTTGTGGTACCGGGTCAGCCAGTCCAGCGCCTTTTGCTGGTCAACCTGACTGCCCAGATAAATCTCGGTGCGATTGCAGGTAGAAAGAATCGCCACTTCTCTGGTGTTCAGGAAGCGGCAGGCATCGTGCAGCGCTTCAGGCAACTGCTCAGGGGCAAAGGCCACCTGCTCCCTGAGGGAAACAGGAGCAGTTTTATGATTGATTCCGGCTGTAAGGTACCCCATTGGACTCCTGATTCTCGACACGCTGCTTTTATTGATACTGCTATTATTCATCGCTGTCGGGACGAATTATGACACGCCAACGTGTAACCTGTGGTCTATTGGCCGATCAATTCTCCTATGGAACGCCTGCGACTGCAAACCCTGTGTCTATGCACTTCGGGGTATGCCATGATGAGCAGGTGGACATTCATTCCAAACGGGTAAAGGCATACCATTCATGAAGGAACTCAAAAGTTTCTCCTTACTGCTGGCCAGAGTGTCGGTATTCTCTCTGGGTCTGGCTGCTTTGGGGGGATGTGTTACCACGCAGGGAGTTCGGTCCGGGCAGGGTTCTCAGGAGCCTTTGACTGACAACCTTACCATTGAGGTTGAAAAAGAACCGGTTCGTTCCTTTGAGCCTGAAACGGTTTACGATTTGCTGGTTGCCGAACTGGGGGGGCAGCGCAAGCGCTACGATCTTGCCCTGGGTAATTACCTTAAACAGGCCCATAAAACCCGGGACGTTGGTGTGGCTGAACGAGCCTATCAGATCAGCCTGTTTATTGGTGCCAGGCAGGCATCGCTGGATGCCGCCCTGCTCTGGGCAGAGCTGGCTCCGGATGATCCCCGCGCCTTGCAGGCCAGTGCCATAGAACTGGTGAGGGACGGGCAGCTTGGCCGTGCCGTTGACCAGATGCGCAAAGCTCTGGAATTGCAGGGTGAAACCAATTTTGATTTTCTTGCCTCAAGCGCGGCGGAGCTGACGAATGAAGATCGGGACAGCCTGCTTAAGACCTTTGACGCCATTTTGAAGGAGTATCCGGATCATCGTTCCCTGAAACTCGGCAAAGCGATTTTGCTACAACAGGCGGGCCGTGACGAGGAAGCCATGCAGTTGTGCGATCAGCTGCTCAAACATGACCCGGAGTACGTTAAGGCTCTGATACTGAAGGGGCGTATTCTCAACAAGCTGGGCCGTGGTGATGAGGCTGAAAAGATGCTGGCGGATGCGGTTGAGCGTCATCCGGATCGTCCTCGTCTGCGGTTGCTCTATGCGCGAGTGCTGGTTCATATAAATAAACTGGGTCATGCCCGTATTCAGTTTGAAGAACTGCTGAAGCAGTCCCCGAACGATGTTGAAATACTGATATCCCTGGCATTGATTGCCCTTGAAAATGATATGTTGGATCAGGCCGAGACGTACTTTAAACGGCTGTTGAAACTGGGGCAGCGTAAAGGTACGGCCAGTTATTATCTGGGTCGAATCAGTGAAAAGAAAGGGCATTTGAAAGAAGCGGAAACCTACTTTCTGAATGTGCCGCCCGGTAAAGAGTTTATGCGAGCCCAGGTGTCGCTGGTTCAGCTTATGTTGTCACAGGGGCGGCTGAAGGATGCCAGGAAACACCTGGGTGAAGCGCGTAATCGTTACCCGATACACGCTGTTCAGCTGTATATGCTGGAAACGGAGATATTGACAGGAGCAGGGAAATATAACGAGGCGCTGGACCTGTTTGATGCCGCAGTGCTTCGTCATCCGGAAAACGTTAACCTGCTCTATGCTCGTGCCATGGTACAGGAAAAGCTGGGCAAGCTGCAGGGGCTGGAAAAAGACCTGCGTGCCATTATCAAGCTGGAGCCCGATAACGCGGCGGCTTTAAATGCCCTGGGCTACACGCTTGCCGATAGTACGGACCGGTACAAGGAGGCCCGGGCGTTGATCGAGAAAGCTTACTCCATTGACAGCGAAGACCCGGCGATCATGGACAGTATGGGCTGGATTAATTACCGGCAGGGTAACCTTGAAGGGGCATTGAAGTACCTGGCACAGGCTTATAAAAAGTATCCCGACCACGAGGTGGCGGCGCATCTGGGGGAGGTGCTCTGGATGATGGGGCGTAGGGACGAAGCGCTGGCTCTGTGGAAGAAGGCTCTGGAGCAGAAGCCTGACAGTGAGATTCTCAGAAGTACCAGAGAACGGCTGGAAAAACAGGCTGAACCGCAAGGGAGCCGGAAGGAGGCTTCCGCTCCGGTAGCTTCCGAGCCCTGACTGGCTGATAATTATGCCATTTCCGATTTCTAACGCAGGTTAGAAAATGGCAGTGGCACTAGATGTAATTTAAAGGTGTATCACAATCCGTTATGCGTAATTTGTTTTCTCTGCCCGCACTGCTGCTGATTATTCTGGTCAGTGGCTGTGCCACCACGCCAAAAGAGCCTGAACTGCCATTAGAGCTGCGGCAGACATTATGGGAAACCCGCTACAAGGAACTGCAACAGATGAATCACTGGCAACTGATGGGCAGACTGGGCCTGCGGGTACCGGATCAGTCTGGTTCCATGTCGGTGGAGTGGTTGCAGAATCAGCAGGATTTTACCGTGTATCTGGATGGCCCTCTGGGTCAGTCGCTGGCGAAGATCGTCAGTAACGACCAGGGCATCGTAGTTGAAGCCGATGGCAAACGGTATCAGGGACGTACACCTGAAGCCCTGCTGTTCAGCCTGACAGGCTGGCAATTGCCGGTCAGTTATCTGCGGTTCTGGATTCAGGGTGTGCCGGTGCCGGGTATTCAGGAAACCTCCATACAGCTGGATAACGAGGGACAGTTGTCGCATCTGCAACAGGCTGGCTGGACCATTGACTATCTGGAATATCAGAGCCAGTCTCCAGTGTCCCTGCCGGGGCGGATCAGGGTCAAAAAAGACGATGTTCAAATGACACTGGTTGCCAGGCGCTGGCAGGTTAAATAACCTCGCACTTTTAAACGCTACTAATTTTAAGCACTAACAACGGTTGTAACCCATGAAGTCTGAACTGGTATTGCCAGCGCCTGCCAAGCTGAATCTGTTTCTTCATATCACCGGACGTCGTCCGGATGGTTATCATGCCCTGCAAACCCTGTTTCAGTTTCTTGATTATGGCGATGAACTGGGATTTACCCTGCAGGATTCACTGGCGCTGGAATGTAACCTTCCTGAGCTGGTTAACGACGACAACCTGATTCTTAAAGCAGCCCGCCTGTTGCAACAGGAAACCGGTACGCAGCAGGGAGCCCGTATTCGGCTGGACAAGCGTTTGCCAATGGGGGGCGGAGTCGGAGGTGGTAGTTCGGATGCGGCGACCACGCTGCTTGGCCTGAATGCTCTCTGGGATTTGCAGCTGTCTGAGGAACGTCTGGCTGAACTGGGATTGCAGCTGGGGGCAGATGTGCCGGTATTTGTACGCGGTTCTGCGGCGTTTGCCGAAGGGGTGGGGGAGATACTTACGCCTGCTCACCCGCCGGAATACTGGTATCTGGTTCTGGTGCCTGATTGTCATGTAAATACCGTAAAAATGTATGCTCACGGGGATTTGACAAGAGATACACCGGCGATTAAAGTGTGCGCCGCGTTGGAAACGTACGAAGAACAGAGGCGTCAAAATCGGCTACATAATGATTTTGAGCCGTTGGTTCGGCGACTTTATCCTGAAGTTGAATCTTGCATACGGCTGTTGGATAATGTCCCAAATTCGAGCATAGGGCGAGCTATGATGAGCGGATCGGGTGCATGTGTATTTGTGCCATTTGCCAGTCGCGAACAGGCGGAATCGGCTAAGGCGACAATAAGCTCTGACTCTGGCTCTGATATAGAGGCTTTTATTGCCCGTGGCGTGAATACATCTCCGCTACACAGCACTCTGCACAGGCGGCAGGCGGTGCATCAGCTCGAAGCATGTTCGACATGATTTCCACAGCTGCAGCGTTCACTGCAAACGAATTTATAGCCTCCAAAGCTACTGGGGTATCGCCAAGCGGTAAGGCAACGGGTTTTGATCCCGTCATGCGCAGGTTCGAATCCTGCTACCCCAGCCATTTTGCTGAATCTTCTCTTCCTGCTAGTAGCAGTCCTGACTGCTGCGAACATCGCACACAGAAAATCATCCTCCTACACCCACGTCGAGAGCAAGGTACTTACCCGTGTCGAAAATGATGGTGTTTGCCGGCAACTCAAACCCTGAGCTGGTTCACAAGGTTGTTAATCACCTGCACATTCCTTTAGGCAAGGCTTATGTCGGCCGCTTCAGCGACGGCGAGATTGCTGTTGAGATCCAGGAAAACGTGCGAGGCAGGGACGTATTTATTATTCAGTCCACCTGCGCTCCTACCAACGATAACTTGATGGAACTGCTGGTAATGGCTGACGCCATGCGCCGCTCTTCCGCCGTTCGTATCACGGCAGTACTGCCTTACTTCGGTTATGCGCGTCAGGATCGTCGTCCTCGCTCCAGTCGTGTGCCAATCAGTGCCAAGGTCGTTGCTGACATGATTGCCAGCGTGGGTGTCGACCGTGTACTGACCGTTGACCTGCACGCTGACCAGATCCAGGGTTTCTTCGACATCCCTGTAGACAACATCTACGGCTCTCCGATCCTGCTGGACGATATGGAGCGTCAGGGTTACGAAAACCTGATGGTCGTTTCTCCTGACCACGGTGGTGTCGTTCGCGCCCGTGCTGTTGCCAAGCGCCTGAACACTGAACTGGCGATCATCGACAAGCGTCGTCCTGAAGCCAACAAGTCTGAAGTGATGAACATCATTGGTGACGTATCCGGCCGTACCTGCGTACTGGTTGACGATATGGTCGATACGGCCGGTACTCTGTGTGCCGCTGCGGCTGCCCTGAAAGAAAAGGGTGCCACCCAGGTTATCGCTTACTGCACGCATCCGGTTCTGTCCGGTCGTGCGCTGGAAAATGTTGCCAACTCCCAGCTGGATGAGCTGGTAGTGACCAACACTATCCCTCTGAGCCCGGCTGCCCAGGCTCTGGGTCGTATCCGTCAGCTGGATATGTCCCCGCTGCTGGCTGAGTCTGTGCGCAGAATCAGCAATGCGGAATCTATCAGTGCCATGTTCCAGTAATCTCAAGGGCTTGCGCTGATTTAGGCAATCCGTTCAAAAAGACCCATGTCGTTTGATTTGGGTCTTTTTTTGTTTTTGGGATGGAAAAATTACAAAAACGCTTTTTGTCAGACTTGTGTCGTGGCACTCACTTCGGATCATTCAGACTTGTTGAGTACATGCTTATACAGCAACAGACCAATGGTGGTTTTCTGCTTTTAGCAAAATCGTCGTAAACCCTCGCCCAATGCGGGCGGGGATATAAGACGGGAAGGCGCAGAGCCTTCCGCCATCAATCTGGTGTACTCTGGCTATTAACGTAGTCCTTCAGAGTCTCGATAGTTGCACCGCCAGCACTGCAAGCAAAGTAAGACCTTGACCACATTAAGCCTGCTTTGCTCTGAGCAGTAAGGTGGGTATTCAGCATTCGCAACCGTCTTGATGATGTTGATTTGAGATTATTTACCATGACACTGATAGCCAGTTTTGGTGGGTAGGCCACCAACAGGTGTACGTGATCTTTTTCGCCATCCATTTCAAGTAACTGGCATTCCAGTTTTTCACATGCACTCTCGAACGACTCCCGTAACTGCTTGATCATATAGCCATCAAAAAGCTTTCGTCTGTACTTTGTCGTGAACACCAAATGAACAACCAGCTTGGTAACGCTATGTCGTTTGCGAAGATACCCTTTAAGTAAATCTTTATTGTGTGCGCTCACTTGAAAACCTCTTTCAAATACCTGTAATATAAATTTTATATTAATGAGCACTGAAATAACGTTCCATGCTGAGAGCCACCAAAGTACGAATCTATCCAACATCAGAGCAGGCGGAATTTCTCGACCGTCAGTTTGATGCTGTGCGGTTCGTATGGAACAAGGCCCTGGCTATTAAGGTTCATTATTACAAGGTTCGTGGGCAGAGCCTTTCTCCCAAAAAACACCTGAAGCCCTTGCTGGCAAAAGCCAAGAAAAGCCGAAAGTACTCATGGCTGAAAAACGCTGACTCTATTGCACTGCAACAGGCCACTATCAATCTGGATACGGCCTTTCAAAACTTTTTCAATCCCAAATTGCAGGCAAGATTTCCTCGCTTCAAGAAAAAGCATGGCAAGCAAAGTAGCTACCATTGTACGTCTGTCTCTGTGGGCGATAACTGGATAAAAATCCCCAAGTGCAAGCCCATAAGGGCTAAAGTGCATCGTGAAATAGTGGGTAAGGTGAAGTCTATCACCCTGAGCAGAACGCTAACCGGCAAGTATTTTGC
This sequence comes from Endozoicomonas euniceicola, assembly GCF_025562755.1. Lineage (GTDB taxonomy): Bacteria > Pseudomonadota > Gammaproteobacteria > Pseudomonadales > Endozoicomonadaceae > Endozoicomonas_A > Endozoicomonas_A euniceicola. Next base: position 4,533,179 of record NZ_CP103300.1, read on the forward strand.
CTCCATATTGGCTGATGATACCCAGGAACAACCAAAACAGATTGATAATCTTGAAGCTAATCAGGTTGTCGGTGTTGATATGGGGATTACTGATCTGGCTATCACCAGTACCGGCCATAAGACTGGCAATCCTCGCTTTCTGAAAAAAGCACAACGTAACCTGAAAAGAAAACAACAGGCTCTATCTCGCTGCAAGAAAGGCTCAAAAGGTAGGCACAAAGCCCGTTTATTGGTGGCAAAGGCGCATGAGCGTGTAGCCTTTGCCCGTAATGATTTTCAGCATAAGCTATCAAAACAACTCATCGACGAAAACCAAGCGGTGATTGTGGAGACACTGAAAGTTAAGAACATGCTCAAGAACAAGCGTCTTGCTCGTTCTATTGCTGATGCTGGCTGGCACTCACTGATAACCAAACTCGAATACAAGGCAAAGCAGGAAGGTAAACATCTGGTGAAGATAGACCAGTGGTTTGCATCCTCTAAAACTTGCTCAGTCTGCGATTTGAAACAGGAAAAAATGCCATTGAGAATCCGATCATGGGAGTGTAGCTGTGGTGCTATCCATGACCGGGATATTAATGCAGCTCGCAATATCAAGAAGCAAGGCATATTGAAATTAAAGGCGGAAGGACTGTCCGTTTCTGCTGATGGAGGCTTGCGTAAATCCGGCATACTGTCGGTTGCTGCCTAAGAAATCAGAAGCCTCACCCGATAGGGTGGGGAGCAGTCACTGCGTACCCGTTTTACGAAAAGTTTGCTAAAACATAGGCTTTCGGTCTGGTATTTGGTCATGACCGACCGCACTTTCCGTAAAGCGGACAGATGCGTTTGGCAATCGGCTGGTTTGCAGGTATGATACGTCGCCTTTATATCAGCCGCTGATGAACTCCCATAGTCTGGTCGCAAGATTGATGTGGAAGGGCGGCATTCTGGAGAAAGAAAATGTCTGAAGCTATTACTCTGAACGCTGTTGTGCGTAAAGATGTAGGGAAAGGTGCGAGCCGCCGCCTGCGTCACGAAGATAAAGTACCTGCCATCATCTACGGTGGTGAAGCTGAGCCTGTACAGGTTACCCTGGAAGGCAAGGCTATCCGTAAGGCTCTGGAGTCTGAATCCTTCTACTCCCAGATCGTTAACCTGGATATCGAAGGTGCTGCTCAGCAGGTTATCTTGAAAGACGTTCAGCGTCACCCGGCGAAAGAATTCGCTATGCACATGGACTTCCTGCGTGTAGACGCTACTCACGCGGTAACCACCCACGTGCCTCTGCACTTCATCAACGAAGAAGCCTGTGTTGGTGTTAAGGCTGGCGGTGCTATTACTCACGCTCGCGTTGAAGTTGAAGTTAAGTGTCTGCCTGCTGACCTGCCAGAGTTCATCGAAGTGAACATGGCTGAGGTTGATCTGGGTGGTCACGTACACCTGTCCGACCTGACTCTGCCAGAAGGCGTTCAGCTGGTTGCTATGCTGCAGGGCGAAGGTCACGACCTGGACGTTGCCAGCGTACAGAAGACCCGTGGCGCTGCTGAAGGTGAAGAAGCTTCTGAAGAAGAAGCTGGCGAAGAGTAAGACCCGGTCTTACTGTTTCCAGTAGTAACAGCTCTGATTAAACCCCGGGCTGTCGAAAACAGCTTTCATTGCTTAAAGTGATGAAAGCTGTTTTTTTATGTGTAGAATTTATACGTTTCAGACTGTTATCAGGAGTGTGTTTCGATTATGGCTAAACCATCAGAGAACGCCATCCAACTGATTGTGGGCTTGGGAAACCCGGGCGCTCAGTACGATGATACCCGCCATAACGCTGGTTTCTGGTTTGTGGAAGAGCTAGCTCGTGCCTGCGGTGCTGTCCTGCAACCAGAAAAAAAGTTTTTTGGCCATGCTGCACGCATTACCATCAAGGGTCAGGATGTTCGTCTGTTGAGCCCGACAACGTTTATGAATCGCAGCGGTCAGGCGGTGAGCGCGCTGGCGACTTTCTATAAAATTCCACCTCAGTCTATTCTGGTGGCCCACGATGAGCTGGATCTTCCTCCTGGCGTCGGACGTCTGAAACAGGGCGGAGGTCATGGGGGCCATAACGGCCTGCGCGATATTATTTCTTCCCTGGGGAATAATAAGGATTTCCTTCGTTTACGGCTTGGAATTGGTCATCCGGGAAACAGTAAGGAAGTGGTGAACTACGTGCTGAACAAGCCGCCGGTGGCTGATCGGCAGAGGATTGATGCGGTGATTGATGAAGCGGTACGGGTAACGGCTGAAGTTGTTAACGGCGCACGCCAGAAGGCGGTTCAGGAGCTGCACACCTTTAAAGGCTGAAGGTTAGAATGGGCCGCTGGCCGCATCCCGAAGCCAGTTGTTGGGTGCTGGCTGAGGGATTCAGTCAGTAAAATAATTACTGTTTTTTTGAGAGTTCAAGCTCCGGCAGTTCCCAATGGCCTGAAATGTTTTTTTGTTTATGCCGTTTTAGAGCCTGGTCAACCAGGCGGCAGACTAAATCCTCAAACTCAATGCCCGCATGTCGGGCGCTGTCCGGAAACAGGCTGGTGGGCGTCATGCCGGGCAGGTTGTTCAGTTCCGCCAAAACGGGCTCGCCGGACTCCGGCACAATAAAATCGGAACGGCTGATATCTCGGCAGCCAAGACCGGTGTGAGCCAGCAGAGTCAGCTCCTGCACACGTTTGTACTGTTCTGGCGGGATAGGGGCAGGAATAATATGGTCGCTCATGCCGGGGTTGTAACGGTATTCGTAGCTGTACCAGGCCCCGTCGCAGGTGGTGATTTCGATGACGGGCAGAACCTGTGTGGTGTCCAGCTCAAGTACGCCAGCAGTGATTTCCCGGCCCACTATAAACTCTTCAATCAGCAGTTCATGGTCTTTGCTGAAGCTTTCCTGCAGGCAGGTTTTCAGTTGGTCGTAACCTTCGGCGAACTGAATGCCGATCCCGGAACCCTGAGAGAAAGGTTTGATGATGAGTTTTTCGCCCAGTTGTTCAAGGCAGTCGTTGACGTTCTTTTCAAGGTCATCTGCGGCGTAAATCACCCGATCTTTTGCCAGAGGCATACCCAGATGGCTGAGAATGCGTTTGGTGGTGACTTTGTTCAGGGCGTTGGCGCTGGCCTGTGGGCGGGAACCGATGTAGGGAATGTCCATCACTTCCAGTAAACCCTGAAGGCAGCCATCTTCACCCAGTGGCCCATAAGTGGCGGGGAATACAACATCGACCTCATGGCGCAGCAGTTGTTCAGGCAGCTGTCTATCCAGTTCAAGCTGTACAGCCTTACCGTAGAGTCTGGTCAGTGATGGCATCAGCCGGTTGGCAGCAATGCGTGAAACTTCAGCTTCCGGAGAAGGGCCGCCGCTGATCACCGCCACAGTTTTATACTTGTCAGGCATTGAGAATCTCGTCGCTGTTTCTTTGTTAAGAGCAAACTGGAAATAGAATAGTGCAGCAAAAGATTAGTACAACCTTTGCTACCTGTCTGGTTGAAGTCTCTTCCAATATGAAATGAGCCTAAAGGTCGTCCTAATTAACAAATGCTTTCTGGAAACTCACCGTCAAGCCGTTTGCAGCATAATCTGTTATAAAGACTGATGGTCAGTGTCTCTGCGGGAGGTGCTTAAAATGTTAACACTTGAACAGGTTTTGGACTTTCGCTCTCGGCTTGTTACGATAGAAAGTGTTTGTCCGAAATTGTTTGACGTTGCAGCTAAACGGCTTCTAAGCGAATTATGCCGAACTGGAGAAACCTATTATTTACGAAGATTGTCTGATAACCAAATACTCCATGTAACTCTTCCCAAGGTGTTTACTTTTGTGGTTCTCCCGTCACGCCCCACTCAAGTATTGTGCATTCAGCAAGTTTTCGAGAATACCAGAGATGAGATTGACTCAATGCATTATCCCCGTTTTTCTGTGATGGGCCACACATCGATTACTCGCAACAGTCCGGTTTTGTATGCGGGACAGTTAGTCCTTGAAAATGACAGCTTGTTTGCCTAGGATAATTGTAGTGGCCATTACGTACCAGTCGATGATCTTCATGAAAGAAATTTCCTTCCTCCTGTTAAACATTTGCTGCCTCCGCATAAAATGGTTAGATTTGACGAAGATGAGGATGTTGATCCTGTCAGGGAGTTCTATTACAAATCTAAGGGAAGACGTATTATTGATCTCTGGTAATTATAGGTAACACTGCCTGCAGGCTAAATAGTGTGCCTCCGCTGCCTTCAAATAATTCTGGAAAGTATCTCCTGTCCTGTGGGCAGAGGTGCCCGGGCTGCTGCCTGCAGTTGCTGAAGTTGCTCATAAGGCATAGAGGTATGATTGCCCTCATGGTCAGTGACAAAATATACGGGAGGATTGCTAAAGCCAACGCCGCCGGTCTGTTTGGGGGCTGGCTTCCCGTGATAAAGCTTGTTGGGTTCCAGCCCGACCCTTTGCAACTCTGATTTCAGTCCGTCCCATTTCACCATTTTGCCCTCAACATCAAGCGTGTTTGTCAGTGAAAGGGGGGCAACAGGCTTGTTGGTATAAATCTCGTTTTTAGGATAACTCCAGCCGGTGATATGAAGTTCAGAAGCTTTCTCGAAGAGGGAGGGGTGACGCTTTTTTAAACTCAGCATCATCAGGTCTGTTCTGACGTCGGCCAGAAAATGATCAAAACACGCCTCAGGGGTCGGACCGTTATTGATATCGTCTGATGAGTAGAATAACGCCTGATGATTATTGTCCGAGCCAAGTTGAACACTGACCAGAATAGCAGGTTTGTTGAAACAGTCTCCCGGTTCTGAGTAGTTTTCAACATACTTCATTCTGCCGCTATAACCGCTTTGTTCTAACACTTTACCAAGCCAGCTCCGGATGGCAGATTCGTTATGTTCCATAAAATGCCCTGAAGCCTTTTTGAATGTACTCATCGGGTAAGGGCACTGGTATGTGGTGGCCTGGTCTTCGTTTGTGACCAGGCAGCCAGCAGTGGCGCATTCAACAGGCAGCATGGCTTTCAGAGAGTCAAGGTTATCAGAGGTTATTCCGGGAGAAGCCTTGTCGACCCGGGTTCTGCACAGGGGACATTTATTCTGTCTTTTTAATTCTTCAGCAATACACTGTGTATGGAAGGCGTGATAGCAGTTAAGGACAGTAGTGGGGCGGACTGAGGATATTTCAAATTTGCCGAAACAGATGCTGCAATTGTCCTGTTGGATGTCGTTTATGACCCGGCTGCATTGTCCTCTGACAGTTTGAAGAGTATGTCCATTGAATGTCGCTCTGGTATTTGGATCCGGATCGATATCCATGTCCACACTTAATTGCGGTTGCAGTGGCTGATACCCTGTTGCTTCCATGGTTCACCTGTGAATTATCCATAATGACTTTCTGGAACATCTGACATGAGCCATGTAAAAAAGTTCAATTGGATTCAGGAAAGGCGGCAGGTGTTTTAGTCTCCATAACCGATAGCATTAAATCAGGTGAATTATTGTCCGGCAGTCCTTATAATCCGCCCCCATTCATTTTGTTTATAGATAAAGGCTGGTAACTTTATATGGGTTTTAGATGCGGCATCGTTGGTCTGCCCAACGTCGGTAAGTCCACTCTGTTCAATGCACTGACGAAGGCTGGCATTGACGCCGAAAACTTCCCGTTCTGTACCATTGAGCCAAACGCCGGTGTAGTGGCAATGCCTGACCCTCGTCTGGACAAGCTGGCAGCGATTGTAAACCCTGAGCGTGTGCTACCGACCACCATGGAGTTTGTCGATATTGCCGGTCTGGTAGAAGGCGCTTCCAAAGGCGAAGGTCTGGGTAACAAGTTTTTGGCAAACATCCGTGAAACCGATGCGATTGCCCATGTTGTGCGCTGCTTTGAAAACGACAATGTTATTCACGTTGCCAACAAGGTCGATCCGGAAGCGGACATCGGCATCATCAATATTGAGCTGGCCATGGCTGACCTGGAAAGCTGTGAGAAACAGCACCAGCGTGTTGTCCGCGTTGCCAAGAGCGGTGATAAGGAAGCCGTAGCCCAGAAAGCACTGCTGGAAAAACTGATTCCACATCTGGAAGAGGGTAACCCGGTTCGTTCCCTGAAGCTGGACGACAATGAGCAGGTACTGGCGCACATGTTCCACCTGCTGACCACTAAACCGACCATGTACATTGCGAACGTGGATGAAGACGGTTTTGAAGATAACCCTTACCTGGATAAAGTGCGCGAGATTGCTGAGCAGGAAGGTGCGGTGGTGGTGCCAGTATGCAATAAGCTGGAAGCGGAAATCTCCGAGCTGGAAGACGATGAGCGCGATGAGTTCCTGCAGGACCTGGGCATGGAAGAGCCGGGGCTGGATCGCGTGATTCGTGCGGGTTATCAGCTGCTGAACCTGCAAACTTACTTCACGGCTGGTGTAAAAGAAGTGCGTGCCTGGACGGTTAAGGTGGGCGCTACAGCACCTCAGGCTGCCGGTGTTATCCACACCGACTTTGAGCGTGGCTTTATCCGTGCCGAGGTGACTTCTTACGATGATTTCATTGAGTACAATGGAGAGCAGGGTGCGAAGGAAGCGGGTCGCCTGCGTCTGGAAGGTAAGGAATACATCGTTAAGGATGGCGATGTGATGCATTTCCGTTTTAACGTTTAACGCCTCTCCTTTCCTTTAAATAAAAAGAGTCAGCGGTGCTGACTCTTTTGCCGTCAACGCGCTATCAAACGCTTTTTTTGGTATCAACCACGCTGTCTTCGGTACCGAACTGGTTAGGTACATAAGCGTCGGCCTGATAATCATTTTCCCAGGTTTCATTATCCAGCAGGTATTTGAAACGGAATGAGGAATCTTTTGGCAGACGGACTCTTGTACGAAAAACCTTGTCCTTTTTAACGTACTTCATTGTTAGCGGGCTCCACTCATTGAACTCTCCGGCGAGTGCTACGGATTTAATGTCGTCTCTGGAAAACTCAAAAGTAACTTCTGCTTCTTTTTTCGTTTTAAAAAATTTCTTCTTTAGCATTAAAAATCCCCTATCGAGCAAGTCAGACAAGTGTTACCTGTTTGCTGCCCGCACTTCCCCCGAAATGCGGATAAACAGGAAACCCCAGTATGATACTTGAATATTCAGGTTTTATGTCAAAGTAATTTTTTTGTTGGCGTAGCTCTAAGTGCGTAGTAGTGATAATGCCCGGTCTTTTATTTTTTGAACAAATGCGTATCGCTCTTGTTCATAGTTGTTATTAGGTGTTGTGTTTGTCAGCCAGGATTCCATCGCTTTAATAAAACTCTTTGCTTCGGGGTGTTGTTTTATTTTGCTTTTAAGTGGTTCCATACTCGATTTGAGTATCTGTTTATACCTTGCATTCAGAGGGGGCTCTTGCTCCAGGAGGAGCTCTTCAGCTTTATTCAAGCTCATCATTGTATGCATGAGTATTGCAAATACACTACTGCTATCATCGTAAAAGATCACGGACTGCGGCACGTACAACTTCGTATTTAAGAACTCCGGGGTTAGCAGGTGTTCATTAAGATGATTGATTCGCTCAGCTAGCAGTACCGCTTCATCTTCTAAAGAACAGAAAGGAATTGAAGCTATTGGCTGAGACTGTCCCTGTAGCCCGGTTCCGGCATCTTCTGTCACTACCGGCAAGACCGGATAGGTCTCCGCTTTGACCACCAGTTCTGTACTGATCCGGGCTGTTGTAAAAGTCATGGAGACTTTTCGTGGTAAATGCAGCTCTCTGCTGCCCGGTGTACTCCAGAACAGGCACTGTGAAGGTATTTCAGGCTCATCGTCATTCTGGCTGTTAAACTCATTGTGTATTTTCTCTGCCAGTTTCTCGATACCTTCATCTGTACCAATCAGGTTGATCTGGTCGTCATTTCCTTGCGCGTAGTTGGAAAGACACCTTGTAGTGACTATCACCGGGCTGGGATAAAGGTTGTTAATCTCATTGATCAGGCTCAGAACTCTGGATGACGTACTGTGACGGCTTTCAGGTGCCATCATGCTCAGGGGGAGTGTGCCAGCCGCCTGAACGGTCGGCTGCGTTACCTGTGGTGCTGGTGACTTCCTGGCAGAAGCTGGCTGAGCGGCTTTTTGCTGTTCTCTTTTCCGGTGTTTATCACTTCGTTGAGTTTTGACCGGGTTGTCTTCAGGTGCAGGAGGTTTCTTTTTTCCAGGTTGCTGACATTGTTCATCAAACCAGTACAAAAGGGCTGTTTTGACTTTAGATGCAGGGAGATCCCGCAAGGAAGCCTTTACCTGCGCCCGGGATACCTGAGTTTCGTCAAGGAGCCATTGTTGAAAATAACACTCTGCCAGGAAAAAGAACCTTAACTGGATGGTCTGCTCCGATACGGACATCTGCCTTATGTCTCTGGCGATAGTATCGGGTGTTAGTTCACTTCCGGCCGGGTAAGCCGGGAGCCCGTATAGCAAAGCGCAGGTTTTGATTAAAACAGAGTAGTAACCTTTGTCAAAAGTATAATTATTGTCGTCTATGAGGCGCAGTGCTTCCTGGTATAGCTGAAGCCTTTTCTCTTCATTGCCGGAGGGGCAGGTCTGGACCCGTTTCAACAGGTAGTCAATCTGGTGTGCTTCTGTCGAAACCGGCAGCTCATAAAACCCTTTTAGCACCGAGTCGTCAGAAATTCTTATGTCAGTGGCTTTGCCGGATACTGCCAGGTGCCCAATGAATTTGGTTTTTTCCAAATGACAGCGATTTTTCTGGTAATAATCTATAACTGTTTCAGGTTTTACAGGTTGTACGTTAAGAGGTATCCCCCTGAAGCAGAGTTCTTCAAGAAAGCACCCTTGCTCCAGAGTGGCTCCTGCCTGTTCCAGCTTTTCAACCACAGCCTCCGGTTTTACCAGCATGCCGTTTATCGGGCGTTTTTGCAGGCAGAGTTTTTGTAAGAGCAATCCGTGTTGCAGAAACGCATTTCGTTGTTCCAACTGCTGTATTATCTCTTCAGGGGATACCGCTTTACCGTTCAGGTTTATCTTTTTCAGGCAGAGCTGCTGAAGAAAGCAGCTAAGCCCCAGGCGCCCTTCCCCGGTATCCGGGAAGAGACTCACCACTTTCTCGGGAGAGACCGCTTTATGATTCAGTTTTATGCCCTTCAGTAAAAGTGCTTGCAGGAAACGAGCCTGTTCCAGCTCACAACCAGTCTCCTGTAATTTTTTCATGACGGTCTCTGGCTTAACAAACCTTCCGTTCATTTTGATGTTGTTAAGGCATAACTCCTGAAGAAAGCGTGCTACCCCAAGCCTGCCTTCGTTTGTTTCCGGGAATGCGCTCACTACGTCTTCCGGGGTAATCGGCTTTTTATCTAACTTCGTGCCTTTGAGAAAAAGCTCCTGAAGGAAGCGGGCCAGGTCTATTCTTCCGGACATCGTTGCTGGAAAAAGATCCCTCACTGTTTCCGGGGTTGGGCACTGGCCATTTAACATGATGTCATGCAGGCATAAGCGCCTCAGAAAGTGAGCCCTTGCCTGTCTGAACGTCTCTGTTTCCGCTTTACCAAAGGCTGCCTCTACGTGCTCTGCTGTAACGGGGTCATGATACAGACAAGTCCTTTCGAAGAATAAAAACTCCTTAAAATTTGCGAGTTCCAGCTGTTTGCTGTCGATATAGTCAGGAACAGCCTGATACGCTTCGTATACGGTTTCTGGTTGGATAAACTCACCATGCAGTTGAATGCCCGTTTCATACATTTTTCTGTAAAATCTGGCTAACTCTAACGAGTTGCCTGGTTGCTTAAGTTTTTCAACGATGGTTTCTGGTTTTACCTGATCATGATCCGGCAGTCTTTCTTTCTGGCAGAGCTCACCCATAAACCAGTTCAGTTCTTTTTCTCCTTTTGCGTCTTCATAGGCGGTTATCACGGAATTGGGAGAGACCAATTCACCATTCAGTTTGATTTCCTCCAGGCATAAGTCCTTTAGGAATCGGGCTTTAATTTCCCGTGTACTGGTAAGCTCTCCCAGCTCTTTGATGACCATTTCGGGCGTTACAAGTTGTCCGTTCAACGGCATTTTTGCGAGGCATAACTTAGCGTGAAATATGATTTGGGACTGAGGGCTTTGCTGATAGAACTGTTCCACCGAGTCGCCTGTCACAGGGCCGTTTTTCAATGGAATTCCATTCAGGCACAGCATCTCAAGAAAACGCCCCTGTGCTTCACTGTCCAGTGATTTTTTATACTCTGTTACTACCTGGTCTGCTGATATGGGTTTTGACCGCAGTGGAAACGCCCCCCAGAACAGTGACTCAAGAAAACGGGCCTTCATCACAGCAGTGCCTTTCCGTTCTATCATCTCCATCACGCTTTCAGGGGTGACAGGATTGCCGTTAACGGGTATCCGGTTCAGGCACAGGAATGAATAAAAGTATGCCAGCTCTTTTATTCCCTTAGCAAAATCGTTGTAAACCCTCGCCCAATGCGGGCGGGGATATAAGACGGGAAGGCGCAGAGCCTTCCGCCATCAATCTGGTGTACTCTGGCTATTAACGTAGTCCTTCAGAGTCTCGATAGTTGCACCGCCAGCACTGCAAGCAAAGTAAGACCTTGACCACATTAAGCCTGCTTTGCTCTGAGCAGTAAGGTGGGTATTCAGCATTCGCAACCGTCTTGATGATGTTGATTTGAGATTATTTACCATGACACTGATAGCCAGTTTTGGTGGGTAGGCCACCAACAGGTGTACGTGATCTTTTTCGCCATCCATTTCAAGTAACTGGCATTCCAGTTTTTCACATGCACTCTCGAACGACTCCCGTAACTGCTTGATCATATAGCCATCAAAAAGCTTTCGTCTGTACTTTGTCGTGAACACCAAATGAACAACCAGCTTGGTAACGCTATGTCGTTTGCGAAGATACCCTTTAAGCAAATCTTTATTGTGTGCGCTCACTTGAAAACCTCTTTCAAATACCTGTAATATAAACTTTATATTGATGAGCACTGAAATAACGTTCCATGCTGAGAGCCACCAAAGTACGAATCTATCCAACATCAGAGCAGGCGGAATTTCTCGACCGTCAGTTTGATGCTGTGCGGTTCGTATGGAACAAGGCCCTGGCTATTAAGGTTCATTATTACAAGGTTCGTGGGCAGAGCCTTTCTCCCAAAAAACACCTGAAGCCCTTGCTGGCAAAAGCCAAGAAAAGCCGAAAGTACTCATGGCTGAAAAACGCTGACTCTATTGCACTGCAACAGGCCACTATCAATCTGGATACGGCCTTTCAAAACTTTTTCAATCCCAAATTGCAGGCAAGATTTCCTCGCTTCAAGAAAAAGCATGGCAAGCAAAGTAGCTACCATTGTACGTCTGTCTCTGTGGGCGATAACTGGATAAAAATCCCCAAGTGCAAGCCCATAAGGGCTAAAGTGCATCGTGAAATAGTGGGTAAGGTGAAGTCTGTCACCCTGAGCAGAACGCTAACCGGCAAGTATTTTGCCTCCATATTGGCTGATGATACCCAGGAACAACCAAAACAGATTGATAATCTTGAAGCTAATCAGGTTGTCGGTGTTGATATGGGGATTACTGATCTGGCTATCACCAGTACCGGCCATAAGACTGGCAACCCTCGCTTTCTGAAAAAAGCACAACGTAACCTGAAAAGAAAACAACAGGCTCTATCTCGCTGCAAGAAAGGCTCAAAAGGTAGGCACAAAGCCCGTTTATTGGTGGCAAAGGCGCATGAGCGTGTAGCCTTTGCCCGTAATGATTTTCAGCATAAGCTATCAAAACAACTCATCGACGAAAACCAAGCGGTGATTGTGGAGACACTGAAAGTTAAAAACATGCTCAAGAACAAGCGTCTTGCTCGTTCTATTGCTGATGCTGGCTGGCATTCACTGATAACCAAACTCGAATACAAGGCAAAGCAGGAAGGTAAACATCTGGTGAAGATAGACCAGTGGTTTGCATCCTCTAAAACTTGCTCAGTCTGCGATTTGAAACAGGAAAAAATGCCATTGAGAATCCGATCATGGGAGTGTAGCTGTGGTGCTATCCATGACCGGGATATTAATGCAGCTCGCAATATCAAGAAGCAAGGCATATTGAAATTAAAGGCGGAAGGACTGTCCGTTTCTGCTGATGGAGGCTTGCGTAAATCCGGCAGACTGTCGGTTGCTGCCTAAGAAATCAGAAGCCTCACCCGATAGGGTGGGGAGCAGTCACAACAGAGACAGGATAAAGAGCCAGAGGTTCCTTCCAGAGTACTGAGGTCGAGCGGTGCCAGCCCGGTATGAAAGTCAGCAAAGCAGATAACACCCTATAAATCGTTTTGAAAAAGGTTAGTGCAATGACGCAGTGCGGGTAGGTATTTACTGAAAATGTAGTCCAAGTGGTTGACAGACAAGGCATAAATCCTGAAAATGCGCTTCGTCTTTCGGGGCTAGGTAGCTCAGTTGGTTAGAGCACAGCACTCATAATGCTGGGGTCGGCAGTTCGAATCTGCCCCTAGCTACCATTTCAAACAATGACTTCAACCACTGGTTGACATTGGTTAAGACGATGGTAACTTCGAAAGCGTCTTAACGACATCAGTTGGGGTATCGCCAAGCGGTAAGGCAACGGGTTTTGATCCCGTCATGCGCAGGTTCGAATCCTGCTACCCCAGCCATCTTTCTGTCGGTCTCTGCGAAACAGAGGTTGAGTCGCCGGTCTGGTTGTCTTTTGCGTTAAAGCTCAATGGTATAACGGTTGACAGATTGATTTGAAATCCAGATAATTCGCTCCGGTTTGATGGCTAGGTAGCTCAGTTGGTTAGAGCACAGCACTCATAATGCTGGGGTCGGCAGTTCGAATCTGCCCCTAGCTACCATCATCCTCGTCTTTGTGACATTTGTTGGGGTATCGCCAAGCGGTAAGGCAACGGGTTTTGATCCCGTCATGCGCAGGTTCGAATCCTGCTACCCCAGCCATCTTCTCTGATGAAGAATTTCAAAAGCCTGCTTAAGCGATTAAGCAGGCTTTTTTCGTTGTGCTGAGTATTAATTAAACAGTCATGAACGAATGCGTTTACACAACCGTCATACATTAAACAAGAAGCTGAGAAGGTTAAAAAAACGTATTATTTTGTTACCGCATAATTCCTCATACCAAGATAGATGCAACTACGTACAATGCAGCGTTATTATTACCAACGTTCCATTATACGAAGAGGCTGGCTTTGGAATTTGTATTGAGTCTGGACTGGGCGCTGTTGTTGTTTCTGGTGGGATTGATGGCAGGGTTTGTCGATTCCATTGCCGGAGGGGGGGGCTTGATTACCGTACCCGCCCTGTTAGCGGTGGGATTAACTCCGGCTCAGGCACTGGCTACCAATAAATTGCAAAGCAGTGGTGGCGCCTTTTCTGCCAGCTACTATTTTGTTCGCAAAGGCATGGTGAAACTGAGTGACCTGAAACTGGCTATTGCTTTAACCTTCCTGGGTAGTGCGTTGGGAACAACGCTGGTACAAATGATGGATGCCAGCGTGCTGGAACAACTTATTCCCTTCCTGATGATCGGCATTGCCGGTTACTTCCTGTTTTCCCCCAGTGTTGGCAAGAATGACAGTCACCAGCGTCTTACCATGAATCTGTTTGCCATGACTGCCGGGTTGGGCATTGGCTTTTACGACGGTTTCTTTGGTCCGGGAACGGGTTCGTTCTTTGCCATTGCCTTTGTCAGCCTGATGGGTTTCTCCCTGACCAGGGCGACAGCCCATACCAAAGTGTTAAACTGCACCAGCAATATCGCCTCGCTGCTGTTTTTTATATTGGGCGGAGCGGTGGTCTGGAAAGTGGGGCTGGTAATGATTACCGGTCAGCTGATTGGTGCCAGGCTGGGTTCTAAAGTTGTCATGAGTCGTGGTCAGAAGATCATTCGACCAATGATTGTGATAATCTCCCTGATAATGACTGGAAAACTGCTGTGGAATAACTATGGTCACCTGGTGCTTTCCTGACAGTTTTCCTGACAACAATGATTTTTATGGCCGTTAATGGACAGTTCCTGGTACAGCATCCTGTTTGGGGGCGTTTATCTTGCCCTGATTATGGCGTTTGCACTGAACATCATTATGCACCGTCGCTCTGTTGGGGTATCCCTGGCGTGGCTGGTACTGGTGTTTGCCTTACCGGTTGCCGGGTTTGTCTGTTATCTGCTGTTTGGCCCCCGTCGCCTGGGCACCAAACGTATCAAACGGCTGGAAAAACTGCATCCGGATTATGAGCAGTGGTCTGATCACCTGACTGCGGTTATCTCTGGCACGTCGGTCAGGCAAGACGCCGCTCAACAGCACTCTGGTATCTATACCCTTTCCGAGCAGGCGCTGGGTATTCCGGTTATGCCCAGCAGCAATCTGCAACTCTTTCACGAAACCGATGCCATTATTGATGGCATTCTTCAGGATATTGAACGCGCGAAAAAAAGCATTGCCCTGGAGTTTTATATCTGGGACGCCACCGGACGTGGCAGAGAGCTGGCAGAAGCCCTGGTCAGGGCAGCCAGACGGGGCGTTGATTGTGTGGTGGTGCTGGATGGAGTGGGCAGTCGTCGTTTTTTGAGGCACTACTGGGGCAGGCGCTTTCGCCTGGAAGGGATCAGTGTGACCGAGTCACTGCCGGTGGGCTTGCTGCGTATGCTGGTGGAGCGCATCGACATTCGCAACCATCGCAAGATACTGGCCGTGGATGATGATATTGCCTGGACCGGCAGTTTTAACCTGGTGGACCCGAAATACTTTAAAACCGACGCCAACGTCGGACGCTGGGTCGATGCCATGGTGCGCATGGAAGGTGTTGCGGCTCATGTAATGTCTACTGTCGTGCATTGGGACCGAACCCTGGAAACCGGTGAGCCATTCTCTGTTTTACAGTCAACTTATGAGATGCCCCGCAATCAGTTGAGCGACAACCGGGCGCCTGTGCATATCATGCCCTCGGGGCCTGACGGGAAACGGGAATCCATTCATCAGGTGTTGCTGACAGCGATTTATGAGAGTAAAGAAGAACTGCTGATTTCCACACCTTATTTTGTACCGGATGAAGCCCTGTTAACGGCTCTGCGTTCTGCCGCTATGCGCGGTGTCGATGTGCAGCTGCTGGTGCCGGAAAAAAACGACTCCCGTATGGTTCACTATGCCAGTCGTTCCTATTATGAAGAGCTGCTGAATGCGGGCGTCAGCATTCAGCAGTTTAAAGGGGGGCTTCTGCATACCAAGTGCGTACTGGTGGATCGCTCTACCATTCTGTTTGGTACGGTAAACCTTGATATGCGCAGTGTCTGGTTGAATTTCGAAGTCACCCTGATCATTTACGACCGGGCTTTCAGCCAGACCATGGCGCTGCTGCTGGAAAGCTACATTGCATTGTCAGAACCTGTTGAGCCATCCAGCTGGGTTAACCGGCCTTTCCGGAGAAAGCTTCTGGAAAATACCATGCAGCTGATTAGTCCATTGCTATGACATGGTTTTAGGGGGAAGCCTGGAATATATCGCTTTTAGCTTTTTTAGTTGATGGCTGTATGGACAGCTAACAGTGAGAAGCCAAAAGCTAAAAGCCAGGTATATTTCAATTGTTACCATCCTGAGTTTTCATCCCCTCAACATCATCAACATCAACACCGAACCAAAAAGAATCAAGTATTTGCTGCTCTACAGAGGATGGATGGTCAGGCCATTCGGACTGGTAATTAAAAGGAATGCGGGTAATATATTTACAATTAGGTGAGTTATATTTATGAGAACGAAACTCCACTACGACCCAAGGCTCACCATTAACCCAAACAGGATTTATCAAATAATGAAAATGACCAAGTGGCTCAACAATTTCTTTTGTGGCTTCCGCCGCATGAGTTGGCAAGTAAATAAGCCGCTGGTCAACTTTTACATGGTTTTGGGGTGTATTCGCATTAAGCACTTTTAATCTGCCATGAGCATTCCTTAAATTTGTACATTGATAAACATCATTCCAGTATCCCATAACCCAACTGCTGAATATAGATCGTAAATGGCCACCATGCCTTATAGAGTTCTGGGATTTGAAAAAATCATTAACGACCTTTAAAAATGCAACATAAAAATTATTTTTAAAAAGTGAACGTAGTAATTCAATATCATTATCTTCCAAAATCTGCATTACAATTTGTTGCTGACTGACTCTGATTGAGGTAGGTGTATATCTTGGACCATTTTTAGAATTTTTTTTAATATTCAAATTTTCATTATTTAAAAGTTTATTATATAGCAATGCTATTTTAGAAAAGTGAATGATCAGGGGCTTTATATAAGAGTGGTGACCGGATATGTTTACCTTCTCACTTATATATGAAAAAATATACTCACTCAAAGCACTTGTGCTTTCAATTATCACTTGACTTTCATTTAAAAAGGCTTCTTCAGTTGGAAGGTTGAAACCTGCTAAATCAGAAATTTTTTCAATGTTTTTGAATGGGATAAAAAAATTAGATTGATTACACCAGATAAAACTGCTGGTTTCTTGCTTAAAGATAACAGTTTTACGTAAAATCTTATTATAATAATGTTGATTTTTTGTTTCCTCTTTTTTTTCTGCATTAACCACCGGAACTTGAACGTCATTTTCTGTGCGCAAAAAATTATACACATCAAATTTAAACGGTAAAAAGTGGTTATATTCAGAAAGTTCCAATTTTAATAATCCATTATTTTCTTCTTTATTGAAATCAGCGACAATTTTTTCGATAGGTACAAGCTTGGGATTGGATTCCATTAGAAGTACTAAACGATTCAGGTCAGGCAATATTTTCTTATGTTGAGAGGCGGTTAATGGTGCCGTGACAATTTCCACACATTCAGATCTTTTCGGATCAGCAGTGAGCTCAACTGTAATGGCAATAACCGGGTATCCAAAGCAGCGCAATGGTGTTTCCACTATAGCCTGACCTTTCGTCAATTTGATGTTTTTGCTGAAAACTAAAACCAGATCAGGACACTCCATTTCGCGCCCAACTCTTCTTGGATCTATATTTTTCTCTGGAGTATGGATGTAACAAATGTCATCTTCCTCCAACGCCTCGGGAAAAAAAAATTCTCCCTTCAGGCAGCCAGGCCTGGAAATATCTATGCCGCAGCGACAAACTTTAAGCTTTTTGGCAGGCGTTTCCCGTTTGACTTCAGAACCCGACCGGGAAACGGTTGAATCATCACTCGCTGCGGCATTACTCTCTCCATTTGCCTCTGCGGTGGTGCTTGTTCCTTGAGCACCCCGGGGCAGACTATGTATCCCTTCCGGGAAAGCTATATTGTAGTTCTTTAGCTGTATAGTCGTCTCAGGCAGCAGAAAAAGATCGTCCAGATTGTCCAGATTGTCCATAAGAGTGGCGCGAGCACGTTCCCCGACCCTGATGTTTTCAATGATCTTCTGAAACTCTATTTCTTCTGAAATGGAGTGACGATTGAATAACTCAAAATGAATGGTTTGAATGGCAGGATCAACTGTCTCTTTTTTAAAAGATAGCTTGAGCATGCTGGATATTTCCTGAACTTTCTTATTGACGGTCTCTTGATTTTTTAATGAGTTCCCCAGTGTTGATTTTATACTGTAAGACTGATCGAATTCAGATATAGGTTCAGATGACTTGCCAGACCCGGGAGCGTATTGAATAGTCATTGGCTGACCACTTGTGAATGATATTACAGGACTATCAGCTTGCGACAAAAACAGTTCTATCGTTGCGCTATCGTACTCATGATTTTCTATGTAGCATTGCCATTTCTTAATTTCCTCTTGTGCATATGCTTCCGATAAACACTCAGTGCCTGGTAAAGGTTGTAAACTAGCGGTGTAAATATGAAAAGGATAAGCACTGCTTATCCTGACATGATCGATTTTTTGGCTGCTCTCTTTTGATGGTGAAAATTTTTCAGGGTGAGTAGCGCCTATTTTACTGTTATTGATGTTGCGACGTTTCGACAGCAAATCAAAATACTGCTGACTGCTTTTAACCGGCAAATGTTTATTAAGCTCTGTACGTAAATCATAGCGTGGAAATGAGTTAAGCTGAGTTTTTTCAGCATAAGCATCTGACAGGTGTGGATTCACTGCCAGCAGAAAAACAAAAGAACTTAAGTAATTGGCTATATTCCTTTTAATGGCAATGGTTGAAAAAGGAGCCGGTGGGCTGAATCTGTTATATTGCATGGATATTGATTTTAGTACTCCATCCTGAGCCATAGGATAGGCAATAATTACTTATCCTGTTAACTCCGGGTCTCTTACGGAGGGAATACTAATCCTGACCATTTTTGTCGTGTTTTTTCTTTTTATGCGCCCTTTGGTGATCCGACAGGGCCAGGGCATTCTTGTAGACCTTCCCGCATGGCCGCTGCTGGCCATTTTCTTCGACCACTGTCGTCATACAGGTTTGTTGCTCGGTGTGGTCTCTTTTTTTGTGAGACCACAGGACTCTCGAACTCTCGAAGATCTCCCCGCATACCCGCTGCTGGCCATCCTTATCCTTCACTTTCATGTCACAGGTTTTTTGCCCTCCGTGGTATTGGCTTTTGTGAGTCAACAGGGATCTCTCATTCTTGAAGCTCCTTCCGCATGGCTGCTGCTGGCCATCCTTCCCGACCACTTTCGTGTTACAGGTTAACCGCTGTGGCTCATGGTTTTTGCTCTGCTCTTCGAGTGCAGTCATCATGCGGGTACATCGGAGGGAGTCAGGAGTGGCAGGTGCAGTCGAGCTGGAATGGCATTGGATTAAGGTTCTACAAGCAGAGTCATACTCAACAGCAGGTGATGTTTTGTGTTTCTTTTCAGGTGGCTCACCAACTTTCTGGCGATGTGATGAATTCGGTATATTCTCATCCCTGACTTCGGCTGCCGGATATTTACAGGATTTGCCAGTACAAAGCAGATGCTTTATGCACACAGGCTGGCGACGGCCTCCGGGCCGCAGATCGGCAGTCTGGGAAGTACTGTGAGCATGGCTTGTGCTCAAGTGATAACACGGCTTATGACGACAAGCCTCACAATATGATGTTCTGCTTGCAGAGTGGGGTATCAGAGGTGGAGGCTCTCCTCCTCCAAAGCCGCCATTTATCTGGCAATTATTTACAGACAAATGCTGCGTATATAGTTGGAGGCTGGCTGATGAGGATGAGCATCCCTCGTTATTTCCTGAAATTCCCTGTGTTGTTGAGCCACCTTCGCCATCTTTCCCTAAAGTGATAATGGCAAGCTGATGCTGCTGGTTTATTTCCTGCTGATGCATTTGAGTAAACAGGAGCTGTACTGGATTCCAGTGTGTGCTTATCAGCCAGTCGACAACGACAGTCGCCACCATGGGCATCCATGAATAAGTCATGGGTTTCAGGGAGCCTTCTTGTTTCCGTAAAGTCAAAGTCAGTGTGTAACCGATGATTTCACGAGTGGCATATACAGGCCGCCATGAAATGGACTTAACCACAGTAGTCATGGTTTCCCAGAGACCGGAAGGTCTGTGTGGCTTGTCATCAGGCGGTGAGTCTGATCCTGAATAGCCGCTTGTGTCAGCAGTTTCTGTCGGGGTTTCCTGCAATGGCGCTATATCAATGACTGGCATTGCGTTTGGATCAGGCTTTATTGAAAAGTTCTGGCTTGGTGAACCTGCACTGCTATTTTCAATCTCTACAATAAAACTCGCCGTCTGTGTGTCGGCTAAACAGGCGAAAGACAGGCATAGCAATACAGCAGAAAGTAAATGTTTTATGGTTCTCTCCTTTCATTTTAATTGTTGAAGAGAGGAAGGATAGTTCAGGAAAATAAACGTGCTTTTTTATCAACAAAAGTCAAAAGGTTGCACCGAAAAAAAGTTGCCGCATAGCGGCCTGCTTGTCGAAGGGGGGCTGCGCACTTCGATAAGCTCAGTGCGCACGGTGGAATACTCTTCAATGCCTGTTCCTTAGGGGGAAGCTTAGAATATACCGCTTTCCGCTGTTAGTTGGTGGCTGTATGCAGCTAACAGCGAGAAGCTAAAAGTTTCTGACTGCTCCTCCCCTAAATTTTCACTTACTGATCAAAACGAACACGGTACAGCAGTGAGTAAATCACCGGCACTACCAATAATACTCAGCGGTACTGTTGACCAGATAGCCAGCGGCTGTCGTAAAGTATTGAACAGCAGGATAGTCACCAGGAACATCGACAGGTAGCCTACTGGCAGAGACTTGAAGATATTCTTGTTGGCTTCTGCCGACTTTTCGAACTCTCCTTATGCGCAGTGTCTGGCTGAATTTCGAAGTCACCCTGATCATTTACGACCGTACTTTCAGCCAGACCATGGCGCTGCTGCTGGAAAGCTACATTGCATTGTCAGAACCTGTTGAGCCATCCAGCAGGGCTAACCGGCCTTTCCGGAGAAAGCTCCCGGAAAATACCGTGCAGCTGATTAGTCCGCTGCTATGATGATCTGTCGGCAGGGTATACGACGCCAATCATTTTTCTGGCGTCGGTCATGATTTCGCTGATGATTTGAGTGGCCACAAGACCGGGGTGCTGATACTGCCTGTTTTGGATCAGTTCTGCAAAGGCCTTTGCTTCATACTCCAGAGTGTTTTCAGGCTGTGTAATGCCCAGCTTCTCAGGTGCTTCCCCTCTGATAATGCGTGTCACTGTGCGGCAGTCGGAAATTTGCTCAATCAGCAGCGCTCCGGCTTCTCCCTGAATATCACTGGGTGTCAGTCCATCGCTGACTTTTGAATGGCTGACCAGCACTTCAAAGCCTTCATACTTCAATGTCAGGGAGCCATGGGCGTCTACTCCGGACTCTAACAGACTGCCACTGGCTGAAACCTGCTCAGGCTTACCGAACAGTTCAATGGCTGCGGTCAGCGGGTAGATACCAATATCCATCAGAGAACCGTTTGAGAACTCAGGGTTAAAGGTATTCGGGGTCTCGCCATCCAGATATTTCTGGTAGCGGGAAGAGTATTGGCAAAAACTGAAATGCGCTCGCCGAATTTTTCCCAGTGAAGGCAGAGTCTCCCGGCTTATTTGCAGGTTTGGCAGATAGCGGGTTTTCATGGCTTCCATTAATACGACGTTGTTTGCCAGGGCAATTTCGATCAAATGCCTTACTTCGTCAATATTGGATGCCAGAGGCTTTTCACCAGCAACATGCTTGCCCTGTTTTAGAAAAAGCTCTGCCTGGGAAGCGTGCAGCGAGTTTGGGCTGGCAATATAAACAGCATCAATATCCGGGTTATCAGCCATTGCTTCAAGATTGTCATAGCAGTCAGTCACCGCATATTGCTCAGCGAAGGAACGAGCAGTGTCCAGTGTGCGGGAATAAACGGCAGTCAGCTTGAGAAGCCTGGTCGTGTGAGCTGCCTGGCAAAAGGCGTGGCTGATCCAGTTGGTACCGATAACAGCAAAACGAATCATATCTTTGAACCCGTGTTTTAAAAATGAACTCCGACAGGCTCCTGGCCTCTGATAGAACAGGATGTCGGAGTTCATTCAGTTTTCACTTACTGATCAAAACGAACACGGTACAGCAGTGAGTAAATCACCGGCAGTACCACCAGTGTCAGTACTGTGGCAAAACCAAGACCAAAGATAATGGTCACTGCCATGGAGCTGAAGAAAGCATCTGAAATCAGCGGCACCATCCCCAGCATGGTGGTCAGAGCGGCCATGCAGACCGGACGCACACGGCTGACACAGGCATCCAGAATCGCCTTCTGGATAGATGTAGCGTTTTTCGCTTCAATATTGATCTGCTCAACCAGTACGATGCCGTTTTTCAACACCATACCGGACAGGCTCAGCATCCCCAGCATGGCGGTAAAAGTGAACGGCATATTCAGAAGCAGCAGACCCGCAGCAATACCAATAATACTCAGCGGTACCGTCGACCAGATAGCCAGCGGCTGTCGTAAAGTATTGAACAGCAGGATAGTCACCAGGAACATCGACAGGTAGCCCACCGGCAGAGACTTGAAGATACTCTTGTTGGCTTCTGTAGACTTTTCGAACTCTCCTCCCCATTCGAAGCTATAACCTTCTGGCAAAGGAATGGCTTCCATACCCTCTTTCAGCTTCTGACGCATGGATTCCGGCGTGTCGTTGCTGAACGGTGCTATGTCAGCCATAACTGTCAGGACACGCTTGAGGTTGCGGCGCATGATCAGCGGGTTTTCAGTTTCAGTCGCAAACCCTTTCACGGCCTGACTGATGGGGACAAACGCATTGCGCTCCTGACTCCATACCTGCAGATCATTAATGCGGTCAGCGTTGAAGCGTTCTGCTTCTGGCGCACGGGCAACAATCGGCATCAGATGACTGCCGTCATGGTACAGGCCGACCTGTTGACCACTGAAGTTCATTAGCAGGGTGTTATCCAGTGCCTGCTTGGTGATACCACTCCGACGGGCAGCCGCTTCATCCAGTTGTGGGCGTACAATAGCTACCTGTTCCCGCCAGTCATTGCGGATATCAACCGCGCCCGGAACGGCTTCCATCACTTTAACCGCCTGTGTGCTCAGCTGGCGCAGTACGTCCGGATCCGGTCCGTAGAAACGGGCTTCGATCCGTGCAGCAGGCGCCGGGCCGTTCTGCAGCAGTTTGAACTTGTATTCGTACTCAGGGTACTGGTTCTCAAGGCGCTCACGAATTTGTGGCAGCAGGGTTTCAATGGTCTGCAGGCTGTCGGTTTTAATCATCAGCTGACCATAGCTGCTATACAGTTTCTCCGGCGTGTAAGTGAGAATAAAGCGTTGTGCGCCCATGCCCATTACCGTGGTAACGTTCTGCACCTCATCAAAAGCCAGAACTTCCTGCTCAAGTACCTGCATGTTTTTCTGGGTTTGTCGTATATCGGTGCCTTCCTGCATCCAAACGTCCACAAAGAACAGCGGCGTATTGGAAGGTGGGAAGAAGGCCTGCTTAACGTGAGAGAAACCTGCAATCGCACCCAGCAGGGCAGAGATAACCAGCACCAGTGAAATAATGCGATGTTTCAGCGCTTTATTCAGAATGGCACGATAAATAACAAACAGAATGCCTTTGTACGGATCGTCCGGGTTGCCGGTCAGTGTCGCCTGATCCGGATCCTTGAATGCCAGATGACAGAAGAACGGTGTCAGAGTAATGGCCAGAACCCAGCTGATGCTCAATGAGATTAGCAGAACCTGAAACAGGGACCCCAAAAAGTCCCCGGTAGCATCCGGAGACAGGCCAATAGGGGCAAAAGCCATGATGGCAATGGCGGTTGCGCCGAGCAGGGGCCAGATATTCTGGTCAACAATGTTCTTGATCGCTTCCATACGGGTCTGCCCGCGTTGCAACCCCACCAGTACTCCTTCTGTGACGACGATGGCGTTATCAACCAGCATCCCCAGGGCGATGATCAACGCTCCAAGAGAGATCAGCTCCAGCTGTATCGACAGAATGTTCATGCCGATAAAGGTGCCGAAAATAGTCAGCATCAGGATGCCGCCCATCAACAGACCAGAACGTAATCCCATGGCGAACAGAAGGACGACAATAACGATGGCAATGGCTTCAACCAGGCTGATGATAAAGTTATTCACCGAGTGGTTAACAATATCAGGCTGGTCGTAAACACTCGTCAGCTCAATGCCGACCGGGCGACTGGACTCCAGCTCAGCCATGCGCTGGTCAACGGCATGACCAACGTCAACGACATTAACACCTTTGGCAAAGGAGATACCCACAGACAGAGCTTTCTCGCCATTGCTGCGGTAAAGGTTAATCGGGGTTTCATCAAAGGTTTTGTAGATAGTGGCAATATCACCCAGGTACACCAGCTCAGAACTGCCGGGAATATTGATCACCAGTCGTTCCAGTTCCGCAATGGACTGAAATTCACCGGTTGGGTGAATGCGGACAGACTGACCTTCAATCAGCATACGGCCAGCGTTAGAGACAATGTTCTGGTTCTGGATCAGGCCGAAGATCAGTTTCGGGTCCACGCCCAGTGAAGCCAGTTTTGACTGGGAGATTTCAATGACGACCTGCTCGGAAACCTTACCGGCAATAGAGACTTTTTTAACCCCTTTTACCAGTGTCAGCTCACGACGCAGAATGTTGGCATAGTCTGCCAGCTCCCGGTAAGTGTAATCTTCACCGCTGATGTTATACAGAATGCCGTAAACATCGCTGAAGTCATCATTGACGATGGACGGATAGACGCCGGGAGGCAGCGTCCCCTGGCTATCGCCAATCTTGCGGCGCAACTCATCCCAGATCTGCGGGTGCTGATTTGCGCTGAAATCGAAGGAAAGTTCAACCATTATCTGGGAATTACCGGCGCTGGAGACGGAAGTGATATTCTTCACGTATTCCAGTTCCTGTATGGCACGCTCCAGTGGCAGAGTGACTTCCTCCTCAACCTGCTCCGGTGAGGCGCCGGGGTAAACCGTGTTAACCATCGCCTGGGGAATCGGGAATTCAGGAAACTCCAGTTGCCCCAGGTTTTTAAACGACACTGCGCCGCCAACCAGTAGCAGGACCACCAGTGTCCAGCTGATGACTTTGTTCTTAATTGAATATTCAGCGATATTCATGCTTATACTCCACGCTCACGTTCCAGCGGCTTGACTTCCATACCTGCACGCAAACGGTTCAGGCCAGCGGATACAATCTGTTCACCATCCTCAAGACCGGAGGTAACGGTAATCCCGGACTGGGTAATACGACCAACGGTAACGGACCTGGGGGTAACTGTTCCGGTTTCAGTGTTATATACCCAGACCTGATATTGACCACTGCTGTCGTCTTTAAGAACGGCTGTCATGGGTACAACAAATTCAGAAGCAGAGCTGTCATTGCCCATAACGCGAGTGATATCTATCGCCATGGTTGCGCCCATCCCCGGATAGACGGTGAACGACTGTGGTGCAGGCATGGAAAAGGTCACTTCATAAGACTGAGTACCTGGAGTCACCCTGGTGGCATGTTCTTTATAAGAGACCTTGTATTCTGTGCCATTGCTCCCTGAAGGGCTGCCTGCAAAGGTCACCACTGGCTGATAGGCTGGATCGACACGGTCTTCCTGTACCTGGGTCAGAATGCTTTCAGGCATCTGGATGCTGATATCCAGGGTTTGATGATCCTGTAGAATCAGAACCGGCTGCTGGGCCTGAACGGACTGATAGTTTTCCACCAGAGTCTGGGCAATACGTCCAGCAAAAGGTGCGGTTAATACCGTATCGCTGAGGCGGTCTTTGGCCAGTTGCAGTTTGACTCTGGATGCCTTTAGGCGGGTGCTGGCGTTATCGAAGTCAGACTGGGACACCATCTTCTTATCACGCAGGGACTGAATACGATGAAAGTCGGACGCTGCCAGGTCGTAATCGGCCTGAAGGGCTGCCACTTCGTTCCTGAGATCACGGTCATCCAGTTTTGCCAGCAACTGGCCCTTTTCAACAATCATTGCGGGGGTTGCCGGAAACTCCATCAGTTCACCTGGAATCCGGAATGAGATAGATGCTTCTTCACTGGCTGCGACGATTGCAGGGAACTCCCTGAGGCTTTGTGACCGCTGGTTGACCACTTCGAACAGCTTTACCGGTCTTACGACACTGACCTGTTGCTCTACAGGCTCTGAACAGGCGGTCAGGAAACTGAGAGAAACGGTTGCCATTGTCGCAGTGCGGACAAATCTGGCAAGTGAGTTTGGTTTCATGGGATTCCTTGTTCTTTATGTATTAGTAAGTCTTTTTCGAATTTAAAACGAATGATATTCGGTTTTGTTTAAAGTCATTGGTTGCACATAAGTCGTGGCAAACAGCAGTTGTCAATAAAAGCTAATTCAGTAGTTTTTCCTGAACAAGTTCTCTGGCCAGAACTTCCAGAGTGTTCAGTCGTTCATCAAAGTTGTCAGGGCAGATATCCCAACTTGAGAAAAAGCGCTTAATTTGTCGTTTATGCATAGCGTATGCTTTTTCAGCGGACAGTACCTTATTAAACACCTCAAACCCGGACTCTTTTATCTGAAATAAGCCCCAGGTGCAGGCAAAGAGACCCAGCTCCAGCTCCAGGGCCAGCTCTTCTGAATAGTCCATTGTCGAGTGTTGCTCCAGGAGTTCTTTACAAATTAATTTCATCCATGCGTACACTTCATTGCGGAACTTATTCATGGCGAGGTACCGCTGGCTGGAAGCCCGTTCCCAGACAAAAGGGTTCATGGCCAGTTGCTGAAGGCGGTAATGCCCGGGATTCTGATCATCGTCATACCACAGAAAGAAGCACAGTAATGCCATACGTTCATGAGGCGGCAGAGCCATCTCGGTAATACGCTGCTTTACAGATTTCCGCATTCTGCAAGTGACATCGGCACATCCTAGCAACAGGTCTTCTTTGCTGGAAAAGTGAGAGTAAATAGACCCCATGGAGCAGTTGGCTGCCTTGGCAATATCAGACATGCGCAGGTCGAGAAAACTGCGCTCATCCAACAGCTTGATGGTGGCTGCGAGAATATCTGCTTCCCTTTGCTGGCGTTTTAGTTGTCTGGACATCAGGTTACCGGTTTGTGAAATTTTTTTCGAATAATATTCGTTTAAGTCTGTAAAATCCATAAGTGATTTTTCATCATGCCTTCAAAAGGGAGAGTAACAGGGTCATCAATCCAGTTATTCAATAATCCCTCCATCAGCAGACAGAGACCTATACTGTTTACCCAAAGCCATTGAGTTGGAGCAAACTGATTTATGTCACCGGTTGAACAAGACGACAGACACAATATTCCTGCCAGTGAAGGGTACTGGCAACCTTTGCCTGCCAATGGTTATGTCGAGATCAGGGTTTCAACACGGCAGTATCCGCAGACTTCTGGTGTAGAGCAGGGAATTCAGGTGATAGCGCCTGGAGGATATGTAAGAGAGCACCGACATAAAGGGCAGCAGGAACTAATCCTCGTGTACGAAGGTGAAGGCGTGGCTGAAATAGACGGCAGGGAGTATCCCATGTTTTCAGGGGCGTCTTTCTACCTGACGCCTTATAAAAGGCATCAGTTTATCAATACAGGTGAGGGCGAACTGAAGTTTTTCTGGGTCTTTCTGCCGGGAGGTCTGGCAGATTTTTTCCGCAAAGTCGGTCGTCCCCAGCGAGCAGGGGAAACAGCTCCGCCAGCTTTTGCCCGGCCTGATAATATCAACCAGATTGAAGCGGAGACAGTGTTTGCGCATTTGGGACATCCGCTGAACGTTGCTTCATACGGATGTCCCATAAAATAAGCCAGCAGTTTTTGTCTTATCCAGAACTACGGATTTTCAATCAGTTGGGTGCTAGAGTCGTAGATTTGATGTTGATGACTACTCAATTCAACATCAGCTGAATAATCGTCTGGTTGACCAAACATGATTGACATGTACTTTGGATATTGTGTGCACTTCAGCGTGTTGAGCACAAGAAGATTAAGAGTTGCGCAGGACTTCGTGTTTTTATATTTAAAGCAACCTATTGCAGGTACCGCATAGATGGGAATAACTAACAAAGCAATGAAGCCTAAATATTTCGAGTTCAGTGCTGATGTTAAACTGCCTGCTTTCGATTTGTCTGAACTGGACACTTCTGAGTGTGTGTTGTCAGTCACATTTGGTGAGCGTGTCGTCAGGCCTTTGTTAACATCATGGCGAGTGGATAAAACCGGTGCAGATCTGTTTTTAATGGTAAATGGCATTGCAGACGGCGTATTTCTGACAGTCGTTGTATGTTTGTCAGGGGATAGTTGTGATGATGGAGTTGGTTTTCTGGTCGTTTGATAAGGGGAGGAGTGTACGACAGAAGATGGTTTTATTGTGCCGGGGCTCAGTACTGCGGAGGGCTCTGTTGTTAGCGCTGAGCTAGCTGTTGTTTTAGGGCTCGATTGGATAGAAGATGACGCTAAGGTTATGGAAGTCGTTGGTGTCTTTGCGTCTACGTTGGAAGTCTTTGACAGATGAGGCGTAGCAGTAACTGGCCATTGGGTTACAGTACTGTTGGTTAAGTTTGGGTATTCCTGATAGGAGCTACTGGCGCAATCTGGTAAATCTGACCACCAGTACTCAGGAGCAGAGGGAGCGGCAGTGATTGTAGTGGTGCTGGCTGTTGTGCTTTCTGTACTGGTTAGCCCTGTTGGTTCTTCCCGAGGTTCGGAAAAGATTGTCAGCCCGGTTGGGTAACGAATTGCAAAAGGATCAAATGAATTTTCGCCTGCCAGCGACAGTTGCCCACTGATGGCGTCTTTTGCGGCAATAATAACGGGCGACTGTTGTTTTGTAACTTTGTAAGAGAAGCTGACATTTTCAAAGTCAAGCTCTATGTCAGACGAAGGTTCGGTGTAAATCGCTAAAATACCTGATGCATTTGGCGCTTTCTGATTATCAATGGCTGACTGGATAGAAGCCAGTTTTATTGAACGGGCATTTTCAAATGAAAATAATGCGCAGCCCGAAATGAAGTTGTGAGTTTTGATTTTCTTCAGGCTTACCCAGTTTATACCTGATGTTTTTACTGCATAACTGTGAACATTTCCACCATTCTTTCTGATTTCAACATCCGTAAGCGCCAGAGAGGATGTGTTTTCTGCACTTACTTCGCCTTCAGCCAGAATAATCGCTTTGTTGGCGGTTTCTGCACTGAGCATGCTGACGTTATTGATTGAAGCGCTACCTCCTTTTATCTGTATAAAATGATTCACCACATGATTCAGGTGGTGAAGAAGAAGGCCTTTTGGGTCAATTTGTAACCCTTCGACGAGTAAGTTATTGCCTGTCGAATAAATAATACTGTAAAGACCTAGCAGCATTGTACTGGATAGTTTGAGTTGCGGATTATCAGAGCCAATAATGACCACATTATCCGCAGTGACCATTATGGGACCTCCCAGTGTCAGATCGCCATCAATTATATGGATTGTGTCAGGAGTATCAGCTGTTATGTATGCACTGGTCCACCACTTTTCTTTGTAAACTTTTACTCCCTTATATCTTTGGGCAGAGGCTGGTAGCTTTTTCATAATGCTCCGGCAGATGCTTCGGTCATTTGAATCCACTTCCGTATCGCATAAGGTGAGATTGTGTTTAGCAGCCAATGCCAGGCTGGATAGGGTCGATGCCACCGTCACCGCGCTAATGGCTGTAGTTGTAATGTTCTGAGCAAAAGTCCAGTCAGTCGCAACCGACAAGAGTAAAAAGAAAGCAAGCCGAACAGTTATTTGTTTACATACAATAAGGGACATCGCTACAACCTTCTCGTTCTGTAATACCTGTGATTTCTAATAAAGGGGGGATACCCGCTCTCTTTGAAAATTAGTCAATAATGCACTGAAAGGCTGCTAAGAGAGGTAGAAGATCAAAATACCCCAACGTCATTCCCACCCGCGCGGGAATGACGGAGGAACTGGTATATTATTGATTGTCGCTTCCGTAACCGATAAATGCATTTATTTTGTCAGGTCATTTTATATCTGAATCTGGCATTACGACGGTTTGTTTTTACCGACATTCACCACCCAACATGACATTTTCCTAATACCTGCTATCTATCAGATAAGCAAATATCAAGAAGCCTTGTTATGCCTCCTATTCAATACCACTCTCAGGTCATGGATCATCTCGGTCTAGTGGCTGGAATGTGCAAAGAGCTGGGCATTGCCGACCATATCGACAGGCGCGCGCCCAAAGTATCTGACGAATGGAACATCTCCCACGGTGAGGCCGTTGTCGCGATGATTATCAATGGCCTCGGCTTTACGGGGCAGTCTCTCCACATGTTCCCTCAGTTCTTCTCCAATAAACCCCTCGATAAACTGATCAGAGAGGGGATTGAGCCCGAACACATAAACGACAAAGTTCTTGGAAGAACACTGGATGAACTGTTTGAACTGGGTGTCAGTAAAGTCTATTTTGAGCTGGCTATCAAGGTGGCTACGCATCTCAAATTGCCATGTGATGCACTCAACCTTGATGGCACAGGATTTCACGTCGATGGCCGTTATAACAGCGAGGAGGAAGTAAGTGACGAGGACCTCAATTGCATCAGGCTTTGCAAGGGCTACAGCCGAGATCATCGTCCTGACCTGAACCAGGCCATATTGCTCCTGCTGACCGAAAACCGGGCAGGCATTCCGATGTTTATGAAAGCAGCCAGCGGTAATGTGACGGACAAGACCAGTTTCAAACAAGTGGTTTCTGAGCATATAAAGAGCTTCAAGGCGGCACTGAATGCCCGTTACTTCATCGGTGATGCTGCATTGTATGTGGCTGAAACCGTTCAGGAACTGAGTCAGCAGGATCAGTTGTTTATCTCCAGAGTTCCTCTCAACATTGGTGCAGCCAAAGAACTGGTTCAAAGTGCGCCATTGCGCTCAATGGTTGAGGTTGAAGGGTTTGAGCATTACGAATCTGTAGAGACTCTGTCTGACTATGCAGGTGTCGTACAACGTTGGGTACTGTTTCGAAATAATCAAAGCCAGAAAACAGAACAGAAGACACTGACAAGGCGTATGCAGAAAAAGTCCCTGAAGGAGTTCAAGGAACTTGAGAAATTGGGCAAGAAGCCATTCTGTTGCGAATCGGATGCCATGGAAGCTTTCAAGCTATGGCAAAAACAGTCCGTATACTGCCAGGCTGAACCTGAGATCATCGAGAGTCCCTGCTATAAAACCAAAGGCCGTCCTGCTGATGGGACGGTTCCCGACCACTATGAATATTATGTGACAGGCTCCTGCACGGTTGCTGTACAGACTCGTCGTGATGCAGAAGCATCGTTGGGTTGTTTTGTTCTGGCAACCAACGATACAGATACAGTCCGGCTTG
Source organism: Endozoicomonas euniceicola (assembly GCF_025562755.1). Taxonomy (GTDB): domain Bacteria; phylum Pseudomonadota; class Gammaproteobacteria; order Pseudomonadales; family Endozoicomonadaceae; genus Endozoicomonas_A; species Endozoicomonas_A euniceicola. The sequence goes on from NZ_CP103300.1 coordinate 4,563,958, forward strand.
ACGCTGGCGAACTACTGAGGACGTATAAATCCCAGCAGCAGGTTGAGAGAGGTTTTCGCTTCCTGAAGAGCCCTGATTTTCTGGTGTCTTCACTGTATCTCAAAAAACCTGAGCGTATTGAGGCCCTGTTAATGGTGATGACACTCTGTCTTATGGTCTATGCTGCAATTCAGCATCGAATCCGCTATGAACTGAAAAGGCAGAGCCGAACGTTCCCGGACATGAAGAAGAAACCAGCCCAGAACCCAACGGGCAGATGGGTTTTCCTGTGCTTTGATGGGATTCATGTGCTGTCGGTTAACGGGACGGAGAAACACATGGTTGGAATATCAGAGAGGCAATCGACGATCATTTTTATTTTGGGCTCAACGTACCAAGAAATTTATTCCTGAATAGGGTGGTGAATGACGGTTTTTAAATAAGAGTTTTTTCCTGATTACTTTGCTTTATTTATCCATTATTTATATAAAAAGTTATTTATTTAAACAGTCGTTCTGGACGATTTTAGCAAAATCGTCGTAAACCCTCGCCCAATGCGGGCGGGGATATAAGACGGGAAGGCGCAGAGCCTTCCGCCATCAATCTGGTGTACGTGATCTTTTTCGCCATCCATTTCAAGTAACTGGCATTCCAGTTTTTCACATGCACTCTCGAACGACTCCCGTAACTGCTTGATCATATAGCCATCAAAAAGCTTTCGCCTGTACCTTGTCGTGAACACCAAATGAACAACCAGCTTGGTAACGCTATGTCGTTTGCGAAGATATCCTTTAAGCAAATCTTTATTGCGTGCGCTCACTTGAAAACCTCTTTCAAATACCTGTAATATAAAGTTTATATTAATGAGCACTGAAATAACGTTCCATGCTGAGAGCCACCAAAGTACGAATCTATCCAACATCAGAGCAGGCGGAATTTCTCGACCGTCAGTTTGATGCTGTGCGGTTCGTATGGAACAAGGCCCTGGCTATTAAGGTTCATTATTACAAGGTTCGTGGGCAGAGCCTTTCTCCCAAAAAACACCTGAAGCCCTTGCTGGCAAAAGCCAAGAAAAGCCGAAAGTACTCATGGCTGAAAAACGCTGACTCTATTGCACTGCAACAGGCCACTATCAATCTGGATACGGCCTTTCAAAACTTTTTCAATCCCAAATTGCAGGCAAGATTTCCTCGCTTCAAGAAAAAGCATGGCAAGCAAAGTAGCTACCATTGTACGTCTGTCTCTGTGGGCGATAACGGGATAAAAATCCCCAAGTGCAAGCCCATAAGGGCTAAAGTGCATCGTGAAATAGTGGGTAAGGTGAAGTCTATCACCCTGAGCAGAACGCTAACCGGCAAGTATTTTGCCTCCATATTGGCTGATGATACCCAGGAACAACCAAAACAGATTGATAATCTTGAAGCTAATCAGGTTGTCGGTGTTGATATGGGGATTACTGATCTGGCTATCACCAGTACCGGCCATAAGACTGGCAATCCTCGCTTTCTGAAAAAAGCACAACGTAACCTGAAAAGAAAACAACAGGCTCTATCTCGCTGCAAGAAAGGCTCAAAAGGTAGGCACAAAGCCCGTTTATTGGTGGCAAAGGCGCATGAGCGCGTAGCCTTTGCCCGTAATGATTTTCAGCATAAGCTGTCAAAACAACTCATCGACGAAAACCAAGCGGTGATTGTGGAGACACTGAAAGTTAAAAACATGCTCAAGAACAAGCGTCTTGCTCGTTCTATTGCTGATGCTGGCTGGCACTCACTGATAACCAAACTCGAATACAAGGCAAAGCAGGAAGGTAAACATCTGGTGAAGATAGACCAGTGGTTTGCATCCTCTAAAACTTGCTCAGTCTGCGATTTGAAACAGGAAAAAATGCCATTGAGAATCCGATCATGGGAGTGTAGCTGTGGTGCTATCCATGACCGGGATATTAATGCATCTCGCAATATCAAGAAGCAAGGCATATTGAAATTAAAGGCGGAAGGACTGTCTGTTTCTGCTGATGGAGGCTTGCGTAAATCCGGCAGACTGTCGGTTGCTGCCTAAGAAATCAGAAGCCTCACCCGATAGGGTGGGGAGCAGTCACAGTTTGATTTGTCTCACGAGCGCAAAATAACACCGATAAGGCAGGTGTTTCAGAAAGGCCATTATTCCTGCAAATGCGCTGGGGAAACGTATTTCAAATTTACGGCTGATTAACCCTTTGCTGATGGCTCTGGCAGCCTGTCCGCTGTCTATCAGAAACGGCATATGGAAATCGTTTTTATCGGTCAGGGGTGTTTTCACGAAGCCGGGATTAATGATTTTTACATCAATACTATACGGGTCAAGATCAAGCTTCAGACATTCTGCCATATTGATTAATGCCGCTTTGCTGGCACCGTAAGCCGCTGACTTTGGAAGTCCGCGATAACCAGCCAGTGATGCATTGATAGCAAGCAGTCCGTGCTTCTGTTGTTTCATAACGGGAATCAGTGCCTCCAGGCAGTAGCTGACTCCAAAGACATTCAGGTCAAACTGTTGTTTAATCACATTAGCCTGGAACCGACTGCCTGACATGGAGAAAAATGTACCGGCGTTTAACACCGCCTGGTCGATGGTAGAGAAATCATTCTGTATGTCGGCGACCACATCATGCACTGACTGCTGACAGGTCACATCAAGCGGGTAGGCGTGAATGGTACCCGGCAGCGGCCCGGATTCCTGAACCAGTGCCGTTAGTTTATCCTGACTGCGGGCGCTGGCGATGACAGTGTGCCCCCGGTGCGCCAGCTCAAGGGCAAGGGCTTTGCCAATGCCCTTACTGGCGCCCGTAATCCAGATAATATTGCTGTTTGCTGTTGTCATGGTTTGAAGGCCTGTTGCAGGGGCTCTTTTTTGGCAAATACAAACGTCAGCTTGCCAAGGGTAATCCCCCACTTGGAAACCGTTGCGACATTGATCAGTACACCATCTTCCTGCAGGAACAGCCAGTCATCAAACGACACTCGCCATTTACTGTCGCCGATTGGTAAATCTATCTGGTACTTCCAGTTAAAGGCATGTCCCGCAGCCTTGCCTTTAGCCACCCCAATAACATCACCTGCCGTACCCTCGTATCGCCCGTCGCCAAGGATCTTTATGTTCCACTGACGGTTTGATGTTGAACCACTCTCATAGAAAAAATCTTCATTAAGAGTCAGTACGCCGTCTTTTACCGTACCCTTCATATCGACTTTGAAACGGTTGCGAATTTTACCAAAGCGATCCTGAAACATACCCCAGGCCAGCGTATGGCCCTGAAAGTAATCCTCAATTCTGAGCTTGGGGGTTGTCTCTGCGTAGTCATCAGGTTTTATAGTGCTGCATCCTGATAGCCAGGCCAGTGAGACCAGTCCCAGCAGTCGGTAAAACCATTTCTTCAACATACGTTTGCTCCGTCATGTTCACGATCAGTGGTCATGATTTTTCTCAATTTGTATAAGCGGACGTTGATGCTTTTGCACTTAAAGCCGGTTTCGCAATACGCCAGATAGAAGTTCCACATTTTGTGGAAGCGGTCATCAAAACCATTAAGGTTCATACTGGGCCAGCAGGCATTAAACCGCTTTACCCAGAGATTCAGGGTTCGGGCATAGTCCTGACCAAACGCCACAGAGTCCTCCATCTTAAGTCCGGCTGCCGCTATCTGGCTTTGCATGGCCTGGTGGCTGGGCAGCATCCCGCCGGGAAAAATATAGCGCTGAATAAAGTCTGCGCCTTTGCGGTAGTCTTCAAACCGTTGTTCATCGATAGTAATAACCTGAAGTACGGCAATACCATTCGGATTGAGACTGTCGTACACTTTTTGAAAATAGTCAGGCCAGTGATTTTCTCCCACAGCTTCAATCATTTCGATAGACACCAGGCGGTCGAACTGTCCGGACAAATCCCGATAGTCCGTCAGGCTGAACTGATGATCAGCGTTCTTACCTTTTGTTCGGGCATAAGCTAACTGTTCCTTAGACAACGTAATGCCGTGATAAACACTGCCGGTTCGGGCAGCTAATGCTCTTGAAAAGCCGCCCCAACCGCAACCTATCTCCAAAACCGTCTGTTCAGGTTTTACGTCCAGCCAGTCTAATATCAGGCGGTATTTGTTGTGCTGTCCCTGTTCCAGAGATTCATTCTCATGGTGGAACAAAGCGCTGGAGTACGTCATGGTGCTGTCCAGCCAGGGCTGGTAGAAATCATTGCCCAGGTCATAATGCGCGGCAATATTTTTCCGGCTTCCATTACGACTGTTGTTGTTTAACAGATGAGCCAGCCTGTGGATTTTTCTGCTCAGCCAGTTGGGTTCAAACAATGAATCCAGAGCCTTTTCATTAGCCATGGCCCAGTCTGTGACAGCCAGAAGGTCAGGTGTACTCCAGTCACCGGATATATACGACTCTGCCAGGCCCGTAATGCCTGACCGTGCAGCGACCATAAAGGCCAGTGGCCGGTGCAGTGCCACTCTGGCAATCGCAACCCCATTTTTTACAGAGCCGAAGCGATGTTCTTCTCCGGAGTTCAGAGTAAGAATAATTTTACTGATATCAGCGCCTTCCAGTTTGTTCTTTAGCCACCAGAGCGGCAGGCGCGATAGTGATGAGGGTGATTTACCGGGGGCAGAGCTTGTATCTGAAGACAGTTTTTGAGTTGAATTCATCACCGGCCTCTCTTCCTTGTCATAGGTTCACCTGTACTCCAGCTATAGGGGTGTTCCGCTGGCTGATGTTGAACGACGCTTATCCCTTTAGCCCATAGCTTCAGAGCTTGCCAGTGAATAGCGACCGTTACTTTCAGGGTTTGCCAGGGCAGCAGACAGAGTTGCAGTAGAATTCGTTGATTGGTCAGTGCTTTTCTCCTGCCCTGAAAAACAGCGCCAAAGAGTTTGCCCTGACTGTCCATCAGCTCAATCGTCAGTGACAGTGCCGGACCAGGTTGCCGGACACGGAAACGGTAGTAGCAATCCATTGGGAAAAAAGGCGAAACATGCAATTGCTTACGGGCGGTCTGGTGAATAATCTCCTGTTTGCCAGCGGTTACCGGAATAACATAAGAGTGTCGTTCACCAAAGGTATTCGATACTTCGTAAATCAGTGCCACCGCCTGATCATTGCAATAACAGAAATAAACGGACAACGGATTGAACACATAACCCAATATTCTGGGAGAGCACATCAGTTCGACCTGATCCGCAGCGGCTATATCGCTCTTGGCCAGCAGCTCATTCACCTGCTGTTTCAGACATCGACCGGTGCCATCACCATAATCTCTGGAATGAAAGGCGATGAGATTAAAGGCATTAAAGGAAAACAACCATAAGCATCGGTTCAACTGCTGCAGTTCATCCAGATTGATCAGCCAGGATGCCATGCGATAGCAGAAACGGTGTTTTTTGGGACGAATGCGGTTGTGCATCAGGTTTCCCCAGTAGACGGCTGATTTCATACGACACTCTCTGTTTTGTTGACACTCTCTGTTTTGTTGGCAGAGTCGTGTTTTTTATCGGAACCCATGGTTGAAGCACTGGCTCCGAAGGATTCCGGCAATACCAGGCGATGGTTTTCTCCGGCTACCGTCCAGGGACGCTTAAGACCGCCCAGGGCTTCTGCTACGGCCAGGCCGGACTGTAGCCCGTCCTCATGAAAGCCATAGCCAAACCAAGCCCCGCAGAACCATGTACGCTGACGCCCTTGCAGCTCCCAGAGGCGTTGCTGGGCTTCAATAGCCGCCTTGGTAAACACCGGATGATCGTAAAGATAGCTGCCATGAATTAATGAACGGTCGACATCAAACCCCGGATTGAGGGTGACAAACAGGTCTTTGCCATCGAGGTGTTGCAGCCGGTTCATCCAGTAAGTCACAGACGGCCCCCGATCATTTTCTGTAACAGGGTCTCTGCCTGTACCCAGATAGTTCCAGCTGGCCCAGGCTCTTTTCTTTTGCGGCATAAAGCGCGTATCACTGTGCAATACGGCAGTGTTACGCTGAAACGTAAAGGCACCCAGCAGCAGTTGTTCCAGCTCATCCGGTTCGCTGAGCAGTTGCAGGGTTGTGTCTGCATGGCAGGCCATTACCACATGGTCAAACTGCCATTCAGTCCCCTGCAGGTCGCTGATAACCACTTTGTCCTGATAGCGTTTTACTTTGCGAATACAGCGATTCTGGAGGGTGTTGTTACCGATCTGGCTGATAATTTTGCTGACATATTCACGACTGCCGCCTTTTACGGTCTGCCACTGGGGACGATGAGTGAGTCGTAACAGACCATGGTTATCACAGAATCGTAGAAAGGCGAGAGCCGGGTAGTGCAGCATTTTGTCTGCAGGGGTTGACCAGATGGCTGCTCCCATAGGCAACAGGTGTTCATCAATAAACTTCCGGCTGTAAGCATGACGTGACAACAGTTCACCCAGAGTGGTTGAGGCAGTCAGGGTCTTTCGCCATTCATGGCTTGCCCGGTAAAACCTCAGTATATCCACCAGCATGCGCCAGAAACCGGGTTTCAGGGCGTTAAGCCTCTGGGCGAACATACCGTTGAGATCAGAACCTGAATATTCGACTTTGCTGTTGTTTGCCGGATCGGTTATGGACACGGCAAAAGACATGTCGGTGTTGATAACATCAACGTTCAGGTAATCAAAAAAGGCGGTCAGGTTAGGGTAGGTGGTGTCGTTAAAAACAATAAAGCCGGTGTCTGCCGGAGTGGCCTGATTGTCACCTTGAACAAAAACGGTATGGCTGTGACCGCCAAAGCGGTCGTCTTTCTCAAACAGAGTGACATGGTGTTGTCTGGACAACAGCCAGGCCGCGGAGAGGCCGCTGATACCTGAGCCAATGACAGCAATGTTGAGTCCTTGGTTTTTCATTGGGTTCCTTCCGTTAGTCAGGGGGGCAGATTGTCAAAATTTCTACGAGCCTCTTTAATGAGTGGATCAACGGCGTGTTTTAATGTACAGAATTTTTTTTACAATCCGAAAGCTGCCTGACCTCGTAGAAAGCGCATTGCATAACATTGTGGCAGACAAATTGTGGCAGACAGTATGATATTCACTGTTATTGCGTATAAACACAATATGGAATCAGACGACACCACTCCTGAAACAATAAGGCAAAATCTGGTTGACCTGGCTAAATACCGGGACAGGCAACTGTTTGTGCGCCTTTACGACTACTTCGCTCCCCGTTTAAAGAATCACCTGATTCGGAAAGGGGCTCATGCGGACGTGGCGGAAGAACTGGTTCAGGAAACCATGCTGTCGGTCTGGCGGCACTGTGGCAGCTATAACCCGGATAAAGCCGCAGTATCGACCTGGATTTTCAGGATCGCACGTAATCTCTGGATAGACCGGATGCGCAAAGAAAAGCCGGGCTTTACGGTGCCGATGGATGTTTATCCGGAAATGGGGTTTGAACCCAGCGATGCTTCGGCAGATTCCGATAAGCTGGTTCAGGCGATCAGTAACCTGCCCCACCAACAATCACAACTGGTTTACAAAGTGTACTTTGAAGGCAAGTCGCATCGGGAGATTGCTGACGATATGGATATTCCTTTAGGTAGTGTGAAATCAGGCCTGCGCCTGGCCTTCGACAAACTGCGTAAACAGATTGGTCAGGCAGACCAGTCAACAGGAGGGGAATCATGACAGCAAAACATCATCCTGATCCCAGCTCCCTAATGAGTTATGCGGCAGGCAGTTTGCCGGAGGCCAACGCTATGGTCATTGCCTGCCATCTGTCCTGCTGTGAACACTGTCGTAAAATGGTGTCTGATGCTGAGGCGGTTGGACGTTCACTGCTGGAACAGCTGGAACCTGTAGCCATGTCGGAAGGAAGCCGGAACCAGATGTTGGCAATGCTTGACCGTATTGATCCGGGATCTTCGCACCCCGTTTTCAGAAAGGATACCGGTAATATTCCTGTAGCGTTGCAACCCATGCTGGGGGAAGACCTTCATAAGCTGCACTGGCGGGCTCTGGCACCGGGTATGAAGCAGTTTGTTATTCCAGCCTCTGTGGGCAAGTTGCGACTGCTGAAAATAACCCCCGGCACCAGTATGCCTAAACACAGTCATATCGGCTCAGAGCTGACTCTGGTATTGCAGGGGTCATACAGTGATGAACTGGGGCGCTTCTGTGCCGGTGATGTCGCTGACCTTGACGGTGACATTAGTCACCAGCCAATGGCAGACACTCAAGAAGACTGCATCTGTCTGATAGCGACGGATGCGCCGCTGAAATTCACAGGTTTGATTCCACGACTGCTGCAGCCTTTCTTTGACCTTTGAGGCGGTGAATGGATGCACGATCCTTTCTGACGCAGTGGCTAATAAGAATAACAATAGCCGCTGCGTCATTTTTTTTTCAATGCCTCAGGAACCGTCAGGCAGAGCCAGATTCCAGAGTGACAGACTGATTTTGCTTCTGAGATTTCCGGGCGTTTTTTTCGGACTTTCTCCCGGGATGAGAGTGCCCGATCACGTTAATCAAAGCACCCGCAACAATCAGGCTTCCGCCCAGCCATGTCCACATGGAAGGTATTTCGTTGAAAAATAATCCGCCCATGAACATTGAGAAAATAATCTGAACATAAGAGTAAGCGGTGACTTTGTTGGCCGCTTCCACCTGCATGGCCCGGGTCAGGCAAATTTGTACCACCTGGGTCAGCACTCCGATCAGCAGCAGGAGCGTCAGGGCTTCAAAGTCTGGCATGACAATATCATTTCCAAGCAGCGCCAGGGAAACCGGTAAAGCGACCATCGGAAAATAAAAGATAATGACAGAACTGTCTTCACTGGCACTGAGTTTTTTCACAATCACATAGGCAATGGCGCTGCCTGCCGCCCCCACCAGGGCCGCCATGACACCCACCGCTGGCAGGTCATTGGCATTGCTCACCAGAAGCCCCGGTTTTACCGTGATAATAAGCCCCATAAGCGACAGAATAATACAGATAACCGTTGAACGATGGACCTTTTCTCCAAGCACTAAAATGGCTAACGCTGCGGTGAAGACCGGCGTCAGGTTCTGCAGAATATTGGCTTCTGCCAGCGGCAGTATTGTCAGTGCGTAATAAATGCACATCAGGGCCAGAACACCCGCAACGCCTCTCAGAGTGAGAAGTACCTTGTTGTTGCCCCACATTGAAATGCCTTTACGTTTAATGTCGGCATAACTCAGCAGCAGCGAGATAAACGCCCGCGCGGCAACAATCTGGAGAACCGGAATATTGTAAGTATTAACCAGTTTTACGCAGCTCGACATCAGGGCAAATGCCAGCGATGACACCAGCATGAACTTCAGGCCTTCAGGCATCCAGCGTCTTATATTTTTTCCCATTTAAAACTCAACGGTGTAATCAGCCAGACGTTCCGGCTTTTAATGAATTAAAAAACTGACGAATGGTGTCCATCAGTTTTTTCACCAGCCCGCCCCGCTATACAGCATTGTATGGTGAGTGACCTTATCAGTTAAATGGAATGTTTTACTGATATTCATGAGTGGATTCGATAATTAACGCTGGATTTGTGGGTATCTGACACAGATAGGAGCCTGGCCGAGAATAGACTGCCCTACTGCGGCGGCGGTAAATTGGTCTGAAAATTCGCTTTTGTTCGTCAAATAGCTCGCTATTCTCCTCACAAAACCAAATTTTCATCCTCAATTTTCTGCCGTCCTCGCTACGGGCGCTATTCTCGGTCAGGCTCCTAGTCGCCTGCAAACAGTTCCAGCAGTTATAGCCGAAAACGGAAATAATCAGTATGGTTAAATGATAACAAGAACGTCCCGCTTGACAGAGGAGGTACATCGGATGAACAAAGATATCGGGCTGACCCATATTGCACTGACGTCTAAGAACATCGACGCCAGTATCCAGTTCTATGGTGAATACGCCAATATGAAAGTGGTTCATGAGCGAGGCATTGAGCCAGGCTCTACCCGTGTGGTGTGGCTGTCGGATCAAACCAGACCCTTTGTTATTGTGCTGATGGAATCGAATCAGCCTGCACCGCCCCTTGGGTCTTTCGCGCATCTTGGCGTCGGTTGCGAGTCACGCGAGAGACTGGACAAACTATGCGACCGTGCTCGTAAAGCTAATATCCTGGTACGGGAACCGGTAGATACGGGGTATCCTGCTGGCTACTGGGCTTTTATTAAAGATCCCGACGGATATAACCTTGAACTGTCGTATGGTCAGGAGGTTGGTTTGACGGTGGCAAACGCTTAACAACCATTCAATGACAAGTCTTCGACATGCAAACTTTGCTCAAAGGGTCTAATCTACAGACTCAAACCATCACGTGAAATATCGACCATGTATGGCTTGATGTCTGAGGAACTCGTCGGTGTCTTATGCTCGCCGGTGTCAGAAGGTCACCCTGCCGGTGAGTACCTGAAATCCAACCGCCAACTCTATAGACCACTACGCAACGTCTATAACGTTGCCCAAACCAGCTTGCATAAGCTGTCCCTGAATCCTGACCCTTCCGAGCTGGAAGAGTTACTGATTGCCAATCAGGAAAACTGGTCAGAACTGGAAACCTTACTGCTGGATATTCTCCAGACCAAATCGCGGGATCTTGAATGCCTGGTGTGGCTGGCCATGGCACAGCTGTTTTCTGATCAGCCATACATTCGTCTGGCTCATGTACTGAATCTCATTGAACAGGTTGTCCGAACCTTCTGGCCTGATGTTCAGCCCCTGCTGCCGGATGACAAAATCCGCTCCAGTGATGAGCAGGGGATAGCCAGAGAGCGCGCGGAATTACAGTCTCGACCACTGAAGCTGCTGTTTGGTGAATCAGAAGACAGCTGTCAGATAGCAGTGCCGCTGCGTATGCTGCCGCTGGTTGGGAACATTGATTATGTCCGCTATCAGCGGGATGAGACGGAACTGCGTAACCAGCTTCAGGAGTTGCGTTCTGACATTCTCGGCAGCAAGGATGAAATCGTTAAACGCATCAATAGTATGCAGGATGTACTGGATGCACTGGACACTTTGGATAAAACACTGCAGTCCTGCTTTGCCGAGTTGAATATGGCTTCGCCGGGAAATCGTTTTTTAAGACAGCAGCTTGAAGCTAACCTGATCGCCATGCAAAACCTGACAGAAGGAGTCATTGTGCCATGGCCATTAGATGCCCGAAAAATGATTGAATCAGAACGAGAAATTTCTGAAAAAACAGCTATTTTAAAAGAAGGCTTGTCGGATTCCGATACTGAATCTCAATCTGCAGCAAATGGTAGTGGAACCAGTGGAGGCGACAACTACAAAGCGGGTTATTCTGCGGTAGCGGGCTTTGAGCGGAATCAGGCATTTCATCAGCTGCGTAGTCTGGCGGATTTTTTCCAGAAAACAGAGCCTCAAAGTCCAGTGTCGTATTTACTCGAGAAAGCCATTCGATGGGGCTATACCCCTCTACCGGAAATCATGCATGAATTGCTACAGGGAGATGAGACAGCCCTGGAGCGGATCACCGAACTGATAGGTATGAACATGGCGACCAAGAAGCCTATTCCGGGTGAACTGAATATGTCTCTGGCTCCATCGGCCACGCCGGAACAGGACGCGACCGGAGTGCCGGAACAGGAAGCGACCGGAGTGCCGGAGCCAAACGGGTCATCTGCAGAGGTGGAGTCTGATGTCAATGCAGAGCCAGAAACGCCTACTGAAAGCTTGCCTGATTCTGACGCTGTCAGTGATCAGAGTCAGGTATCTGAATCTGCTGACGAAGAATCGTCACAACCAGAATCAAGCTCCGATGAGATGGAGATTAAAAATCTGGATGATATTTTCTGATCAGTGATAACGTACTGACAGCTGAGGAGATATGTCATGGCTAACATGTATATGAAGTTGGGAGACAACCCGGTTAAAGGAGCTGCAACCGCTTTAGTCAAGGGTGGCGGCAAGATCAGCAAGAAGGGCTGGTTTGCTATCCGCTCACTGAGCTGGCACGCGTCCCGGTCGATCCCTATGAGTATCGGCGATGGTTACAACCGGGATACCGGTGAGCTAATGCTGAGTCCAATTATGCTTACCAAAGAGATGTGTGGTGCTTCTGAAGTGCTCCTGTCACGGTTTTATGTCCCCGGTGAATTTGGTGATACCGTCGATGTCATTATCACCAAACCTTCCCGTACAGGCCAGGGTGCTGAAGTTTATCTTCATGTAGTGGTGGATCATGCCCGTATAGCCGATTACAACATTAGCATTGCTGACGGGGCGACGCCCTTTGAGAGTTTGGCGCTGGCCTACAGCAAGATCGGGCTTAAACACTGGAATGAGCTGAAAGGCGGCAAGCTGGAAGCAGGTGGTGAGGTTACTTTTGACCTCTCGTCCGGCCAGGCTGTGTCTCATGCCATCAAAGGCGGCGGCGGTGGCGGCGGCGCTTCCATCAAAGAATTATGAAGATGCGGCTCTGCCTTATGGAGCAGCGAACAGCCCGGTAAAAGGTTTTGACTATGAAGAGTTTCAGCCATCTTTGGATGGAAAACGACGACCGTCGCCCATTGATGACGTACTGACAGCTAAGGAGATATGTCATGGCCAATATGTTTATGAAGATGGGAGACAACCCGGTTAAAGGAGCTGCAACCGCTTTAGTCAAGGGTGGCAGCAAGATCAGCAAGAAGGGCTGGTTTTGTATCCGCTCAATGAGCTGGCACGGGACCCGCCCGATCCCTATGCGCACTGGCGATGCTTACAACTGCGATACCGGTAAGCTAATGCTGAGTGAAATTATGTTTACCAAAGAGATGTGTGGTGCTTCTGAAGTGCTCCTGTCACGGCTGTATGTCCCCGGTGAATTTGGTGATACCGTCGATGTCATTATCACCAAACCTTCCCGTACAGGCCAGGGTGTTGAAGTTTATCTTCATGTAGTGGTGGATAATGCCCGTATAGTCGATTACAACATTAGCATTGCTGACGGGGCGACGCCCTTTGAGAGTTTGGCGCTGGCTTACAGCAAGATCGGGGTTAAACACTGGAATGAGCTGAAAGGCGGCAAGCTGGAAGCAGGTGGTGATGTTACTTTTGACCTCGCGTCCGGCCAGGCTGTGTCTCATGCCATCAAAGGCGGCGGCAGTGCCCCCGACGAACTATGAAGATGCGGCTTATTTTGAATTAAAGACGACTGGAGTAGCCAATGCCTCTGAATGCTCAACATAAACGGGTCAGCAAAAACCGGGTTAGCATCACCTATGATGTTGAAACGAATGGAGCTATTGAGCAGCGGGAGTTGCCTTTTGTTGTAGGAGTCATTGGCGAATTTTCCGGCGATAAGCCTGAGAACCAGAAAACAGAAGTCGATTTTCGCAACTTCATCGATATAGACAAAGATAATTTCGATACGGTCATGGGGACCATCGACCCACAGCTGGATTTGAGGGTCAGCAATAAACTGGTAGATGAAGACGAACAATTTAACGTCAAATTGTCGTTTGGTTCCATGCGGGACTTTGAGCCCGACAATGTCGTTCAACAGGTTGAACCATTGCGCAAATTGATGGAAGTACGCAACCAGCTGCGGGAGCTGCTGGCTCATGCTGACCGGTCCCTTGATCTTGAGAGACTGTTGAAAGAAGTGCTGCAAAGTACTGAGGCACTGAATAGCCTGTCTGAGGAGCTTGGTGTCAGCCCCGGTGATGGAGGTGGTGGTGCAGGCAGTGGTAAAGAGGAGGCAGAATCGTGAGCGAAAAGGAGACAGAAGTTGCAGCCGGAGAAAGCTCTGAAACTGAAGCAGCCCCTGCCAGCTTTCTTGATCGTGCCATTGCTGCAACCAGCCAGACAGCGCCAGACACGACTAAAGAGCTGTTAGCAACACTGACTCAGGAGGCACTGTCCGGTACCGTTAGCTGGAGCAAAAACCTGACCAAAACCATTGAGGAGGCGATCGCCGGGCTGGATGAAAAAATGTCAATACAGATGAGTGAAATTATGCATCAGCCCGATTTTCAGAAACTGGAAGGCTCGTGGCGGGGGTTGAGCAAACTGGTGCGCAACAGTGAACTGGGAAAACAGCTGAAAATTCGAATGCTGGATATAACCCGTGAAGAGCTGTTGGAACAGTTTGAAGATGCTCCAGCTATTGACCGTAGTCGTTTTTTTAACATTGTCTACCAAAAAGAGTTTGGTACAGCAGGCGGTGAACCCTTTGGCCTGCTATTGGGGGATTATGCTTTTGACCACAGCGAAGAGAATGTTGCGCTGTTGCGCTATGTGGCTTCTGTAGCAGCCTCTGCCCATGCGCCTTTTATTGCAGAGTTAGACCCTAAGATACTTGGATACAGCAGTTTCGAAACACTGAATGAAGGCAGACCGGTGGCAGCCGGGTTTGAATCCCCGGTCTATAACAGTTGGAACACTTTCCGGGACAGTGATGATTCCCGCTATGTTGCGCTGACCATGCCCAAAACACTGGCTCGTATGCCTTATGGAGCAGGGAACAGCCCGGTAAAAGGTTTTGACTATGAAGAGTTTCAGCCATCTTCGGATGGAAAGCGACGACCGTCGTCCATTGATGACTTTGTCTGGAGCAGTGGCGCCTATGAGATGGGTTTGCTGATTAATGATGCTTTCACTATGTCTGGCTGGTGTACCGCTATTCGAGGTCTGGAAAATGGCGGCAAGGTTAATAACCTGCCTACTTACACCTACACCTCTGAGTCGGGGGATCTGGTGCAGCAGTGTCCAGTGCAGGTCAATCTGACTGACGAACGGGAGAAAGAGTTGTCTGATCTTGGGTTCCTGCCACTGGTACACTACAAGAATGCAAATTTCGGTGTTTTTATGGGGGCGCAAACCTTGCAGAGACCAAAGGTTTATCTCGACCCGGCAGCTACGGCCAATGCCGCTATTTCTGCCCGCCTGCCGTATATCATGGCGAGTTCCCGTATAGCACACTATCTGAAAGTAATGGGGCGTGATCAAATCGGCTCTGCTATGGATCCTGGTGATGTGGAAAAACATTTGTCCAACTGGATCAGCGAATACGTCAACCCCAATGCGGTGGGTAATGAAGCGCGAGCCAAAGCTCCGCTGCGGGAAGCGCGAATTACTGTTGAAGCGCAGGCAGGGCGACCCGGTTGTTATTCAGCTGTCGCCTACCTGCGCCCCTGGCTACAGATGGAAGAGCTGACGACTTCGTTGCGTATGGTGGCCAATATTCCGGGTGGTGGTGGCGGCTAACGATTGCCTCTGTAATGCGACTGGCCTTGTGGCTAAGGGTTCTAACCTGCAGGCGAATATAGGTCTCTGCTGTAATGAGCCATATTTCACCGGAACAAAAACACCAATGGCGGACTGAAGCACTGATTCAGAAGCTGGTAGCAGGCATTGATGAAATGGTTGCCTTGCAGCTCTGTGTCATCATTCAGCATCCTGCTTACAAGCGGGTCGAAGCGCTGTGGCGTGGTCTCCGGTTCATGTTGGATGCTGTTCCGGCCTATCAGGTGGGAAAGCTGTTGCGAGTAAGGATTCTGGACCTCAGCTGGGAAGAACTGGCCAGTGATCTTGACCAGAGCGTCAGCATCCACACGTCTGTATTACATCGCCTGATTTGTCAGCAGGAGCTGAATACTCTGGGTGGAGAGCCATTCGGTTTGCTGCTGGTGGATCATCCGGTTTCATCCGAAATGGATGAAATCAGCGGCTCAGATGATTTTTACCTGCTGCAACTATTAGGTGAGCTGGGTCATCAGTCTTTGTGTCCGGTGATCCTGCCCGTTGCCCGGAATTTTCTGGGAACTGATGATATTAACGTCTGGTCTGATCCGGTCCGGGTCAAACGTATTCTTGCCAGTAATGACTTTGTGGGCTGGCGGCGTCTGCGTAGTCAGAGCGTCAGCCAGTTTCTGGGACTGACCCTGCCTGAACAACTGCTTCGGACTCCGTGGCAGGCTTGCTATCAACGCATACACTTTAATGAATACTCCGTCAGCGATAAGGATGGGGATCATCTATGGGGTAGCAGCGCCTTTGCTTTTGCCGGTAACGTGATGAAGGAGTTTAACCGTATTCGCTGGTTTGGTTTTCTCAGGGAATCGGAATTCGGCGGCGCGTTGATTAGCTCTCGTACTGGTTTACCGCTGGCTGCCCGGATACGCCTCACAGACAGCCTTGAGGAGTTTTACAGTGAACAGGGCTTTATTCCCCTGACAACTTGCTACCTGACTAAGGAACTGGCTTTTTTTAACAACCGGTCTGTCTTTCAGCCCCCGGTAGACGACGATGACTGGCGAATTCTCAGCATGATTCAAACGACACTGATTGGGTGTCGCTTCGGACATTATCTGAAAGTAATGATCAGAGAGCGTATCGGCGGTTACCGGAGTTCAGAAGCCTGTGAGCGGGACTTGAATGACTGGTTGCAAGGGTACGTATCCAATGTCGATTATGCCGAGGCTTCTATACTGGCCCGCTATCCTCTGAGGCGGGCGTCAGCAAAGATTTCAGGCGATGCCAGCCTGGGCGTATATCATTGCCTGGTTGAGCTACAGCCACAGTATCAGTTTGATGCGATCAACACTCATATAGTCCTGAAAGCTGACGCCAGTGAGCTGGCTGCTACTCATAGTTCTGCCACTCATGCCACTACTGTTAATGCCTCTGCAACCGCTACCGGGCCCAAAGGGAGGTCATCATGAACGTAGACCTGCTGTCTGCTTTTCTTAAGGAAACCCCGTCTGGCGATAACCTGGAAGACCTGAAACACTCGGTACGACGCAATATCCGGTATTTGCTTGAAACAAGGCAAAGCCGGGTAACTGTAAAATCTGAAATATTGTCATGCCATTCACTTTACGGTTATGGGTTGTCAGCCAGAAATCTGGGGCACAGTGATTTTCAGGACAGTCGTTTATGTCGGGAGATTGAGAAGATGCTCTTGTATTACGAACCCCGGCTGCAGGATGTTCTGGTGGAAGTAGACAGAGTCAGGAAACGGGGTAATCGCTTAGCGATTCGTATTGAGGGTGTTCTGCAAAGTGAGCAACAACAAATGGTTCCTGTCGTCTTTGACTCGGTTATGAATCTCACCAGCAGCCACCTTAACATAGAGGAGAGTCGCTTTGGCTAACACTCTGATGTCCTGGTACGAGCGGGAATTAAGCTTTCTGTACGCTGAAGCGAGGGCATTTGCAGAGGAGCACCCGCAACTGGCCAGTCACCTTGGGGTCAGCTATGACTCGGTATCCGATCCCCATGTGGCGCGGCTGCTTGAA
Source organism: Endozoicomonas euniceicola (assembly GCF_025562755.1). Taxonomy (GTDB): domain Bacteria; phylum Pseudomonadota; class Gammaproteobacteria; order Pseudomonadales; family Endozoicomonadaceae; genus Endozoicomonas_A; species Endozoicomonas_A euniceicola. The sequence continues at coordinate 4,581,180 of NZ_CP103300.1, forward strand.
TCTTTCGCCTTGATTAATGCCCGACTGTCGCGGCAGCTCGCAGAAGGATCAACCCAGCTTTCCGGCAGCCTGCTGAATATTGTTTTTCCCATGTGCCTGCAATCTCTGCCTTCGACCAGTATGATTCAGATTGCACCTTCAAAAGAGCAGCCACAGGTGGCAACGCTGCCTTCAGGTACCCGGTTCAGAGCCTACGTTAATAAAGATCAGTTCTGCCTGTTTCGTACGACACGGGATATGCAACTGTGTCCGTTTGATATCGTTGATCACCAGTTTGAATCAAGACCGTTTGTCCTTTCAGACATTGATTACCCCGAATCATCCACCGCTTTATTAAAACTGGAACTGGCTATGTTGGATGAATCGCGCAGTTTTTCTAATTTGTCACCTTTTTCAGAAGTCACTATTCATTTTCAGGGGCTGGCGCGGCATCAGGCTCAGATGTACGACTACCTTATGCGACATCGCTGCCAGATGGTTCTGGCTAATGGCAGTGAGCAGCAGGTGACCCTGTCTATGGGACAATTCGCAGCGGTAGGGTTTACCGGGCGGGACTCTATGATCACCCATGACAACTGTACCTTCCTTGATTATCAGATGATGCTGGAGCTGTTTGCCTGGCCAGAGTTGTTTTTTGGTTTTCGCCTGTTGGATATCGGCAATGCTCTGCGGCAGTTTGCCTGTCAGCGGGTGACTCTGCTGCTGTTTCTGGAAGATACCGTTGATGAGCAGGTGGCAACCCTTAGTAGCATTCGCTATAGCCTGGGCTGTGCGCCTGTTATTAACCTGTTTGAGCATATTGCAGAACCAGTGGTCGTCGATCACCGTCAGCTGAGCTACCAGCTGGTACCCGATACCCATTCTGCCAACACCCTGGAAGTGCAGTCGGTTCAAAAGGTGCTGGATATTACCGGCGAGCAGCCAGAACTACTGCCGCCTTTGTATGGCCTGAAGCATAATGATACAGAGCATAACCGGTTCTGGCTTTACCATCCGCCAGAAACCGATAGTGATGCATGTGGACAGCTATCAGTGGTTTATCCGGAACTTCAGATGAATAAAAACCAGACAATGGTTCTGTCACCCCATCTGATCTGTAACAACGGGATGCAGGTTCTGGAGTTACCCGATAATCCAAGGCTGGAATGTCTGGACAGTATTGCACTCCCTGTCGCCGCTAAAATGATTATGCGACCAACGGCAAGAATACGACGTAAGCAAAATATTAAGAACCGCCTGAACCTGCTGGTGCATCTGAAAGGCGCTTTTACCTCGGTGTTGCAGGGCAGAGACCCTGCCGGTGACCTTCGTACCCTGATGTATGTGTATTGCCTGCGCAATAACTCAGTCAGCACCGCCTGGCTTGATTCTCTGGTGCAAATGCAGCCTCGGCCTCTGGTTGCGCCGCTACGCATTAGTGGACATCAGTGTTTTACCCAGGGCATTGAGTTAATCATTGAGCTGGATCCCTCAAGGCTCAAACAGGTCAGCATCATGATGTTCGTCAATCTGATTGATTTTATGGTGGCGGGTTATGCGGGTTATCACAGTTTTATTGAAGTGGTCATTCGCCTCAAAGGTGATTCCGGAGACTACATGCGATGTACACGCCGACATGGTTATCAGATCAATCGCTGAGTGACAGTCTGCAACAGCAGCCGTGGCGCTGGCAGTATGCCCAGGTGGTAAGAATCATCGAAACAACAGGCGGTGGATTTCGGGCGTTCAGTGATCCGGTTTATGGTTACGCCGCCGCGGAAATCAGCGATGCATTATGTACCCGCAGGGGCTGGCGTTTAAAAGTCACCTGCCCGTCGCTGAATGGCTACAACGGTGTACTGCCTTATGTTTATCAGGATCTGGAGCAGCAGCAGCGGCTGGTTCGGGACGATGATGATTTGCATGCCCTGTTTACAGTATTTAACCACCGGACCCTGAAACTGACGTCGATGGTCGCTAATCGCTCCAGCCTGTCAGTGCGTTACGAGCAGCGTTGCAAGACCGGTGGTTTGCTGGATAAAACGGTACTGACACTGCTGGGCATACCGATTCCTACCCGCTGGATCCCACCTGATAATCTGGTACGTTACTCTCCGGTTCTGCATCGAACGACAACCAGCCTGGTGCTATTGGGTGGCATACTGCAAGACTATTTCTCCGTCGCTATTCGTCTTGAAGAACCGCCGCTGGTGCGCTTACCCCTGGCACCTGAATGCCTGACCCGGTTGCGCTGTCGTGTCGACCATAAAACCCGGAGCGTAGGCCATCTTGGCCGGAATGCAGTGTCAGGGCGCAGTTGTTACCTGATGCACTCCAAGCTCCATGTGGTGATTCTGGCCAGAGCGCCTGATGAATACGCAGCGATCACTTCTGATCGTTCGTTAGGCCCGTCCATATTGGAAATGTGCTCACTCTACTTTTTCGGTGCAGCCCGCTTTCGCCTGCAGATTGAATGCACCAAGCGCTGCCTTGCCTCGCCCACACTCAATGCCAGGCCTTGCCTCAGTACTGCCAGGCTGGGTTTACTCAGTTGCCTGATACCTGAAAGGCACCCTGATCAGATCATTGTTATGGATTACCCGGGGCTGCCGGATAATGAACCCTCCGTGCGGCAGAGTAAAACATTTGTACCAGAGATTCCTCTGTGATGAAGCAGCTTGAACTGAAAACCCTTATTGGCCAACTCTCTACAGAGCTGAGGCAGGCACTGGAAACCGCAGCGGCACTGTGTGTTAGCCGTAAACACAAAGTGGTTGAAATTGAACATTGGCTGATGCAATTGTGCCGGGAGCCCGGCGCTGCAATGAGGCAGATCATCACTAGCCAGAAGTTGTCAGTGACCACCATGATTGACGACCTGGAACAGCGTTTAAATCGACTACCGGGCGGCTTTGACGGCACACCGGCCTTAGCTCACAACACGGTTATTTTGATTCAGGATGCCTGGCTGATTGCTTCTGTCAACTTTCATCAACAGACCATTGCCGTCCACCACCTGATACTGGCATTACTGGATAATGACTCGTTTGCCCTGGTGGAAACTCCCCTGACAACAGAGCTTCATAAAATTTCAAGAGACGCACTACAGGCGCAGGTGGCCGCTTCGTCAGAAATCATTGCAGCTGACGAGCCCAAAGCGTCAGCTCTCAATAAATACACCACTGATATGACAGCGGCAGCAGCCAGTGGTGAGGCTTCAGCCTCAGGGGGGAAAGTCACCGGGGGAAAAATTGTTGGTCGGGATCAGGAAATACGACAAATCATAGATATTCTGTGCAGGCGTCGTCAAAACAGCCCGATTCTGGTGGGTGACGCAGGCGTGGGAAAAACGGCTGTTGTTGAAGGGCTGGCACAAAAAGTGATCAGTGAGGATGTGCCTGACAATCTGAAAGGCATCCAGATTCTGAACCTTGATCTTGGCTTGTTACAGGCGGGGGCAAGCATCAAGGGAGAGTTTGAGAATCGTCTGAAAGATCTGATCAATGAAGTGAAACAGTCTGAGCGGCCAGTTATTGTATTTATTGACGAGGCGCACACACTGATTGGTGCAGGAGGGGCAGCGGGACAGAATGATGCGGCGAACCTGCTCAAGCCTGCCCTGGCTCGGGGTGAGTTTCGAACCATTGCGGCGACCACCTGGGCAGAGTATAAAAAGTTCTTTGAAAAAGACGCTGCCCTGACCCGACGCTTCCAGCCTGTCAAAATCCATGAGCCTGATGAGGAAACCGCTATTCATATGGTGCGTAGCGTCGCTTTGACTCTGGAGCAGCACCATAAAACAAGAGTTCACGATGATGCGGTCACCAGCGCTGTCAGGCTCTCAATTCGCTACCTTCCCGAACGACAGTTGCCCGATAAAGCCATCAGTTTGCTGGATACGGCCTGCTCACGGGTCAGCCTGTCCCGCCATACGACCCCTATGCGCCTTCAGGAAATGCTGCAACAAGAGCGTTACCTGCGTAGTGAGCTGTCGGAAGTGAGTCGGGATGAGGCCACCGGGCTGGTGGAGCCAGAGCAGGTGAATGCAATAAGGGAGCAGCTTAAGCAGGTTTCTCAGGACGTTGAATCCGTAAAGGTGCAGTGGCAGAAGGAACAGGCCCTGGTTGAAGAGCTGGTGACGCAGGAAAAGACGATCGATGAGCAGTATCAGCAGGCTGGTACAGTGAATAAAGCCCTGAGGAAAAAACAGGAGACTATGCAGGAACAGTTGCAGAAACTGCAAGGGCAAGCCCCCATGGTGTATCCCAGAGTTGACGCTGACAGTGTGGCCGCCGTGGTGTCAGGGTGGACGGGGATACCGGTAGGCAACATGCTTAGTGATGAAATCCAGCGACTGCTGACGCTGGAAGAAAGTCTCCGGAAGCGAGTGATCGGGCAAGATCAGGCCATCGCTGAAATCAGCAAAAGTGTACGAATTGGGCGGGCAGGACTGTCTGATCCCCGTAAACCGATTGGCGTTTTTTTAATGTGTGGCCCGTCGGGCGTGGGTAAAACAGAAACAGGGTTGGCTTTGGCAGATGAATTGTATGGTGGGGAACAGAATCTGACCGTACTGAATATGACGGAGTTTAAAGAGGAACATAAAGTCTCTATGTTGCTGGGAGCGCCAGCGGGCTATGTGGGGTATGGCGAAGGCGGCGTGCTGACCGAGGCGGTTCGTCGCAGCCCTTATTCGGTACTGTTGCTGGATGAAATGGAGAAAGCCCATCCGGGCGTGCACGATATTTTTTACCAGATATTTGACAAGGGACGCATAGCAGACAGCGAAGGTCGGGAAGTGGACTTTCGTCAGACCATTATCATCATGACCTCGAATGCTGCTGATGCAGCCATCTGTGACCTGGTTGACCAGTTTGAACAAGAAGGAAAAGGTATTCCGGACAGCGCCGATATCGCTGCTGTTATCAATGATGAACTGCTGCATTTTTTCAAGCCCGCTTTTCTTGGGCGGCTTACCCTGATTCCCTACCTTCCACTCAACAACACTGATATGGCGAAAATCTGTCGTTTAACACTACAGCGTATGGAGAAGAATCTGGCAGCTCGTTATGGTGCCTTGCTGGTAGTTGACGATGCCGCCATTGAACAGCTCGTAGCATGGAATGATAGCCCGCAAACAGGCGCCAGGGCCATAGAACAACAGGTCAACCGACGTTTGATGCCCGTGCTGGCAGAAGAGTGCCTGAGCCGGCTGGCGAAAGGGGAGAGTATTACAGAGGTTCGTATTGGTCTGGAGAATCATCAGTTGGAATTCAGTGTTCAGTAACAAACCAAACAGGAGTCAACAGTGGCTAATAGGCAAACGCTAGACCCCGGATCCCGACCGCTGGTGGCCACAACGGAAGATGGCAATGAGCTGATTGTTGCCCGGCTGACCAGTAGTGAGCGGCTGGATGACCTGTTTGAACACAGAGCTCTGGTTCTGGCACGGGATATGGATGAGCGTGATTTGCTGGGGCAGTCCATCTCTTTTTGTTATCAGCCACAGCATGGCTCCGAACGGCGGAAGGAGCGTTTTTTTCACGGTTTCTGTGTCGAGGTGCGCCAGGTGGGCAGTCTGCCCGCCTGGGATTATCTGCAATATGAACTGGTGGCCGCTCCCTGGTCATGGTTTTTATCCCAGCGAATAAACTGTCGGGTATTTCAGCAGCAGAAGGTCAGTGAGATTATTGCAACCATTGCCAGGGAACATGGTTTTAATAGCTATCTGGAACTGAATGGCTCTAACGATCAGCGACGTGAATATTGTGTGCAGTTTAATGAAACCGACTGGGATTTTATTCAGCGGCTTATCAGTGCCCAGGGCTGGTACTATTTTTTTCGGCAGCAGCAGGAGCAACACACTTTGGTGGTGGGTGAGAATAACCGTCTGTTTGGAGACTGCGGTGAGAGTGGTGTCGAATATTTTGCCGGTAGTCACAAGCTGGACCGTGCCATCACTGAATGGGAACACATGTACAGTATGGGGGCTGGCTCAGTGGTAACAGCTGATTACAACGTTGAGATGGCGGAGCCGGTGATGGCTGATGAAGCAAAAACAACATTCACCAGTGTTCGTCATAAAAACCTGCAACAGTATTTTTATCCGGGCGGGTTTCAGGAAAAAAATACAGGCAATACGGTTTCTGCATTGCAGATGCAGGGCATTGATACCGGATTCAGCGAGGTCAGCGGAGCCTGCAGTCTGTTTAATTTTGCCAGTGGGACGACCTTCCATCTGGATCACCACCCCGATAGCGACGAGCAACGGGACTGGTTACTCAGTGACATTGTTCACACATTTATCACGGACGAAAATGGACGTTCTATAGAATACACCAACCGGTTTCGTTGTCTGTCAGCGGATATCCCCTGGAAATCCAGGCAGCGCTTGTCCAAACCGGTGATGGCAGGGTTGCAGAGCGCCTGTGTGACGGGGCCGGATAATGAGGAAATTTTTCTGGATCAGTATCACCGTGTTAAATTGCAGTTCCACTGGGACAGGGAAGGCAAAAACGACCAGAACAGTTCCTGCTGGGTCCGGGTTGCCCAGCCTCTGGCGGGTGATGGTTTTGGTTGCCAGTTTACTCCCAGGGTAGGGGATGAAGTATTGGTGTGTTTTCTCGATAACGACCCGGATCAGCCCCTGGTAGTGGGAACCGTGTATAACGGCAAACGACAACAGCCTTATGCTAACGCAATGGAGCAGGGCATGCGGTTAAAATCCCTGCCGGGGGCGGGGGCAGATCATTTCAGTGAACTGCGCTTTAACTGCAAATCTGAAGAAGAGCTGGTGTACCTCCAGGCCCAGAAAGATATGAAGGTTGTGGTCAAGAACGATGCTGAGCGAACGGTGACAGGCAATGATAAAACACTGGTGGAGAAAGCCTCGGAACGAACGGTTAAAGAAAACGACACACACCGGGTACAAGGCGAGCAGTCAACAGAAGTCACTAAAAACATAGCCACCAAAACTGATGCCGACTATGAGTTGCAGACAAAAGGGAAGTATCAGCAGCAGACCGGTGGCGGTTTTAATTTAAAGGTTGGGGGAGCCACGATAGTCAACAGTCAGGGCAGCCTGGATATGGAGACTAAGGGTAATATGACTGGCATGGCATCCGGGAGCCTGTCCCTGGACGCAGCCAGCATTTCCGGTAAGGGTAAAACCGATATCGAGCTTACCGTGGGTGCCAGTAAAGTCAGCCTTTCTTCCAGTGCTTTGGAAATCAGCTGTGGTCCCAGCAATATTAAACTCTCGCCTCTCGGTGTTGAGATCAATGGTGCTGATATCAAGGCGGATGCCGAGGCAATGGCGGAGATAAAAGGGGGCATTTCAGCGTCCCTGGAAGGGTCGATCAATGCCGAAGTAAAAGGTACGCTGGTGACCATCAACGGCGATGCCATGACCTCTGTAAAGGCCGGGGCATTGGTGGAGTTGTCCGGGATTATCACCAAAATCAACTGAGGTGGTTCATGCTGATTACTGTACCGGTATTGAAGAAGATTCCGCAACTCAAGGCAACCGATATTCTAGCTCGTTATCAGCAGAAGCCTGACTTCAGAAAAACCATTAACCCTGACCTGTCGCCTGTCCAGCTGATTAACCAGTTATACGACGGAAAGCAGTGGCAGGAGCTGGTCGTGTTTTTATGTCACAGCCTGTTTGTCCGGGAAGTCATCTGGTGGGGTTATTGCTGTATCAAAACTGTACAGGATACGTTGCCTGCTGAACAACAGCAGAGCCTTAAGGTGGTTTATCAGTGGTTAACGGACAATACTGAGCCTCATCGGCGTCTGGCGGAAATAGAAGTGAAAAAAATTGGTCTGGATAACGCCTGTGGCTGGCTGGCACAGGCGGTATTCTGGAGTGGGGGCAGCATTACCCCCCTGAATGCGCCTGAAAGTCCGGCCCCCGCTTACCTTTACAGTCATGCGGTGGCGGGAGCTATCTCTCTGGCGGCCTTACTGCCTGATGGCAAGCAGGGAGAAAAACGGTACAAACAGTTTATAAAGCAGGGTATCAACATAGCGGCTGGAGGCAGCGGGAGGTCATGATGGGGCCAGCAGCGAGAGCGGGCGATATGCATATTTGCCCAATGCAGACACCGGCAGTGGTTCCTATACCTCATGTGGGTGGTCCGCTGTTGCCCATGCCGACAACGGTTTTGATAGGTGGCCTGCCAGCCGCAGGTGTCGGGCAGATATGTATCTGTGTGGGGCCACCCGATGTGGTGGTAATGGGGAGCCTGACGGTATTGATAAATGACCGTCCTGCGGCGCGTATGGGCGATGAGACTGCTCACGGAGGGGTGATTGTTTCTGGCTTGCCTACCGTCATCATTGGAGGATAGCACCAGGCGCTTTATTGGCTTTGTGCTTTATCAGTGCGAGGGTTCAGGCCATGATGAGAAGGTGGAGACAAAGGAGATACCTGGTCAGTGAAAGTAATACACTCCTTTTAACTAAACCCATCTTTTTTCAGAATACGACGTTATTAGAGGGTACGGCGCCGGAAAGCAGGGATGGGCGAGGACGTCGATTTTATGGTTATGCTTTCCTGCCAGACGATCAGGATATTCTTGATGCCTTCAGCAAAGGTTTTTACCCAAAATATCTTGAATGGTTTCCCCGGGAACTGACCGATGCGTCGACCCCCAGACGTTTTGGCGGTAGTTCGACTATTCAGTCTTACATTTGTCATTACGCTGCCTATCAAAACAGCACCCATCGGAATATATACCTGGTGGACCTCAGGGAACTCGGAGGTATTGTCAAAGGGGCGCCGAACCCCCCTTTTCCAACACATCGCAATGTCAGACCAGCATACTATGACGGTTATAGGCACGGTGACCTTGCGTTTGAACGTTTTCCTTTTACCAGGGAGTACCATCGACTGGAAACTCTGGCACCTGTTCCTGGTGAAGCTGTGATAGGGATGGTGACATGCTTCACTTCCCGTTTATACATTCTTCCTGTGGCCAAGCTTAAACTTCATATTAATCCGGATTACAGGCAGGGACTGGAAGGCGTCAGGGCCATTGTCGATTTATTTAATGGGGAAAGTGACTGGGTCATGGTATAGCCGCTGCCGATACAGGGAGCCAGTTAATAGCGGATCTGTTGCGGGAGATCGATCCTTGTGTAAATTTCATGGCTGAAAGGCGTTCTCCGGCGATCCATATCAAGCTCTAGCCGGGCATCATAACCTTTATAGCTATATCTCAGCTCAGTCCGGTTGCCGTTCTGCCATTGCTGGCAGTCGAAGATAAAACGTAACCACGCCCAGCTACCGGAATAACTCTGTTGTGACAGTTTCAGGCTGCTGTCCAGCATGGAGACAGTCAGCTGTTCGGTATCATCGCTGGGCCAGAGCCGTTCCTGCCAGAGCTGTGGGCCATGCTGGTAAATAAAGCGACCATTGTTATCTCTTATGGAAAACTCGGTGGCCTCTGACGTTAGCCCGGTACAGCGCATGCGGTATTTAATTTGCAGGGTGCCATCGGCATTGAACAGACTTTTTTGCAGGGTTCTGACATTATTCAGCTGATTCAGGAAGCGCTTTCCGAGATTGAGTCTCTGTCCCCGTATTCTTTTAAGCCGCCAGCCGGTATCGGTGCTGAAAATAAACGGCTGCAAAACTAATGTCGTGTAGTTGTCATGCAGCCCTTTCGGTTTAAAGAAATCAATAAAGTCAATTATCCGGCTGTTACTGCTGGCTTTGGGTGACAGCGGAAAACGCTGGCTAATGTACTGGCTGTAAAAACTGTACACAGAAACCTGCCACTGGTCTTGTGCGTATTGTGAAGCACCGTACATAATCTGTCGCCAGTATTGGTTGGCAATCTGTCCAAACCATTTTGCCGCAATGGTTTTACTGCTTGATGCCAGTTGCCAGAGATCGGGCAGTTCGACGTCCTTGTCTTCAGCCACTTGAACCGCCTGCTCATACAGAGCCAAATCCTGGTTGTAGTGTGCACTGATGCCCTGTAGCTCTTTGACAATGGCTGACAGTATCGGCACCAGGGTATCGGCCTGTTGCTTTTCAAAATTAACGTATTCAGTGAATGCCTGGTTAACGATAGCGGGATCGTCCGCCGATATGGACTGCGACCCGGAAATAAGAGCGGCGGTACGCTTGGCGGCTTCACTGAGTTGTTGCGCTTTTATAGACTCGGTAGCGGTTGCCAGCTTGTTGCTGGCTGTCGTCGATTTTTGGCTGATTGAGTCATCTGCCAGTTGGGTTTCGCTGGCTATGGTGGCCATCAGAGTGAACAGAGGGGCATGCTCACCAGAGTAAAGGTTTAATAGCTGTTTGTAGAGCTGTGGCAGTGAGTTGACCGGACGAAGCTCAATGCGATCCAGTAGTTTTTGCCATGCCCGGATGTAATCCTGAAAGTACAGCTCCCGCACTTTAGCGCTGACACGACTTAATTCAACCGCAGAAACTGCCGACAGGCCTCTGCGGATAAGGTTCAGATTGCTGATTTCCTGCTTCAGTAGTGGCGACAGGGGGGACAGGTTGAGAGTCTGGTAGTGATTGCGGGTATAAAACCGGGGCAGGCCGGGCTCGCTATCACTATTTTTAAGCATAAACAGCTGGTCAAAGTCATCACCAAACAACTCTTTTGTCGTGGCCGTTCCCTGGTACTGTGGTAATGCCATGATATGGTCGTATATCACTTTTTCGTCCAGTTGCCCACTAAGGGACTGTCTGGCTCCATCAGTTAAAGCAATATCGGGCTTGATTTGGGGATGTTTCAGCTGCCAGAGGTCTTTTAGTAATAGCGACAGCTGCTGCTGGGTGGTGGTTTCCAGTACCTTCTCCTTAGCCAGTAAGCTGATAATATGGGTTTCGAGCAGTGGGGTATCCCGAATATCGGGTTTAAAGAGCATCAGGTAAAGTTGCAGGGAATCAAACAGTGTCCTGCTGTTTTTTTGCTCGGCAGAGTCCAGTTCTTTACGTAACATTGCGGCCAGTGGCTTGAACAGGTGAAGTTGTAGCTGGAGCAGGTAAGCCTCATGGATTTTTCTGGCCTGGTTCCAGTCCATCAGTCCCAGATGGTAGAAGGCCGTTGCTGTCTTCTGGTAGCTGTCGTTCAGCTCTTTAAGTTTACTAAGGGGGGCGATGGCATCAACAAAGCTGTCACTATCGCTTTCATCCAGTTGGTGTATCGCAAACCGGTAATCCCGAATCGTGCTTTGCTGTTCATGAAGTAATTGTTGATTGTCACCAATCTTCTTCCAGCAGAACCCCAGACCTGCAAACAAAGTAAAGACCAGTGCTGCAATGGATGTCACTGTCTTCAGCTGCCAGAGTTTACGGGCAATGGAATTTTCACCCACGTCGCCCAGGTTGTTCAAAATAATATGGTTAAAAAATTGCTGGTTGAACAGGCTCTGGGTGTTTGGAACCTGTGGTGTTTCCGTTAATACGGTAAAACCATGAATGCGTGCCAGCTCTGAAGCCAGAAGGTTGATGCTGCTCCCTTTCTGGCCGACCGAACTTAACCAGACGCCTTTTAGTTGCGGTGTAGGCGTATGGGGTTGTGACTGGAACATTTCTTCACAGAAAAAACGTAACCTCTCTCCCAGCAGTGAAAACTGCAGGCAATAACGCATAAGCGCCCGACGGGCATTGCCGTCTTTTTCGTGCTGCAGGGCGTGGGGCATTAGTGAGCACAGTTCCTGATGGCAACGGTTGAAGGCCTGACAAAAATGGTCGGAACGATAGCCTTCCTGCAGGGAAAACCCCCAGGGCATCACCTGTTTTTGCTGGCTGCAGTTCCGAAAAAATTCAGCAAAACCATTCAGTCTGTCAGCCTGTGTTAACAGTAACCATGTGGGCAGCTGTAACCTGAAGTGCCGGTTCAGTTCCATCAGTCGCCAGCGCAACTGCCTTGCCAGTTCCTGTAAGCCGAAGGGTTGTCGAAGTACCAGCTGTTCAGTAGACAAGATGGTTATAACAGAGGTTAAGGGGCGCCTGGGGCGTTTTCTTTTCAGTAACCTGATCAGGTACTGCCACAGTTGTTCCGCCTGGGACTCTTTGTTCTGGGTGTAGTAGTGCCCCGTCAGTTCGATGATTACCGCAGACTCGCCCAGCCAGAATACAATACCGGAACGCAGATCGGCTCCTTTGCCTCTGATGCGTTCATAACCTCCGTCGATCAGCCATTCAGTTTTGCCTGAGCCGTCGGGACCCAGCATCATCATCCAGGGCAGGGCATAAGGGTTATTGCTATGTCGCTGATACAACTTTTTCCACAGTTGCTTCCAGTCTTCGTTCAGTTTCTGCTTACGTTGCTTTTCATCCTGTTCTGTGACGTCTTCTTCCTGTGCTGTCAGTGAATGGCGTCGCCGTAAGTATTTCCAGAGCAGGAACAGGAGCCAGGGTAACGTCAGCAGTAGTGTGATCAGGATCTGCCAGACAGGGGTCAGCCAGGCAAAGGTATCGCTTACCCATAACGGCAGTAGCCATACCAGCAGCAGGACAACTGTGAGAGCGACAGCTATCAGGATGTTTTTATTCATGATCTGAGGGGCAGCTGAAATTGTCGGTTTGAGAGAGGAGCGCTAAATCTGACGGACACTCAGCCCGTTTTGACGCGGTGAGTAAGCTCAGGTTGTCGCTGTAATCCTGGTTGGTGTCCTCGATCCAGAGGTGAGTCAATACGCCACAGACCACCAGAATAGCCAGTATTAATGGCAGGAAGCGCAGGATAGGTAGCTGGCGAAGGGGTCGAAATGGACTGGCTGCTATCGGCACTGAAGGTACGGGGCTGTCGCCCCGGTATTTAGAGATGTCGTCGTATAAATCACTGCATAACTGTGCCAGTGCATGACCATCGGTATTCATATACTTGCCTTTAAATCCCAGGCGAAGCAGAACGTAGAGCAGCTCAATAAAGTCAATCATACGACTGGTGTTCTGACAGGCCTGTTCCAGCAGGATAAAAAAGACCTCTCCGGCATTTCGCTGCTTGAACAGCTGAGCCACAAGGCTGTGATTTTCCCAGTAGGCAGCCTGTCCCCAGCGGGTGTTCATGATCTCTTCGTCAAAGGCAGCGCACAGGGCATAGCAGGCTTTTTCCATCAACCGGGGAGAATAGTCGGCTCGCAGTCCGCTGTTGTGTAACTGACTCATGCACTTCAACAGGTACTGGTGTAGCTCGGGCAGGTTGTGGCTGCTTTTCTGTTGCGACAGCGTGGTCAGAATGGACAGCAGCTCTGCGGACAGGTTGAGCAGCGGGTTGCTGGTGGCGGAAAAATGGGTCAGCAGGTCTTTTGTATCGGCGCACTGGCTCTGTTCAGAAGCAACACTGTCCCCGGTACTTATAGTATCCCCGGTACTCATGATAAAGGCTCCGGCTAGCGAATGACAAAGCACTCAATGGTGGTATCTTCTGGCATCTGTTCATCCACATGCAGTGCCAGTTTGTCACGGGTTCTGATCATTTCCTGCCACAGGGCGTCACCGGTATCGATTTCGAAATACACGGTGTTTGGCTGAATGCGCAGCTCAAGAGGCGCTGTTGCCATTGGGGTCAGAGGAACCGCTGACAGGGCATTGCGTACCCGTTCAGCAATACGGTTGTGTCCACAGAGTTTAGCTGCTGATACAAAGGTTGAACGTGTTACTTCAGAACCAAGGCCGGATGAAACCGCCAGTATAAATCGTCCGTCGTTAAACAGGGTCCGGTCTTCAAACTCACAGCGAAGTAAACGACGACGTTTGTATAGACTTTTGTCCCAGCTTACGGTCACGACTTTCTCCTTGCTGGCCTGTCGCAGGTTCAGTAACAGGCAGGAAATGACAGGAGCGAACGAGGCGTATATGTTGTTTTCATCGAATACCGGAAAGTCCGGTGCCAGGGTGGTGGTAAAGGTCGACAGGTCGGCAGCCATCATAACGAGGTCGTGGTAAAGCTGTGCAGCACTGACGCCTGTTTGATGCTCAATTTGTTTCAGCCAGGCACCATAACGATTCAGGGCCTGCAGCCACATATAGGCAATTTGCATGGTCTGGAAGCTTTTCAGCTCACCTTCAACCCCGATCTGTGCAGCAATCAGGGCTGCCCGTTGTTGCATCAGAGCCTGCATATTCTGTACCTGCTCAACCAGGTAGCGGGAAACCCGGTAGTCCATGCAGCGGGGGATAAAAGTGCTATCCAGAAGGATCTCGCTATCGGAGTTGAACTCCTGAATACGTGCAACAGCCAGAGTCGTGTAGTCGTCCAGAGGTTCACCGTCCAGCATCAGGCTGGGATTCAGAAGGCAGAGTTCCAGCTCAACGGTATCGTTGTCGTGGTTTGTGCTGTCCCGGATGGTGCGGTCAAAACTTTTGTGTCGTATGGCGCTGGACAGATGTTCTGCTGTTGCAGTGTCCACCTGGGCTGAACGTAACAGGGGCAGTGCCAGGTACACCGTTGCCCCGGCATTGGCGCTGTCAATATCCCTGATCAGATTGTCAGTCAGCTCGAAAGGTGTTCCGTCAGGAAACAATCCGCAGGCTTCGCGCAGGAACAGCTTGCCGGCTTTGAGCTGTTCTGTATCAATGCGCAGGCTGATAAAGCCAGCCTGTCCCGGGTTCTGAATACTGAGCAGCTGGCGGCTATGGTGTTCAAGGTAGCGTTCCTGTTGCTGGAAATGCTGAGGGCTTAAAAACATTCCTTCCTGCCAGACAACTTTATCAAAAGTATGATTCATGGTTTCGTAGCCCTGTTATTGATCGGGAGTGGTCATCAGGCGTAAACGATTTTCCTCTATAATCAGCTTCACCGGGTTGGCTGCATTTTTTTTTATGGCTTCAACATCACGGGCCACCGCACTGTTGTAGCTGGCAAATTCGCCAAGAATCCCAATGTAGCGAGTGGCCTTGTTGAGCTGAAAAGTCTGTTTGCGGTGTTCCCCGGGGTGAAGTACTGGTAACTGATGTTTTTTGACCAGGCTGTCCTGCAATGTGTTGGCATCTTTCAGGTAGATATCCAGAAAATCCGCCTGTTCAAATAACGTTTTACTACTGAGTTCATACAGGCGGGTCTGCAACGGTGCAGCTAAGCCTGATCCGATCCGATTGATATCGTAACCTGCGCTGATATCCAGAGTCAGGATGGTTGGAGACGGCTTTGAACGGCAGCCAGTTAGAAACAAGGCTACTATGATCAGGACAAAGGCGGCTTTTTTACGTTCAATCATCGTTACTCCCCAATAGCTGCTCCTGTTCTTTCAGTGCTTGACGGAAACGTTGCAAAAACAGTAACCGGTAACGTTTGCTGTCCATCAACTGCTGGTAGTAACGTTGGTATCTGGGCAGAAAATCCAGACCTGATGCCACGTCAGGCGGCGGTGTGTCAGTCTGCCTGCGAAAGTACTGTCGTATTCGTCTTGTACGACGAATGTCCCCTGCTAACGAGGTGGAGGTGATGGATTGCATGAACTGTTCAGACAGATGATCCGGGCAAAAATCTTTGATGGCCTGATCAAGCGCTGTCAGCATCGCCTTGCAGATAGAACGTTGTTGTTTGGCTGGCGTCCCGGGTGTAGAGGCTGTTAAAGGTGAATAAAATGACTCCTGAGGCTGGGTAATTTTGCCGTACCATAGCCCTCTGTGTATGCTCCAGTCATCATCCAGGTCGTTTGGCTCTGACAGTACGTCAATCAGAGGGGTATGATTTTCCGGGCTGGTAAAGCTGCCTTCAACAGTACGTCTCAGGTTGGTCGTTAAGGCGAGTTCCACCAGTGGTTTGTCATCTGCGGACACAGCGACATCAACATCCCCGCTATCCGATTGATTGCCCGCCGACGCGGGCTCTCTGGCAAAAGGATCATCAAGGGCTTCTTCATCTTCCTCTCCGTCGATGGTGGGTGCGAGAGCGTACTGCTCCGGAACTGGGTCCTGGTCCTCTGTTGCTGTCAGTTCAGGCTTGCCTGTCCGGTCAGTAGCGTTCAGCCAGGGGGTGAAATCACTGGCTACCAGTTGATAGCCGCCACAGGAAAGAATGTCGGCGTCGCTTAATAAAAGCCGCTGGCTTGCTTGAGTCGGTACTTCGACCTGATTGAGATGCAAAGGACGATCACTCAGGTTTTCCACATACCAGAGCGGGCCTTCACGAGTCAGGCGGGCGTGTTGCTCAGCAACCTGGTTCTGACGATCAGGTAACCGGATCTGGCACGACTCAGACTGACCGATAAGCAATTCATCGGCATTTAGCGAGTGGCTCAGGCTGGCAACTTGTTCTCCTGCGGGCACATTGATGATCATAAACTGCATGGTAATGATCGGGAGTCTTGGTTAAGGTCAGGTCGGAAGTCGACCTGAGGCAAGTGGCAGATGTTAAAAAGAGTGTAGATGGTTTGTGGGGAAATGCAGTCTCACCCGCTGTGTTATGCTTCTGAGAAGTTGTGGGAATAGTCCAGTGATAGTAACTCAGCAATTTATCAATGACTTCATTGTTCGTATCAGGCAAGTGAATCCTGTTGTACGTCTTGAGCATACAGAAGACCCCGGGCAAACAGAAAGTTCTATGCTACCTTTGCTAAATGAACTCAAGAAACGGGTTAATCAGAATATTGTCTGGGAGAGCGAACCACCGTTACCAAACGACGTCGGTTCTGTATTTGAAGCCCTGTTTAAAGCCATAAGGCCAGAGAAGCAAAGAAAGTACGCGGTAGCCATCAAGTTCCTTCTAAAAAGTATACGGGGAGAGAACTCCTATATCTTCAGGGCGTTGCATGCACCACCCCGAAGATTATCCGTCAAACTGTCGAAGTCACAGCAGCGTTATACCGTTTTTGTAGCCAGGGGGGATCCCGGATACGGAGTGTGTTTGCAGACCGCTCTTCTGTGGCTGAGGGAGCAGTTAAGTTTTCACATGACCACCAGCTTCCCGCGACTTAAAGGAAAAAATGTTGTTGCCAGCAGGCAGGCTTATGAGCTGGCGGAAAAGGCAATGGCAAAAGACCCTTCTATTAAAACTATTGTTGGGGAAGCGGAACGGCTGGGGTTAATAGCGAGTGAGTTAAGATGGGGCAGGAATTTTCTAAATATCCATGAATCATTCGATCTCAACCCCGATATCAAAGCGATTCTCATCACTCTATGGGATGGTCGGCATGCCATTGCCATCATTCATGATCGACCCGGGTCGTTTCTGTTTTATGACGGTAACGCAGGTTCTTACCGGGTTCAGCGCAGTAACCTTAGAGAGTTTATGGTCACTTATAATGAGGAGTGCCTGCCTTTGAAGTGGCCCGGCTATCATTCCGTTTCTGGTACATCTTTTACCAAAATTTTTTCTGTGACCAGAAAATGAGGCCGTTTTTTTAACCCCAATTCTGGACGGGGAAGAGATCAGGTGGTGTCGCTCATTTTGATTCCATTTTTTCTTGCAGAACTGTCCAGCCTTCATCCCAGTCCCTGACTGTGTAGGCTTTTACCCAGCATTTTGGCAGATAAACACTGCCCAGCATTTCAGCCGCGGCAGCCTGGGCCAGAGAGCATGTTTTCATTTTTTTGTGTAAGTCATAGGCCATGTATCCTCTGGTTTGACCGAGTGTTCCACGTATGAATTTGTAGGCTGCGCGAGCCTTTGAACCTGCTGCCTGTAGAGTGCTGACGCCAGGTATCATGTCGATGCCGGTTCTGGCGAGTTTTTTGGATTTTTGATTTATGACATAACGAATGATGTCTTTGCAGTCTTGCCCTTCCCCTTCGCGGCAAACACACTCGTAGCTCTCTGTTTCCAGCAACGAACGAAGGCAGGCCAGGTGACGGCTTGTTTTTACGGCAGCAGGGATGTTTGCCACCACATCGGCCAGGTTGCCAGTCAGTACTTCAAGACCTTGCATGACTATGCGCTTTGTGACCCTCTGCGTCACTTCCTGGATCAATTGCTCCAGCAACCTTACCCTGTGACGCTCGTAATAGTTAAGAAGTTGAGGGTCAATTTCCGGCAGTGGGGTATAGCCATGGGCGACGGCATCGACGGCATCGACGGCACCCGCTATATCAAGGTCAGAGAAATAATTTTCCATGGCTTGGCACCGTTCAGGGGCAGAGGGCTTCGAATACGAAAAAACCCTCACATGCAGTTTAGACAGGATTTGCCCCATATTCTTCATAAAAATTTTTTCAAAGAGAGTTCTCAGGAAGTGGTAGAACCTTTTGCTGGAATATACACAAGAGCGACACTTGCCTGGCTGAAAAAGAATATCGCCACAGAAGGAAGAGGGTTTCGTAGCCTTGATCCATAAGCGTCTTTCTGCCCTGAGACCCTGACAAGGTGGAACTTGTCCTCTCCTTATTGGTCAAAGAGTTTTCTATTTAAATAGCAGCCGCATGTTAAGCATGGAAATGGAGTAACTCTACACAGGTTACTGCCGGGGCGACTTGACTGAAAAGAGGATTTTCCAACCATGTTCCCAGCCCAGATGAGAAGCGTTCCTTCAAGGCTTTTCCAGCCCTGGCCACACACTTCGTCCACTGAAGGCGATCTGCCTCAAACGTCTGATCATCAGCCTGATTATATTGAGTTGCCAAAGGTGGATAGTTATCAGAAGCTGGAGGATGATGGCTTTTTCCCGGAAATTAAATCCAGGTTTCTGGATGATATTAAGGCACTCAAGGCGCTGGCCTGCAACTATGTTGGCCATCAATACGACAGGCAAATAGACGTTTTTTTAGACAACCTGGATAAAGCACCGGAACATTTCAGGAAATTCTTGTTTCCCATATATCGTGATACCCGCTCCCAGATCCATCAACTGGTCACCCATCTTAAACATTTACAAGGCTGTCAAAACGATGCCCAAAAAACACATATCACTTCTCTACTCCATGAGTGCCTGTACGGTATCGATCTTTGCCTGCAAGGCGTTTACGGTCGTTTTAGCCAAAACTTTCTTTATTTCCAGGCGTCCCGGGAAAAAGGGCTGGACGCGAAACTGTTCACCGTAAAAAAACGCCTGCTTAAACAATTTGTTGATTCTTTTCTGTTTCAACTGCAACGGGAGGGCGTTACTAATATTCCGGCAGGTATGGAAACCCACTGGGGTAACGGGTTTTACAACCTTTACTGTGAATCTCTGGGACTTGCCAGTGTTCCTGATCCATCGGCTCCAACCCATTTGAACGCCAATGTTGTCCAGCGTTTTTGTTCTGAGGTAAAACTGTCAGTTAACGGGTGCACTATCCTTCGGGCAATGGCGAATGAATGGGCTGACCAGCTTAAAGAGTCCCTTCAACAGCTGGGTGTGTCAGCATGGGAAACCAGCGACATTGTTCCCTCTGAGCTGACTGCGGACAAAACCGGGGCACTGGAAAATCAACTCTGTAAACCGGTTAACTATTTACTGGAAGCAACCGGGGAACAATCCCTTAATCTCTGGACACTGATGGAAGAAAAAGAGGAGGGTAATTTTTCCCTTGCCCGCTATCGGGAAAAATTATTGGCCTGGGTCACCGGCCACTTCTGCGACTCTTCATCGGTTAAGGTTGTCACCGCCATTCCCGGCGAAGCTGACTCGAAATCCTGTATAGGAACGATTGGTGGGCATTTCTTCTGGGTATTTCGCAACGACCACTGTCTGGGTGCGGGAGAGGAGTGCACTTTTGACGCGGGCAATCACGACTCACTTCAACTCTCCCATTTACAGGCCATTGACTTCAGCACCTGGAAAGAAGTTGGCCACGCTATACTGACCCAGGCCATGGAACAGACCCAAAGTGCCGGGGATATTGCTTCGTTTTTCCTGCATGACGCCACCCGTGAACAACTCCGTAAAATACCACCATCCGTGATTCAGGCACTTTCCAATCAACTGACCGATAAACTGGCTCACAGCGATAAAGGTTTCAAAGAGGAATTATGCCGGCGTGTCGTCGATCAGTTGGTCAGCTCCGGCACAAACCCCGTTTCGCCAGATGTTCTGCGCTGGTTAGTGGACACCCCATTGCTGGAACCAGTCCTGTCAGAACTCCGTGAGCAAGGAGTCAATATTTCGCCGATCACACAAAGTCTGAACAGTTGGCAAATCTCAAATTTTTCACGAGAGGCTATAGGGCAACTGCTGACACCTGAGGATTGTCGACGATTATTTGAACGGGCTTACGCTCTGGAGCAGGGGGACACAATGTCTCGTCTCCTGTCAACGGGCCATTGCGATCAATTAATAGATCGACTTAACAATAATGGCGAAAACCTCCTCGGCGTTTTTGCACGCCTTGGTGCGGTGCATGGGGTGCAATATCTTCTGGCCCATAGGAACCGTGAAGAGGTTAACCATAAAAACAAATGGGGTTGGAATCCCCTGCACAGCGCTGTCCGGAACGGTCACGCGGAGTGCGTCAAGTCCTTACTGCGCGTACCCGGCATTGAGTTCAATGTGAGGGATAATAAGGGCCTTACGCCCCTGACTATTGCAGCCTTAGCAGGTCACGCAGAGTGCATTAAGGAGCTACTGACAAAGCGCCGCATTCAAGTCAATATGGCGAGTTATAAGGGTTTTACGGCACTGCACCTCGCTGCCTTAGGGGGTCGCGCAGAGTGCATTCAGGAGTTACTGAAAGCACGCGGCATTCAAGTCAACAAGGAGGATAATGAGCGCCATACGGCACTGCACCTCGCTGCCTCAGGGGGGCATGCAGAGTGCATTCATGTGCTATTGGAATCGCCTGACACTCAGGTCAACAAAGAGGATTCCATGGATCGTACGGCTCTGCACCACGCTGCCGTAAGAGGTCACGCAGAGTGCGTTCAGGAGCTATTAAAAGCACCCGGCATTGAAGTCAACAAACGCGGTAACCAGGGCTTTACGCCCCTGGCTTGGGCTGCCTCAAAAGGTCACGCAGAGTGCATTCATGAGCTATTGAAAAAGTCCGGCATTCAAGTCAATATGGCGGATTATAAGGGCCTTACCCCTCTGATCCTCGCAGCTTCAGGAGGTCATGCAGAGTGTATTAAGGAGCTATTTACAGCATCCGGCATTGATGTCAACAAACAGAATAATAATGGCTTGACACCCCTGAACTCTGCTGCCAGAGGAGGCCACGCAAAGTGCGTTCAGATG
This sequence comes from Endozoicomonas euniceicola, assembly GCF_025562755.1. Classification (GTDB taxonomy): domain Bacteria; phylum Pseudomonadota; class Gammaproteobacteria; order Pseudomonadales; family Endozoicomonadaceae; genus Endozoicomonas_A; species Endozoicomonas_A euniceicola. The sequence goes on from NZ_CP103300.1 coordinate 4,602,225, forward strand.
CTGCTGGACGCGCCCGGCATTAAAGTCAACAAGGCGACTAATGATCGCTTTACGCCCCTGCACCACGCTGCCAGAAACGGCTTCACCGAATGTCTTAACAAGTTATTGAAAACGCACGGAATCAAAGTCAACAAGAAGGATTGCAAAGGCTTTACACCCCTGCACAACGCTGCCACAAATGGCTTCATCGAATGCCTTAATGCATTACTGGATGTGCCAGAAACCCAAATCAATGAGAAAGATAATACTGGCTCGACACCATTGCACCACGCTGTCTGCTTTGGCAAAATCATGTGCACTAAGGCTTTACTTAAAGCATCCGGCATTCAGGTCAATGAGAAAAATAATACTGGTTCGACACCATTGCACTTCGCTGTTAGCCGCGGTGAAGTCATGTGCACTAAGGCTTTACTTGAAGCACACGGCATTCAGGTCAATGAGAAAGATATTAATGGTTCGACACCGTTGTACCATGCAGCCGGAGGGGCGAGGGCGAGTGTTGAGTGCGTTAAGGCGTTGCTGGCAGTGCCCGGCATCGAAGTTAACAAACCGAATAATAAGGGCGATACGGCTCTGAAAGTCGCAGTCGCAAAAGGCAACATCGAGATTGCAAAGTTACTGTGTGAGGCTATAGCAGCCCGAAGCCAGTCGCAGAATACCTCTTAACTAAGGGAAGCAGCAGAACATAATATACCGCTGTTGGCTGTTGGCTGTTGGCTGTTGGCTGTTGGCTGTTGGCTGTATGAGCAGCTAATAGCCAAAAGCCCGGTAAGTTATTAAATGCTGCGCCCCTAACTGAAAGAGAGCTCCCTGCGATCTGGTAGGAAGGATGTTATTAACGGGCTTTGAGGCTGGCCGCCCGGTTTTCCAGATGAGCTGCTATGAAGCCAAGGGCTCCCTGGACAATAGAGTTAGTCACCGTTGCAGCCACTACCCCCCTTTCCAGCAGAGCGATACCAGCGGCGGCTGAAGGAACACCTGCCAGCATAATGGCCGGGGCTGAGAGGGCTCCCAGTGCCGCCAGTGTGACAGCACAGCGGTTTCTCTGCAGAAAACCCTGTGGTTCCTCTGTTGCTGCGTTCCTGATCTGCCTGTCTGCCAGCAGTGTGTCGGCAGCCTTACCTGCCTGCTGGCCAATCCGCCCACAGACATAAGTCGTTAACATCATGGTAGCGACAGGGACAGCAAGTGCCCCGGGGTTGTTTTGCAGGTATCGGGCAGGCATATTGCTGAGCATTTTGCACCCGGCTGTAAAAGCAAGGGTAGTCCCACCGGCAAGGGTTCCGGCAAAGAGAGCAAGCCCGAACCTGTTGGTTATCGCACTGGTGTAGTATTTCAGGGAGTTCCAGGGTGTTTTTTCCACTTCCCGGCTATCGAGGGGTTTGCAGAACAGGTAATCCAGAGTGTCCACTATATACCGGAATGAATCACTGACCTTACTCCACCTTCCGGGAGTATCGGCTGAGGTACTGTCAGTCAAAGTTGGTGCAGCTGGTCTTTGTGAGGCGGAGCCGACAAGAGAAGTAGAATCCATGGGTAATCTCCATTTAACGTTTGTTATCAGTGAGTTCGACCTCTGGATATAGAATAAGTTCCTGCAGGGCACACGGTTGCAGGTTTCACTTTGTCTGACGCCACCTCCCGTCAATCGTGTTGAGAAAATGTGTTAATAATACGTCACCTCTCCATCACCGCCGGGTCGAATGACAGTCCCTGAATCCGAGCAGAGAATATCACTGCAACGATTCAGGGAACCAATGGCAGCCATTTTTCCTGTGCGCCTGACAAAGTCCACAGCAGCCTCGATTTTCGGACCCATGGAACCAGAGGCAAAATCGAACTGGTTCAGTCCTTCAGGGGTTGCGGTACGAATATTTCTGGAGTCCGGATGCCCAAACTGTGTGGCAACGGCATCGACATCGGTCAGAATCAGGAAAGCGTCAGCGTTAAGTTTTTCTGCTAGCAGGCTTGAGGAACGGTCTTTATCGATAACGGCTTCAACATCTTTTAACAGTCCGTCCCTGGTTCGTTTGACGGGGACGCCACCACCACCACCGCAGATCACGGTAATATCGTCCGCACTGACCAGGTGTTGCAGTGAAGCCAGTTCAAGAATGGCTTGAGGTTTGGGCGAAGCGACGACACGGCGGAAATGTTTTCCGTCCGCTTTGATAACCCAGTCAGGGTGCTCGTTGAGCAGACTGTCAGCCTGTTCACGAGTGTAAACCGGACCCACGAATTTATCAGGGTCGGAAAACGCCGGGTCATCACTGTCGACCAGGGTTTGCGTGGACATAACACACACTTTCTGCCCTGGCATCTGGTTACGCAGTTCCTGTTCAAACAGGTAGCCAATCATCCCCTGGGTCTGAGCCCCCAGTGAATCCAGCGGATAAGGCGCCACCTCTTTATAGTGGTCATTCATCAGCGCCAGCAGGCCGACCTGTGGCCCGTTACCGTGGGTCAGAATCACCTGATGATCACGGGCAATTCTGGCAATGGATTCAGCCGCTATATGAATGTTCCTGCGCTGGGTTTCGCAGTCAAGAGGTTCACCACGCTGGAGGATCGCGTTGCCTCCCAAAGCTATAACAATTCTCATTGTACTTCCGTTTATTTTTTATTTTTCGTTTTGGCTTTTGGCTTTTGGCTTTTGGCTTTTAGCTTTTAGCCAACAGCCAACAGCCAACAGCCAACCGCTAAAAGCGTTTCACCGGGTACAGGAGTAAACCATTGTCCCATCGACGTATGTCCGGTAAATGTTCCGGTCATCACCCAGTGTCATCAGCACAAACAGCTTTTCACTCAGGGTGGTGGAGTTATCCCAGCGCAGCTGTTGTACCTGGGTTGCCATTGGGTCAAGCACCACAAAATCAGCCTCTTTGCCAATAGCAAAATTACCAATTTTGTCATCCAGATACAGAGAGTGAGCGCCCCCCAGGGTGGCACGGTAAAAGCCTTCCAGTGCTGACAGTTTCTGCTGTTGCAGCTGTACCACCTTGTAGGCTTCGTTCAGGGTCTGGAACATATTGAAGGAGGTGCCTGCGCCGACATCGGTCGCCATACCAACCCGTACATTGTCTTTTACCGCTTTCGGGTAATTAAACAGGCCGCTGCCGAGATACATATTGGACGTGGGGCAGAACGCCACGGATGATCCGGTTTCTGCCATAACCTGCCACTCCTGTTCTTCCAGATGAATGCAGTGGGCGTAAACACTGCGCTCACCTGTTAAACGGTAATGGTCGTACACATCCAGATAGCCATTACGCTCAGGGAACAGGGATTTCACCCATTCAATTTCATCGGTATTTTCTGACAGGTGGGTTTGCACGTAAGCGTCAGGGAACTCTTCCCGCAGGGCCATGGCTTTTTCCAGTTGTTCCGGGCTGGAAGTCGGCGCGAACCTTGGGGTAATGGCATACAGCAGACGGTTGCGTTTGTGCCATTTTTTCAATAACCGGCGCGAGTCGTCGTAACTGCTTTGTGGTGTATCCAGAAGTTCATCGGGCGCGTTCCGGTCCATCATCACTTTACCGGCGATCATGCGCATATTGCGCTGGTCGCACACTTCAAACAGCGCATCGACGGATTCCGGATGCACACTGCAGAACACCATGGCGGTGGTGGTACCGTTTTTCAGCAGCTCTTTAACAAACAGCCCTGCCATCTCTTTGGCATAGCGTTTGTCGCCATATTTCATTTCTGTCGGGAAGGTGTAGGTGTTCAGCCATTCCAGTAACTGCTCACCATAGGCACCGACAATCTCCATCTGCGGGTAATGGATATGGGTATCAATAAAGCCCGGTACAATCAGTTTGCCCCGGTAATCACAAATACGCAGGGACTCTGGCAGAGAGTCCCTGCCATCTTCCCACTCACCGGCAAAAGCAATTTTGCCCTGATGGATAATCAGCAGGCCATCTTTGATATAACGCAGATTGTTTTCAATGGATACCAGGTCACTGCCGATTTCGCTGATATCCAGCAAAGTTCCCCGGACAGCTTTGACCGTATTTGGGTATTGCATGACAACGCCTTGTTGTATTTTTTATTTATGTTTGAAACCGGGACAGTTCTTAGTTGCCCCGGTGGCAGGTTTTACTTTTCCCGCAAAGCCCGCAGCATTTTCTCCGGTGTTATATGCCAGTCGCGCACCCATACACCGGTTGCGTCGTGTATGGCTGAAACAATGGCAGGTGCTGCCGCATTAACACTGATCTCAGACACCGATTTAGCCCCGAATGGTCCCACCGGATCATCACTGGGTACCAGAGTTGCCAGGAAGTCTTCCGGCAAGTCACCCACCATGGGGGCGCCGTAATCTGCAAAGTTGGCATTCACTACACGACCTTTGTCGTCATATTGAATAGCCTCCTGCAGGGTATGACCGATGGCTCGCAAGCTGGCTCCGTAGATTTGCCCCAGTGCCAGTTCCGGATTGATCGGCGTGCCACAGTCCACCAGGGCATGTAATTTACGCAGAGAGACCTTACCGGTACGGGTATCCACCGCTACTTCGGCAAAGTTGGCACCGTAAGGGAAGGCGAACTCGCTGGTAATAAAGCTGCCCTGTCCCATCAACTGCCCACAGCCAGTACCGCTTTCAGCGTAATGTGCGACTTCACCGAAACTGATGCTTCTGTCCTTGCCTTGAGCGTCTTTACCACGAGCATCTTTAACACGAACAATTCCGGGGAATTCCACCTGCAGGGATTCAACCGGTTGCTCCAGAAGATGAGCGGCAGTTCTCAGAATCTTTTTGCGCAGGTCTTCAGCGGCCAGCCTGGCGGCATTGCCGGAGAAACAGGTACCACTGGAAGCATAAGCACCCTTGTCAAACAGGCAGCTGTCGGTATCGCCGGACACCACATAAATATCATCCAGACGGGTACACAGCACCTCGGCGGCTAATTTGGCTACCACGGTATCCAGTCCTGTACCAAGGTCAGCGCCACCAGAGTGACAAATCAGGGTGCCGTCAGAAGCCAGCTTGATCCAGGCATTGGCCTGATCAATATCGGGAATACCAGACTTCTGTTGCATGGTGGCCAGACCACGGCCAATACAGATATGAGATTTTGCCGGATCTTCTTTAGGAACATGCCAGCCAAACTGATCCGCCCCCTGTGCCAGCACTTTACCCAGGGCGCAACTGTGAGCCACCGGTACAGAAGTGGGTAATTTACCTTCGCCAACTTTACCCAGTAACTCCAGTGACTGGCCTTCATGTACCCGGTTTTTCTCGATCATTGCCAGCTGGTCAATACCCAGGGCGTCGGCCATTTCTGCCACGATCATCTGTACCGCAAAGTTACCTTTCGGGCCGCCATAGCCCTGATAGGCACCGGTAGGAACAATATTGGAGTAGTAGGTGGTGACCTTGAACTTAACGTTACTGCACGGATACAAAGGCAGAGAAATAGCCGGAGCGTTGCAGGGAACGGTTAACGCATGGTTGCCATAAGGGCCGGTATTGAAGCGGAAATCCACATCGAATGCCGTAATGGTGCCGTCTTTTTTCGCGCCCATTTTAATGGTGATTTCTGCCACATGGCGGGTAGAGGTGGCAATAAACTCTTCTTCCCTGGTGTGTCGGAACAGTACCGGACGACCGGTGGCATGGGTGGCAAAGGCACAGACTTCTTCCACCAGAATGTCCTGCTTGGAGCCAAAGCCACCGCCCAGACGCTCTTTAATGACATGGACTTTATGCTGTTTTATGCCCAGAACCGTAGCGATTTTACGGCGCACATGCCATGGCACCTGGGTAGCCGCGCGAACAATAATGCGATCCGCTTCCATGTAGGTGTAACAGAGGTGTTGTTCAGGCGGTAACTGTTGTGACTGACGGGACTGATAGGTACGTTCCAGTACCACATCCGCTTCCGCAAAACCTTTCTTGATATCACCAATTTCACCATGACCGGTAGCGGCAATGTTCTTGCGGGGATCACCACCAAACGGGAAGTTGAAATGAATGCGACCATCACGAGGGTCAGCGGTTTTGTTCTGTGCTTCCAGATTATCCGGAGCGCCAACACCGTAGCTGATAACACCGTTATGCACAATGGGAGCGTCGTCTGCCATGGCTTCCCGAATGGAAAGCACCGGTTTCAGCACTTCATAATCCACCTTGATGGTTTTCAGCGCCGCTTCCGCCTGGGCTTCGGTTTCAGCCACTACAGCGGCGACACGGTCGCCGTAATGACGCATCTTCTGACCAAACAGACGACGGTCTAATGGTGAAGGCTCAGGTGCTGTCTGACCACCCGGTGTGTAGTAAACGTCGGGGCAGTTGCGATGGTCAAATACCGCTACCACGCCGGGCATGCTTTCTGCTTCAGTGGTATCAATATGGTTAATATAGGCATGGGCATGGGGGCTGCGCAGCATCTTCAGGACGCAGGCGTCGGCAGCGACAAAGTCTTCCACAAAGCAGGCTTCCGCTTTAATCGTCGCTGCGGCGTCCACTTTACCGCCGGGCTTACCCACATGGCGCAGGTGGTCGCCAAAAGAAGGTGCGGTGGCTTTGTTGAATTGCGGATTCTTAATCCGCTTGCTGGCAATCTCTACCGCATCAAATACCTGCTGATAAGCACTTTCTCTCAGGAATAAAGACGACAGACTATCGGTGATTTCAGATCGCGCGGGGTTTGGGTTGCGCCTGAGCAGATCGGTCAGCAGCAAAGCCAGGGCGGGGTCATTATAACCGGACTGAATGACGCCAGCGTCAATCAGGGCAGACTGAACCGGGCCCAGCTTACCATACTCATTCAGAGACTCAGCCGTTACTATTTCACACCCTTCAAGCTGGGCAGCAATCAGCAGGCTGGCATTGACGGTATGACCGTTGAGCAGAATGGTGTCGGAACCGGCAAAACCATAGCCGTCGTCACTGTTGCGAACGGAGCGCATACCCAGACGCTTCAGGAGCACCTGAACGTTTTCACCGGCTTCAGCCCTGATAACCCGTTCTTTGCCATTAAGAGTAAACGAAATGTCCATTGTTACTGTCCTTTCACATTGCCCGCCTGAACACGGTACGCTTCAACCATGTCAGCCACCAGTACACCGCTGACTTCACGCTTGTAATCAGCACTTCCCCTGAAATCAGAATCACACTTCACGGCACCGGACACGGCTTTTTCCAGATCCTGACGACTGATGTCGCTGGTAAGGAAGGCGGAGACGGATGCTTCAGCCGGAATCATTGCAGCAGGGAAAGAAGACCCGGAAACGGCTATACCGTAGAACTCTCTACCTTCCGGATTCCGGTGAACAGCAAAGCTGGCATTAACGATGGGCAGGTCGGCAGCGCTTTTGCTGACTTCCCGGTTAAAACAGGCATAGACTTCAGCGGGCACAATGATTTTGGTAATCAGCCCCCCCTGATAATCGGCAACGGACTGCACCTCCACATTGCCAAAGCCTTCTGCCAGTTCAACTCTGGCATCCATGGCCAGCAACGTGGGAACAATCAAACAGGCAGGCAGGCCAGCGGCAATCTCACCACCCAGCGTGCACTGGTTGCGAACATTACGGCTGTAAACCAGGGCGGCTGCCTTACGCAGTCCATCAGGAAGTTCTGGATGATCGACGATAGTCTGTAGCGTCGTCAGAGCACCCATTTCCCAACCTTTTGTGGTTTTGTTACATCCTTTCAGGTCAAGTTCTGACAGGCTGATAGCAACTTCCCGTTTATTTTGGGTGGGTGCAGCGTTCAGTCGTGCTCCACCCGCCATATAAACGGCATCGTCACCGTACTTTGCTTTAAACGCCAGGGCTTCATCCAGACTCTTGGCTCGTAAAAACTGTTTGATCATTCTTAGTCCTTTTCGTTACCACTCCTTCCCGTTTGCCTCTTGAGGGAAGGAGTGGATAACGCCTTCGCATCAAATTCCAAAGATCACAAACTTAAGCGCGAACATAATGGCCAGAACCCATACACTCACACTGACTTCTTTTACACGGCCTGCCAGTAGCTTGATCACCGGATAGGCGATAAAGCCAAGGGCAATACCATTAGCAATTGAGAAACTCAGGGGCATCATAACGGTGGTGATAACCACAGGACCGGCTTCAGTCAGGTCAGACCAGTCCATATCGCCCAGGCTGGCAGTCATCAGTACAGCGACGTACATCAATGCGCCTGCTGTCGCATAACCGGGTACCATGCCAGCCAGAGGCGACAGGAACAGGGTCAGCAGGAACAGCAGGCCAATGAATACGGCCGTCAGGCCAGTACGTCCGCCAACCGCTACACCAGAAGCGCTTTCAACATAAGTGGTGACGGTAGGCGCACCCATGATGGCTCCGACCCAGGAAGCAGAGCCGTCAGTGATCATGGCTCTGTTCATGTTTTCCATTTTGCCGTTTTCGTCGGCCAGACCGGCTTTATCACCCACCGCAATCAGGGTGCCGGTGGTGTCAAACAGGTTAACGAACATAAAGGCAACAATGACGCCGACCATTTCAGGGTTCAGGGCTCCCATGATGTCGAGCTTGCCGAAGATCGGCATAATGCTGGGAGGCAGAGAGACAACGCCTGTGAACTGAACATCACCAAACGCCAGGGCAATGCCGGTAACCACGGCAATGGAAACCAGTACGGCGGATTTCATCTTGCGATAGCTCAGCGCCAGAATCAGGAACAGACTGAGGCTGGCCATTACTGGCGCAAAGTCGGTGATTTTGCCCAGACCTACGATAGTGCCGGGATTAGACACGACAATACCGGAAGACTTCAGGCCAATCAGTGCCAGAAACAGACCGATACCGGCAGTGATACCAATACGCAGCCCTTTTGGAATACTGTCGATAATCCATTCCCGCACTTTGAACAGGCTCAGTAGCATAAAGCCAATGCCTCCCCAGAATACGGCACCCATCGCCTGTTCCCAGGGGTAGCCCATGCCTAATACAACCGCATAGGCAAAAAATGCGTTCAGACCCATGCCCGGTGCCAGCCCCACCGGCCAGTTAGCGTACAGGCCCATAACAATACAGCTCAGCCCGGCTATCAGACAGGTGGCAACAAACAGCGCGCCCCTGTCCATGCCTGCCGCTGAGAGCATTTCCGGCACCACAAACACCACGTAGCACATGGTGACGAAGGTGGTACAGCCCGCCAGCGCCTCCATTTTTACAGTGGTGCCGTGTTGTTTCAGTTTGAACAGCCGTTCAAGCAAGTCGGGTTTCGTTTCAGTATTAAGGTCAGCGTCGGTACTTAGCATTACTCATCCCCCTCCCCGGGGGTTTTTCTTTTTTTCAAGACAGAACCGGCCGGGCAACATTGCCCGGCCAGAGAGTGCTCAGTCGAGGTTGTCCATATTTTTCCAAAGGCGTGCAGCCGCAGTGCGTGCCTGTGCATAGATTCCTTCTACAGCAAATGGGAATTGACGGTCTTCGTAGACGACAGCTCCGTCAACCACTACGGTGCGTACGCCATTACTGCCCATACCAAAGGCCAGATGGCCGGGCAGGTTGTCGCCCATAAACGGCGTTGGGCTGATATAGTCATGAATCACCAGGTCGGCCTGATAGCCAGGTTCCAGGCGTCCGAACTGGCCGCCAAAGTTGCGTTCTAACAGGCGATTACCGTTATTCAGGAAGTTCAGGAAACTGTCTGGCCACAGGGGGCCACCGGCATCCCGGTGCTTGAAGAAGGCAAACTTCATCTCTTCCAGCATATCGCTGCCTATACCGTCAGTGCCTAAAGCGACGTTCTTAAACTGGCTCAGCTGAGCGTTGTAACCCACGTTGTTGTTCATATTGGAACGTGGATTGTGAACCAGGAAACCGTCGCGCTGGTTCAGCAGCTCAATGTCAGCGTCGGTCAGGTAGGTGCCGTGGGCGATGAGAGACTTTTCATTCAGCAGGCCGAAGGTATCCAGGCGCTGTAACAGCTCCTGTCCGTAGTGGTGACGACTCCATGTGCTGTCGTATTTGTCTTCAGCCACATGAATATGCAGCCCCCGACCGGTTTCTTTAACGGCGTCAGCCAATAGCCCCAATCCGTCGTTGGGTACAGTAAACGGCGCATGAGCACCAATATGAGCTTCTACCAGATAAGGTTCGTCGCCTCTGGTTTTAGCGCTGTCAATCAGATTGGCAAAGTCGATGTTTTCCTGAACACCGTCCTCCAGTTCTTTCATGCCGAAATTGCGGTCAGTGGTTTCAAAACAGGTCATGCCTCGCAGACCCGCTTTCAGGAAACCTTTGCGCAGAGTATTCAAAGAACCTTTGATAAAAGCCGGTGAGGCGTGGTGATCAATAACGGCGGTGGTGCCGGACTTGATGGCTTCCAGTGAGCAGATCAGGCCGTTGTAGTAGAGAATTTCTTCGTCGATGCCCCGGTCCAGTCGCCACCACAGGTTTTTCAGGGTGCTGACAAAATCAGGACAGGGCTTGATATCTGCCATCACGCCCCGGGAGAGGCCGGAGTAAAAGTGGTTGTGACTGCAGACAATGCCCGGCATAACAACCCGGCCTGCCGCATCGATAACCTTTGTCGCCTGTTTCGGATCGATGCCTTTTCCAACCTGAGCGATTTTGTTGCCATCAACCAGAATATCAATTCCTTCGGTGACTGAAGCTGGCTGGAACTGAACGGCGGTAGCATTTTTTATTAGTAGCATTATTATTTTCCTCTTAATGCCCTACAGCACCCAGCAGGTACGGGTATCTAAGGTACACATGACGGATAACACGACCAAGGGTGACCATTTCATCCGGAAGCTCACCCGTTTCCCCCAGCACATTAATAGGCAGCTTGTGTACTTCCCCTTCATGGCGAACCCAGACATCTTCGTTATTTACAAAGAAGCCGGTATTAGTGCTGTTTTCGAAATCTTCCATCAGGCTGAAGATGGTCAACTTATCTTTATAAGGCTTGCTGTCCCAGTTACAGAACCGGGCGCAGTTACCGCACTCGTTGCAGTACGCATCAAGGTGCAGAACCTGGTAACGCTCCCGGAAACCGGGAATGTCCAGTGCCACATTGGCCCGGTTAGGGCAGACTCCCACGCACTTGTTACAGATATGGTTGCATTCCAGACAACGTGCGCCTTCCTGGGCGGCAAAGGCTTCAGTGTCTTCACGGGTAACGTTAGTCAGGGGAATAAACCCTCTGCGCTGGCGGATGCTCCGGGAGTCAGACGACAATACACTGGTATTGGTATGAGTCCGGGCTGACTCACGGTTGATAATCGTATCCGTTGCCTTTCTGGCTTCGTTGATACAGCGTACGACAGTAGAGGGTCCGGTATGGGCATCGCCGATGAGGAAAATACCGGAAACAGCGGTTTCGCAGGTGGTTTTATCAACAATGGTCCAGCCATCGTGGTCAATGGGTAATCCCATGTTGTTGAGCAGTTCGGTGTCAGCGGATTCGCCAATGGCTGTGATAATGGTGTCGATTGGCATCGTCAGTGTCTTGTCGGTGGCAACCGGACGACGGCGACCACTGGCGTCTTCTGCACCCAGCGCCATCACACGACAGGTCAGCTCACCCGCTTCTGTCATGGATTCCGGGTTGGTCAGGAAGTGGAACTCAGCGCCATCGGCCACAGCGTTGTGATATTCCTCCCGGTCTGCGGGCATTTCGTGTTCAGTCCGACGATAGAAGACAAATACTTTTTTAACGCCGGGTGTCTTCAGAGCCGCCCTGGCACTGTCCATGGCCGTATTACCCCCACCGACAACGGCCACATGCTGACCCAGAGAAATGCTTTCCGGCTTGCTATTAAAGGTTCTCAGGAAAGACAGTGATGGCAGCAGACGGGAACGGTCGCCTTGCAGTGGCATGGTGTTGCCTTTTTCAGCACCGACCCCCATAAAGACGTAGTCAAAACCACCCACGTTTTTCAGCATGGGGGCGTTGATGTTGGGGTCACAGCCAAATTCAAACTGCACACCGTGAGCCCTGACAAAATCAATGTCCTGCTGAATGACTTCGGCCGGAATACGGAAGTTGGGCAGGACGTTGCGAATAATACCGCCAGCGTCCTGTTCTTTCTCAAACACCACCACAGGGAAGCCAGCCCGGGCCAGGAAATAGGCGGCAGAGAGTCCACTGGGTCCGGCACCAATAACGGCACAACGGGCTTGTGATATCTGCCTGGGTTTTTTCCAGTTGGATTCGTACTGCTCCCAGCCCTGTTCTACCGCTATCCGTTTCATATCACGAATTTTTATCGCACCTTCATAATCCTTGCGGGTACAGCTGGTCATGCACTGGTGGTCACAGATATGGCTGGTGATGCCAGGTAGTGGGTTTTTGTCGTATATCAGTTTCAGCGCACCCTGATAATCGCCTCTGGCAACATTCTGAATGTACTCAGGTACATCCTGCCCAATAGGACAGGTCTCTTTACAGGGGGCAATGGTGCAATCAAATCGTGGTGCAACGTCTTCCTGTTTTCGGGGAGACTCATGCCAGTTTTTTTCTGTGTATTCATCCTCGGTCAGTGCGTTCTCAGCTAACTCTTGCAATGCGTAGACATCGACTTCCTGTTTGTTCCAGGTGTCTGACTCTTCCAGGGCATTAGCACAATCTCGCAGACGCATATAGCCACCGGGTTTCAGCAGCTCGGTGGCCATGGTGATCGGGCGAATGCCGGTGTTAAAGATATTGGCGATGTTGCCTTTCCAGGCACCGCCGGAGTAGGACATAGGCAGCTGGCCGTTAAACTCATCGGCGATGATGGCGGCCAGGTTGATGGTCAGCGGATACAGCGCACGGCCTGACATATACATTTCATCACCAGGCAAACGACCTTTGTCGTTAATACAGCCCAGTGTATTAGAGAGTTTGACACCGAAGTGATGACCTTTTTCAGCCGCTACCTCGCGCAGACGACGCAGCATGGGCAGGGCGTCTGCCATTTGCAGGTCATGACTGAAAGACTCTTCACTCAGGCTGATATAATCAAAACCACGCTGGTCAAGAATGCTACGAACCCGGTCGTAGCCAAGCAGAGTCGGGTTGAGTTTTACAAAAGTATCGATACGCTTCACTGTCAGCATGTACTGGCAGATCGCTTCAATTTCGTGGGGAGGGCAGCCGTGCATGGTAGACAGGGTGACGGACTGGGCGATCTTTGGTGAGATCTGGTCAATCTGTTTTTCCAGTGACTCAAGGCGTATTTTATGCTGGAAGGTGGCCATCACTTCAGGCTGACGCAGCCACTGCTTGATGGACTCTTTGTAAGCGACAAAGTTTTCATGGTTGCTGCAGTCCATCATGTCGTCAATAAAGGTCTGCATGCGAGGGGTTTTGATACCTTTCAGGTCATAGCCCACACTCATGTTGAAGATAAAGCTTTTTTCCTGCTGACCCTCCGGTTGGCTATCCAGAGCCGGGTCAAACAGTGACTCCAGAACGTGCAGGATAATCCAGGCTTTCAGATATTCGTCGTAGGCTTTGGGCAGGGTATATTCAGTAGACCATTCCGTGTTGTAGCACTCGTCGTCCGGATCAATACAGGGCTTATCAATTTCCAGCGTATCCATGATCTGAACGGTTTTCAGCTCAATAAAACGACCGCCTGCCACCCAGGAAGTAATGATGTTCTGAGCTAACTGTGTGTGGGGCCCAGCCGCCGGGCCGACTGCGGTAGTAGCGGTTTCAGAACAAACGCTGACCCTCTGGTTATTTTTCTTTCTGAACAGCTGATCTGCTTTAATGCCAAACAAGGACTGGCTCTTTTGATATTCCCCGTGAATGCGATTCAGCATTTCCTGAAACGGAACGGGACGCATAATATCGCCCATTGATCTCTCCTGAAACGGCTTGAATTGTGTCCGTTTAGTTTTTATAACGTTGTAATGGTTAAATCGATGACACTGATTCTGGTAATGCAGGAATCAGACCAGTTATTTACAGAGGAGGGGGAAAAGAATTATCAGTGGGAGAGTTAGACGAAAATTATTGACCTGAAGCAAAAAAAGAGTGCTTATTAAAATTAAATGAATTCGAGAATATGGATAAAAAGCAGAGTGTGGCTTATTTGTTTGCTATTAGCAAATAGTAATAATTTTCATTTAAACGTCAGTATTCGTCATTATGATAACTGCCTGATAACCAATAAATGAATCGCTATCAATTTGATATTTTGGCTATTGGCTATTGGCTATTGGCTATTGGCTATTGGCTGCTCATAGTGCATTGCTAACAGCTAACAGCTAACAGCTAACAGCTAACAGCTAACAGCTAACAGCCAACAGCCAACAGCCAACAGCCAACAGCCAACAACTAAAAGGATGTCCTTAATGTTGACCTGTATCACTAAAACTAAAGAGCTTTATTGCAAAGATATTGATACTGCTGAGGTGTATCGATATCCAGATGAATATTGTGAGTGCTGACAGAAATAAAACGATGGGGTAGTGCTGTTAATAAAGCTTTCATACGACTTTCAACAGGCGCATTCAGGATGTGTTGGTAGTAGCGGTGATTAAGAAGTACGGGATGTCCGGCTTTTTCCTGATAAACCGGAAAAACAATATCATCACCCCGGTTAGTAAAGAGGTTGATAAAAACCTCCTTTGAAATTAATGGCATATCACCATGTGTAATAAATAGATAATCAGAGGTTGCCTGTTGTATACCGGATTGCAGTGAGCTGAATAAGCCTTTTTTATAGTCCGGATTATGGATAATTTTAATCCGCTTATTATTTTTATACCGTGCAAAGAGTTCTTCACCCCGGTAGCCCGTAACAAGAATAACCCGGGAGACACAATTTAACGCATTGGCAATACTGCAATCCAGAATGGTTTGATTTGATTCTCCAAAAGGCAGCATGGCTTTCCATTTCCCCATTCGGGATGACAAGCCCGCTGCCGCTATAAGGCACTCACATTGGTGCAGTTCCATATCCATTAATTTTTATACCTTCTTGACCCGGCATTTTTGTTTAGTAAGGGTGTGTAATGATCCCAGGCATAGACCCAGACAAAGACCGCATAATTGCCACCGCTGGTGCTGGCGGGAAAACCAGCTTTTTACAACACCTTGCCAGCTTATTGCAACAGTCAGGGCGAACCGTACTGTTATCCACCACGACACATATTTACCATCCGGATGTTGATGGTTTTGCAGGCCGTGTTGACCGGGTGATCCGATGTTCAGACCCTGAAGAACTTTACATTAGTCGGCCTGAACCTGCGTCGATTACGGTTGCCGGAATGGCCTGCGAAGATCGACAGAAACTGTCTGGTATTCCGGCAACTCTTCCGGCAGAACTGATCAGGCGCAATCTATACGACAATATTCTTATTGAGGCAGACGGATCCCGGCAGCTGCCTCTGAAAGCGCCTTCCGACAAAGAGCCGGTATTACCCGACGGTTGTCAGGTGATTGTTGGAGTAACGGGCTGGAAAGGCATTGAGTCACCGGTATCGGCTGAGACTGTGCATCGAAGGGAGTGGTTTTCAGCGGTTACCGGGCTGAAAGCAGGCGACCGGGTGAGTCCAGAGGCGTTGTCAGTACTTATTAACTCGCCAGTCGGTTTATTTAAACAGCCCCATTTACAACAGAGCGCTCACTACTTTTTTGAAAAGAACTCGTTTGAAAAGAAGTCTTCTGCAAAGACACCCTGCAAAAAAATCTGGTTGCTGAATCAGCTGGATTCTCAGAAACAGCAACAAGCAGGCCGGGCTTTTGCATTAGAAGTCCTTGCTCACTCACCTTGCATTCATACGACGCTTTTGAGTAGTTTCTCTCAGTCTTATCCATGGCTGGAACGTATTAAAAATACTTCTCTTTACGGATTGAATTATGATAAATAATGTTTTTTCAAGGGCAGCAGAACTGTCAGGCGGTCACAGGGCTTTTGCCATCGCTTCTATCATAGAAACCAGTGGTTCTGCCCCACGGCATAACGCCCAGCTTCTGGTAGAAGACAATGGTCAAACCTTTGGCACTGTCGGTGGTGGTATGGTGGAACGCCACGTGATTGCAGAGGCTATTGCAGCCATTAAAACCGGCCAGTCACGGATGGTGGATGCCAGCATGTCCCGCAGTGGCAAAAATGCCATGGGCATGGACTGTGGTGGGGCGATGAAGGTTTTTATTGATGTTCACAACGTTAAACCCCAGTTGCTGCTGATTGGGGCGGGGCATGTTAACCAGGCGGTGGCTCATCTTGCTGCCAGACTGGGATTTGCTATTACCGTTGCTGACTCCTGGAAACCCAATTTAGCGGCTGAACGATTTCCGGAGTTTACCCGGCTGATTAACGGAGACACTATTTCCGACGCGATCAGTCAAATCACCATTAACCCTGACACTCAGGTGGTCATAGCCACCAATCACGAAGATACGGAAGCGTTGCTGGAAGTGCTAAAAACGGATGCCAGGCATATCGGGCAGCTGGCGAGCCGTAGAAAAGTGAAGGCGCTAAAAGCTAAAGCGCTGGCAAGTGGACTCTCACCCGAACGCTTTAATCAGGTTCGAACCCCGGTAGGTTTAGACCTTGGCGCAGAAACACCTGAGGAAATAGCGGTCAGCATTATGTCTGAAATACTCGCCATCAGCCGCAATAAAAAGCCCGTTTCCATGGGCGACAGGGTGACGAATGACCTGAACAGACGGCTGGTGATTCGCGGTGCTGGCGATCTGGCGACCGGAGCGGCACTTAAACTGCATAACAGTGGTTATGACGTGATTATGCTGGATTTGCCGGAGCCCACCGTTATTCGCACCAATATTGCTTTTGCACAAGCCCTGGTAAACGACGATAAAAAGATAATCATCGAAGGTGTGACCGGGCGCAAAGCCCGTTCAGTGGCCGAAGCGTTGAAGATTACCGAACAGCGGGAAATTGCAGTAATGGCTGACCCTGAGGCTGCATCCTTACGACAGCTGAAGCCTGCCATCCTGGTTGATGCCATTCTGGCAAAGCGGAACCTTGGCACGCATCGGGAGATGGCTCCGGTGACGCTGGCGTTGGGTCCCGGTTTTACGGCGGGTGAAGACGTGGATGCTGTTATTGAAACCTGTCGTGGTCACGACCTGGGGCGTATTATTTATTGCGGAGAGGCAAAGGCCAATACAGGAACGCCCGGCGTCATCGGTGGCTATGGTGCTGAACGGGTGTTGCGTTCGCCCTGTGCGGGTGTTGTGACACCACGGGTGACTATTGGTGACCTGGTTTGTGAAGGTCAGGCGGTGGCCACGGTGGGAGAATACGCAGAACCTGTGGTTACCCCTATCAGCGGTAAAGTACGGGGAATGATAAATCCTGGGCTGAAAGTGAGTGAGCGCTTCAAGATTGGTGATGTTGATCCCAGGGGCGCATCAGTGGATCATACCACTACCACGGATAAAGCCAGGGCAATTGCCGGTGGTGTTCTGGAAGCGGTTTTAACACTATCCAGACAAGCCCTGAATTCAAAATAAAAAAGGTGTGCAAAAAGTATGCATAAAAGAAAAACAAATGCAGTGCATAAACAGTTATTGTCGTTTGCTTTGGCGGCACTGTTGCCACTATGTCTGAACGCAGCCCCGGTGGCTGAGGAAGATATTGCACCGGAAGCCGCCAGTGGTCTGACCTCGAAAACCGAGGTGGTTGCGGAAAACTTTATGGTTTCTGCCGCTAATCCTCTGGCAGTGAAGACGGGTTACGATGTATTGAAAGCCGGTGGCAGTGCCATTGATGCGATGGTGGCCGTGCAAACTGTGCTGGGCTTAGTCGAACCGCAGTCGTCGGGTTTAGGGGGCGGTGCTTTTCTGGTCTATTACGACGCTGAAAAAAAACAACTGACCACTTTTGATGGTCGTGAAACTGCGCCTGCAGCGGCAACGCCTGAGTTATTTCAGGATCAAAATGGTAAGCCATTAGCGTTTTACGGCGCTGTTGTTGGTGGACGCTCAGTCGGTACTCCGGGAACTGTGAAGCTGATGGCTGAACTCCATACCCGATATGGCCGACAACCCTGGCCTGACTTGCTGAAACCGGCACAGAAACTGGCAGAGAATGGTTTTACCGTGTCTCAGCGTCTTGGCAGTGCGATTGCCGGAGATAAGGAACGGCTGCAACGTTATCCGGATACCCGTCGTTACTTTTTCAGGGAAAATGGTCAACCTCTGGCTGAGGGCGATGTGCTGAAAAATCCAGACTACGCCAGAACACTTGGCCTGTTGGCAAAGCAGGGGGCGGATGTCTTTTATCATGGAAAAATTGGTGAACAGATTGTTAAAAAGGTTCAGGAAATAAAAGACAATTGCGGACTACTTTCCCGCAGTGACTTAGCGGGTTATCGCATAAAGGAGCGGCCTGTCACCTGCGCCCCGTACCGGCAATTCAGTATTTGTGGTATGGGACCTCCCAGTTCCGGCACTTTAACGGTTGGACAAATTCTGGGTATTTCTGTTCAGGCGGATCTGGCTTCTTTGCAAAAAGAAAGCCCTGAGGCCTGGCAGGTCATAGGCGACGCAACCCGTCTGGCTTTTGCAGATCGTAATCGCTATATGGCAGATACTGATTTTGTCCCTATGCCTCAAAGTTTGCTGGATCAAGAGTATCTGGCTGACCGGGCCAGATTGATTGCAAAAGGTTCAGCGCTGATACAGGTTCAGCCCGGCCAGCCTGACTGGGATAATCCTGTTGCACAGGCCGATGACCAGTCTATTGAGCTTCCTTCCACGACTCATATTTCGATAGTCGATAAAGACGGAAATATTGTCTCGATGACCAGTACCATTGAAAATGGTTTTGGCTCCAGAGTTATGACCAATGGCTTTTTGCTGAATAATGAACTGACAGATTTCTCTTTTGCCAGCCATAAAAACGGCCACCCTGTTGCCAACCGTGTTGAGCCTGGTAAACGTCCCCGGTCTTCCATGGCACCGATTATTGTGATGAAAGACGACAAGCCTTATCTGGTGTTGGGGTCTCCGGGGGGCGCTCGTATTATTGGTTATGTTGCCAATACACTGATTCGACATCTTGAATGGGGCATCCCTGTACAGGCTGCGATTAATGCACCTCATTTGCAGAATCGTTCGGGTACTTATGAGCTGGAAGCGGGTACAGACGCAGAGGCACTTAAGGCACCTCTGGAGAAGATGGGTTATAAGGTGAAGATCAGGGATCTTAATTCAGGCCTCCAGGCTATTCAGTTTCAGGGTGGGCGCCTGGTGGGCGCATCGGACCCTCGTCGTGAAGGTATTTCGATGGGTGACTGATTAAGTGATTCATCTATACTCTGTCTGGTTACCGGGGGGATGTTCCCTGTTTTAAGTGCTGCAATACGGTCAGGAGTGTCGAGCGTTATGACGGATAAAATGTCGAGGCACTCCCTTAACAAGCCTGTATTTTTTATTTCTTCAATGCTTATAGCTTCCCTGCTCTCTCTTGCGGCCAGCTTTCCAGACGCTATGAGCGCGTTATTTACCCTTCTGGTAGCGATGATCTCCAAATATCTGGGCTGGTTTTATGCACTCACTGTTACAGTGAATTTAGGCTTTGCTTCTTTTTTCTGCTTCTCTCGTTTTGGAAGCATCAAATTGGGCAGGGAGGATAGTAAGCCTGAATTCAGCTTTTCGGCATGGCTGGCAATGCTGTTTGCTGCTGGCATGGGGACTGGCCTGATGTTTTTCGGGGTTGCAGAACCTGTTATACACTTTGCCAGTCCGCCGGTGGGTGATTCCGGCTCATTGGCGTCTGCAAGGCAAGCCATGCAAATCACATTTCTCCACTGGGGCTTTCATGCCTGGGCCATTTATGCGGTGATTGGCCTGAGTATTGCCTACTTCTCTTATCGGCATGAACAGCCTTTGACCTTCCGTTCGTGTTTGTATCCGCTTATTGGTGACCGGGTTTTTGGAAGAGCCGGTCATTGTATTGATATTTTCGCCATCGTGGGAACCGTGTTTGGTGTTGCGACTGCGTTGGCAATCGGCGTGCTTCAGATTAGCTCTGGATTACAATACCTGTTCAACTGGCAACCCGCTGCTCTTACGCACTCATTACTCATTTTTGTTATTACCGGACTGGCGACGTTATCCGCAGTGTCCGGGCTGGATAAAGGGGTAGTCATTCTGTCCAGGCTAAACCTGGCACTGGCAACGGCGTTGTTGCTGCTGATTATGGCGCTTGGCCCAACCACTGAGCTTCTGAACTTATTCATTCAAAACACCGGGCTCTACCTGTCCGGTATTATTGAACAAAGCTTTAACCTGTATGCCTATCAAAACAGAAACGACTGGCTGAGTGACTGGACTCTTTTTTACTGGTCATACTGGCTATCCTGGTCGCCTTTCGTTGGTATGTTCATTGCCCGGATATCAAAGGGAAGAAGCGTGCGTGAAATGATTTTTGGTACTATCGTAGTGCCTTCGGCCCTTACTTTTATGTGGTTTACAGTGTTTGGGAATACATCCATTTCAGCGGTCATGGGCAACACGGACAGTAGCCTGGCTACGGTTGTGGAACATCATGAGTCGCAGGCGCTATTTGCCTTTCTGGAACTGTTCCCCGGTTTTCAGTTTTTGTCCGCACTGTCTGTATTGATAGTAGCCATTTTTTTTATTACCTCAGCCGACTCCTGTGCGATTGTTATGAGCATTCTGTCTTCTAATGGAGAGGAGAGCCCCGCTAGTTGGCAAAGGGTATTCTGGTCAACGCTTTCAGGAATAGCGGCTGCTTTGCTGTTACTGGTCGGTGGGCTCAAGGCCCTGGAAGCCGTCACTATTGCCTCCGCACTGCCCTTGTCCCTGATTATGTTGTTGACAGGCTACGGGCTGTTACGAGTACTTGTTATAAAAGAGAAAGCCGGAAGGTGATGTACTCCCACCACTAAGCCGCAGATGCGGCTATAGTGGGGGCTTCTTGCGACCCATGCTGAGAAAGAAAGTCTCATCAGCCTTTGTTAATGAAAAAAGTAACATCAGATATATAAACAGCTATAGTCGTTTATTTGTTGTCTTCATTTGATTTATTTCAGCGTCTGATGAAGGAGTCTAAAGGGTACTAAAAAAGAATCAGGGATGACCATTAATAACTTCGACGTTAAATTGTTCGAGAGCCAATGCCTGTCAGATGACGATCTCATTTACTTACTGACTCTGCGACTTCTCACTCTATCAACTACTGGAACAGAGTAGAAAGATACTCCATTGGCGCATAGAACTTTTTCCAAAGGGTTTGGCTGGTTTCTGAAAGGCTCTGCTCTAATGGATAACCGTAAACAGTATAACCGGACATACTATTGATTAGAGTCAGAACTGTTGCTGTGGCCGCAGCACTAGCCGATACCAGTACAAGGCTGTGTTTTGCGAGCATGCCAGTGTAAATAATAGATCCGATTCCGACTCCGACTCCGACTCCGACTCCGGCTATAGTTTCGGTTAAGGTTAGGACTCTGGCTCCGACTTCGCTTTCAGCCAGGGCTCCGGCTAAGGCTCCGGCCAAGGTTCCGGCCAAGGCTCCGGCTAAGGCTCCGGCCATGGCTCCGCATTCGGCTCCGGCTTTGGTTCCGGCTTTGGCTCCGATTTCGGCTCCGGATATGGCTCCAACTCCTGTTCCGACTAAGACTAAGGGTACGAAGAAGGATTTGGTTCTATCTCTGCCGCTGGCCCAGATTCCTTCTCCGTCACCGACTCTGGCTTCGGCTAAGGCTGAGACTCCAGCTCCTCCTCCGGCCAAGGCTCCGGATAAGGCTAAGACTCCAGCTCCGGCTACGGCTCTGACTGAGGCTCCAACTCCAGCTTCGGCTTCGGCTTCGGCTAAGGCTCCAACTCCGACTAAGGCCCCGAATCCGATTGGTACTAATGTTCCGTATGAAAATAATGTAGCGCTTGCGTAATCCTCGCTTAAACCAGCATTCTCTGGAGAAGTCATTGACGATAGCATGCCCACAACAATTCCTGAGATTATCGACATAAAACCCGCTTTGATGGGTGAAACACCTGTATAAAGTAACGCTTCATGAACTATTAAGCTTGTTAAAATAGCAGTGATTCTATCCAGTACTGTGTACTGCTCAAGGCGGTAATCGTCATCGATAACGTGTGTTACTCCCTTTTTCTTAATAAATTCCGTCGAAGCATGGCTGGCCATGGTTCGGGAGAGCGCTTCTGCCGTGAGATAAGTCATGACCGCAGCAGTGACGATCGGAATGTCTCTGTAATGCACGTAGCTGCCATAAGCTGACAGTACAACACCTCCCAGGAACAGTGTTCGCCACGAGGGGGGTAAAGGCCAGGGAGAGACCTTCCCTACCAGTGCTGTTTCAGTGGTTGCAATAAGCGGAGCAAGCTGAGTGCAGAAGTTGGCTTGCACCGCCTGAAGTTCTTGCTGTTTCTGTCCTGTGAATTGATGCTTACTCACTACTCCAGAGATAAATCCCGTCGCTTCGCACACCCTTAACCAAATCTCTGTATTGATAAGCGTTGAAATAAATACGCTACCGACATTTCCTGCCAGCTTCAGTCTATCTTCGACCAAAGCGGTGCTTTCATGGGGAGTTTTCAAAAACTCAAACCGGTTCTTATAGGAAGTCTCATCAGCCTTTATTATTGAAAAAAGTAACATCAGATGAATAAACAATGATAGTCGTTTATATGTTGTCTTCATTTGATTTATTTCAGCGTCTAATAAAGGAGTCTAAAGGGTAGACTAAAAAAGAATCAGGGATGACCATTAATAACTTCGACGTTAAATTGTTCGAGAGCCAATGCCTGTCAGATGACGATCTCATTTACTTACTGACTCTGCGACTTCTCACTCTATCAACTACTGGAACAGAGTAGAAAGATACTCCATTGGCGCATAGAACTTTTTCCAAAGGGTTTGGCTGGTTTCTGAAAGGCTTTGCTCTAATGGATAACCGTAAACAGTATAACCGGACATACTATTGATTAGAGCCAGAACTGTTGCTGTGGCCGCAGCACTAGCCGATGCCAGTACAAGGCTGTGTTTTGCGAGCATGCCAGTGTAAATAATAGATCCGACTCCGATTCCGACTCCGACTCCGGCTCCGGCTATGGTTTCGGTGAAGGT
Source organism: Endozoicomonas euniceicola (assembly GCF_025562755.1). Classification (GTDB taxonomy): domain Bacteria; phylum Pseudomonadota; class Gammaproteobacteria; order Pseudomonadales; family Endozoicomonadaceae; genus Endozoicomonas_A; species Endozoicomonas_A euniceicola. The sequence goes on from NZ_CP103300.1 coordinate 4,625,237, forward strand.
TACGACTCTGGCTTCGACTTCGTTTTCAGCTAGGGCTTTGGCTAAGAATCCTGCTCTGACTCTGACTCCGACTCCGACTCCAATTCCGGCTAAGACTCCGACTACGGCTCCGACTACGGCTCCGTCTCCGTCTCCAGCTCCGGCTCCTGTTCCGGATAAGGCTCCAACTCCGGCTCCGAATAAGGATAAGGTTAAGACTAAGAAGGATTGTCTGTTTCTAACTCTGTCGCTGGCCCTGGTTTCTTCTTCGTCACCGACCCTGGCTCCGGATAAGGCTCCTGATAAGGCTCCTGATAAGGCTCCGGATAAGGCTCCTGATAAGGCTCCTGATAAGGCTAAGGCTCCGGATAAGGCTAAGGCTCTAGCTCTAGGTCCAGCTTTGGCTAAAGCTAAGACTCCACCTCCGGCTAAGGTCTCGAATCCGATTGGTAAAAATGTTTCGTATGACAATAATGTAGTGTTTGCGGAATCCTCGCTTAAACCAGCATTTTCTGGAGAAGTCATTAACAATAGACCGCCCAGAGCAATTCCTGAGATTATCGACATATAACCCGCATTGGCGAGTGAAACACCTTTATAAAGTAACGCTTCATAAACTATTAAGCTTGTTAAAATAGTAGTGATTCTAGCCAGTATTGTGTACTGCTCAAGGCGGTAATCGTCATCGATGACGTGTGTTACTCCTTTTACCTTAATAAGTTTCGTTGAAGCGTCGCTGGCCATGGTTCGGGAGAGTGCTTCTGCCGTGAGATAAGTCATGACCGCAGCAGTGACGATCGGAATGTCGCTGTAATGCACGTAGCTGCCATAAGCTGACAATACAACACCTCCCAGGAACAGTGTTCGCCACGAGGGGGGTAAAGGCCAGGGAGAGACCTTCCCTGCCAGTGCTGTTTCAGTGATTGCAATAAGCGGAGCAAGCTGAGTACAGAAGTTGGTTTGCACCGCCTGAAGTTCTTGTTGTTGCTGTTCTGTGAATTGATGCTTAATCACTACTCCAGAGATAAATCCCGTCGCTTTGCACATCCCCCACCAAATCTCTGTATTGATAAGCGTTGAAATGAATACGCCACCGGTATTTTCAGCCAGCTTCAGTTTATCTTCGACCAAAGCGGTGCTTCCAAAGGGAGTTTTCAAAAACTCAAACCGGTTCTTATAGGAAGTCTCATCAGCCTTTGTTAATGAAAAAAGTAACATCAGATAAATAAACAATGATAGTCGCCTATATGTTGTCTCCATTTGATTTATTTCAGTGTCTGATGAAGGAGTCTAAAGGGTAGACTAAAAAAGGAATCAGGGATGACCATTAATAACTTCGAGGTTAAATTGTTCGAGAGCCAATGCCTGTCAGATGACGATCCCCTGTACTTACTGACTCTGCGACTTCTCACTCTATCAACTACTGGAACAGAGTAGAAAGATACTCCATTGGCGCATAGAACTTTTTCCAAAGGATTTGGCTGTTTTTTGAAAGGCTTTGCTCTAATGGATAACCGTACACAGCATAACCAGACATACTATTGATTAGAGCCAGAGTTGTTGCTATAGCGACAGCGCCAGCGGCTGCCAGTCCAAAGTTTTTTTGTGCCAGTCTGTTAATGCCAAAAATAGCTCCGAGTCCGGCGAAGGCTCCGACTAAGGTTCCGATGGAGGTTCCGATGGAGGTTCCGAGGACAACAGAGTCTCTATCTCTGATGGAGGCTCCGTTGAAGGCTCCGGTTAAGGCTCCTGCTAAGGCTAAGGTATCAGCTGTGACTGCGACTCTCATTAAGGTTTTGCTTATCAGTGGGTCTGAGGCTCCAAGTCTGGTTAGGATTAAAGTTAAAAGTCCAGATCCGGCTCCAATTAAATGTCCGGAGCTCGATAATATAGCGTTTTTGAAATTCTTGTTTAAACCAGCATTCACCCGATAAGTCGCTGACGATAGCACTCCAGCAACAATTGCTGAGATCGTCGATATAAAACCCGCCTTGACAGATGTAACACCTCTATAAAGTAACGCTGCATGAGCTATTGAGCCTGTTAAAATGCCAGTGAATATAGCCAGCGTATCGTATTGGTAAAGTTGGTAAGCGTTATAGTTATCGGTAATATGTGTTACTTCCTCTTTGTTAATACCTGCCGTTGATACTGCGCTGGCAGTGGTTTGGGAGAGTGCTTCTACTGTGAGATACGTCATGACAGCAGCAGGGATGCTACTGTGCATCGGATAGCTGCTATAAGCTGCCAGTGCAAGACTAACCAGGCGCAGAGGCAACAAGCCCGAAGGCAAAGGCCATGGAGAGACCTTTCCTGCCAGTGCTGTTTCAGTGGTTGCGATAAGCGGAGCAAGCTGGGCACAGAAGTTGGTTTTCATCGCCTGGAGTTCTTGTTTTTGCGGTTCCGTAAATTGATGCCTGCTCACCACTCCAGAGATAAATCCCGTCGCTTTGCACACCCCCCACCAAATCCCTGTATTGAGAATCATTGAAATTGGTACGCCAGCGGTACTTTTTAACATCGTCAGTCCATTCTCGATCAAAGTGGCGTTTTCAGGGGAGGGGATTTTCAATAACTCAAACCGGTTTTGATAGGACGTCTCATCAGCCTTTGTTATTGAAAAAAGTAACATCAGATAAATAAACAATGATAGTCGCTTATATGTTGTCTTCATTTGATTTATTTCAGCGTCTGATGAAGGAGTCTAAAGGGTAGACTAAAAAAGGAATCAGGGATGTCCATTAATAACTTCGAGGTTAAATTGTTCGAGAGCCAATGCCTGTCAGATGACGATTCCCTGTACTTACTGACTCTGCGACTTCGCACTCTATCAACTACTGGAACAGGGTAGAAAGATACTCCATTGGCGCATAGAACTTTTTCCAAAGGGTTTGGCTGGTTTCTGAAAGGCTTTGCTCTAATGGATAACCGTAAACAATATAACCAGACACACTATTGATTAGAGCCAGAGTTGTTGCTATAGCCACAGCACCAGCGGTTGCCAGTCCAAAGTTTTTTTGTGCCAGTCTGTTAATGCCAAAAATAGCTCCGGCTCCAACGAAGGCTCCGGCTCCGGCTAAGGCTAAGGCTTTGGGGGCAACTGTGTCTCTATTTCTGATGAAGGCCCCGTTTAAGGCTCCTGTTAAGGCTCCTGTTAAGGCTAAGATTCCAGCTCCGCCTAAGGCTTTTATTAAGGTTCCGGTTCCTGGTGAGACTAGGGATCCAGCTTTGACTAGTAGTATGGCTCCAAGTCCAGCTCCGGCTCCAATTAAGTCTCTGGACCTCAATAATATAGTGTCTTTGAAATTCTTGCTTAAACCAGCATTCTCCAGATAAATCGCTGACGATAGCACTCCAACAAAAATTGCTGAGATCATCGATATAAAACCCGCCGTGACGGGTGTAATACCCCTATAAAGTAACACTTCATAAACTATTGAACTTGTCAAAATGCCAGTGAATATAGCCAGCATATGGTATTGCTTATAACGGTAATGGTCATCGATAATATGTGCTATTCCCTCTTTGTTAATACGTGCCGTTGATACTGCGCTGGCAACGGTTTGGGAGAGTGCTTCTGCTGTGAGATACATCATGATAGCAGCAGGGATGCTACTGTGCATCGTATAGCTGCTATAAGCTGCCAGTGCAACACCGCTCAGGCGCAGGAGCAACAAGCCTGAAGGCAAAAGCCAGGGAGAGACTTTTCCTGCCAGTGCTGTTTCAGTGGTTGCGATAAGCGGAGCAAGCTGGGCGCAGAAGTTGGTTTTCATCGCCTGGAGTTCTTGTTTTTGCGGTTCCGTAAATTGATGCCTGCTCACCACTCCAGAGATAAATCCCGTCGTTTTGCACACCCCCCACCAAATCCCTGTATTGAGAATCATTGAAATTGGTACGCCAGCGGTACTTTTTAACATCGTCAGTCCATTCTCGATCAAAGTGGCGTTTTCAGGGGAGGGGATTTTCAATAACTCAAACTGGTTCTGGTAGAAAGTCTCATCAGCCTTTGTTAATGAAAAAAGTAACATCAGATAGATAAACACCGAGAGTCGTTTGTGTGTTGTCTTCATGTCATTTATTTGAGTGTTTAGCAAAGGAGTTCAAAAGGTAGACTAAAAAAGGAATCAGGGATGACCATTAATAACTTCGAGGTTAAATTGTTCGAGAGTCAACGCCTGTCAGATGACGATACCCTGTACTTAGGGAGGCAGCACTGTAGTATATACCAGTGCTCTGTCATTCCCGGCGAAAGCGGTAATCTACCACGAATAGTGAGTCCCCTCCCTCGCGGGGGTGACGGCGGGGTGTTTTTCTGTGCCACTTCCTTTATTGCGATGAAGAATTACGGGGATCAGTCTCTGCCCGGGGCTCAGTAGTTGCAATAACTTTTCCATCCAATTGTTTGACCATGATTGTCTCTGTTGACCTAGTTAAACTAGTAACTACTCGAACCGGCGGCCTTTCTTCATCAAGTGGCTTAATATAGCTTACGCTGGTTATTGTGGAGGAGTCCAGGCCAGAGTTAAAAGAGTGTGTTGTTGTGATTACTCCGGCGGACGCGTGAGTGGATACGGTTATATCAGGCGTATTCGGGGCTGAGTGACACTGTTCCATGTGCTGTTTGAGTCTATATCGTTGTCCATGACCAGATCCACAGTTTGGGCAAATAAATTTTTTTCCTGTGTGGGTTTGCTTGTGTCTACTGAGACTGCTCGTACGATTAAATGCTTTTCCACAGTCATCACAGCGATATGGCTTTTCGTCTGTATGGGTTAGCATGTGCTGGGTTAAATGAGACTGCCGGGTAAAATCTTTTTCACAGACATCACAGCGATGTGGCTTTTCGCCTGTATGGGTTCGCATGTGCCTGGTTAAATGACACGACTGGGAAAATTTTTCTTCACAGACATCACAGCGATATGGCTTTTCGCCTGTATGGGTTCGCACGTGTTTGGTGAGTCTCTCGTGGGTAAAACAGTCCTTGCCACATGCTGGACATTTATAACTTGGCATACCAGAACCTCTTTTGCTGCCATTAATGTTTCGGGTTCAAATCATAAGCCTGTTTCTGGAAATCACTAACATCGGGAAATACACGGTAAATTATAGTGCTTTCTGTGCTGCTGTTCCTAAATTGGTAGTTTCTTAACCGCTACTTCTCTTAGCTGTTAGGTGTCAGGGAGGCAGCACTGTAGTATATACCAGTGCTCTGTCATTCCCGGCGAAAGCGGTAATCTACCACGAATATTGAGTCCCCTCCCTTGCGGGGGTGACGGTGGGGTGTTTTTCTGTGCCACTTCCCTTAGGGGCTCTGCGACTTCGCACTCTATCAACTACTGGAACAGGGTAGAAAGATACTCCATTGGCGCATAGAACTTTTTCCAAAGGGTTTGGCTGGTTTCTGAAAGGCTTTGCTCTAATGGATAACCGTAAACAACATAACCAGACACACTGTTGATTAGAGCCAGAGTTGTTGCTATAGCCACAGCACCAGCGGCTGCTATTCCAAAGTTTTTTTGTGCCAGTCTGTTAATGCCCAAAATAGCTCCGGCTCCAACGAAGGCTCCGACTACGGTTAAGGCTTTGGGAGCAACTGTGTCTCTATTTCTGATGAAGACCCCGTTTAAGGCTCCGGTAAAGGATCCTGCTAAGGCTAAAGTTACAGCTGGTGATACGGCTCTTTGTAAGGTTTCGGTTCCTAGTCGGTCTAAGACTAGAGCTGTGGCCAGGGTTACAGTTCCAAGTGTAAGTCCAGCTTCGGTTCCGGCTGATATAAATATAGCGCCTTCGACACTCTTGCTTAAACCAGCATTCGCTAGATAAATCGCTGACGATAGCACTCCAGAAATAATTGCTGTGATCATCGATATAAAACTTGCCATGACGGGTGTAGCACCTCTATAAAGTAACGAGTTATAAACTATAGAGCCTGATAAAATGCCAGAGGCTTCAGCCAGCGCAATGCGTTGGTTAAGTTGGTAAGCGTTATAGTTATCGATAATATGTGTTACTTCCTCTTTGTTAATACCTGCCGTTGATACTGCGCTGGCAGTGGTTTGGGAGAGTGCTTCTGCTGTGAGATACATCATGACAACAACGATGCTACTGTGCATCGTATAGCTGCTATAAGCTGTCAGTGTATAAGCTGTAAATGCAATACCCTCCAAGCGCAAAATCGACAAGCTTCTTGAAGGCAAAGGCCATGGAGAGACCTTTCCTGCCAGTGCTGTTTCAGTGGTTGCAATAAGCGGAGCAAGCTGAGCACAGAAGTTAGTTTTCATCGCCTGGAGTTCTTGTTTTTGCGGTTCCGTAAATTGATGCCTGCTCACCACTCCAGAGATAAATCCCGTCGCTTTGCACACCCCCCACCAAATCCCTGTATTGAGAATCATTGAAATTGGTACGCCAGCGGTACTTTTTAACATCGTCAGTCCATTCTCGATCAAAGTGGCGTTTTCAAGGGGAATTTTCAAAAACTCAAACTGGTTCTGATAGGAAGTCTCATCAGCCTTTGTTAATGAAAAAAGTAACATCAGATAAATAAACAACGATAGTCGCTTGTGTGTTGTCTTCATTTGATTTATTTGAGTGTTTAGGGGAGCGGCAATCAATAATTTACCGGTTCCGGAACAATTGTCACATCCCATTTCTTTAACTCAGAGTGGCGAATGATGTGAGGCTGTATTTCAGCTAATTCCTGTTTACTCAGTCTCACCCCTTTTTGATACGGTTGATCAAGTAGCTTCACTATCGGGTTCATGCATTTCCATACCATTGTCTTTGTCCACTCTAAAACAGACGTTACTGTGTTTAGAAGGCTGCCATTCCAATGGTTCTCAAGATAAGACCAGCCTCGTTCAATCGGATTGTACTTGCTGTGGTAGGGAGGGTAGTAAACCAGCCGTATTTTCAGCCCCACTTTTTTGGCAAACTCAACCATTCTGAAAAGAAACTGAGTTCGGTGGCTGTTACTTTCAGGACCGTTGTCTGCGTAGATAACCAGCTCATCGACATACCTGTTAGTTTCCCTCACCTGCTCCCACCACTGTTCAATGGCATCGCAGATAAAATCACTGGTTTTGTAAGAGTTACCGTAAAAGACATACAGTTGATCATTTTCCAGATTGAGTATTCCAAAGGGGATCATTTTTTCTTTGGTGGCCATATCATGATCCAGCGCTTTGACCGCTTCAGTTCCTCTTGCTTTACCACCTCTGGAAAAATTTCCAAGGTTAACCGTTGCTTTGCAATCAATGCTGATCTGAAGACTCTGCTTTCTCTGGCTTGCGGTGCTTTTTACTTGTTTGACGTTTTCAAAGATGGCATCGGTTTCCGGGATTTTTTTTCCGGCGTGGTCTTCTGTACCTTGTGAAGTTTATAGCCCATGCGGTTCAACATGTTGCAGAAAGTACGCTCTTTGGGAAGTAGCTCTTCCTGCCACCCTTTTTCATCAATCAGTTTTTTTCGAACAGCACTGGCTGTTATGCGAGCATAGGAGAACGTATTTCTGAGCTGCGGGTCAGCCTGACTTTCAGGGTCTACCAAGCTTCGAATGTCTTGTTCCAGTTGAGGATTTGCTACTTCTGCTTTTGGCTTGCCCTGAGATACGTAATTTCCATAACAAATAAGTCCTGTCCTTTTTTCATGCATCCCGAGTTCAACGGTATGACGACCAAAATTGAACTCGGTTTCAGTAAGGCGTGGACTACCAAAACAGAGCTGTTCAGCGACTTCAGCTATGAAGGCTCTGTGTTCAGAGCCTTTGAGCTTTTTAGCAGCAAGTATAATGAGGTGTTTGCATTCAGGGGTGACATTAACGCTGGACATGACGTTCACAATCAATCACAGAGGGAGTAAGCAGGAAAGATACTCCGGTAAAGTTTGTTATGCCACTCCCCTTAGTAAATGAGTTTAAAGGGTAGACTAAAAAGGAATCAGGGATGGCCATTAATAATTTCGAGGTTAAATTGTTCGAGAGCCAATGCCTGTCGGAGGACGATCCCCCGTATTCATTGACTCTGCGACTTCACCACCTATCAACTACTGGAACAGGGTAGAAAGATACTCCATTGGCGCATAGAACTTTTTCCAAAGGGTTTGGCTGGTTTCTGAAAGGCTTTGCTCTAATGGATAACCGTAAACAACATAACCAGACACGCTATTGATTAGAGCCAGAGTTGTTGCTACAGCCATAGCACCAACGGCTGCCATTCCAAAGTTTTTTTCTGCCAATCTGTTAATGCCCAAAATAGCTCCGGCTCCAACGAAGGCTCCGGCTAAGTTTCCGGCTGAGGTTCCGTGGAAAGCTTTGTCATCTCTGATGAGGGCTCCGGATAAGGCTCCGGTAAAGGATCCTGCTAAGGCTAAGGTTGCAGCTGGTGATATGGCTCTTTTTAAGGTTCCGGTTCCTAGTCGGTCTGAGGCTAGAGCTGTGGCCAGGATTACAGTTCCAAGTGTAAGTCCAGCATCGATTCCGGCTTTCGGTGATATAAATATAGCGCCTTCGACACTCTTGCTTAAACCAGCATTCGCTAGATAACTCACTGACGATAGCACTCCATAAATAATTGCTGTGATCATCGATATAAAACTTGCCCTGGCGGGTGTAGCACCTCTATAAAGTAACGAACTATAAACTATAGATCCTAATAAAATGCCAGTGGCTTTAGCCAGCGCAGTGCATTGTTTAAATTGGTAAGCGTTATAGTTATCGATAATATGTGTTACTTCCTCTTTGTTAATACCTGCCGTTGATACTGCGCTGGCAGTGGCTTGGGAGAGTGCTTCTACTGTGAGATACATCATGACAACAACAATGCTACTGTGCATCGTATAGCTGCTATAAGCTGTAAGTGCAACACCGCCCAGGCGCAGAGTCGACAAGCTTGAAGGCAAAGGCCATGGAGAGACCTTTCCTGCCAGTGCTGTTTCAGTGGTTGCGATAAGCGGAGCAAGCTGAGCACAGAAGTTGGTTTTCATCGCCTGGAGTTCTTGTTTTTGCGGTTCCGTAAATTGATGCCTGCTCACCACTCCAGAGATAAATCCCGTCGCTTTGCACACCCCCACCAAATCCCTGTATTGAGGATCATTGAAATTGATACGCCAGCGGTACTTTTTAACATCGTCAGTTCATTCTCGATCAAAGTGGCGTTTTCAAGGGGAATTTTCAAAAACTCAAACTGGTTCTGATAGGAAGTCTCATCAGCCTTTGTTATTGAAAAAAGTAACATCAGATAGATAAACAACGATAGTGGTTTATATGTTGTCTTCATTTGATTTATTTGAGTGTTTAATAAATGAGTTTAAAGGGTAGACTAAAAAAGGAATCAGGGATGGCCATTAATAATTTCGAGGTTAAATTGTTCGAGAGCCAATTCCTGTCGATGAGATTGAAGCGCAACAGGTTATGCCTTTTGCTTATGATGATTCCGAGGTGTAATGCCTCCTTCATGGATAGTAAGGCAAAAAACCTGGGAAAAGTCAGAATGGAATGGCTTAATCAGAGCTGCAGAGAAAGGCACAAAGACACCTGACAACAGTTATTTTGCCGATGCATCTTCTTCCAGATTATATTTCTTTATTTTTCGATAGAGGGTCGCAATACCAATACCCAATTCATCCGCGACCTGCTGTTTACCTTTTTTCAGGTCAAATTTTTTGAGTGCAGCCTGAATACGTTGTTTCTCCATTTCTTCCAGACTCATTGATGGTGAGTTTTTTTCAACGGAGAAGGTGGATATGGATGAACTGTCCAGCCTGTTTGAATGGTAATCGTCGTTCAGTTGGCAGAAATGGTCAGGCAGCAGATCAGGAAGAATAACGCCACCATGCTCGACCATATTAATCAGATACTCCATAGTGTTAGCCAGTTCCCTGACATTACCGGGCCAGTCCCAGTTATTCAGGTAAGCCATGGAGTCGTCACTGATAGCCGGGACAGGCAACCCCATCTCCTTTGCCTGCTTTTTCAGGAAAAAACGGGCTAACAGAGGGATGTCGTTTTTTCTTTCCCGCAGAGAGGGAACCACCAGGGGAATGACGTTAAGGCGATAATATAAATCTTCCCGGAACAGTTTTTTCTCTGTCAGCGTTAAGAGGTTCTGATGCGTTGCTGAGATAACCCGGATATTAACGGTACTGACCGTAGAGGAACCTACCGGTGAAATTTCCCGGCGATCCAGAACTCTGAGCAATTTTGCCTGAAGGTTGAGTGGCATATCGCCAATTTCATCTAAAAACAGGGTGCCGCCGTCAGCGCTTTTTATCAGGCCTTCCTTGCCCTGGGTAGCGGCTCCCGTAAATGCACCTCTGGCATAGCCAAAGAGTTCGCTTTCCAGCAAATGTTCGGGAATAGCTGCACAATTGATAGCGACAAAAGGTTTTTTACGACGGGCTCCGGTTTCATGAATTAACCGGGCCACCACTTCTTTACCCGATCCGCTTTCACCATTGATCAGAACACTGGAAGGGCTACTGGCGATCTTTGTTATTTTGTTCTGTAGTTTTTGCATGGGCAGGGAGTCACCCACCATACGACTGTGGTATTTGCCAGATACTGATGGCTGGCCGCTATCATTGGAATTGCCCGGAGCGTTGTGAGTAAGCACCAAAAGCTTACCGTTGCCGTTGGGAATCAGGACGCCCGGCGATATGATTTCCTCAGCGCCGTTTTTGATAATAAACTCTTCAGATTCCCGGTTAGAAATTCGTCGTTTACCAAACGGGCGGACACTGATCAGACTTAATTTATCGCTCTTATTCAGCTTTAACTGTTTTTTTGCGGCTTCATTGATATGGGTGCAATTGCCTTTGTCATCGACTTCCAGCACACCCTCAGTAATTTTGCTGGATAACAACCGGATGACATTTTCAGTATTCTTCAGGCTGCTGTAATACATGTCCTCCAGTTTCGTGGCGATGAATACTTTGGAGATATCTTCAATATATCCCATATAAAGCGAAGTGTTAGTCAGTAGCTGTTGACGCTGTTCTTCGTTGAAACAAACCAGACTGATGACGCCCAGGCATTCATTTTTAAACAGAACCGGGATGCCCAGAAACGCTTTTTCCTGACAACTTACCCGACGGGTGCAGGATAAACATTCAGAATCTTCGCCTGATTTTTTGATGATTTTTTCTTTGCGGTTCGCAATAATCCACTTGAAAGCATTGGTTCCGGTGGTTAATGGCCGGCCCAGGTTGTTGGCATAAGGGCCTGACCCCGCTATACGTACCAGCTCAGTATCAATGACCTCAACATCAAGGTTTATCATTCGTGACAGTATTTGTACAAACCTTGCGATGGTTGACTGAATAGACATTAATTTAGAAGTAGTTTTCAACACATTTTTATTCCAATGTCTTTAAACAGAGTACTAATAAAGTGCATTTGGAAAGCATTTTATTAGTTATTCATCATAATGATGAGCATATTCTATTTTTCTCATAGCAGGCAGTTCCTTTGCATTGAGCTGAGACAACTGAATAGAAGTGGGTATTTTTTTTGTACAATTAAACCACAACACAGCCATGCTTGACATTGAAGCGATCCGCTACCACTTTCGCAGCTTCCATACCTGTCTTTTGGTGCCCATAGACGAAAGATGCCGAATAATATGGGTTTACAGCCAGGAATAGTTTTGATGGGTAATCAGGCCATGGGCTAAAATCATGCCTCGATAGGTATACGATACCGACAATTTTAAAATTGGGAATTAAGTGAGGGAAGTTAACTTCATAAACTTCCCGTAAATGGGGAAATCTGATCGTTATAGAGTCATTGGAGAGCGGGCTGGGAATGGCAAAGCCTTTAAAATGTACAGCGTCGATGAGGTAGATATAACCGTTAAAAATCGAGGCATGCGCGTCTAAGCAAAAATAAGTTCTCGTAGCGTATTTGGTCGTGGCAGAAACACAAATACTTGTAGAGACACCGTAGTGACCCGTATACCCTCCCATAGCCCCGGACACCACCCGATCCAGATCTCGCCCTTGGCTGACAGGGGCCGCTATGCTAAAACCACTTTCTAAAATCTCTATCGGGCTTCTGAAGTCACCCCGGAAAACATAACCAGAGAAGTAGGAGGGTTTGTGTGTCGCAAGCACTTCTTCATTGCCCAGGTCAGTGGTCCAGCTGCTAGGAACATAGCAGGCACCGGTAACATTCATTGTGTTCTGGAAATTAGCCGGATTATTCAGGCGCAGCAGGTTGTCTTTGTCAAAAAGCCTTGCTTCAGTCAACATTATGAACCCCTTCCTGTGGCCGCTACTCCTCTATTTGGTGACATTTTTCTGATGCATACACGGCATTTGTCATTAATGCCGCCTTTCAGAAGGAGTAGACTTGCATAAAAATATCAGTGACTTCTATATCTTAGACGTATGCCCCCTGTGTCAGCATAGTTGTCGCCTCTTCTGATTTATCTTCTAAAGACCTATCGCTTTATCACAAATCCTAATCTTGACTTATCCTTTTCAGCGATGAGGGAAGCACTCATTTTGCCTTATAACCGCAAACAGACTGGCGGTGAGGTGTGGCATGAAAAAACGTCAGCCGATCAAGTGGTCAGCGATGATGTGTGGCAGGTACTCTGGTTGAAAATGGAAAGCAAAAAGCTACCTGATAAGCCTCCACCGTTGATCTGGTTATTTCAAACCATTGCCAAACCGGGCGGCTGGTGCGATTCCAAACACACAGGTCGCCCTGGTTGGCTGGCCGTTTGGAAAGGGTGGGTCAAATTACAAACCGGCGTAGAAGTCTGGCGCATGGTACGCCAGTTCTGGGGTGTAGAGATGTTATAAAGAGATAGCTCTTCACGTGGGGGAGCAGTCACAGCCTGGCTGCACCTGGCCTGCAAAACTGCTTTTTTGCAGGCCAGGTTCCGTTACGGGCCACGTACCAGGACACTCGAATGCAGAGCCTTCTGCTTTGGAAGAGTTTCTGGAAATGCTTGGGCTTGTCGAGCTAGAGCCCGCATGATCGCTTAATTTCCCCCTTCCTGAAAAGCACCAGGTTGCAATATAACTGCGACCTGGATCAATGCTTTTGCCATGCAGTTCGGTACTCTTAACACTAAGATTTAGAAGACACAGACCATGCAACTGCATCTTGCCAATGCCATCCCAGAATACAGAAACGTCTATTTTCTTCCTGTTCCAAAGGCTTGTCCGAGGTGTCGATTGATGAACATGAGTACGTAGCCATGACATCTTATCTGCTAACCTGGAACCCCAAACTTTTCTCACTTGAGGAAGAGGGCAGGCTGAAATACAAGGCAGGAGATGAAATACGCTGGAGTTGCAGTAGCAAAAAGCCTCAGGAGGGTGACCGGGTATACCTGATTCGTATAGGTGAGGAGCCAAGGGGGATTGTTGCCAGCGGTATCGTTACTCAGCCGGTTTTTTCTGATTCTGACTGGAAAGACCCGGAAAAACAGCGGTCGTACATCAAGTTCAGAATTGAAGATCTTCGTATAGCCTGCAATGAAGGCTCGCTACCAATGCTTCTATTGGAGCGACAGTTTTCAGAACAACAATGGAGTCCGCTTTCCTCAGGCATTGCCATTTCGTCAGACTATACAACAAAGCTGGAGAGCCTCTGGGACAGCTCAAAAGGAAAGCATGGTGTTGAAATACTATTACGTTGGGCTTTGGATGTATCTGGCGGGGCTAAGAAATGGATCGAATCCTATAAAAAAATCTGCTCATTGGCACAGGAAGTTCTGACATCTGGAAAAATATCCGATAAAGACCTCCAAACACTGTGGTTCTCTCGCAATAATGGGCTTGCAAGCGTAGGACCTGGCAATTTGTCGAGAGCAGAATTTGATCAGAATAAGGGCATTCTGGAGCAGCTTGCCCTGGAGATTTTCGCCTCTCCAAACAGTGAATCTCTTGGTTCTGTTATAAACAGCTGGAAAGAGCATGGCTTTACGAAAACACATCGGGCTGTTATCAACCGGATGTTTGCAGCGGCAGCTCCGGATCAAGTGACCACATTACTCGATGCCAGGGCATTGGTCAGGGTTCAGACCGAGCTAAAAAGGCTGTTTAAGCTGCCTTTTATCCGAACCGGAAACTGGTTTGAAGACAACCAAAACCTGCTAAATACCATTCGACCATTACTGAGTGAGCAGTGGGATTCTTATGAGCTGAACACATCATTCTTGCATTTCTACAAGCAAATAAATGCCCCTGAAAAAAAGGGTGCTTCCGAGGCCGTACCTGCTAACCTGGACGAATCAAAGCACACTCAGGCAGACACAGAAGAAGAACCAATGATTGATATACCAGCTGCTACCAACACCATATTTTATGGCCCTCCCGGTACAGGAAAAACTTACCATATTGTCGAAGCTGCAATGAAAGTCGCGGAGCCTGAGTTTTCAGGCTTTAACCAGCGAGAAGAGCTGAAATCTGCTTACGATGAACTTGTTGAAACCGGCCGCATTCGTTTCGTAACCTTCCATCAAAGCTATAGCTACGAAGAGTTCGTAGAAGGTTTACGCGCCAATACTGATGAAACTGGCCAGGTTAGTTATGCCATTGAAGCTGGAATATTCAAGAAAATTTGTGAGGACGCTGTAGTTGGAATATCTGTAGCCCAAAACCCACTTGAGGAAGCGATCAACTCGATGAAAGAGTGGTTGGCGGAAAATGATAGCATTGAACTCAAAACCCAACGGGGAAATACGTTCAGGGTTGAATATCATGGTCATACTACATTCCGCGCCTTCCCAGCAGATAGTACACATGAAGACTCCAACGGGTATCCAGTTTCAATAGAGCACATCCGCAACCAGTATAGAAAGACAAATCTCGACAAAATCTATAACCCTTCCTATGTCCGGGCAATACTGGCGTACTTACGTGATCAATACAGTGTTCCAGACTATGAAGAAATGCATAAAAACTCGAAACAGGAAAACTTTGTCCTTGTTATTGGCGAGATCAACCGGGGAAACATCTCCAGGATTTTTGGAGAACTGATAACCCTGATAGAGCCCTCTAAGCGACACGGGCAGCCTGAGGCGCTGTCTGTCACGCTGCCTTACTCCAAGGAGTCATTTTCAGTTCCCAGTAACCTCCACATCATCGGTACAATGAACACCGCAGACCGCTCATTAGCTATGATGGATACTGCTTTGCGCCGCCGCTTCGACTTTAAGGAGATGATGCCTGATTATGAGATTCTGGATGATGAACTTGTAGAAGGTGTTTGCCTTGGGCAGCTGCTGAGGACAATGAATGAACGCATCGAATACCTGTATGATCGCGAACATACTCTGGGGCACGCATTCTTTATGCCTGTGACTGAACAGGAGTCAGAACAGGAACGTTTCGCACTGCTGGGGTCGGTATTCAAAGACAAAATTATTCCCCTGCTGGAGGAATATTTCTTTGAGGACTGGGAGAAGATTCGTTTGGTGCTGGGGGATAACCAGAAAAAGGACAAAGCGTTGCAGTTCGTGAAAAGGAAAACCATCAATCCTCAAGCCCTTTTCGGTTCAGACTATGAAGACGAAGTCTTTGATAGTACTGGCGTACGCTACGAAATCAATGATGATGCTTTCGAACGGGCAGAAGCTTTTCAGCAAATTATAAGCAAACCAGCAGAAAATCGTGAGAGCGAATAATGTCTGAACTCATCACGGTTTTTGAGTATGGGTATTTAAGCTCTGCCATCTCCAACAATCGATGCGCAAAAATCAGTAGTGCAGCTTTTAATTATCTTGAAGCTTTATGCCTGAAAGAAGGTGAAAGCTCACCATCATTCTTACGGCTATGTAGCCTTGGTGGGCATAAAGCGCTGCAAGTCAGGAACTATGTAGGCGTTATACATACGCCTACTGGCCAGCAGGTTGAGGTACTGCCCAAAGTATCACGTTCTGACGGTGCTGATAGTCACGATCATGCCCGGCAGGCATTACTGAATATGCTCCGGCACTTGAAAGAGTTTAAGCACATTGAAACAACCGATGCACAAGTGGCTACCCGGCAGATGCCACTGTTTGAAGTGTTTATCCGGCAGTTTCTGCAAAGCGTTAACACACTGGTTAAGCGAGGGTTGCGCTCCGAATACGTTCGTCGCGAAAACAATCAGAACTTTATGAAGGGCAAGTTGCTGAGCAGCAAACAGCTTAAACATAATCTGATTAATAAACACAGGTTCTACGTGGAGTATGATGAATACCAGCAGGATCGCCCGGTAAACAGGCTTATACATAGTGCCCTGAACAAGGTGTCCGCTTACACACGTTCCAATGCCAATCAGAAACTGTGTCGGGAGTTGATATTTGCCTTCAGTGAAGTGCCATTGAGCAGCCATGTTAAAAATGATTTTGCTTCAATGAAGGTCTCCAGAGGCATGGATCATTATCAAAAGCCCCTGGCCTGGGCTCGTCTTATTTTGGAAGGTATTACACCACTGTCGATGCAAGGCAAAGCAGAAGCTATTTCATTACTGTTTCCTATGGAAGCGGTTTTCGAAGCCTATGTGGGCAGTATCCTTCGTAAACAGCTGAAAGCTCCCTTCACTCTCAAAGAGCAGGCTCGTTCCCGGTATCTGGTAGAGTTCAACCATTCCCGCTGGTTTAACCTGAGGCCAGACCTGCTGGTTGAAAAACATGGCAAACCATTCATCGTTATGGATACCAAGTGGAAGCTGATAGACAGCACCAAAAGCAACGGCAAAGAAAAAATGGGGATGTCTCAGGCTGACTTCTACCAGATGTTTGCCTATGGGCATAAGTACCTGAAGGGTGCGGGGGAACTGGTGCTTATTTATCCAAAAACAGAAGCTTTTAGTCAGCCTGTGCCGTTTAGTTTTGACTTTAGTGAGCAATTAAAGCTGTGGGTTGTGCCGTTTGATATTGCTGATGGGGTACAGGATCAAAGCAGGCTGATACTTTCCAAAAATTCGCCATTTCATGACTTCTTTGTTACGAGTTAGCAACGCAACTGCTGAAGTTCCATACTTTATTTCCAGTTTTTCGCCATTTATTTGCCAATAACAATTAAAACAATAAAATTATTGACCAATATAGTGCCGTTTCCGCAACAGCGGCATAAAACAGACCATTACGGATATTGTATTTAGGCAAAAATAATACTTGATACGTCGTTTTTGTTGTGAAAATATAATGGAAACAAAATTACAAAAATAAACGACAAACGTCATGGCTAAATTAACTTTCACCAAAGAAGAGTTACTCGAAGATTTTAGAGCTCTGTATTATATGGACGATGCTCCATTTAGAACCTTGCTCTCTACATGGTTCCACAGCGAGAGAGTCAATAAACTACTTGATTTGGATAAATACCCTTCTTTTGATCACATGGGCAAAAGGCATGATAAATTTCATTTGGAAACAGAGTTTTCTACCTTATACGATTATGCGACTACGGCAATATTAAATGACGGTTTGGGCGATGAACTGTACGCATATGAATACTATGCGCGAGAAGAAATACTGAATCTGGAGCGCATGCTTGAGAGTTGTCATCATGCTGTATGGCACAGCGGCACATCGTTATCCGATAAAGCCTGTGAAATTATGGAGGTTATTGCAGCCAGAGAACTTATGACTCATCTAGCATGGCAAGATTACCCGCCATTCAATGATGAAAACCTTGATGATCCTGAAAATACAATTAGTAGAAAAGTGTTGGCTATATTAGCTGAAGTTACCGAGGAAAGTGTCAGACAGGCCCACTATGCAAAAGGAGAAGATCGTCTTTTACCATGCGAAGATTCTAACAGTTGTTACTCCAGAGCAGAGGTCATTCGCTGGTTGAAAGTAAAGGGGCAGTTCTCACCATGTAGGTATGCAGAAAGAGACCCTTTTAAATTCAGTCCTGATGCAATATTTAATAGTGCTATGAACTTTTCCAGCTGGATAGGCAGAGCGTGTCATCATAATGATATTAATTCAGATGACCTACCAAGACTGTTAGGCATAATGGATAGAAAAGACGATATCGAAGAGTTCTTTGATTTCCGGTCAGAGCGATATGGCGATGAGAATTTCTATTATTATTATTTACCAATGCAGTGGCTGACAGGCAAAGTCTGTATAAAACTGGCGCAATTACTCGAAGTCAGTCCTGAATGGATGCTTCGCACTGTTCATTCGATAAAGAAAATTCAAGAAGAAGAGACATTACGAACAGCCTTAAATGACCTGCCCGAAATGGTGACTCCCAGAGTCGAAGTCTCTGATGAAACCGCTATTGATGCTGACTTGGCTAAACAGGAGCTGGAATACTGTGGCTGGGTAGAATCACACCCAAACCAGAAAAAGCCAAACAAAAAAATGGATGGCTACAAATGTGAGAAGGTGACCTTTACCCATCAACATGATGGAAAGGCTCAGATATTGTGGCTTCCGGCTGAATATAAAAGCAAAATCTCAACAAACTGCAAAATTGTTGATTACCCGGCAGCTGACGTTAATAAAGAAGGCAAATACAACCGTCACTCAGGGTTAAGGAAGTACCAGGAGCTGGCAGAAGCTGACCTGATAAAAGTCATCCTAAAAGATGTAGGCTCTTTCAGGAACGTACTGGCTTCACTGAAACATGAAGCCTGATCAATCTCATAAAGCCCAAACATAAAAAAATAAAAGGGTACTCAAATGGAATTAACCGCTCATGCATCCAGACGCAGGCAACAGAGAGGTATTGCCTACCCACTAATGGAGCTGCTTTATCAATTCGGCTCTATCCACTACCACCGGGGGATGGAGGTCTACAGCATAGACAAAGAAGCGGCAGAAACGCTCAAAACCGAAGTGAGCTATTCAGCCCAAATCATTGAAAAACTGTTAACGGTTTACATGGTGATGAAAGATGACCTTGTGATCACTGTCGCACATAAAACTGTTCGGCAAAAAAACAACCGCAAGTGACTTAGGGGCGCAGCATTCAATAACTTACCGGACTTTTGGTTGTTGGCTTTTGGCTATTAGCTGCTCATACAGCCAACCGCCAAAAGCCAACAGCGGTATATTATGTTCTGCTGCTTCCCTTACTGCAAAGGAGAGCATTATGAAAAATAACAACACAACACAGGAGAGTCGCATGAACATTACACGCGCTCTGATTATCGCAGAACCCTGGATCAGCAAAATCCTGAGTGGCGAAAAAGACTGGGAAATGCGTTCAACCCATACCAGTATTTCCGGCCCGGTAGGGCTGATTGCAAAAGGCACCGGAACGGTTGTTGGCGTTGCTGTCATAAAAGGCTCTAAAGGGCCTCTATCGCAGGAAAACATGCTGAACAACATTCACCGGCATGGCATTCCCTCTGACATGATTAACTCAGGGGCTGTCTCAAAATGGAATCATGCCTGGCAGCTGGGAGAGGTGAAAAAACTCTCTGCGCCGGTACCTTATCAACATAAAAATGGAGCGGTCACCTGGGTTAACCTGAGTCCTGAAACTCAGCAGCAGCTTGAGTCACAGTTACCCGCTGGCGTGTGGCAGCAGGCAGATGCAGTTTCTAATCCCCGACAGGCTCCAACTCCAAAGCTGGCGTATGCAAAGGCGAAAACGCCGCCTGCGAAAGCGACAGGGAAAAGTCTTGATGAAGGTGAAGTAGTTGTCACGCAAGGCAACATTAACAATAACCATATTTATGTGCGCAATGTCGTGCAGCTTTTCCCCCCGGAATGTATTGGAGGTGCAAACAGAAGGGAGCAGGCCTCACAGCTCTTTACGCTATATCTGGATAAGGTTGAGGAGCCTGTAAAGTCCGACATTGACGGGAAAAAGAAAATTTTCCGCGAGAGAAGGGCTATAGGGCAATTTCTGAAACTTAACGGTGTTGTTGCTAACGACAAGGTTCAGATCAAAAAAGTAGGGCAGTATGAGTATCAGGTTTCAAAAGTCTGATGCAAACCTTTTAGCCTACGAGCCCCTTGCACAGCAGGGGCTCTTTTATCAGGAGACCGGAATGGCTTATCCCCTCTGTAGCCTCATCCGCCTTGAAACTTATCCTGAATGTATACCGCTTCAGTTCACTGAATACTGGACCATGAGTGCAGAAGTGATCACCCTTGCTGACCTTAGGCATATCGAGAAGGTTCTGAGGGCTATTTACGGTGAAGAAGTAGCGAGAAATTGCATGTACACTTTTTCTGAGCAAATTCAAGAGGCTTATATACTTGGCGGAAGCGATAACGAAGCCTTTTTGCAGTACAAACCGCCTGTCAAGGGGATTACCGAACAGGAGTTCAGCAGTCTGCTCATGCAACTTAGCACAATGGAAAGGCGAGCGTTACTTTACGCTCTGCTCACCAGCAAGCCGATCAATCATGCCACTAAGCTGAATTGGGATTTTGCTTACCGGCATACCACCAGTTATGCGATGAAAAATATATTGCTCAACTTCAATGCTGAACCCTTCTGCGACCTGGCGTTCTGGCAAAGAGAGCCGGGAACTCTCAGGCCAGTTAAGTTGACAGGGCTGACTGAGAAAGTGGTGGATATTACCCAAATCGATTTTTGGAAGTTTATGAAGAAGGTTAAAGCAGGTGGTTTTGATCTGGAGCAGTTTGTACATTGAGTAATTAATAACCAGAAAACCACGGTCGTAAAATGCAGGTGTGTTTTTTTCAGGATTAATCCATCTGCAAACAGTTTTAATCCACCTTAGGGAAGCAGCAGAACATAATATACCGCTGTTGGCTGTTGGCTGTTGGCTGTTGGCTGTTGGCTGTTGGCTGTTGGCTGTTGGCTGTTGGCTGTTGGCTGTATGAGCAGCTAATAGCCAAAAGCCAACAGCCCGGTAAGTTATTGAATGCTGCGCCCCTTAACAGCTGTTACTGGTGGCGCGTATTTCGTTCCTGCCACGCGAGCGGGCGAGTTGAAACACTTAATCCAGCGCTTTGGAATGACTGCAATAATATGATGTTCCCTCCTTTTTGAAATCTGTGCGGAGACCTCCCGGTATTTCATCCGGGGTTAGTGCCGTTAGCTCCAAATGAGATCGCCCCGGGCTGTTGGCACTATGACTTTACATATCTACGATCTGCATTTCTCCAGAAGGCATTTCTACAGGTATTTCTACAGGAGGTTCTTCATAGTCATAGTCAGAGTCAGAGTAGGCTCTAAGGCAACATTCAGTGAACCTCCCCTCAGAGCTGAACAGCTTCTCATAGGGCAAGCCATGATCTTCCATCTCCTTCCTAAGCCCGTCCCAATTGAGTGTTCTGGTTGTCAGGTCGAAGACATTACTTAGCTTGAGTTGTGTTTTTTTCGATGTCTCTTGGTGGATGGCCAGGTAAAGACGATCCTCATAGACATCCCACGTGTATAGATACATCTCCGTCCTGTCATCCCAGGTTGCCGGAAAACTCTTTTTCATGTAGAGAACCATAAGATCTGTAAAGTGATCTTTCACAAGAGTGTTAAGACACTCTTGCCCATCCTTTTTATTATTAATGTCATTTGCACGATATATAAGACTCTGCATTTTCATCGTAGAACCGGATCGATAGAGCGCACGAAAGTAAATATTTGTACCCTCGCCCTCGTCCGCCACAATCTTCGCTCCAACCTTTGTGCCAATCATTTGCTCAAATGACTCTTTCAGAAACTTAGCCAGCACGAAGGCATTGTTCTCAATAAAATTCTCGGGATTCCTGTCGGGCAGCTGGCTCATAGGGTAAGGACATGCCATTGATGGAGAATTTACTGTGTCTTCACTGCCATGTGCAAAGCAAGATGGTCTCGTACACCGCACCCGCAGAGAGCCCTTAATGCTTTTCCAATCGCTATGCTCCTCGGCATCCGATGGAGCGAAGGGAACCCTGCATGTCGGGCATGCTGGGTTGCCTTCGCCCTTATTTACTATACCAAGCATGCAATTTTTATGAATTAAATGCTGACATTTTAGTAAGGATAAGGCTTCGGGAGGCTCCTCAGGTTTACAAGGCTCCTCAGGTTTATAAGGTCCCAGACAGACAGGACATTCTTCATTTTCTAAATTTGCAAGCTCAGCTGATCGCCTTGTATAAGTGAGTTCATGGCAGGAGAAACCATCACTCTCTGGTTCAGATGCCTCCTCGTCCATAGTATTGTGATCAGTAGCAGCTCCTCCACCTTCAGTAGCACCCGGCAAAACGCAAGAGATAAAGCTGGACAGGATTGTCTGACACGCCGCCGCTGTCTCTGGCGTACACAAACTGGTATCTACAGGAAAACTATCACTGCCATTAACAGACAACAGGCTAAAAGCAGGTGCAAGTTTTGAGTCGTCCCGGTTTTCATCCTCATCCTGACCGAGTTTAAGTCTGGATTCTATTTCCCGACGCTCCTCTGGTGTGATGCCGTCCAGGGATTGAAGATAAGAATAATGAGTATCTCCTGAAGCTTCTTCGCAGCTTATTATTTTCATCATCTGTTCACGTTGATCAATACCATCTTCAATCTTCTGTTTCCGTGTTGTTTGTTCTCTTAAAACTTTTCCCGGAGTATACAAGCTCCGGGGCAGAAAATTCGTAGAAACGTCAGAACCGTAATATACATTTATATTCTGGTCGTGGTTATTGCGGTCCGTTTCAAAAATTTCCGGCAGAGACTTTTTTTCAGAAGCGAGAAAGAGAGTACTTGCCAGAAGTACCACAAGATTAGAATTAGAGTCATACTCTGAAGCCTGAACGATATTTTTTTCTACGGCAGTAATACCCAGCAGCATCACGAAGAGCAAGTGTAAAAATTTTACTTTTAACTTAACGTGTTTCAAACAATAAGTTCTGCCTTTCATGTTTGCTCCCACCACGACTGCAAGCCCTTTTAATTTTTCTGAAAGCTTAGTTTAGCAACGATATTTTATTTTTTTCAGAATAATGCCTGGCCTGTAGCATTGTGCGGTTGCAGATTTTTTATCGTACTCTGAAGCCCGGTGAGCGTGGACATTTTATAAAAAACGGGAATTGCTGAAGCCCCATACTCAACAGAGAAAAGAGCTTCAGTGGCTTTAAGGTTTGGCTTTGGAGACACCCTCTGCAGGGAGGGGAGGATGTCAAAAATCTATGATCTGCATTTCTCCAGAAGGTATTTCTACAGATGGTTCCATCAACAGGCATCAGGTAACAGTCTTTTAAATCTCCAAACTTGAACTCAAACGCCTTGAGAAGTTTATTTCGCTGAACCAAAGAGAAGAGTTTTTTGAATGGCTTGCGGAACTCCTCTGGCGTTATTGGATCAAGAATCTCTCTCATATGGGTATCACAAGGTACTTTTCCGTCTTTCACGTGATACATGGTTTCAAGATTATGGCGAATAACAGGATCGGCCTGATCCGTATCAAACGACAGAAGAGAATCATATTTCTGATGCGTCATGGCAAAAGCAGACTTTGCAAAATTAGAAAAAGGAATACCATTGGAACAGTGGTGAGGACGGTAGTCCGGAATGGCATCAAAGCATTTGCAAGCCTGAAGGATAAGGTTTTTGACACAAAGGTGCTTACTGTATTTCTGGAGAGCAGTGGTCATAATTAATCATTAGGTAAACCCCCGGCTACGCCGGGGAGACTCGCATAGGTTATACCGATGCATCAGTAGCTAACCTCGAAGGTTCCGCCAAGAACCAAGAGGTTTAACTTATGCCAGACTACAAGAGTCTGACTCATACACGATGGGGTTGTAAGTATCATATTGTCTTCATTCCCAAAAAAAGGAAGAAGGTCATATATGGAAGTTTGAGGAAGTTTCTGGGAGCAATTTTTCATGAACTTGCCAAGCGAAAAGAATGTGAAATTGTATAAGGACACCTGATGCGAGATCACGTGCATATGTACATCAGCATTCCTCCAAAGTATTCCGTTTCCCATATTGTGGGCTACCTGAAAGGAAAATGCGCAATAAAAGCCCTTTGAGGGCGTCATCTAATAAGCCTCCGGCTATGTCGGAAGTCAGTTAACTCATGACCCGTGTCGATAGATTTAATGCATTTCAACAAAGAGTGTTAAGGTGGATTAAAACTGTTTACACATGCTGGTAGCCCTTTGCCTGTAAGGGTTCTGAGAATATCCGGGAACTATTTGCAGTATTCGGCACCTCTTATAGTCCAGACTACATGTCAAGCCAAAGTGTGAATTTTGCATGACTTGAAGTATATGGCTGGCACTCAGATGTTCAGTTACTTCAGGAAACTGCTTTTATTGATGGAGATCAATAGTCGTTTAGCAATTATTTTGCCATTAATAGCAGGCTTGATTCATCAATTAATACAGGCGAGTAAATATGAAAAAGACCCTGCTCGGACTCTCACTTGTGGCACCTATCATGGCAACGGCAGCTGATTTTTATGTTCCGGATACGATCTCTAAAGAAGGGCAGGCTTTTTTGAGTACTCAATTTACTGTTCAGCTTCGTCAGGAGTCTGCCATACCTGATGCCATGACGAAAGAAGACTGGCTGGCCATGCAGGCTAAGGCTAATGAAGATATTATTCCTTTGAATACTGCCGTGGTAGAAAAATATAAGCCAACGTTAAAGGAAATGACACTCGGTGGTGTAGGTACATTGGAAATCAAGCCCTATGGCTGGAAAGACAATGGCAAGTTGCTGGTCTATGTTCATGGCGGTGCCTACATCTCTTATAACAGCCGTGCCACGCTGGCTAGCAGTGTCCCCGTTGCTCATGACACTGGCCTTCGGGTAGTTTCCATCGATTATACTCTGGCACCAATGGGTAACTATAAGCAGGCTACTGATGACGTAATTGCTGTGATTGATGCCCTGCGCCAGCAGGGTTATAACATGAATGACATTGCCATTTACGGTGATTCTGCCGGTGGCGGTCTGGTGGCGGGTAGTGTTCTGAAAATGCGTGACCAGAATAAGCCTTTGCCAGCGGCTGTAGTACTCTGGTCACCCTGGGCCGATATTACCGAGACCGGTGATACCTACTACACCCTGAAAGACGCTGAGCCACTGTATCGTTACGACCTGCTGCTCAAGCCATCGGCAGACGCCTATGCGAATACAGAAGACCAGAAACACCCCTATGTTTCCCCCGTTTATGGCGACTATAGCAAGCCGTTCCCTCCCACCCTGATTCAGGCGGGCACTAAAGAGATTTTTCTTAGCAACGCTGTTCGTCTTTATCAGGCGATTGACAGTCATGGCGGTGAAGCAAAGCTGGATATTTATGAAGGTATGTGGCACGTATTTCAGGCTTTTTCCTTTGATATCCCGGAAGCGCATCTGGCTCGCAGGAAAATGTCGCAGTTCCTTGATTCGCACTTGTGATTTACAGATAAATGCTGCGTAGTGCCTGAGCTTCAGGCCTCCGCTCTTACCTGAAATTGGCTGCGGTACGCTCGCGGCGATTGCCCAAACTGCTGGCGAAACACGGTAGAAAAGTAGTCGGGGCTGGAAAAGCCCGCACTGAAGGCAATGTCGGTAACACTACGCTGACTCTGCTGTAATAAAAACTGTGCATAGTTCATGCGCAGAGAAAGTAGTAGCTGTTTGGGCGACAAGCCTAATCCCTTCTGGCACAGACGATGAAGATGTGAGGAAGATAAACTGACATGCTGGCACATGTCATGCAGATTCCATGCTCGCCCGGGATCCTTTCGAACTGCAGCCATTAGTCCCTCTAAACGTGAATCAACCATTGTCGTATTTTTTCTGAACAAGCGGGTGATATTCAGTGACAGCTGTTGTATTAAGCCCCCACGTATGAGGTCCGATTTATGGGTATTTCGTTCATAATCCAGACTCTCCAGACAATGATAGAGCTGCGAACCCAAATCACACCTTCGGTGCCATGGCTGCATACCGGGAACCCCTGTTGTATGAGTGTCAACCATGATCCAGGCTGATTGTCGAAACCCTCTTGGTTTCAGTGAAATCTCGAACGCTGTATGCGGGGGGATATAACACAGACTCTGCGCCTGAAGCGCATATTCCTTACCGGCCACCTGTAGCAGACCATGACCATCCAGCGTGGCCGAGAACATAGCCCATTGCGTAAATTCACGCTTGATGTGATGAATTTCATGCAAATCGGACAAGCCTGCCACAAAGACTCCGATGGACTGGAACTCCGGATAGTCTCGCTGGCATAAAAACCGTTCCCGACATTCTGGCCCAACTTCAATTATTTCATCCATGGGCGGTTTTTAAAGGTTTATGGGGTTTTCTCAAACGAAATCGATCATTCAAACCCAGATAATAGAGAGATTTAAAAATGAGAACCAAGGGTAATGGATATGAAAAAAAACATTATGACCTGCGTCATGCTGGCAACCACATTGGCGCTGACCGGCTGTAACTCTGACTCTGATGACGATACCGACAAAGTAGTGGGCTGCCCGTCAAAGCCTGCTGATCGAACGATAACCCTGTGTGTAACGGCTCTGCCTGAAAGCCACCCCAGCGGTGACCAGATTTATCTGGCAGGCACTATGAATGGCTGGCATGCAGGCGGTGAGGCTGATCAGGAAATCATTCTGGAAGATCACGGCAACGGTAGTTACAGCTATCACCTGCACTTTGCTGAAGATACCAATATCCACCAGTTCAAGTTCACTCGTGGCAGTTGGGAATCAGTTGAGATTGATGCTGACAACTATGACATACCCAATCGCAGTGTAGAGTTTAGCGGACAATACCGTGTGGAGGACATGCAAATTGCCAAATGGTCTGATATTGACGGCTCCTTTGGTGGGCGACCCACGGTGGTAGGAAACCTGAAGCTACATACCATTGACGCTTTCCCTATAAACGACGGAGAAAGAACGGTTCGGGTCTGGCTTCCTGAGAGCTATGATGCGAAACGTGCCGAATCTTTTCCGGTCATCTACGCCTGGGATGGTCAGAACCTGTTTGACGAGCGAACCGCTGGCTATGGCATGGAGTGGAAAGTTGACGAAACCCTCACCGAGCTGGCGGCTGATCATGTCGTCATTGGTTTTGACAGCCCGACTGGCGACAAAAATGGTCTGTCAGGCCGTAAACGTCGTTATATCGAATACAGTGCTTTTGACTGGAAGCATCCAGAAGAAGGTTCTATTGTCACGCGTGGTGATGAGACGGTTGATTTTGTGGTTGATACGCTAATTCCCAAGTTTGAGAGTGAATATAATATTGGTGGCAGTACCGAAAAACGTACCATCATGGGTTCTTCCATGGGTGGCTACATGAGTTTGTACACCATGAGTTATCGCCCCAATGTATTTGGCACTGCTCTTGCCCTGTCTCATGCGACTAACGACAATTACGGCGGTGTGGCATTACGCGAATACCTGACTAACACCGGTTTTTCCAGTGATGCCAAGTTTTACTTTGACATGGGTGATCAGGAAACTGTGGGCAGCTGGGGGCCAACCGAGTGGCTGAATGGACAAAAAGCCATGTCAGAGGTATTTAAAACGCTGGGTATCAAAGCTGAAGAGGCTGTTATTGCTGGTGGTCTGCACGATGAGAAGTCATGGTCTAAGCGGTTCCCTGATATCTTTAAACGTATGTTGCAATAACGTGTTGTGAATCGCCATTCATAGGGAAGACATTAAATGAAGGCCATTGCTATTCATGGGCTGCAGGCCTTGTGTAACAGAGTTTTTGACTTAATGTCGCCCCTATGAATCCACCTTAACAAAGAGCTGTAGAGAAATAATAAAAACGCTTACAAGGGGGTTGATTCTAAAGGCCTACAGGTGTGGTTCATACGTACCAAGTGATAATAAAAATGCTTACTACAGCCAGCTACTGGTAAAATTCATATAATAAAAACGCTTACAAGTCTCGCTCTACACCCTGAAGCCCTTTAAAAATGGGGCATCAGGGGTGTCGTGTTGGAATATAGTTTCTATAGACCCCCTCGTAAGGTGCTAAGTATATTGACTCAAGCTCAATAGGGATACTCAGAAGCACTTTTTCAATAGAAGAGACTAACCCTTCTAAGCGTTATATGTTTTTGTGGCGCTCACTAACATGTCAGTCAAATCCTCCAGACTGATTTTTGGAATATTCTTTCCCGTTTGTCTACAACTTATCTGTAGCGATCCTGAGTGTGGCAGAGTGTTGAAATATTTCTCAACCATGGCTTTTGAATGAAGAGATACTCTTGGGTCTGAGGCTGTGTTACCTGCTGAATTATTAAGAGCTTCCTTGATGGATGAGGAGTTGGGTTGGATGGTTGGACTATCTGTGATCACAGTACAACAACCATAATCGACGAGTGCGTCATGTGTTATATCTCCTTTTCCAGCACTTGATTTGTTAAGTGCTTTGATAGCCTCAGCTGATGAAGGTTTGTTGAGGGAAATGTGGGCTCCAATAGTAAGTTTTGTATCTGCATCTACCGTAAGGTAAACAATTGGGCGCCCCACTGCTCCAGAACTTTCATCAAAGCAATAGCAATCTAAAGCTGTATGGCTCAGGTGTAAGGTTTTGAAAATTGGCTTTGGCATTAGTGATACCTCTAACATGTCTGGTTAAAATGTAGCAGGTATTTGGTGCAGAGCTGTTTTCCCTCATGACAGGTTCGCTTCAGGCTTTCAGCCCTTGCCTTGTTCCTTCGATGATCTGAGAGCGCTGTCAGATAAAGCAGTCTTTCGGGGTTCAGCCGCATTGCTTCCCCTTTTTGTTCATAAAATCATCATAGGGTGGAGTGTTGCTATTAAAAAAACATCCCAGTTATCGGGGGCAACAGGTTCAATTGGTGCTCCGCAGTGATCCAGAGACCCCGTCAGCTTTTTCCCAAACAGTGTCTCAAAGGCTGTAAAGAAGAACCCTCAGCTTATCACCCTTTGTTGTCACCTTTGCTATCCGTAAATGGTCAGTACCGTCTTCATAAACCGCAGCCACAGCCTTGGCTGCTTCATGTTTTTTGAATAGGGTCGCGTGGGAAAGCTCTCTCGCATAGGTGCTGCTGGATATGTTCAGAAACATGATCCACTTCCGGTTGTCTGGAATGATCTGCGAGTAAATGACATAACGGACAGGATTGTCATGTTCCTTTATTGCCTCCTTGAGTAAGCGCAGCTCCTCTGAGGATAAATCAGTTTCATATTCGTCATTACTGCCATTTTTGTTAATCATATTTATTCTTCACATTTATCCATTTTCCATAGTCATAGCAGCTTATGGGGGAATACGCTGGATAGTTTTATCTCCCTGCCAGTCGAAGATGCTCCCCCGGTAGCCGCTATTTAGCCTTGCATACAAGATCAAAAAATCACCGTTTCAATTCGCAATGGTTCCCAGCATCGAAAGTACAATAATAGATCACTGGTACATGATAATTATCGAAAAATTTTCATTAAAAATTCACCGAAAGTTAATTTTATCAACTACTTTTTACTCACCCGCTCAGCACAAGCTGAGTTCATAAATGACAAATGTCGTGAGATGAGTTGAATGACGTTTTGTATCGAAGTTTCTGGTGAGTTTGCTTGTTTTACCCGCCCTGAAATGAGGGTGGAGCGTGTCAGCTATGACGTAATCACCCCATCCGCAGCACGCAATATTTATCAGGCCATTTTATGGAAACCACAAATGGCCTGGCACATCGACCGGATTGAGGTACTGAATCCCATACGCTGGATGTCTATTCGAAGGAATGAGGTGGGTTCGGTGGTTTCTGCCGAAAATGTCCGAAGAGCTATGCGCAGAGGGCAGGGACGATTGCAAATGTTTGTTGAGGATGAACGACAGCAACGGTCTTCATTAGTTTTGCGTGATGTGTCATATCGGATACATGCACACTTTAGCCTGACAGAAAAAGCTGGCTCTACCGATAACGCTGAAAAATATCTCGGGATGTTTTTGCGTAGGGCCAGAAAGGGGCAGGTCTTCAAGCAGCCTTATCTTGGCTGTAGGGAGTTTGCAGCAGATATTGAATTGATCGAGCCAGGACATGAATTGAGTAGCTCTATTGATGAAACTCGTGATCTGGGCTGGATGTTTTACGATTTTGACTATTCAGCCAATCCTCCGTCACCACGATTTTTTAACGCCCGGATGGAGGGTGGTGTCATCAATATTCCAATGGCAGAGAGTGACGAGGTACAGGGATGATTCTCCAATCACTCTGCCAGTTTTACCGTTCAGGCTGTATTGAATTTGCACCTTTCGGCTTTGAGGAAAAGCCTGTTCCTTTTCTCATAGTCATTAATGATGCCGGTGAGTTTGTCAGTATTGAGGATACAAGACAAACAGTGGGTAAGCGGAAAATTAGTCAGACATTTCAGGTGCCCCAGGCTGTCAAAAAAACGAGTGGTATTTCAGCAAACCTGTTGTGGGATGTTGCCGAGTATGTGTTGGGTCTCGATTTCAAGGAGAATCCGGAAAAAACACATAAGCAGTTCAGTGCGTTCAGGACGAGGTTAGAGCCATTTTGTGAGGATGATGAAGTTCAGGCCGTCCATTGCTTTCTGGCAGGCTTAAATCTGTTGTGTTTACAGAAAAATGAGCACTGGCAAGAGATCGTTGATACTAATTGTCTGTTGTCGTTCAAATTGGAAGGTCGCGACCACCTGGTATGCCAAAGCGGCACGTTTCTTGATCTCTACAGACAAAGTCTTGAAAACCACTCCGAAAGTACTTTTCTGCCCTGTCTGGTGACTGGCGATATCACGACACCTGTATTGTTGCACCCAGCCATTAAGAAGCTTCCGGGTGCTCAGAGTTCGGGTGCCAATATTGTGTCTTTTAATCTACCTGCATTCACTTCTTGGTCAAAAAAACAGGGGCACAATGCGCCTACCAGTCAACATGCTGCCTTTGAATACACTACGGCTCTTAATTACCTGTTGCAGCCTGATAACGAGCACAGCATCCAAGTAGGAAATCGCACATTTTTGTTCTGGTCTGAAACAGCCAAAAGCCTTCAATCGGTATTTAAGAGCTTTTTTGTAGAGTCAACCGACTCTGAAACCAATGCGGTGGATGAAGCTTATGACATAGCTTTTCAATCTCAGGATTGTTGCGCTGAAGACCGCTTTAATGTTCTGGGGCTTGCACCCAATAATGCCCGAATTTCTGTCTGTTTATGGCATAGGATTCGGCCTGATGAATTGCTGAATAACCTTTCTATCTGGTTTGAAGATCTGGCAATGAAAGGGCTCGAAAAATTTGGTCGATCTTCTCTGGAACGATTACTACGCTGCACTTGCCTGCAATTCAAAACTAAATATTTGTCAGACAAGCTGACTGTAAATGTTCTGGAGTCCATGCTCAAAGGCTCTCGGCTCCCACACTCCTTAATGGTTGCTGTGCTGAACCGCATCCGGGCTGATGAGGGCAAGGTCAGTTACACCAGAGCAAGCCTGTTAAAAGCCTTTATTAACCGCAAGTATCGTCATGAAGGTAAAAATAATATGCAACTCACCACCGCACTGGACGAAGAAAATAACCAGACAGGTTATGTGCTAGGGCGACTGTTTTCAGTCTTTGAACGACTCCAGGAAGAGGCGCATAGAAGCAATTTGTCGACTACCATCAGCAGCCGTTATTTCGGTGGTGCAAGCATTCGACCTCAATCCGTTTTTAATACTCTGTTTAAGCTGCACATACATCACCTGCGTAAACTCCAGAATCCGGGGAGAGTTGTCAATTTCAGGCAGATGATTGGAGATTTGATGCAAAAAATCGGCAATATCCCCAGTCACCTGTCGTCCGAACAACAATGCCTGTTTGCCGTGGGTTACTACCATCAGAGACAGGCATTCTACAGCTCAAATAAAGAACCAGAAATAGATGATGAGGATGACCATGAGTTTGAGTAATCGGTATGAGTTTGTTTTTTTGTTTGATGTTACGGATGGTAATCCTAATGGAGATCCTGACGTAGGGAACGCTCCCAGAATCGATCCGGAAACCGGTCACGGGCTGGTCACTGATGTTTGTCTCAAACGCAAAGTCAGGGATTATGTCACTTTGTTGAAGGGGGATGAACCACCGTATTCGATTTACGTCAAGCAAAAGGAGGTATTGAACCAGTTAAATGAGCTGGCCTATAAAGCTTTTGATATAAAACCGGAAAAGAAAAAACTTCCAAAAAATGTGGATGAGGCCAAGCGGCTTACACAGTGGATGTGCCAGAACTTCTATGATATCCGAACGTTCGGACAGGTAATGACGACTGAAGTCAATTGTGGTGAGGTTTATGGCCCGGTACAGATGAAATTTTCCCGATCCATAGATCCTATAACTGACATTGAGCACACCATTACGCGCATGGCAGTGACCAATGAAAAAGATATGGAAAAAGGTCAAACCATGGGACGGAAGCACACTATCCCTTACGCCCTTTACCGTTGTCATGGCTATGTGGTGGCTAGTAATGCCGAAAAATCCGGTTTTGATGAGAGCGATCTGGAGTTGTTTTTTACTGCGCTGGAAAACCTTTTTGAACATGACCGGTCGGCAACCAGAGGGGAAATGTCGGTTTGTGGGCTATATGTTTTTAAGCACAGTAGTCCGCTTGGCAATGCACCCGCAAAAAAATTGTTCAATACTATTCAGGTTAAGCCAGTAGCACAGGATACTTTTCCCAGACAGTTTAATGACTATCAGGTAACCGTTGATCAATCTGCTGTTCCTGAAGGGGTTGAGTTGATTATTCGTTATGAAGAGGCTTGATCCGCTAACCTCTAGTAGACATCAAAAGATCGGGGTGTTAGCGAATATTATTTGCCATTGAAATCAGTTGGTTAGTTTAAAGCAAAATATTTGCATATCAGTTTAAAGAGGAAGTAGAGAGGGTTAGCGCAAAGTTGGTCTGTAGCCCTCTATTCATAAGGACTAGATGAGTAGCAGTTCCCAATCGTGCGGGTGGGTGAGTTGAAACCGGCCTTTATCGTCCTGCTCCACGTCTACCGTGTGTTCCCAATCGTGCGGGTGGGTGAGTTGAAACGGCATTGTCCTCGACATACATCTGATGGACCGCCGTTCCCAATCGTGCGGGTGGGTGAGTTGAAACAAGGACACCAAACAAAAGGAAATTCAGTTTCCTTCGTTCCCAATCGTGCGGGTGGGTGAGTTGAAACAGGGTATCAATATAATAAAGATGTTGAAAAACAAGTTCCCGCTCGTACGGGTGGGTGAGTTGAAACAACATGATCATTTTGCGGGAGCTGGGGCTCATGCGTTCCCGCTCGTACGGGTGGGTGAGTTGAAACAAGCAGTTCAAAATTGTCTCAAGTTTGCTTAAGAGTTCCCGCTCGTACGGGCGGGTGAGTTGAAACATGCGGATGTATGAAATGCTGCGACCAGGTGGGCGGTTCCCACCGTATAGGTGGGTGAGTTGAAACGACCTATCCCCAAGGCAAAGTGATTATGTTGCACCAGTTCTCGCTCTTGCGGGCGAGTGAATTGAAACGAACGAGGGGTGATCAATGCTTACAGGTCTCTGTCGTTCCTTTCCTATCCATTTCCATCCATAACGGCAAAGCATTCGCAGCGCCGTTATGGGTGGAAAATTCTGTGAGATTCGCTAAAGCCTTTGTTTCCAGAATGACTGAAAGTCAGGCTGCAGAATCTGCAACAGCCGTTGTTTTATTTTTCGCCAGGAAGGCGATCATGGCTACAACGGCAGCCGTAACACCGATTGGGTAGGAGATAGCGGCGGACAGAGACAGCCCTTCAGGAGCCATAAGAATGTAAGTGGTGCACACAGCCGTCATAAACATAGCTGGCAGTGATACAAACCAGTGGCTCTTGTCTCGGGTGACCATATAGGCGGCAGCTGCCCACAGAACAATGGTAGCCAGAGTCTGGTTGGAAAACGCGAAATAACGCCAGATGATATTAAAGTCAACAAAGGTCAAAACGAAACCAACCGCAAATACAGGCAACGCCAGCTTGAGACGATTGGCTTTGCTGGTTTGCTCAATGCCAATCGCATCAGCAATGATCAGGCGCACACTGCGGAATGCGGTATCACCGGAAGTGATCGGGCAGGCAATGACTCCCAGAACGGCCAGCAGGCCACCAACACTGCCCATCAGTCCGACAGAGACTTCCTTCACAACCAGACCGGCACCACCCTGAGACAGAACAGCGTTCAAGCCTTCCAGCCCATTTGGGAAGAAGGACATGGCAGCAGCAGCCCAGATCAGAGCCACAATACCTTCAGCAATCATTGCACCGTAAAAAATCGGACGTCCCTGGGTTTCATTTTGAGTGCAGCGAGCCATCAGGGGAGATTGTGTGGCGTGGAAGCCACTGATTGCGCCACAGGCAATGGTGGTGAACAGCATGGGGAAAATTGGCAGCCCTCTGGGGTGGATCAGGTCTGCGCCGATTTCAGGAACTGGCAAACCATTGATAACGGTCATGCCGCCCACACCAAATGCCATGATGAGCAGTGCAGCACCGAAAACAGGGTAAATTTTGGCGATGACTTTATCCACAGGCAAAACGGTTGCCACAAAGTAATAGCAAAGAATGATGCCAAGCCAGAAATTAGTGCTTGCCAGAATACCCTCGCCACCAAGGTTTGCCAGCAGACCAGCAGGCCCCATCATAAATACGACACCGACCAGTACAAGCAGTACCACAGAGAAAGCACGCATAAACTTGCGCGCTGGCTCACCGAGGTAGTGACCAACGATTTCAGGAACAGACTTCCCTTGGTGGCGAATAGAGAGCATACCTGAGAAATAGTCGTGCACTGCTCCCGCAAAGATGCAGCCAAGTACGATCCAGAGAAAAGCGGCAGGACCATACAGGGCTCCCATAACCGCACCAAAGATTGGCCCGAGACCGGCAATATTGAGGAACTGAATCAGAAAAATTTTGTACCAAGGGAGGGGAACAAAATCTACGCCATCCTCAAATTCAACAGCAGGAGTCTTACGATCAGGCTCGATGCCAAACCACCGCTCTACCAGTTTGCCGTAAATGAAGTAGCCCCCAATCAATACAGCGAGCGAAATTAAAAAGCTTGTCATAGGACATTCCCGTTGTCGTTTTTACTTTAGAGGCGTAACAGTAACCCCGTGATTGCCTCTGGAGTGTGGAAAATGAAAATCGTGCTAATAATAAGGTGCTTTTGCTTACAAAAAACTGACTGGAAACAATCGTTCTGAAGATATATTTGCGGCCTGGGAAAATACTGTCAGTTGAAAAGGGCTGCTAAAACTTCAGGGATATGGGTTCTTTCAACGGCTTCTACTGTGTTCCAAACCCAAGGTTTTTTAACGCCGTCTGCAAACCGATAACGAATGCCTAACTGCTCCAAACCGGCATCGGTAAAGCGCTGTTCAATCTTCTTCTGAA
Organism: Endozoicomonas euniceicola; assembly: GCF_025562755.1. Classification (GTDB taxonomy): domain Bacteria; phylum Pseudomonadota; class Gammaproteobacteria; order Pseudomonadales; family Endozoicomonadaceae; genus Endozoicomonas_A; species Endozoicomonas_A euniceicola. The sequence continues at coordinate 4,660,462 of NZ_CP103300.1, forward strand.
GCAATCCGGCTGCACTGATGCTGCTTATTCCCAAATGGTTCTGAAGCTCTTCAGGAGAGGTAAGTGAATTTACCGGGCCACTGAGCTGGTCATGAATTTCTTTCTCAACAAGCAGCCTGCCAGGCTTGCCAGTGGTTGCGTCTGAATAGGAAGGCAGCAGAAAGCACTCCTCCCCATTCGGAATAATCCCGACAGGCGCCAACTTACACATATGCCGATGACAGGCAAAAGCAAATTTGCAGCAATGGCTCCGGTGCCAATAGGCGACACCATACTGGCTAATATCGTCAGTAATACACTCTGGGCAGTATTTCAGATAATAGAGATCAAGACTCTGAACGTAGAAAAACTGTTCCAGCATCAGCCTGATTGACAGCGGGTTCCTGCCAATCCATTTCGCAATGTGTTTTCGATTGGATAGAGAGAGCGTTGGTGCATAGAGCCTGAACAGTGTCGTTTCCATAATGCTTTTGGGGAACGACCAGTAGGGTTTAAGGCAAGTTTCCCAAAAACGGTAATACTGGCTGCCAATCATCTCCAGGTCGGATGCCAGCAACATTGGGTCAAAGATATGTTTGAGTGTGCGCCGGTGCGTAAAACCGGCATCGACGAGGTATGCCCGGCACAAAAGGCTATAGAGGGATTCATCGGGTAGTGGTGGAGATGACAAAGAAAGCACAGTGTTTTCAACCTTTACAGCTCTCAGCAGAATCACTAACAATCGTTAGCGAATTAAACCTGTATTTTGGTTAACTTTTGACATATTCGCTGCTTCATTGAACAGTTCGAAGCTTAGCCGTGTGAAATACTATTGTTTGATATATTCAATTTATGTATAAGGTATCAGCCAACAATTACTATTTTACATATTAGGGTTTTTTATGGGGCTTTTGTCGTCTTTTCTAATAGTTCTGATTGTTTCAGTCGTCATTAAATATGCCTGTGACACCTTTGAACAAAGTGCTGAATATCTTGGGCGCAACATGAGTGAGGGGGTTAAAGGGGGGCTGATCAATGCAATAGGCTCTTCTTTACCAGAGATGATGACAGCTTTTGCTCTGTTATTTTTGCTTAGAGATGAAGCTGGCTTTGCTGCCGGTATCTCTGTAACAGTAGGTAGCGCTGTTTTTAACGCTGTTGTTATTCCTCTGGTATGCATTCTGGCCGTTCGTATCTGGGGAGTCGATGGCAACCCCGTGAAGTCATTTGAGGTCAGTAAGGTTGCTCTGAGGCGAGATGGCTTCTGGTTACTCACCAGTGAATTTGTTCTTATCGCGTTGTTAATGTCTTTTGATGTTTTCCAGTGGTGGATGGGGGCTGTCCTGATTATTGTTTATTTGGGATACCTGATACACATGCTTAAGAGCTGTGGTCAAGACGGTGAAGATGACTATGAATATGAGTCACTGGAGAGTGGCTCAGCTATAGAAGCATTGGTTAAATTTGATTTCAATAAAGTCTTCTTTAATGACAAACCTCTTACCAAAGGGTCTGCCTGTGTCAATTTGCTTCTGGCAACTGTAGTCATTGGTATCGCCTGTCACTTCCTGAGTATCGCAGTTGTCGGTATTGCTGATGGGCTTGGTATTCCTGTTTACATGTCTGCGCTTATCTTTGCGGCTGGTGCTACCTCTGTACCAGATACTTTCCTTAGTGTAAAAGATGCAATTAAAGGGGATTATGATGATGCTGTTGCTAATGCTTTTGGCAGCAACACATTTGACATTACTGTTGCATTAGGTCTCCCTCTGCTGGTGTATGGACTGACAATGGGAGATGTACCAATGCCTCAAGGACAAGATGTGGCTATGCTTCGGATCGTTCTGGTTGGTATAACCTCAGCTGTTCTTGCGTTGTTGTATTTTCCTAAAAAGATCAACGGTTTTACAGCCGCAGGTTTGGCCTCTCTCTTTGCTGTGTGGGTCGGTTACATTAGTTGGGCACTGTAATTATCTTTGGGGGGCTAAGCCCCTCAATTTATATTTGAGCGGAGATAAATTATGCTTAAGAGTTTATTTGATCAGGCAAAATCAAAACTGTTAGACCTGAAAAATGAAGCAATAAAGTATAAATCCAAAGAGTTTCTGCATGCAGCGCTCGGTGGCAGCGCACTGGTAATCATGGCTGACGGCAATATTGACGCCAATGAAAAGTCAAAAATGATGCGTTTTATTCAGAGTAATGACGCCCTGTCTATTTATGAAACATCTGAAGTGGTGAAAATCTGGAAAGACTACATTGAAACCATCGAGCTGGATGCAGATATAGGTGAGGCTAAAGCTTTTGACGCTCTTGGCAAAATTAAAGGGAAAGACGACCAGGCGAAGCTTGTGATGAGAATGGTCATCGCTATTGGTGCAGCTGATGGTAATTTTGATCCAGACGAAAAACGTATTGCTTCTCGGGTGGCTCGCGAACTGGATCTGGAACCGTCGGAGTTTGGCCTCGCCTAAATGAGTAACACATTGGTACTTTTTGATTTCGATGAAACGATAATCAAGGAAAACTCAGTAAAAAAGTTATTACATGCAGCGTCAGGCAGACGCTTCTTGTGGCCTATCGCAATACCTGCTCTGGTGGACTTCTCTGGATGGAAACAACTAAGGCAGAATATTAAAAACAGAGTATACAACGAGTGCTTATATGCATTAAGTGACACTGATCAATATCATTTTGGCCGGGCTTTTGGTATAAGATTTACCCTCAATTCAGAGGTGTGGGAAAAGATGAAGTACCACCATGAGCAAGGGCACACAATCTGGATTGTGACAGCTTCACCTCAGCCCTACGTTAAGGGGCTGGCAGAGGCTTTGAGTTTGCCATGCGAACTTGTAATTGGCACTCGGCTACCTTCCACCCCTGAGTTATTTGACCTCACTGAAATTGAATGTTCTGGTGGTAAAAAGGTGGATGAAGTTAACGCACAGCTTGCAAAGGGTGCGTTTTGTTTCAATACCATTTTGGCGTACGGCAACCTTCCCTGGGATCGCGAGATGCTTTCCATGGCTCATGAAGGCTACGTAGTCACAAATGGCAGAGTCAGTAAATACGGTAGAGATTAGTATGGCTATTAACCTACAGAAAGGTGGAAGGGTCAACCTGAAAAAAGAGGCTCCAGACCTCTCCAATATTCATCTTGGGCTGGGCTGGGATCTTCGTAAAACAGACGGCACTGATTTTGATCTGGATGCATCCATTCTTATGCTTGATCAGAATGATAAAGCGATCGGCGAAGGTGGCTTTGTGTTCTATAACAATGCAAATAGTGAATGCGGCTCAGTCAAACATCTGGGGGATAACAGAACAGGCGAGGGTGAGGGAGATGATGAAGTGCTAACTGTAGAACTCCCTAAAATTCCTGATTTTGTAAGCAAGCTTCTTGTCGCTGTTACTATTCATGATGCCGAAGCTCGCAACCAGAATTTTGGCATGATTGATAATGCTTTTGTCCGGGTGGCAAACAAGGATACTGGCGAAGATATCGCTCGTTACGACCTGACAGAAGATTATAGCGCTGAAACGTCACTTATTTTTGGTGAATTGTACAAAAAAGATGGCGCATGGCGCTTTGCTGCCAAGGGTGACGGCTTTGCTGGCGGCCTTGTAGCATTTTTAAACACTTACGGCCTGAGTGCTTAAGTTGTAAACCTGTATCATTTGTTAGTTAAGGATTAATTTTCATGGCTGTATCTCTTTCAAAAGGTGGCAACCTGTCTCTGGATAAAGCAGCTCCGGGGATTAAAAATGTTTTGATCGGTCTTGGTTGGGATGAGCGTGCAACCGATGGTGTAGAGTTTGATCTGGATGCCAGCGTATTTCTGATTAAATCAGATGGGAAAGTGCGTGGTGACCATGACTTCATTTTTTACAACCAGCTGAAATCTCAGTGTGGCTCTGTAGAGCACACTGGTGATAACTTAACCGGTGGAGGTGAAGGTGATGACGAGTCTATAAAAGTAGATTTATCTATGGTACCCACCGAAATTGATAAAATTGCAGTGACTGTAACCATTCATGACGCTGAGGCAAATGGTCTCAATTTTGGCCAAGTAGCCAACGCTTTCATTCGGATTGTCAATGAAGCTGACAACCAGGAAGTTTGTCGCTACGACCTGTCTGAAGATTACAGTATTGAAACTGCGATGATCTTCGGTGAACTATACCGCCACGGTGGTGAGTGGAAGTTCCGTGCTGTTGGTCAGGGTTATGAAGGTGGCCTGAAAGCCATGGCTCTGAACTATGGCGTTAACATTGGTTAATACTATATTTTCGTGGGTAGCCTGCCTGCGGTGATGGGTGTATCTGGGCATATAGCATATATGCCCAGTTCACACTTAAAAGAAAAAGGTTCTTGATGGATTCTGGGAGCTGTTCTCAGCCCCCCAGTGCGGTTTTCCCGTCTACAAATAGCGAGTATTTAGGCGTAAAACTGTCCACTGTGAAGCTGAATGTTCTCTCGCTAACCCAAAATGTTACGGATGTATAAGTCAGTTCCGTTGATCTGATGGCGTAACAGTGCAAATTCGTTGACCTGCCGCTTTTGTTTTTTCTGGTCACCATCAGTCGCTGAGAGTCAGAGTCAGGATCAGTTGTTTGTACTTAATGTCACTCAACATATCGAACTGGCAGATTAGTCAGGAGTTTGATCTGAATGCCAACGATGATCAGGAAATGACTCAGTAACTCATTTTGCCGCAGCGATGATGAGTTCGCTCGTGATGAAGGCAATGATGGCTTCCATAACGGTGTTGTTTAGGTATCTCCCCGGAATCCATCTATAACCATCGTAAATTACACGTACAAAAATTAATTTTTATTAAAAGGAGCAAGAAATGGCTATCAGCTTGCAAAAAGGACAACGCATCTCTCTTGAGAAAGATAATGGTTCTTCATTGCAAAAAATGTGTATTGGGGTTAACTGGGGAGCTATCGAGAAGAGAGGTTTTTTTGGACGCAAAAAAATGGAAGCTGTTGACCTCGACGCTTCTGTTGGTATATTTGCCGACAATGGTCAGCTTCTTGATGTTGTGTATTTTGGACAACTTAAGTCAAAATGCGGAAGTATTGTACACTCTGGCGATGATTTGACCGGTGATATGGATGGGGATGATGGCTTGGATAACGAAGTTATCCAAATTGATCTGAACAGGCTGTCGCCTCGGGCGAGTCAGCTGGCCTTTGTTTTGAATAGCTTCCGTGGGCATGATTTTAAGGATATTCCTTTTGCCCGAATCCGAATTTATGAAGGCTCACCAGAATATGTAAGCCAAGAGTTCGCACGATTTGATATTGCAAACGATGCAGCTTTCGGTGGCTCTGTGTCTATGATCATGGGTAAAATGTATAAGCATAACGGTCAGTGGAAATTTAACTCCATTGGTCAGCCAACCCGTGATGCAAAGCTTGAGCAGACGCTTACTACGTTCGCTCGTGAATGCGCTTAACGGGGTAGTGTCGTATGACTATCCAGCTGACACCAGGGGCCAATGCGCCGCTTCCTACCGCTGAAATATCGGTATCAGTCAAGACAGGCAAGGCAGCGGATGTCTCAGCTTTTCGACTGTACGCCGGGGGTAAAACAAAAAAAGACTCAGATTTCGTTTTTTACGGCCAGAAGATCAATGATGACAGTACTGTAAAGCTGGTTAGTCAGGGACTGGATACAGTTTTTAATGTTGACTTAGTCCGCATGAAAAATGATGTACAGCGCCTGGCTTTCTCAGCAACAGTTGATACTGGCACTATCTCGAATTTGGGTACTGTTAGTATCAGTGTTGCACAGGGTGTCAATATATTGGTACAAGCTGAAGTACCAATGGCTGGTCGGACTGAATCAGCACTGATTCTCGGTGAATTATACCGCCGAAATAATGAGTGGAAGTTCAGGTTTGTCTCTCAAGGATTCAATGGTGGTTTGGCACCTTTAGCTGAACACTTTGGTGTTGATATTGCCAGTGACAACAGCCATTCAACCCCGTCACCGTCTTCCTCAAGTGCAAAGTCCATCAGTCTGAGCAAGATTACCCTGACAAAGTCGAACCCGACAATCAGCCTGGAAAAGCGTGACAGCTCTTACGGAATGATGAAAGTTAACCTGAACTGGAATCAGAAAAGCACAGGGGGTGGACTCTTTAGTTTCTTTAAGAGCAATGCTATTGATCTTGATCTTGGTGCTTTTGTCAAACTCAAAAATGGCAACAAGCATGTTATCCAGGCTTTAGGTGAAGGCTTTGGTAGCTACACCTATGAGCCATTTGTTGAACTTCAGGGCGACGACCGCACTGGGGCTGTTTCAGATGGTGAATGGCTTCATATCAATGGCAGCAAGTGGGCTGAAATAGACGAGGTATTAATTTTTACCTTTATTTATGAAGGAGTACCCAATTGGGCAGAAACCGATGGTGTCGTTACCCTGCATATGCCCAATCAACCACCGGTAGAGACTAAACTGACTGAAGGCAATAACCAGGGAATGTGCGCTATTGCACGGCTGGTTAATGTCAGCGGTGTGCTTAAGGTTGAGCGTATTAACCAATACTTCAAAGGTCATAGCTGCATGGATGAGGCTTTTGGCTGGGGATTCCGCTGGGTCAGAGGCAGTAAGTAAAGCTGTTAAAAGGGTCAGCCAAAGGCTGATCCTTTTCCCGACTCTTTGAAGTGCGAAGTGGTTCTCATGAAGGGCTGCAAGAAATAGACGTGAATTTGGTGGGCAGCACTTGTGACAACATTTTTTTGCCTCACAGCAAGCATTACTGTTAGAAGCAAGCAGTTTATTAGCATAGATGCATATTTGAATTCATGTAGTTCAGGAAGCTCCTGCAGACCTTCGCACAGCCACTCTGGTGACCGCTAGTGACATCTTATTCAAGCTTTTTCCCTCTATTAAGTTTCCCCTCAAGTAACGTCCGGTATGTTAAGGGCATAGCAACTTTTTATCGAGAGTAATCCATGGGTCTTCGTTTTCGCAAAAGCATAACACTTATACCTGGTGTCAGGGTCAATCTTGGGCTAGAAGGAGCCTCCCTGTCTGTTGGTCCAAGAGGTGCCTCAGTCAATGTGTCCTCAAGAGGTGTGTACGGGAATGTGGGTATCCCAGGGAGCGGTATTTCATACCGAACTAGACTCGATAATAGAGCTCAAGGCAACAACTCACAGGCGCGTTCTCAGTCAGAGACTTCCTCTGTTAGTATAAATCTCTCCATAAACGACACTGGGGTAGTGGAAGCCTTTGATGAAAACGGCGTTCGATTGCCTCCACGTTATGTTAAGGCAGCAGAACAACAAAATCCGGATGTATATCAGGCTTTCTTGACACAACAGAGAGATAAGATCAATACACTGACTCAGGAGTTGACAGGTCTGGTTTTAGCCATTCCTGAACCTAAATACAGACCAACCCTGATCGATCGGCCATTTACTCTACCGATTCCTCAGAAAGAGCAAAATCCAGTGCTTTTGCCAGAGCAACCCAAAGAGCCAAGCAGGCCAGAAGTTTCTTGGATTGACAATAACATTTCTTTTTTCCGGACACGCAAGGCTAAGCAGTATGAAAGAAATAAGGAAGAGTATTTACAAGCACTGGCAGACTGGAAGAATCTGCAGGAAAAGCATCAAAGAGAGCAAAGCAGGATAGAGCAAGCTTATCGGGGGCAAATGACTCGTTACCAGGCAGAAGAAAATGCTCATAATGCTGAAACCCAAGCCCTGCAAAATAAGCGAGAACAATTGCTAAGAGAAGACACAGATACCATGTATGCGGTGTTTGAAGATGCTGTTCAAGAAATAGACTGGCCAAGGGAAACTCTGATTTCTTTCAACTTTAGCTCTTGTGGCAAGCAGCTTTATATCGATGTAGATCTCCCTGAAATTGAAGACTTTCCAGCAAGAGAAGCCAGCATTTCAGGTTCACGATTGCGAATAAAAAAAGTAACTGTTACTCAGCAACGCAGCATGTATGCTCACCATATCGGGAGCATCGGTCTTCTTCTGTGCGGCATAGGGTTCAACCGATTACCGACCACCAGACAAGTTGTCGTCAGCGGTTTTTCTCAAAGGAAAGATAACCGTACTGGTTATATCAATGACGAATATTTATATAGTTGCAACATGACTCGTCGACAGTTTAGTCAGTTAAACTTTGCCAATCTTGCCGAGCTTAATCCCATGGTAGCTTTGGGCCTCGGAGAGCTGCGTTGTAAAATGTCAAAAACTCATATTTTCAAGCCTATAGAACCATTTAGTGAACAAGAGCAGATTGCACAGTGAAGGATAGACTTCCACTACTCTGCACCAATGCCGGTTCAAATTAATTTATTTAAGGAGTAAAGCCACTATGAGACGCCTTCCCGTTTATTTACTCATTGACGTATCGACTTCAATGACTGGAGAGCCTATAGCTGCAGTTCGAAATGGTATTGATACCTTGATTTCCAGTCTTCGACAAGACCCCCACGCTCTGGAAACAGCAGCACTGTCAGTGATTGAGTTTGGTTCAGATGCTCAGCAGAGCGTCTCTCTGACTGAATTGATAAACTTTCAGGCTCCAACCATTGAGGCAAATGGCTGGACTGCAATGGGGGCAGCACTAACCCTGTTGAATGAACGAGTGGCAGCTGAAGTAAAAAAGACAACGCCTGAGAGCCGTGGTGACTGGAAGCCATTAGTTTTTCTTTTCACTGATGGTATGGCTACTGACGATCTTGAAAAAGGGCTGGCCGATCTAAATAGGTCCCAGCTTGGAGTTATAGTTGCCTGTGCTGCAGGACCGCATGCGAATCTTGAAGAGTTGAAAAAAATCACTGACTGCGTTGTAAGTCTGGATACCCTTGACAGTGCAGGTATAGCCGCCTTCTTTAAGTGGGTTTCAGCATCTGTTAGCACCAGTTCTGTGAAGATCGATCTCACGAAAAAAGACATCTCCACCCTAAGTGAACTTCCTCCACCTCCTGAAGAAGTGAAGATTATTGATTGACCCAGTTGAAATTTACTTTTGAAGTGAGAGCACAATGTCTCGACGATTACCTGTATACCTACTTATAGACTCTTCCGGCAGTATGGCGGGGGAACCTATTCATGCTGTCAATGTGGGGCTTAGCTCATTGATTGCCGGACTACGTCAGGATCCTTACGCACTTGAATCAGTGGCTCTGTCAATAATTACATTCAGCAATACTATTCAAGAACTATTCCCCTTGACGCCACTGGAAGATGTGCAAGTCCCTGAAATTGTCTTACCAAGAAGTGGAGCGACACATCTTGGGGAAGCACTTGAAATACTATGCAAAAAGGTGGAGGAGGATGTGAAAAAATCCACTTCTGCAAGCAAGGGTGATTTTCGACCCATGCTATTTGTACTGACTGATGGCAAGCCCAGTGACTTGCAGCTTTTTGAGCAAATGTCGAATAAAGTGAAACAAGCTAATTTCGCTACGATAGTAGGCTGTGCTGCTGGACCTAAAGCCAAATCGGAGTTTTTACAGAAGTTGACCAGCACCGTTGTAACTCTCGATACCATGGACTCATCAGCTTTCAGCGTATTCTTTAAATGGGTATCCGACTCTATTGCAGCGGGCAGCCAATCAGCGGGAGTATCCATGAATACAAGTAATGGAACACTGCCACCACCACCGGAAGAAATTCAGTTGGTATTGTAAATAAAGGAAGAAAATATGCGCCGATTACCTGTCTATTTCGTTCTGGATGTATCCGAGTCAATGGCTGGTACTCCTTTGCTCCAGTTAGAGAGTGGTATGGAACAGATCGTTCGATCTTTACGTACTGATCCTCATGCCTTGGAAACCGTTTATTTATCAGTGATCGCTTTTGCCGGAAAAGCAGACGTTATCGCTCCCCTGATTGATGTAGTTAGCTTTTATCCTCCCCGATTACCAATGGGCAGTGGCACCGCTTTAGGGGATGCTCTTAACTGTTTGATGAACAGCATTGAGAGAGACGTGGTTAAAACAACCCCTGACCGTCGCGGAGACTGGAAACCAGTAGTATTTTTAATGACTGATGGTCATCCCACTGACAATACTGATTCAGCGATTGAACGGTGGAAAAATCAATTTGCTCACAGAGTACAGTTAGTAGCTATTACCCTTGGTAATCAAGCTGGTACATCTGTACTTTCAAAACTCACTGATGACGTGCTCTGTTATGAAGGGAATGACGGTAAAACCTTTAAGCAATTCATTGATTGGATTAGTGCGTCTGTTACAGCCACTAGCCACGCTGTAGAGTCTAATAATGATGGATTATCATTGGCCAAGAAGCCTTCAAACCTCACGTTGGTGAAAGATTTTCCTGAACATAAAGAGCGTACGATAGATGAATCTGTTGTGGTTCTGCGTGGGCGTTGCCAGAAGAGCGAACGGCCTTATCTGATTAAATATAACCGCAGTGAGGATGCTGGCTTCAGTGGAAAGGAATTCGAACTCGAAGGAGCCTTTCCCATTGAAGAAAGTTTTTTTGCCTGGTCTGTATCAAGTGAAAGTGACTCTCAGGTAAATACCGAACAACTTGTGGGGGTTCCTCCCTGCCCTCATTGCGGCAATGCTACTGCTTTTGCTATGTGCTCTTGTGGAAAATTGCTTTGTATAAATGAACCAGGTGTTCACACCTGCCCTTGGTGTAAAAATGAAATAGAGTTTTCTGGCGAAGGTAGTGGTGGTTTTGATGTAGCACGAGGTAGAGGTTGATGCAGCAACTGCAGACAGTATCATCCGATGAAATCCAAAAACTTGTAACCACTCTTGGGTATCAACCAAATGAGGTGCTGGAAGTTCAGCTGTCAAAGGATGAGACATTCCAACTGGTCTTCTCAGCCGTTAAGTGTATTGTCTTGAAACATGCCGAGGGGCTCAACTTGTCGCCTGAAGCTCTGAGCAGTGAAGCTGTGACCATTAAAACACCAGAGGGAACCGTAAGTGAATGCGCTGAGAGTCAAACACCAGCTGATAACCACTTAAAGGAGGGACTTCAGGAGCCATCAGCGAAAACAATACCTGCCTCTGGTGAACCAGCAGCTTCGGAAGCTAACATATCCCACCACTCCCAGAGCAAGAAGTTAAAACAGTCGCTTGAGGAAAAAACTGGAGAGATACAGGAAGTTTTTCCCCTTGATACTTCGACAGAAAAGCCCCAGACAAGAACTGAATTTGATGAGAGTGACTCTGGAGCTAAGTCGTCAGAGCAACCAGTAGTTGAACAGGCTGAGCCAGAAGAGAGCCATGCATTACCTAAGCATGAGGCACCTTCGGCAAAAAAAAGCATTGATGAAGAGGAAAGTACAGAACCTCCGAAACCATCAGTGATAAACCCTCCTTTGAATAATGGGCAGGCAAGCGAAAATTCACCAACTGATGTAAAAAACTCTGCTTGTGACAAGGAGGAGGACGAATTGACTCAATCAATAGACAAAAGAACCCTGCGCACCAATATGCCAAACGGCATGTGTGGTCGGGAATATAGTCAGCCTATAGCGATTGACAGGCTACATGTAGAAAAGTTTTTTATACCTGAGGAGCTTGGTCTGTCATTTGACAGAAAAGCTGGCCTGCTCACTGGCTCTCCAAAACAGGACGGTGACTTCGAGATCAGATTAGAAGGTTGCATAGTGCCGGAAAGCCCCAGTGATGTACGGGAAGAGGTTTTTGTAATTGCGCGGCTCACTGTTAATCCTGACCCTCGCTCGCTTTGGAAGGAGATACCCTCAGATGAAGAGGCAAAATTCCATAAACCAGATTTTGATAGCTGTAGTAAAGACATTGGTAATATTCGCATGTTGGCTGCAAGTCAACGTGGTCGTAGTCATGCACATAAAGGAACACATCGCGATGATGAGGCTGGCATAAAATATCTTGAGGAAAGTGGTTGGTACATACTTGCTGTGGCAGATGGAGCTGGCAGTTGTGAATATTCGAGACAAGGTTCAAAACTCGCTGTTAACGTAGCGATTCATCACCTGACTGAAGCGTTAAATGGCGAAGTTGGAAAAAGGCTGGAAATGACCTTGCTGGGGCAGGAGGACCTTCGGAATTTAGGTAAAGATGCTAAGGAAGCTTCTGCTGAAACCTTGATCAGGGCTGCAAGTAAAGCGGCTAAAAGCATTGAGGAAGAAGCCCGACGTCATGAGTTAAATGCTAAGGATTTCTCAACAACCCTCCTTTTGTTGATTTATAAACCAACTGAAAAGGGGCATCTTGTCGTTTCATTCTCTATTGGTGATGGTGCTATTGCTGCTTACTCCCATGAGGATGGAGTAAAGCTACTATGTAACCCTGACAGTGGTGAATTTGCAGGGCAGACACGCTTTCTTGATAGCTCTGTTGTTCATTCAAAAAATGTGCATCAGCGTATCAAGGCATGCCTGATACCCAAGTTTACATCATTGATGGCTATGACTGATGGAATCACCGATGCAAAATTCGAAACAGAGTTGATGTTGAGCCAAGATGAGCCCTGGCGTCATCTTTGGGGTGAAATTGAACCAAATTTAAAGGGAGATACTGAAACAGCAAAACAATCTGTGCTTGAATGGCTTAATTTTTGGGTGCCTGGTAATCACGATGATCGCTCAATCGCCCTTATTAGAGGAGATGAGTCGTATGAGTGACATTGTGCGCATCGCCCTATCTGATGGTAATTATATTGAGTATGTAGATGAGTTAATTGGCTCCGGAGCCATGAAAGATGTCTATTTTACGCCATGTAAAACCAAGGTTGTTGCATTTTACCGTGATCCTCAGGGTGCTGCTGCACGTGATCGACTCGAAATGATTACAGGCGTTTACCGTGAGCGAATATTCAACGCACAGGGAGGTGATTACTGGAAAGACATGTTCTGCTGGCCTGAAAAGATAGTAGAGCATGAAGGAAAGCTTGGGCTGGTGATGCCAGTCTACCCCAAACACTTTTTCTTTGAATTTGGCAGTGTTAATGACGATATGCTGGGTATCAGAGGAAAGGAAAAGCAGGGTAAATGGTATGCATCGTCAAATAATCAGACAAAGTTTTTAGATCCTCGGGAACGTGGCAACTGGTTAAATTATTTACAAATTTGTTTGAAGATTTCTCGCACTGTCAGGCGAATGCATGCTGCTGGACTGGCTCACTCGGATCTGAGTTATAAAAATGTACTGGTGGCTCCGACGTTAGCTCAGACTTGCGTTATTGATGTTGATGGACTTGTTGTACCGGGGAAGTATCCGCCAGATGTGGTTGGTACTCCTGACTTTATTGCACCAGAATGTGTAGCTACCGCACACCTTGATAAAGATGACCCCCTGCGGGCGTTGCCCAGCATTCAAACAGACCGACACGCTCTTGCAGTGTTGATATACCAATATCTTTTGCTTCGCCATCCTCTGCGCGGTGACAAAGTGCATGCTCTTGACCCCCATGAAGATGAAACTCTGGCCATGGGAGAAAAAGCCCTATTTATCGAACACCCAGATAATCCGGGAAATCGTATCAAGCTAGATGATGTCAGGGATAGTGAGCTTCCCTGGAAAGATATTGGCAAACTACCATATACCATTACAGGGCCTTACCTGAGCAAACTATTTGAACGATCATTTATTGACGGTTTGCACAACCCAAATTCCAGACCAACTGCTGATGAGTGGGAAGCAGCACTGATCAAAACATTGGATTTGATCCAGCCATGTGAAAACGGGTGCTGTAGCCAAAGCTGGTATATTTTCGACAATACAACCAGCCCTGCTTGCCCGTTTTGTTCGACCAAGTATAAGGGGCAGTTACCTGTATTAAACCTCTATTCATCCAGAGACGGAAAGAGCTTCAAGCCAGATAATCATCGGTTAATGGTTTACCGGGATCAGTCATTGTTTCCCTACCATGTAAATCGGCAGCTTGTTCCAAATGAGCGTTTGGCTGATGAGCATAAGAAAAGAGTGGGTTATTTTATATATCACAATGATAAATGGTTGCTAGTTAATGAAAATATACCTGAGCTGACTGACGCAGCTAATAAGCGTCTTATTCCGCTGGGCGGTCATATAGAGCTTCGAGACAACCTGCAACTACTGTGTAGCAAAAAACCTGGAGGACGATTGTTTGTCGTTCAGTTGGTTCATGGGTAGTACTCCATCTCGCTCAAAATGACATTTTTGCAAAATCGAAACAAACGACGGAGTTACGATTCGAATTAAATATCATGCCCGGTTGATTGGCGGCGCTGGTTAATATATGACCCACCCTGCTGTTCAGGATTGCCCACCTCTACCGCTGAAATGACCCACGGTGTTGATTGAGTCACACAACCATTCAAGCCCGAAGGTTGTTGGCAAGACGTTCGACAGTGCCAGGGCTCACAGAGCAGCATGGCGGGTCACGAAAAACAGCAGAGTGGGCAGCTCAGAGAATTAGAGGTGGGCATTTTGACTAGCGCAACTAGTTGACTGACGATGAGTGAAAAATGCTTGAAGTCCTGATCAAACAAGAGAAATCCAAAGTTGCACAGCATAAGAAACGTCGAGCAGGAATTCTTCTGGCTATTGATGAAAACCAGCGTCTCTTCTGACTCACGAGCAGGTAGCAAAGGCGTTTCGTGTCAGGCCAGTTACTCCGCCTTTGTTAAAGCCTTGTTGAAGAAAGTTTAGAAGTCGTCGTCAACGGCAAGTAAGAGTAGTGCAGATTGGGCTCGAACTACTCTTACTGAACTAATCACGCTGAGCTGCAAATCTTGAGTTCACAGTTTTGAACTTTCACCGGAGTATTTGGGAATAGCTCTGACTTTGTTCCTAGCTTGATATCAAGCATGAAAAATCTATCTGATTCAACTGTTAACGTGGCTACTTCTTTTTCCAGAGCCATACCGCTTTTCTTCAATAGAATATCCATATCCGGAGAATATCCAATACTAATAGGATCATTTCCCATTGTTAGAGTATATTTGTTATTTACTTTGGATAAGTTAATACCAGTCTCCTTAAAAACGTCAGAATATTCTGTGATTTCTATCCAGCTTTTTCTCATCAATTCTTCAGCTGAGGCAACGACCAAACCGATCGCAGCTCCTGTGATAACAACACCTGTTGTGTATCCCAAGTTTATGTACATAATAATGCAGCCTAAGGTTGCACCCAAGGCTCCTGCAATAATAGAATGCTTTTTATCAAGATTAGGAATCTGCTTGGAAACTACGAAACCTGCAGCCGCACCGCTAATAGCCCAGCCAATAATACGGCCAAAATCACCACTTCCCAAAATATTAATTGAGAACAAGGCAGCTAAACCACCTAGCCCTCCCAAAAATGCACCAAGTATTAGGGATTGTTTGATTTTTGTGGCACGAAAAAAGTTTTTGGACTGATAGTAACTTTGCGCACAAACAATCAATGCTCCAATTAGTGCTGCATCCAAAGCACCAGAATAAACCCAGCTGGAAAATGTACTTTCATTGAAGTTGAATAGTCCTGCTAGCATTCCACTTAATAGGCCACCAACACCACCTGCCAGCATAAAGAAACGTGTTTTTTTTGAACTGAATGTTTTAATTACTTCGTTATTCATTGCTATTCCTGATTATAAATTCCTACTTGTTTTTTATTACAAAAAAACAACATAAGGAAAAATGCCAACATCTACCTATATGCTTATCATTTAATGTTAAAACTTAAATGCCATTTAACTAAGCAATAGAGCCATAACGTGCTGTAAGCTAAAAAGTGTCCATCCGAAAACCTTTAATTCCTTGGCTGAATAAGCATGGAATGCTTTTTATAAGATCGAAGATTTTTTCTTGTTAATCGGTTATAAGTAGAACTCCAAAAGGAGGATTCCGTACATACACTGAGGAGTATCGGTGTAATCTGATAATAACGAATCATGAAGTAATGTCTATAGGTAAATGCCTGATTTATAGTTTATTGGTTTGTACGCGTTATAAGTAACAACTGTCGTCTTGTATCATCTCCTGCTTCATTTATGCATGTAAGCCGCCAGGACATTATGCAGATTAATGCTTTAAGGCGAGAACAAGGTTTGCTCAACCGGCTCGAAGATTGGAAAGATGTTTACAAGTTTGCTGATCCAGCTTTACATGGAGTACTGAATCTTTGCTAGCAAAAAGGCAAACAGGCACCTGAAGTTGGTTATGAAATAAGAACTGAACAAGGTGAATACGTTACCACTCTGTAACCGTTCAAACAGGGTACAGACTCCCCCTACTTGTCCAGAGGCGCTTTTAACGGATTTTTCCCAAAACGCTCTTTCCAATTCCGGGGAATCAGCTCATTGATTTGTCGTGCAGGGTGGAGGCTGACTCTCTGGAGGACGTCAACCAGGTACTTGTAGGGGTCAATATCTTGCAGTCGACAGCTGACCAGCAGGCTCTGGATGATGGCAATATGCTCTGCCCCCGTCTCTGTCCAGCTAAACAGGTAGTTTTTTCTTCCCATCGGGATGCATCGGAGTAATCGCTCAAGATGGTTGGTATCCATCTGAACATCCGGGTCATCCAGAAACACTCTCAGTGACTTTTGATGGTTTTCGGCATACGCTAGCGCTTTGCTAAGTGGATTCGTTTTGGTCAGTTCCGGCCTCTGTCGCTCTTTATGGCACCAGTCAAAAAATTCATTCACAAGAGGTAATGACTCTTCCTGACGAATGCGTTTTTTCTCGTCTCCGGCAGTGCAGGTATCACGGATACGTTTTTCTACGCGATACAGTTTGCCGATCAGGGCGAGTGCATGAGCAACGGCTTCAGATTCATCGTCTTTCGCCCAGTCAAAGTACCTGCGTGTATGAACCCAACACTGGGCCTGAGTGATTTCAGGGTGTTTTTTGCAGTAGCTGTCATAAACACCGTAGCCATCGGTGAGCAACACGCCTTTGAAGTCTTTCAGTAATGGCTCAATGTGTCGTGTAGAGCGGGTCAGTGACAGGGTAAAGGCTACTTCGTTCTGTTCGCCGTACACCGGCCAGAACCAGGCTTTCTGCATTTTGCCTTTTTCTTTGCGGCCTGCTTTGCCTGGTGTTTCGTCCATGGCCAGTATGCGGCTTTCCAGAACACTCTTTAATAAGGCGTCGTGTACTGGTTTGAGTAACTCAATGCTTCTGTAGACCAGGTTGGTCAGTGTCGTCCGGCTCAGTGTGACTCCGCTGAGTGCCATACGCTGATGTTGACGGTATAAAGGCAGGTGAAAGACAAACTTGTCGATCAGCATGCCGGCCAGCAAACTGACATCGGCAATGCTTCGGTCAAAGATGCTGGAAGGGGCGGCTACTGTCGTCAGGGTCTGGCTGGGCTTATGCCTGACTACTGGACGACGCTGTTCATGAATGACGTAGCTGCCGGGGCGCTGAACCAGTGTTCGGGTGGTTTTATAGTCAATGACTTCGTATTGGTCTGCGTCCTCACCTTGCAACTCCGGTGCTGGCAGTTCAGTGACTTCAACGGGCACCCGTTCGTCAAAGCGAAGCCCTTCATCGGTGACACAATCGTCGGTACGCTGTTTCTTGCGTCGCTCGTAAGTGATGGTCTCTGTTTCAGGGGGCGGCGATGTCTCTGGCTTGGCGAAAATCTCACCAAGGTCTATCTGGTCTGGGTTATCAATGGTTAGTCGCTTTTCGGACTTCTCACCAAATACCTGCCGTTTAAACCAGTTGAGCTGTTGCCTGGCAGAAGAGAGTTCCTGAAGTGCTGCATCCAACGCTGACTGCAACTGCCGGTTTTGCAGTTGCAGGTCAACGGGATTAGCAGCTTCAGAATGATTCATGGGGTATGACTATAGCTGCTTTTCAGCATTGTGCAGCTCATGGTCATAACGTTTAAATTTCTGGACAGAGCTGAGGTCAATGCCTTCAAGCAAGAGTTTCAAATCGGTCCAGCATAATGAATGTTTTGTGGCATCCTGCCAGTGGTGGCGAAAAGTACCCTGCTCAAGTCGTTTGCTCCAGATGCAGTAACCGCTGCGGTCAAAATAGAGTATCTTGACCTGGTTGCCTTTGCGGTTGATAAATACAAACAGCTGTCCACTGAGAGGGTTCTCCTTGAGCTGGTTTTTGACCAGTGCCGACAGGCCATCATAGGACTTACGCATGTCAGTCGGTCGGGTGTATAACCACACCCGGACACCGGATTCAGGGAAGAACATCTCACTGACGCATGCGAAGGATGACGTTGCCGGGGAGTTCGAGTTCAATGTCCCAGGTCTGTCTGGGCAAAGGTTCTGAGGCAACCGGCAACTCTATAAACTCAGGGGCTTTTTGTTCTGCTGGCTTGTCGCTATTGTTCAGTTTTTTCTTCCAGTTATAAAAGGTAGCCAGACAGAGTCCTTTAGACCGGCAAAACTCGGATTGAGTGGCAGTGCCGTTTTGTTGCTCGGTGATAAGGGCTTGCCACTGGCTCTGGCTGAGTCGTTTAGGTCGGTTTGTCTCTGTAGCCATGGTGATCTCCGGCACGATGAATGCGGGAGTAGCATGGGCTGTCATGGCGGGTTTTGGTAGACGTCCTTAAATGACCGATTTCTCCGGTAAGGTTGAGAGCAACGCTTTCGCACAGAATGGATGCGTGTATCTCGCAAAAGCAACCACTGCTGCTCAGTCGGTCGTTGGTAATTGAAATCTCTTTTCTGTAACGCTTGAGCCTGTTCGAGGACCGACCCTGAAACGGGCGGAAAAGATGATGCCATTTTAAGTAAGCGCCTTGCCGAATAAATACTGAATAGCGTAGGTTCGGCTTTGTAGAGGACGTGCAGCTTCCGTAGCTGAAAATCTTCATGGGTCTCTGCAAACCGGGTTAACTGACGCCAGAAAGCAGGCATAGTCTTGCGGATATGAGTCTGTGGATTACGGACTTTCAGAGCCTGCAAAATATAAGAGACTGACAGACGCTGGTTTTCTGGAGGGCTTGTCATCATGCAGAGGACAAGTCTGCGAAGCCCTTTGATTGCTTTCCTTTGCCTGTTCTTCCAAAGGTCATGCTGATGCTTGTAGCGGTGGGATTGAGCCTGAGAGGGTGTCAGCGCTTTTGGAAGGTGCTTATAAAGCCACTCTTTGTCACGGTTTCTCAACCAGATAAAAACCTCAGGGAAAGAGTCAGTCAGAGACTTTCTGGTCATGTCCGGGTTGTTCTGAATGAGCGATAAAGCCTTGTCTCGGAGCTGGTCCAGTTGTTCTGTATGCCGGGTTTTCTTCAGCCTGCGCCGTGCTGCCCTGATCTCAGGGTGAGATAATAACAAGTTATCCACAGTGCTTTCAGGCAAGCCAACTCGTTCACCGGCCTTTTTCATGGATAGACCGGTTTTTAGCAGTTCTAAAACTTGCCGTTCTTGCTCAGGAGTTATCTTTTTGGGCCTGGCTCTGTGCTGTATGCCGTGGAGTTTGGCTAACTTCCGAACGGTGTAGTAGGAGATACCGGATTCTCTGGCGGCTTTAGTGAGAGAAACGCCATCCCTTAAGAGTTTGATTACCAGCTTATGGTTGTTGTCACCCGTTTGTTGCTTTTGAGGTTTGGCATCAACAGAGTGCAGCCTGGCTATTCTGTGATCGCAATGGTTCAAAAAGCCACTGAGCAGAATATGTTTGACTGGGTGAGTTCGATGACTTGGCCTAAGAGCATCCCGAACGAAGTTGTGCTCTGTTCCTGAAGCCCTTACATTGGCGAAGTCTGTCTGATTGAGTAAATCGGACCAAAAACTTCTGATATTTGAGAGTAACTCTTGACGACGAATATAGCCTGCTGTGGATATATAGCCTGTACTCTCAAGCTGCTGTTTATAGTGCTTGACTCTCTCGGTGGTAGACTGATTAGCCCCTGTAAAATTTTGGCAGAGTTGTGCTGACAGCTGTGCAAAAAGTACTTCTTTGTCAGAGGCTTCATGAGCTTCTGCATGGTTTACATTTGGAATAGCCAAAATCTTTGGGCGTATTTCCGTTCGGATTAATTTGCACTTATGGATATGGCAGGCTGAGACTCCGGGCAGGGCATGTATTTGATGCCAGTAAGCAACTCCGTGGGTTTCAATATCGTGTTCAGCGCATAAAGGGCAAAAAGAGTGATAGCCTGGTATGCTCAGGCGACTGTTCACAGAACCGGTTTCGATTTCCAGCACTTTGGGTTTATCACCGGAAATCGCCTCTCGTAATGATCTGGCATGTTTCTCCGGCATGTAATGGGCAAAATATGGGTAAGCTGTATGCTCCGTGATTATTTTATCGAGATCCATACGCAGGAGTTGTGAGAGCTTCTTTAAGCGGTATGTAGCCACACCGCAGGTTTGGGTGTAGCTGCAGTCCAGAACGGACTGATAGAAGCTATCAGCCCGCTTGTGGATGGCAAGAAGTTGGGTTCTTGCCATGAAGCTTGGGATGGTTTCGTTTGGAAATATATCCATCAATTATTTCTTATAGTTATTGCAAGAATTTAGGGTTAAATTGAGCTTGCATCTCCTGAGAAAAAGCCACTGGAATTTAGTCTGTTATAATTGTCCTTGGCAGTTTCATCTTTGCGCTTTTTCTTCTGTAATGGATTAGGCTTAGATTTAAGTTCATTTTCTGATTTTTGAGAATCACTAATATTTTCTCCTTGTTCTGATTTCATATTTTTTATTTTCTGTGCAATAGGCATAAGGTCATCGTAGTTAGCAACTTTTTCTGGGTTATTTGACCTGAGAGCATCAAGTGCAGGCATAAGAAGTTTGAACTCTTCATTGTAAACAGTAGTTAATGTCTCAGCAGTAATTGTTTCTTCTCCATTTTCAATAGCATATGCATTGGCGTGCTTTAACAGCATTACCGTACATACCGTTATTCCCTGTGTTAATTCGTATGCGGTATGCCGTATATCAGACGTTAACTCTCCAGGATTTTGCACCCATTGGAATTTCCATAGTTTTTCAAGTAGCTGATTCCATGTTTCATCGTCTTCTTGCGGCTGTTCAAGATCGATAATTCCTTCGGTGGACATGCGCCTTGCCGTGCGAAACTTGTCAGTATAAAGATAGAAACAATCGTAAGTGCCAACAAAAGCGAGAGAAACATGAAGCTCATTGACTATGCTTTCAAAAAATTGCATTGCAATCTGTGCTCCTCCAGCTTTGGCTATTGATAAATTCTGAAGTTCATCGATGACTATTAGCCCAATGTGATACGTTAAGCATAATTTTTTAATGTTTTTTTCTAATGTTTCGATAGGAATGTTTTTGTTGTTGTTTTCTTCATAAAAGTTTGTTCCCAGCAAATCATCAATGGCTGAGAAAAAATTATTGCACAAAGCTCTTCTTGATGCATCACTTGGACAATTGAATTTAAGATATACAATTTGAGTGATGTTGAGTTTCTCATCGTTATAGCTTTCATGAGTAATTACTTGTTGAAACAACTTGTCCAGAATGATTTCTATCATCCAGGACTTGCCCATACCACTTAGGCCTGTCAGAAAGAAAGTTTTAGATGTTGTTTGTTTTACAATTTCTGGTGATGGGGCATTTTTACCATCGCTTGCAACACTGTATAAGAGCTGTTTTGACTCTGGACTTATTGGACTCTTGTTCACATAAGACTTTAATAATAGCTTGTATATTTTTTTATAGGTTCGATAGTAATTATGGTTAGGTATAGTGCATGAATCTAGTCTTTCTGAATAGATCTCTCGCTCTACATCTTCATGCTTTTTTTCCTCTTCTTTAAATAGAGGGGCTTTTATGCATTCTTTTATTATTTCAGCCTGATCTAAACAT
Organism: Endozoicomonas euniceicola; assembly: GCF_025562755.1. Lineage (GTDB taxonomy): Bacteria > Pseudomonadota > Gammaproteobacteria > Pseudomonadales > Endozoicomonadaceae > Endozoicomonas_A > Endozoicomonas_A euniceicola. Next base: position 4,682,169 of record NZ_CP103300.1, read on the forward strand.
TTTGGTAGAGCCTCTATAAGAGGGTTTCCTCTGTAGTCTGGATTGTTCCATTTTTGATAAATAACCATGCTTTAGTACCTTCTTTATATCAGATCATCAACAAGGCTTAATGATTTTTTCTTGCTGTCTACTTTGTTGTCAGAATTGATGTGGTCATTCTCAGTGCTGCTGTATGAGTCACTTAGCTGCTCAAAGTGACTCATTTCTTCAGCTTTTTTAGCATCATCTTTTCTGTTTGACTGTTTCTCAAAATCTCTGTGTTCTTTAACATCTTTGTGAGAAGCTCTATTGCTGTTAAATGAAGCAGATTTTCTTGCTGCTTCCGTTTTTTGTTTTGCCTCAGCAATGAATTTTTTTCTTCTTGCTCTATTCTTTGTTTTAGAATTATTTCTTCTTCTGTTGGCTGCGTCAGTTTCAATATTAATTTTTTTCTGGTAGCCAAGGTATTCGTTAAGTTCAAGATTTTTGAACTTTTCCATAGTGTCATTTAGGTAGCATATTTCAAGCTTTTGAGTATCTGGATTGATAAGCCATATAAAGTTAGTCGTTGAGGTTGTATATCGAATATTAACCTTAAAACGTCTTTTTTTTATTCTTACCTTTGCCTGCCATCCTTTCTTGATTGCTGTTTCTGAAGAGTATCTAAGACCATTGAAGTATATTCCATCTTCTCGTACAGTTGCCTTTTCGGATGGAAGAAGCCCAAGATAAAGGTCATGGGGAGCAATTGAATTTGCTGTTCCAATGCCAAATTCCATACCCCAGTTCCAAAGATTGACCGGGGTAGGTATTACATCATCCTTCATCATTTCAATATCGCCAACAACCTTTTTTACCTGATATAGGTTATTGTCAATGATTTCCTCTATAAGCAATCTTGTTAATTCTTTTAATGTGAGGCAGGCGTCTAGCTCTGGCTTTTTTTGTCCACGCTCACGTTTCATTTTGACACTATTGCCAGGGATGTCTTTTAAGACAAGATTGTTAATAACATCGAAATGCTTTTCAACAAGGCCTTTAAGGTCACCTCTATAAGGTGATGCAAATCCCATAGTTTGCAAGCCTAAGTTGTCCAAAGCTACTTCTGCCTTTTTACTAATTAATTCACCTCTGTCAGCAAAAAGACCGTAACACATATGATGACATGGCCAGTCTTCTGGTTTTATCGTCAATCCGTACTCAGCACAAAACTCAACTTTATCCCGACATGTGTTAAACAGAACAGCTCTGGCTCCATCCCATGAAGGTCCTTCAAGACCAACATAAATTCCAACAATGCATCGTGAAAAAACATCAGTAACCAGATAGACAACTGGTCTTCCTATCGATTTTGTGCGGTCAAACTCACTGACTAAAAAAATATCACCGACCGTTGCATCAATTTCATAAAGTTCGCCTGGACCACGAAGACCATAATCAGATGTGGAAGTTAAAGCTCTGAAATCTTTTTCGTATTTAGAACTGCCCTCTCTATTTTTGATTGACTCTGATGGGTCAATATACTTATATGCCCAATATCTATATTGGACAAGACTAGGCTTATTATTGTCATTGAAATGGCACGATATTTCAATGCCATCTTTATCTTTGTATTTGTAGCTATAGTGCTTATCACACATATTATTATAAGAATCTTTAAGGTCTGGCTTTTCTTGTTTGTAATAATGTTCGGTTATAGAATTCTTAATATTCTCTTTATCTTTTTCTGAAAGTATCAAGCCTATAATTTTTTCTTTGTTTCCATGTTCATCTTCATCATATTTTTCTTCATTGGGGCGCCCGACCTTAACACCTTCCGGACACGATTTTCCTATTTTATGAAATTCAGGTAGAAGTGAGTTTTTTCTGCAACCACCCTGAAAAAACATATATAAATATTTGTAAACACTTACTCTTGAATATGAAGACTTATTAGATGCTTTTTGAATACTGTTATTTGTTTTAGGATGATCTAAGAAATCAAAGATGGCTTCCTCATCTTTTTTCCCTTCAATGTCGAAGCCATAAAGTATTGGCTCAATTACTTTGAATCTTTGGTCACGCTTTTTTAGCCATGATGGTTTTATTTCTTTATCAGGAAGTAACTCGTAATAGGAGTAACTTATTTTGGTATATATTATTTTTCCTTCTCTAATTTCATTGTTTATATCATCGAGCTGCAATGAAAAAGGTTTTCTGGGTTTTTCTTCCGAATTTATAAGATAAACTTTATTGCGGGCATCACAAGCTCTGATGATAGTGCAGGTAAATGGAAGTATACTATCATCAGATTTCGGATGCAGGATGTATCCAGTTTGCATTTTAAAAATACTGCTTAAAGTAGACAGGAGTTGTAAGTTTGATTTTTTCCGAAATGTCAGTAGTTAATAGTTGATGCCACATACAATGCTTATATAACTGAACTGAATCCTGATATGATATATTCAAGGAGGTAGCTGCATCTTTCAAGACAGAAGCTAGTTTATTACCATCAAGATTTTTTATTGATGATTTATAGGTACTGATCCAGTCTGATTTTATAAATTCCAGCTCAGAGGTTATCTTTGCAGATTGAATGAGCCATTTTAAGTTGTAAATCATGTTTTTGTTGATTGATTTTTCAGTCAGGCATTTGCATGTTATGCCTTTTTTCGCCCAATACAGCCGTTCCAACTCCAGTTTTTGTAAGGTTCTTTTTGCTGTTTTCTTATTTGGATCAAAGTCTTTTTCATATTTTGCACTAATGGCGATTTGCTCGACAGTTCCATCATTTCTTAACTTATCAATAAGAAAGTCAGTGCTCCCTACTTTTGGCGTTTTAGATTGAGGATAACGTGGGTGCATGATACCCAACTCATTGGCAATATCCACGGTATCTGTTTGAGGAAGCTGAGGATATTGCTCTTTAATTTGAGTAATGGACTTATCGTACTCAAACATCAGATAAAGATTGTATTCCAGATCTGACAAGAAGTGATGTATCCGGTTCGACTTGACCCCGTTAACCTTTCTGGAGCGGCCACGAGAAGGAACTTCCTGAACTTCGACCCAAGGTTTATATATACCACTGCTCATACTGCTCTCCCATCTACCAACCCAACGCTCTACATCTTGCGCAGAGACTTTTTTGCGCTTCGTTTCCACGTCTGTACCTCGTAGAAGCCGCTATTTCAGTGTGTTGAGAAATATAGACCGGATTTCTATCTTGTAAAGGTTTAGTTATGCTTGTAAGCGTTTAATTATGCTTGTAAGCGTTTTTATTATTCCTATACAAGAGCTTTTACACAACAGACCCCATCTGAAAGATAGGCAGGTACATAGCCACAATCAGGCCTCCAACCAGCACCCCGAGTACCGACATAATCAATGGTTCCATCAGGCTGGTCAGGCCATCAACGGCGTTATCCACTTCGTTTTCGTAGAAGGTGGCGACTTTATCCAGCATTTCATCCAGAGAGCCAGACTCTTCTCCGATGGAAACCATCTGAATCGCCATCGCCGGAAAAATGCCTGAACTCTTCATAGCAAATTGCAGCTGCTGACCTGTGGAAACATCTTCTTTGATTTGGTTGGTGGCATCCGCAAAGACAACATTGCCCGCAGCGCCTGATACTGAGTCCAGTGCGTCGACTAATGGAACACCGGCAGCAAATGTCGTTGAAAGGGTTCGGGCAAAACGTGCGACGGCAGACTTTTCGAGTATTGGACCAATAACAGGCAGCTTTAGCACTAGCCTGTCTTTTTTATCTCTTGCGGCTTTTGAGCGCAGCATCAGTTTTTTAATCATAAAACCAAAGGCCGCCAGTCCGAGAATAGCCGCCAGCCACCATTGCTGAACAAAGTTGGAAATATGAATAACCATCTGGGTGAAGGCCGGGAGTTCAGCTCCGAATCCCTGAAAGACTTCTTCAAACTGTGGCACCACTTTTACCAGCAGAATGCCGGTAACAATGAAAGCAACACAGACAACCGCAACCGGGTAGTTCATCGCTTTTTTGATTTTGGCTTTAAGGGCTTCAGACTTCTCTTTATAGGTTGCAATTCTGTCCAGCAATGTTTCCAGTGCTCCGGACTGTTCACCGGAGCTGACCAGGTTGCAGTACAGGTCATCAAAATAGAGTGGGTGCGCCCGAAGGGCTTCGGCCAGAGTCGTACCACCTGCCACCTCGTTTTTAACCTTGACAAGCAGCTCTTTCATGGCGGGTTTTTCGATACCGTCTGTTGTTATGTCAAAGGCGTTGAGCAGTGGTACACCCGCTTTTATCATAGTGGCAAGCTGCCGGGTGAACAGGGCGATATCAAGGGGGGTAATTTTGCCCCCTTTTTTGCCAAAGGACATACCTTTCTTTTTTACCCTGGTGGCAGAAATGCCCTGCTTACGCAGCTCGGCCTTGATCAAGGCAATGCTGGTACCTTCTATTTCCCCTTTGGTTTTACGTCCACTCTTGTCTTTACCTTCCCAGATAAAAGTAGAGGATTTGGCTGATTTTTTGGCCATGGGTGTGTCCGTACAGTTCTGGCTGTTTTCTGAAGGTGATTAGCGTATGTATCGGACAGATGCACCCTGGCAATAGTAAAAAAGATTTAACCCGCAGGGACACTGGTTCGTTTGAAGGTCTTCAGATTCAGAGCCGTCATTTCGCCACCCCAGACACAACCCGTGTCTATGGCGTGAATACATTTTCGACCGCTGTTTCCTTCCAGGGCTGCCCAGTGACCAAAGACGATATTTTTTTTGTAGGTCGGGCTGTCCGGAAACTGAAACCAGGCGTAGAAGCCTTTTTTGGGATAAGCTGTTTTGTTTTCAAGATCCAGCTTGCCGTTTTCGTCACAGAAGCGCATGCGGGTGAAGTAGGCGGTGATCATCTTCAGTCTGGCACGTCGGGTCAGGGCATTTTCCCAGGCGTTCAGCTTATCGTTACTGAACAGGTAGTGCAGCAGTTCCCGGTAATCGTTCGCCTGTAAGGCTCGCTCCAGTTTTTCGGCATAGAAACGTGCCTGTTTGATGGTCCAGATAGGAGGGATTCCAGCATGGACCATGGTGATGTTACGACTTTTGTCGTGGTGTAGAAACGGGCGGTGGCGCAGCCATTCTATCAGTTCTTCACGGTCTGGCGCATTCAGAATGGGTCCCAGCGTGTCCTTTTTCTTGACTGGGCGAATGCCTGCTGCCACAGCCAGTAAGTGCAGGTCATGATTGCCGAGAATAGAGATACAGTCGTCGCCAAGGGATTTAATAAAGCGCAGGGTAGACAGTGAATCCGGCCCCCGGTTGACCATATCGCCGGCTATCCATAGCTGGTCGTGACCGGGTTGGAACTTGATTTTGTCGAGCAAACGGCGAAATGGGGCGTAGCAACCCTGAATATCGCCAATGGCATAAACCGCCATAGAGTCTCCTGAGTTTTACATAAAGGTCAGCTGACACTCATCGGCGATGTTTGTGCCAGCCTGCTTTTATAGTTTTATCCCAGCTTGTAGTGTTTGTTCAAGTAGGGGGCTTTTGGCTTTTCGCTGGATGAACAGCCAACAGCCAACAGCTAACAGCCAACAGCCAACAGCCCGGTCTCCCCCTAAAGGGCTAATCGTTACGGTCATGAATAAAGTCAGCAATGCGCACAAACTCTTCCAGTGTCACTCGCTCCGGACGGATCGACGGATCAATCGACAGCTGTTCCAGCTCATCTGAAGACACCAGTTGTTTAAGGGTATTACGCAGGGTTTTACGACGCATACTGAATGCTTCACGAACCACACGGCTTAGCATTTTTACGTTCTTACAGGGGTGCGGCAGCTCTTTATGAGGCGTCAGTCGTACAATGGCAGAATCGACCCTCGGTGGAGGGTTGAAGCAGCCCGGCCCAACGGTAAAGAGGTAATCTACCCGGCAGTAGTACTGCGCCATAATACCCAGGCGACCATAGTTGTTTTCACCGGGCTGTGCAGCCAGACGCAGTACAACCTCTTTCTGCAACATAAAGTGCATATCGCTGATCAGGCCCTGATACTCCAGCAGGTGAAAAATCAATGGCGTGGAGATGTTGTAAGGCAGGTTGCCCACCAGTCGCAAAGGTTTATCGTCGTTTTTCAGGCTGGAGAAGTCGAACTTCAGGGCATCGCCTTCATGGATGCGGAAGTCAGGGTTCAGACCGAAGCGGAGTTTCAGGATCGGAATAAGGTCCCGGTCCAGCTCAATAACATCCAGCTGACCAGCCCCATCCAGCAGGAACTCGGTAATGGCACCCTGACCCGGGCCAATTTCAACCAGCCGGTCGCCTTCCCTGGGATGAATGGAGCGAACAATTCTCTGGATTATGCCCTGATCGTGCAGAAAATTCTGGCCGAAACGTTTGCGGGCTCTGTGATGGGGAAATTCGGACATAATGTACTGTTCACGGTCGTTCAGGGAAATGGCGGCTTATGATAGCGGCAGAAAGCCGCTTTGCAAACATTAACCACAGTTTAATTTATGGTATGATTTTATGGTCGTCTAAACTTGTTATATCAAAGCGATAATTTTTGTCCGCCCCGCTGATCGAGATATCATAACGGTTAAATTTGAAGTCTAAATCCAAAACGGAATTAATTGGAATTTCTTTATTATCGACAAAAATAGAAACTTGATTGCTAACAGGTGAGTCTTCTGTTGCGATATGCGACCACCTGACACTGAGCCTGTATTCAGGCCCTGCAGATAGTAAACCTTCCAGTAAGTGCACTTTTTTATTGCCGGAAGCGTAAAGGGTTACGTCAATTTTATTGGTTTTTTTTTGGTGAGGGTTAATGGGTTTATGAATGACCAAGCGTAGTTCTTGATTGGTTTCCTGATTGTAAAAGCGAATACCTGATTGTGGTGATAACTGTGGATTATTCCAGTAATCTTTGTTCAATTGAATAACAAATGTCATTACACCTTTTAGTGTTTTGTCTTCTATCAGGTTCAGCTGTGGGTCACGATGACTATGGAAACTCCCTCTTGGCGAGGCAACTTCAAATGAGCCATTGTTTTTCTTCTGGATAAAGGAACCTTCATAAAGCTTGCAATCACAATCACAGTTGCAGTTTTGCTCCATTTTATTATTGTTCGTGTTTTTACAGTCACACTTGCAGGTTGGTTTATTGCAGGGGCATTCAGTGGCACAATCGCAATAAGGATAGTAGTGAGTTCCGCTACTATATTTGTCACAACCCCCAGAAGCTGAAGTTATGGTCGAATAAAATATAACTAAAAAAGCCAATACTATGAGGTATAGAGAGGTAGCCTGAGCAGAAGCCTTTACTCTTATTTTCATATTCATATTAAGCACCAGAAAAGTAGCGTTTTTGATTATGCACAGATGTTAAAAAACAGCCACAATAAGCGTAGAGGTTTAATTAGCCTCCGATAGTATTTTTCACTATTATTTTTTTGTTTTATAGACTGCCTATTTTTACTAACGCTATTTAATCTATTGGTATTAAACGATTGAAAATCGTTCGAAGCATATATTCTATTGTCGAATGTGCATTAAAATTAATCAGTCACAATATTCAAGTGCTGAAAGTGGGTTGCAGCCTTCCATAGAAAACCATCATTATTTGTGAAGGAGGTGTCGGGAACTAAATATCAGGCAAGGAACTCAAACCTGCATTCAAACAGAGAAAACAGACAGGGAGGAAATGTATGCAACTAAAGCAGAAAGTAATGTTTTTTCAGTACAGTTCAGACCTTATACCGGAAAAGGCAACCACCACAAGAGATCGGAAAACATTGGTGGTTAGTGTTTACTGGTACAAAACTTCGTCGCCATCCGATAAGCCATAAAATGTGTACAATCACACCTGTGTGCCTTCAAAACTTGAATAACCAGCCTCTACCACGGTGGTTTTCGGGGGAGGAGACTCCGGAGAAAAATAGTTGAGAACTTCTGACTGGTAAGGATTACCGCAGATCGTCAAGGTCACGGACTTCGGAAAAAACACTTGCTCACTTTCTACTTTGACAGGAAAAGGGTGAGTATTTGAGTCTATGTCAAGAAGCCCCAGGTCAGAATTAGCACCCGAGGCCAAAACAAGGTTTGCGGTGCGGCTTTGATCAAAAGGGTTTCGGATAACATAGCCTACGGCATTTTTTTCTACTTTTACCTCGAATTCAATATTAGGACGGTGACGTATCATAAAACTGCAAGCCTCTTGCGTGAATTCAATAATGGTCTGTTAACCCTTGACTGCCTGCAGCGCATAATCAATAGCCGTCAACAAACTGTCCGGGCTGGCTTTGCCACTACCGGCAAGGTCAAGCGCTGTGCCATGGTCAACCGAGGTTCGAACCAGGGGCAGCCCAAGGGTAATATTCACCGCCTTACCAAACCCTTTGAATTTCAGTACGGGCAAACCCTGGTCATGGTACATAGCCAGCACGGCATCTGCTGATTCAAGATAGTTTGGGTTAAACAGCGTATCTGCCGGTAAAGGGCCTTTAAGGTTCATGCCTTCCTGACGAAGTTTATCCAGAACCGGAATCATCACCTCAATTTCTTCCGTTCCAAGATGCCCGCCTTCTCCGGCGTGGGGGTTCAGCCCACAGACCAGAACTTCTGGCTCTGCAATGCCAAATTTGTTTTTCAGGTCTTTGTCCAGAATGCGGATTACTGCTTCCAGTGATTCCGGAGTAATCGCGTCGGCGACATCACGCAGGGGCAGGTGAGTGGTTGCCAGGGCTACCCGTAACCCTTTGGTAGCGAGCATCATAACGACTTTGCGGGTATGGGTCTGTTCCGCCAGAAACTCAGTGTGACCGGTAAAAGGTACTCCGGCATTATTAATCACTTCTTTATGAACCGGCCCGGTCACCATACCGTCGAACAAGCCATTCATGCAGCCCTGAGCCGCATAGCTGAGCATGTCCAGAACATACTGACCGTTAGCCGGATCAGGCTGGCCGGGCGTACAGGGCTTGCTGAGGGATAAAGGGGCGACAATCAGTTCGCCCACCTGTGCAGGTTGATGGTCATCCGGGTTAAAGGTTTTAAGATTGACGTTCAGTTTCAATTGCCGGGCCCTGTGGCTGAGTAGTTCCGGATCAGCAGCCACAACCAGCTGGACGGGGAAAGAGTCGTTTGCCAGCATCAGGCACAGGTCGGGGCCAATACCTGCCGGTTCGCCAGAGGTGATGATCAGTCGTTTATGATGGTTCGTGGACATGAGTATGTTTCCGTAGGTTGGGAAGAGCATAGCGACTCCCAACACGGTGAATAGCATTGAGCTCCAATGTTGGGAGTTACCCTAAAGGGCACAAGCGTTTCACTCTTCCCAACCTACGACGGAGCATTTTCTTCTGAGTGAGCTGTAGAGATCAGAGCCTGATCTCTACAAAAGACTGGTCGCGGATTTCACGCAGCCAGACTTCCAGTTCTTCTTCAAACTTGCGCATACCCAGCAGCTCACGCACCTGGTTGCGGCGCACCTTGTTGCTGATATCAGCCTTACGCTTGCCCTGGACTTCCAGAATATGCCAGCCATAGGAGCTGCGGAACGGTTCGCTCACAACATCCTGAGGTGTTTCCTCCATGGCTTTCTGAAACTCTGGCACCAGAGTTTTCGGAGACACCCACTCCAGGCTGCCACCATTCAGGGCTGAACCGGGGTCGTCGGAGTATGCTTTTGCCAGATCGGTGAAGCTTTCACCGCTCTCAATACGGTCGTAAAGGTCTCTCGCCAGCATCTGGGCTTCCAGATCGTTACGGATTTCGTTTGGCTTGATCAGAATATGGCGAACATTAACCTGCTCTTCCAGAACCTTCTCATTACCACGGGTGTCCAGCAACTTGAAAATATGGAAACCGCCGGCACTGCGTACTGGCTGGGAAATTTGCCCGGTATTCATCTTTACGGCCTGCTCAGCAAACAGGGTGGGCAGCTGTTCGGCGCTTTTCCAACCCAGGTCACCACCGTTCAGGGCATTCTGGCCTTTGGAGTAGGTGATGGCCATTTCAGCAAAATTAGCGCCCTGTTTCAGCTGTACCAATATGTTGCTGGCTTCTTTTTCGGCGGCCTGCACCTGTGCTGGCGTTGGGTTATCCGGCGTAGCAATCAGAATATGTCCAAGGCGGTATTCTACCTCCTGGCTGGCCTGACCTTCCGGAGAGCGCAGGAAGTTATCAATCTCCTGCTCGCTGATCTGGATACGGCTGGTGATCTGGCGCTGACGCACACGGTTGATGACCATCTCGCGACGAATCTCTTCACGGGCTTCGGCGTAAGACAGACCATCAGCTTCCAGACTTTTGCGGAACTCTTCAATGCTCAGGCCGTTGCGCTGGGCAATCCGGGTAACGGCGTCGTTCAGCGTCCAGTCATCAATACGGATACCACCGTTGCGACCCATCTGCAGTTGCAGGTTTTCCAGCACCAGCTGTTCCAGCACCTGATTTTTCAGCACGCTTTCCGGGGGGAGGGTGATATTGCGTTCAGACAGCTGCCGTTGCACAGCTTCAACACGATGGTTCAGTTCGCTCTCCATCACCACATCTTTGTCGACAACGGCGACGATGCGATCCAGGGGAACCGGTTTGGCATGGGCGATATTGCCCGTTGATACCACAACAGCTGCCAGCGCTATTGCGCGGCAGGCTGAGAGCATCAATTTTTTCAATCCCTTCATCATTACTTCTCGCGAATTGTATAACCTGAAATACCTTGCAAGTACTCTTTACCAGAAGAACCGGTCAAACTACCCAGACCTCGCAGTACAAACTGCAGGTAGATGCCGTCTCTGTTTTTTGGATGGTCGATATTATCGGTCGATTTAACATAGGAACGCCAGAATAATCGCACCTGATAACAACAACTGGCATATTCGACACCAAACAGCTCCTCAAGGTTCCGCTTATTGGTCATATCGTACTGCCAGCGACCCATGGCAGACCAGTTCCGGGTGTAGGGAATCGGCCAGGCAAAGCTGATATCCGTGGCTTTCAGGTCGTTGTTGACCAGAACATTTTTGCCGGTAACCGGGTCGACGTAATTGGTGTTATCTTCATTTTTCTTATAACGATCAACACGATCCGCAAACCGGAAGCCCACATTAAAAGTCTTGCGCCATGAAGGGCGATAGCGATAGGTCAGGGCATAGTTATCAACACGATTTTCGTTGCCATTCCACACAAAGTCCTGCCGCAGGCTCATGGTTCGGGTGAAATTGTAGATGAATTCTGAGGCAACGGGCGAGGTACCGGCGGTTAGTTCATCTTTCTGGCGTCGGGCATTTTCATCCTTGTCAAAATCGGGAATGTAATTGGGGTCACCGGAGCCGAGATTATTTCCTATATACACCTGGCGATCATCAAAATAAACAATTTGTCCGATGCCAAAGCGCATGCGTTCAAAGCCATCATCCTGAATAAAACGGGTTGTAAACCCTAGAGACAGCTGGTTGGCATCAGCCAGACGGTCATAACCGCTAAATCGGTTATCTGACCAGAGAGCGCTGTAGCTGAACCCCATGTTGCCTGTATCAAAGAGGGGGTTAAACTCCTGCCCTTTGACATACGGCGCATAGAGATACTTGATCCTTGGCTCTAAAGTGTGGGTATAGGCAGCCCCAAAGAGGTTCGTCGACCTGTCCAGATACAGTCCACTGTCAACACTGAACGCAGGTACTGTGGTTGAGGGGGACTTAGTGAAGTCACCCTGTTCAAAGCTTCTGTGCCAGTAAGAACTGTTCAGGTCCGCAATAACCTGTTCCTGATTAAGGTTGGAGATACTGTAATTGACGCTACGCACTGTAACGGCAGGCGTCAGGAAGCCCCAGCTTTTATGCATCGGGTAGCTGACGCCGCTTTCAAAATAAGCGCGGCTACCAACGGCTCTTTGAATACCGTATCCCTTGTCATAAATGCTTTCATAGATGCCTGAACGGCCCGGGAAGTCAGAATGAGGCTGTTCTTTGACGTAATTCCAGTCATCCGCCCGATCAAAATAGGTGTAATCCGCCAGATAATTCACCTGAACCCGGTCGGTGGCCTGCCAGTTACCCCTCAGTTCGATTTGCGGCAACTTGTTGTAGGGGTCATCCGCCGTACGGTTCATGTTCTTTTTCTTGTGAACATCCAGCTTTGCCTGCCAGTTGGTGTAGTCATCGCCACCATCGTAGCGGGTCATTACACGCTGATTTAAAGGGTTGGAGGCCGAATAGTTCAGGCTGGAGCCGAAATCTTCCAGATAGTCCTTGTCGCTGGCATCGGCGTAATCCAGCTCAGCCATCCAGCGATCATTAAACTGACGACGATGGCGGGCATTGGCAAACCAGCGGTCTTTTTTGTAATGTCTGTTTTCATCTTCCAGCTGGTCACCACCAATCAGGCCGGCAACACCCAGTTCACCTTCATCCTTTTCGGTCAGGTAGCGGAATTCGTTTTCCAGCAGAAAACCGCGTTTGGTCATGACCCTTGGTGTAAAGGTGGCGTCGTAATTAGGTGCGATGTTCCAGTAGTAAGGCAGGCCAAACTCAACACCTGCCTCGTCGTTAAATCCCATTTTCGTTGGGTACAGGAAACCGGACTGACGCCGTTGATCAATAGGGAAGTACAGGTATGGGCTGTAAAAAACAGGCAGATCCTGCACCCTGACAACCGCATTACGTGCTGTACCATAGCCGGTAGATGGATCCAGTGTGACACTGTCGCCTGACAGCTGCCAGCCTTTTTCGCCGGGGGGGCAGGAGGTGTAGGTGGCGTCATCCAGCTCCATGGTGGCGTCTTCATGACGCAATATAACCTCAGCACTGCCCCTGGCATGAGACTCATGCATCACATAGCGGGCATTGTCGATTTCAGTCCGGCCGGTATCCAGCTGGGACTGGGCGGTATCGCCCACAATCAGGGAGCCGGGTTCACGGAAAACAACATTGCCCTTGAATTCACCAAAGTTCTTTTCGTTATCAAGGTAGGCTTCATCGCTTTCCAGTTGACGGTTACCCTGACGAATTTTTACCGCACCCAGCAGAGTAGCTATGGAGTTCTGGTAAGTGGATTCATCGGCATCGGCAATAATGGGCGCAGAGTTTGGATCGCCTTTGAAGTTTTTACCGGGGCGGGTTGGCTCGACATAGGTGCCAGCACACCAGGGTTCTTCCCGTTTCAGTCGCTGGCACCTGGCCTCGCTCAAATTCGACTTGTTTACCCAGTCCAGCTGTGTACGTATACCTTCAGGCTGACTGACGACAGCCATCGTTTTAGACGTTGGGCTCACGACTGGAGCAGTGACAGGGCGGGGGGCTCGTTTCATGGCTCCCTGTTTTAACGGCACCACAGAACATTGCCAGCCACTGTCATCGCTGGCTATTTCGCAACTCCACTCAGTATCGGCGGAAAGGTTGTTTTCGGCTCTGGCTTTGCTGACTGGTTGTCCGGCAATTATGGCACTGGCTATCGCCAGAGTTAATGCCCGAAGTTTGAAAGGTAAGTGATGCGTCTCCATGAGCTTTGCAGTCCCGGCAGTGTGTTTTTAAACGTTCAACAGCCATGCGATCATTGTTTAATGTTCACATAAAACACGACCTGGTTGGTTTCCGTTTGCGTTAACCGGCCATTGTAACGGATTAACTGTATGATTGTTGTCAATTATTCTTGGTTATATCAGATTTATTCCGGTGATAACTGCTATTAGTCTGTGTTACTCTGACCAACAGTGCAATAACTTAAAAAAATTTTATGGGCTGAAAAAGTGGTTTTTTCAGCCGATGTTCTATGCTGCCTGACTCAGAGAAACTTTCAAGGAAATTCTTTGCTAGACATGACTCCATCTGACCAGATTCGCCAACCGTCCCGGCAGGAGCTACCTCAGCTATCTAAACCTGAGCTGGCTCGTCGGAAACAGCTGGCACAATGGGTACAGCAGCAGCTGGTGCCCGCTGAAGAACACTTAACAGATGCCGTACAACTGTTACCAGTGGGTGGGGATGCAGGTTTTCGCAGCTACTACCGTATACAGATTCCGCAGGGGTCATTGCTGGCTGTGGATGCACCGCCAGAAAAAGAAGACACGGCCGCCTTTGTCAGTATTGCCGGTATGCTGTCTGATACTGGTATACGAGTGCCACAGTTAAAAGCCGTGGATTATGATCAGGGGTTTATGCTGATTGAAGATTTTGGCGACACTCTGTTGCTGGATCAGCTTGATCACCACTCGGTTGATGCGATTTATGCAGATGCCCTGTCACTGCTCAGAACCATTCAGGTGACCCCTTCAGATACCTTGCCGGAATACGATGAAACGCTACTGCAAACAGAGCTGAGACTTTTCAGGGACTGGTTTGTTCAGCAATTGATTGGCATTGAGCTGACTGATGAGGAAGAAAAACTGTTTCGTGGGCTGGATCAGATGCTGATTGCCAGTGCTATAGAGCAGCCTTCTGCCTTTATTCACCGGGACTACCATTCCCGCAACCTGATGAGCCTGCCTGATAATCAGATTGGCGTCATTGATTTTCAGGGCGCTTTGCACGGCCCTGTTTTATACGACGCAGTTTCGTTATTAAAAGACTGCTATGTCAGCTGGCCTGAAGATCAGGTTGAAGGCTGGCTACAGGATTTTATCAGGCAGCATGACCTGCTTAAAGAGACCGACTGGGCCACCTGTCAGAGATGGTTTGACTGGTTGGGATTACAGCGCCACCTCAAATGCCTGGGCATATTTACCCGGCTGTGGCTGCGTGATAATAAACCGCAATACCTTTCAGCGATTCCTGCTACGTTCCGCTATGTGTTGGAAGTCTGTCAGCGTTATCCTGCTTTTGAGCAGCACGGACAGTGGCTGCAGCAGCGGGTGGCTCCGCTATTGACACAAAAGATGGCTGATATTACTGCGATAGCGGCAGATAATGTTGCTGAAAGGCCGGCGTCGACCTCATCGACTGTTGGAACGCCTACCGGAACAGAGGGTCAGTCTGTTAATTCATGAAAGTGATGATCCTTGCAGCGGGTCTTGGAAAGCGTCTGCGCCCCCTGACCCTGAACAAGCCCAAACCCCTGGTTGAAGTCGCGGGTAAATCCCTGATAATCCATCATATTGAGCAGCTGGCAGCAGCCGGTTTCAACGATATTGTGATTAACCACTCCTGGCATGGTGAGCAGATTGTCAATGCGCTGGGCAACGGTTCCCGCTGGGGCGTCAACATTGCTTATTCAGAAGAACCTGAGCCCCTGGAAACGGCGGGTGGTATTATTCAGGCTTTGCCATTGCTTAAGGATGGTCAGTCTGAAGATAATCAACCGTTTCTGGTGGTCAATGGTGATGTCTTTACTGACTATCCTTTTGATCTTGTGCCTGACAGCATAGACGGGCAGGCGCACCTGATTATGGTGAATAATCCGGACTTCAGGAAAACCGGCGATTTTGCTTTGCAACAGGGCAGGGTTCAGGAACAGGGCGAACAGTGGCTGACCTACAGCGGCATCAGTGTCTTAACGCCGGAACTGTTCGCTGACACTCCTACCGGCGTTCAGGCGCTGGCGCCGGTTCTGAAGCAGGCTATAGCCGATGGTGAAGTGACCGGAGAGCATTTCCAGGGGCTCTGGACGGATGTTGGTACAGTTGAACGACTCAACGATTTGGAACAGTATTTGGCAGGTGGCTCTTCGGGCAGTATCTGTTAAATAACAGCAATAGTAAGTTACATGACAGCAATAGTAATTGGTGCTTTTCTTGGGGTGATCTGGGGCGGGCCTTTCGGCGCTCTGCTGGGTGCGTTTATAGGTGGTTGGATTGACCGGAATTTTATAAAACCGAATCAGTCTCGCCGGTATGGCGGTCACAGAGGCTATAACCGACAACGTGTGCAGTCAGCCTTTTTTCGCGCCTCTTTTCTGGTAATGGGACGTATCGCTAAGGCAGACGGTCGTGTCAGTGAAGATGAAATCCAGATGGCGTCTGCCATTATGCGGGAAATGCGCCTCTCTGAAGAACAGCGTCAGGCGGCGATTGAACTGTTTAATCAGGGGAAGAACCCGGTAACGGATATTTCTGAGGCACTGGCAGAATTTCGCCGGGTGGCTGGCTCCAGCACCCTGATACCCATGTTTCTGGAAATTCAGTTGCAGGCGGCTTATGCCGACGGTGGGCTGACACAGTCAGAGCGTGCCGTATTTCGCCATATCTGCGACCAGCTGGGCGTCAGCCAGCTCAACTTTGAGCTGTTGCACAAACGTTTTCAGGCGCAACAGGCTTATTATCATCATGCCGGTCAGCAGCAGGCGGGGGGCGGAACAGACTGGAGGCGCCCGGCTCGGGATGAATTGAAGCAGGCCTATGAAATTCTGGGGGTTGAACCCTCTGCCACCGACGCTGAAGTAAAGCGGGCTTACCGTAAGCTGATGAGTCAGCACCATCCGGACAAGCTGGTAGCAAAAGGCCTGCCGGAAGAGATGATGGAAGTCGCCAAGCAGAAAACCCAGGAAATACAGGGTGCTTACGACCATATCCGCAACAGCCGGAAATAAGGGAATATGCTGCTGTTGGCTGTTAGCTGTTAGCTGTTAGCTGTTAGCTATTAGCTGTTAGCTATTAGCTGCTGGCTGTGAACAGCTAAACGCCAAAAGCCAATAGCCAAAAGCCAAAAGCCAATAGCCAATAGCTCGGTACATTTCCTCCTGATACCCTTCCAACTTTTAACATGACGGTCAGGGAACTTTCTAACCCGTACATGGACTAATACCAACGGACGGTGGAACTCTCGCCGTGCCTCCTCCTCTTTGTTCTATAAAAAGGTTCCGTAAAAAGGTTCCGTAAAAAGGTTGATACCATGTATCTGGTTAGAAAGCGCTTTCTGTACTCGCAGGTTCCTGCCGTTACCCGTGTGTTTCTTGAGCGAGACCCTTCTCGGGGCATTTACTGTTTTTATCCCGCAAGGCTGATCAGAAGGATCAGAAAAGTGGTGAGCTGCCTCGTGCTGAAACACTACCCGCCTGTAGGTAAAACATTGCGTGACAGAATGGTTGTCAATGGCCTGGCAAAAGGCCGTCCCACATAGAAAAACGGGTACTTTTCAGTTGATCAACGATAGCTTTCATATCCGTGAGTAAGCCAGGCTCACCGTTCACCATTTTCACCTTTTCGTGTTTGAGCATTTCGCTGACACGGGGGTTGGTGAGTGATTGCAGGTTGAGGTTGTTGAAAGCAATGCTCATAAGCCAGATAATTTGAGAATGGGCTTCGTGAGATGAGTCAATCAATGAAGTTATGCTGTTTTTAGCCAGTGTTTTTTGTCGTTCAGTCAGTTGACTGAGTGCGTTGGCTTTCTGGTCGATGCGAATCATAGGCAGGTCTACAATGCTGTCTCCTAATATAATCAGGAATGTAGGCTTCCCTTGTAAATCGCCATCGATACTCATGAGGTTGATTAGAGTTCTTAGTGCTACCCCTTTGTTGACTCTTGTATTACTGAATAGAACCTGTTTCAGAACGCCCTCTTTTTCAAATGGGGTAAGTATTGTGTGAGGCAGATCTTCAACAGCGTATGGGGCTGGCTCTAATTTTTCGGCCTCTGGCTTTCCTTGTAACCTGTCGTTTACTATTTCTTCATTAATACCGTCATAATAACGGTCAGGAACCATGCCGAAATAGAAAATAAGCAGTTCGTTGAAACGACTGATAAAACTGTCAAAAGTACAGAGACTTACTCCACTCACTTGCTTGGTCTTTATATTGTCATATACAAGAAAAGGCTTTTCTGAGCTCTCTCTGATACTCTGCCATTCTCGTATTTTTTTTACCGGATTATCATTGTCTTTCTTCACCCATTCCTTCAGGATGCGGTTGATGTTTAATATTCGGCTTGAAGATAATGCAGAATGTTTGATTATCTGGGTGCCAGTATTGGCAATAACAGCGTCCGGCACAGGTAATTTAATACTTGTCCGATGGTTAGAATAGGTGAATTCTTTCCCTTTGTTTATTTTGTTAAGGGCTTCAGGTTGCAGTGGGTATGTCAGGTTGTAGACCAAAAAAGCATTTGGATAATTATGAAAATGCTTAACCATTTTTTTTAGCAGATTTTGCTTATGGACAGTTGCGTTCAGATAGGGTTCAGGATCATGAAACTGGGCATTCTGGTTGTTTAAGGAAAGTTGTTGAGAAAAATACCCCATCATTATCCCCACGAAGGCCTGAACCCACTGCCGTGGTCGATTCGAACCTTCGAGGGAATGATGGGGAAACTGGTATGTAGTTGGATGCCGCTTCACTAAGCTATCTAATTCTGGGGGGAAAATGTTATTTAAGGTGATAACGATCACAAAATTAAATTTGTAGTGTTCTTCCAGAATCTGATCAATCTCAAGAAGCAAATTTGCCAATTCTTCCTTTTCATTACTGAAAGAAAACTTTCTGCCATGGCGATCGGGTATGTGAAAGCCACTTCCTGATGTGTAAGCAGACGATGTTTTGGACTGCTGTGGGGCGGCCCTTTTGCTGGCAGTATCTTTGTTTCCGTTCGGTGTCTTTTTGAAAGGTAAGCTCAAAGAGTCAGGCTGTATTAAAAATTCATAATTATAAATTTCACTTGTTTTTCTTTGCAGGATAAAAGATAAGCCCGGCATAATCCCATTTGAGTGTTTGAGTACATTATTATCAGGGTTAGCCATTCTGGTTACACAGCTTAGCATGATAATAACTAATAAAATGAATCTGGGGGTGGATGTTATCGTCATAAAGCAGCAATTACGATTCAATAAGTGACGGTGGTCAGCATAGTCTACAAAAAACCTATGATGCCTCAATCATAAATATAATTATTTCCTATGTTATTGAGCGAGCTCTTTAAAGGTGAACTAGCCTTTCTTTTCCGATTAGATGATTGAAATTTTTTTCTTGCTGAGGAAATACTTTAATGGTTCGTTTGAAGCAGCACTTAAGAGCTACCAAAAATACAGTGTGGTTCGCTATTATTTGCCTTGCTATGCTTTTTACCCCATCTGCGATACTTGCTGGAACAACACAGTTATCGGTTGTGGCCAGTCCTTATAACCTGCTTCCTGTTCCCCCTGAATACGGGTGTCCGTCAAATGCATTATCCTGTGTGCTATCAGAGGGCAAGCTGAAGTTTTTGCCAGACAATGAACCGTCTCTGCCTGCACGATTTTTGCTGGGATCAAAGAATGGCACAATGCCGGTTTACTATCTGGAAAAAAGAAACTCTGATAAGACCCTGCCAGAGAACGGTCAGGCGGTTCAATACCTGAAAGCCCGGTTTGAAATACTGACCAGCCAGAATATCGTTGTCATTGCCCAGACTAAGACAGGCGCCTGGCAGGTATCACGGTTTGATCTGAAGCTGGCTGATGAAAACTGGGATAACAGTATTTTTATTCCCAAAGGGTATGTGGCAGTACTGCAAAAGGATCACGAAAACCTCACTTTGACTGTGCAGTTTTCTAATGATGAAAGACCTGCCAATGGGCTCATCGTTGATTCTGAAGGGATAGTTTACAGGGGAGATAACCCTTTATGGTTGAGTGAGCCTGAAGATGAAAGTCAGGTTGAAAGCGGGCGTTCAGGGAATAACGTATCCGGGGATACCGTAGATGTAGTTACCATTTACGTATGCCTTCCATGGAGTTTCGGTGGAACAGAAGCATCAGGAGGAGCTGCTGCAGGAGGCGCTGGAGGAGGTGATGACGGCGATAAAGGATGGAATAAAATCAAAGGGACGGTCTGGTGGCTGAGTGATAGCCTTGAGGCTGATCTGAAAGAGAAAACCATGAAAGAGCTCATCAAAATGCTGGGTGAACTCCCGAGTAGTAACAAAAAGGCAGCCCGTGGGATGATTGATCTCATTCTCCAAAAGAACCTCCATGCCCATCCTCACCATAAACTGGCTGAAAAGTCAGTTGATAAAATTATTCGTTTCATAGAGATATTTTATCTGGGCTGGGATAAAGACCTCGTGAATCGTGTAGAGACTGAAAGGTACAAAAAACGATCAACGGCAAAGTCTTCTCAAATATAACAACCCCAGTCTGAGAGGTTTGGGGCTGTCAGACCTCAAACCTCTGTGAGAAACTCAAAGTTTGAATGACTTATAAACTCTTCATACGACCGCCGTCCACAGTCAGGCTACTACCGGTGATGTAGCTGGCGGCATCAGACAGCAGGAAAGTGGCGGCTTTGGCAAACTCCTCTGTTTTACCGTAACGCCCCAGCGGGATATTGGCTTCAGTTTTGGCACGAATCTGATCCCGGGACGTACCACTGCGACTGGCAACATACTGGTTTAACGCATCAACACGGTCGGTCTGAATGCTGCCGGGAATCAGATTGTTAATACGGATATTATCTTCAGCCAGCTGGTCTGCCAGACTTTTTGCCAGACTGGCCACACCGGAACGCATAACATTACTCAGGGTCAGAAAGTCAACCGGCTCTTTGATGGTAGAAGACGTCAGGGTCAGGATGCTGCCACCGTTGACCTTGAGGGCGGGTAAAGTTTCACGAATCAGGCGTACAGCACTCATCAGGGTGAGTTCAAAGGCGTTTTGCCAGGCTTTGTCGTCCAGTTCATCAAACGATCCCGGAGGTGGTCCGCCAGCATTGATCACAACACCATCGATATGACCAAAATCATCCAGGGTTGAGTGAACCCAGTGGCGGATACTCTCCTGATTACGGGCATCGAAGACATAACCACGAATTTCCGAGCTGGTTTCACTGCTGATGGTTGAGGCCGCCTGTGTGATTTTGTCGGGTGAACGGCTGGCGATTGAGACTTTTGCCCCTTCAGACGCCAGTTGCCGGGCAATACCCAGACCCAGGCCAGAGCTGGCCCCGGCCACCATGAAGACTTTGTTTGTTATATTTAGATTCATCTTACTCCTCCGTTCGGATTACTGATTCTAACGTCAAATGTCTTTTAAAGCACCTGCTTCATGAAAGAGCCTGAAACGACCTGTTATGAGTTAAAAAAATTGCATAAGTCTTCGCCCGGTTGTGTCTGTAATAGCAGATGTACAGTGGTTTCTTTCTGACCGTTTCTAGTGTTTTGTGACGCAATACATCCATCTCCAGACAGTGAGTATTGCTTGAGAAGATCGTCAGCAAGGCTTGGAATGTTCATGAATTTTTATAGTCGTTTTTTTTCTTGAGCAAGTCTTGATATTTCAGGATGAAGCTTTAAGGCAGTGCCATTGAAGTATAAGCTGAATATTATTGAACGATGCATGAACCCGGCCTTAGGAAATTATTAAACATGTTCCTATTGTGGTCATGATCATCGTCATCTTTTTTACCTTTTCTTAAATAGTCATTGCCAGTGTTGCACTGTTCATTGGGGTCTGGTGCTGGTTTGTAGTCCTGAATGGATACTGCTCTGATTTTGACTTTAGCAAAATCGCCGTAAACCCTCGCCCAATGCGGGCGGGGATATAAGGCGGGAAGGCGCAGAGCCTTCCGGTTGACCGTATACATGCAATAGGTTATATTTTTCGCAGGTCTGTCCCTGAGTTGGGACTAGCGGTGACGAAAACCAAGCGCTGCGAAACAAAAAATTCAAGGTAGATGATCTACCTGTTGGGCTAGAAGACCCGCGAAAGTCGTTATTGAAACGCATCGTAGAGGGAACCGTATAGATACCCAGCGAACCGATCAAAGACCAATTAAAACCGGAAGGGCTGTCCGGTTCTGCTGATGGAGGCTTCTATGTAAGTCCGGTTGATATCAACTGGCTGTAGCCTGCGAAATCAGAAGCCTCGCCTGATAAGGCGGGGAGCAGTCACTAGACTTGCGTTGTCCTCCTCGTTTTTGTATTCGTTGTGAACTGTGTCAAAGTGCATAGGTAACATTTCGGGAGGCAGCGGGTTATCAAAGCTGAGGATAACGCCTATTCCATTCTTGTTGCGATTAATAAAAAGCAGCTGTTCTCCGGCATGAGTATCAAGTGAACGTATTTCAAAAGAAAATGACTTGTATGGTGAATAAACGAGAATATGCTTACACGTGTTGGTAACTTTGCCTTCAAAAGTGAGTTTACTTTCATCACCCTCAATATAGATAAACGAACCGACAGAAAACTGTGAAAACAACAAGATGGATAATAAAATAATCCAGTTTTTTATTGGCTTAATCAATGCTTTACATCGAGTCATAATTCGATCCTGTCTATTTTGCTGGCAAGGAAAATAAAAAAGCTATTTATCTCCAGCCTTTAATGAAATTCATTAACTTTTAAGCAAGTCAACGAAGTGAAAATCAGAAGTTTGAAAGCAGAAAGTTAACGACCTGAGAAAACTAGGTTGAGATATCGTAAGTGTCAATAAAACCGGATTCTGAATAGTGAACCCGGAGCTGAAATCATTAACCGCACCGGGTAGCAATAATGAAAAAGTGCTTCTTCAGGGTTACTGATTCTAACGTCAAATGTCTTTTAAAGCAGCTATACCCCGAAACAACTACACCCCAAAACAAGCCGTAGCCGGTTTAAGCACTGCGCATTTTCCGGATCAGACGAATCACCATAAAGCCAGCGGATAGCGTCAGCCCTGAAACAATGCCAACCCAGAAGCCCCGGACGCCCATAGCGGGTATAAGCAGGTCAGTCATGGCAGCTGTGTATCCCAATGGCAGGGCGATGCCCCAGTAAGCGATACAGGCCAGAAGCATAGGCGTACGGGTATCCTTATAGCCTCTTAGTGCACCATTGGCCGCGGCCTGTATAGCGTCGCTGAACTGATAAATGGCGGTAAACACCAGAAGGGCTGCCGCCATTTCAACGATTTCCGGTTCATTGGTGTAAAGGCCGATGATCTGGTCTGGAAAAAGCAGCAGGGCGCTGGAAGATACCATAGCAATCATGCCTGCCAGCAAAACGCCACTGATAGAACGTAATCGGGCTTCAGTCGTATTGTTCTGTCCCAGTGCATGACCAACTCTGATAGTAATACCAAATGACAGGCTCATAGGAATCATATAGGTCATGCTGGAGAAGTTCAGGGCAATCTGGGCGGAAGCGATATGGTTAGCCCCCAGCTTACCGATCAGCAGTGCGATCACCGCAAAAATACTGCCGCAGACAAAAACATTAATACCAATGGGCAACCCCAGTTTGAACAGCTCAAACATTCGCTTCGAGCGAGGTACCATCAGCTGTGGAACCACATAAACCTTATAACGGTGTCGTGTAGTAATATACAGAGTCATCATCAGTGACATCAGCCAGTAAACGATACCTGTCGCCCAGCCGCAACCGACGGCACCCAGTTCAGGTAAACCCAGTTTGCCGTATATCAACACATAGTTAACCGGAATGTTCACCAGCAAACCCAGCAGTGACATCACCATTGGCGCACGGGTATCCCCCATGCCTTCCAGAAAACCGTTGAAGGTGTAGAACAGGGCAATACCCGGTACACCTACAGCAAGAGCCCACAGGTAGCCAACACCGACGGGGACCACTTCCGGGTCAACGTTCATAAAAGTCAGAATGTTTTCGCTCTGGTCCAGGTAGGCCATCAGAACCAGTGCAGAGAGCAGGGCAATCCAGAGGGTCTGGCCAAAATCTACCGATAAGCCGGTCTGGTTTTTGGCCCCACGGTGGTGAGCGGTTACCGGCGTCAGCATCATCAGGGTGCCCCTTAACAGGAGGCTGGCAGGCAGCCAGAGGCTGGTTCCTACCGCTATGGCTGCCAGGTCGCGGGCGCTGGCCTGCCCCGCCATACTGGTATCGACAAACCCCATGGCGCTGATCGCCAGCTGAGTAATAATGATGGGGAAAGACAGACGCAGGAGTGCTCTGGATTCATTGAGAAAACGATGGAATGAAAAACGGTTGGATTGCATGAATATACGTATTTTGAACAGATTTAAACGACGGCAGACCGATGAGGTTGTGCCAGATATTCAGTCGACTGCATTTCCTGCAGGCGACTGAGGGTTCGCTGAAACTCAAACCCCAGTCTTCCTTCGACGTACAGTTCTGGTAGTGCTACTTCAGCGGAGACAATCAGCTTGACGTGGCGATCATAAAATTCGTCGATGAGGTTGATAAAGCGACGAGCCTGATCGTCCTTGCTAGCGTTCATTTGTGGAACGCCTTCAAGTATTACGGTCTGAAACAGGCAGGCAAGCTCAATATAATCATTCTGGCTGCGCGGGCCGTCGCATAGGGCGGTAAAGGTAAACCAGCCAAGATCCTCACAGCTGTGCTTGCAGGGGATTTCCCGGCCAGCAACCGTAACGGGTTGATTGCCCGTTGCATGGCTAAAGTCGGCAGCCAGCGCGGCGAAAGCGTCAGTCAGTCGCAAACGGGTTTGTTCATCCAGTGGGTAATGCCAGGTTTCGGCCTGCTCCAGTAAGCGCAGACGGTAGTCAACGCCGCCGTCCACATTAATGACCTGCGTATGTTTTTTTAACAAGGCAATGGCCGGTAGGAAACGGGCGCGTTGCAGGCCATCTTTGTAGAGCAGGTCGGGTTCGACATTGGAGGTAGCGACCAGTGTCACGCCCCGCTGGAACAGTTGTTCAAACAGCCTGCCCAAAATCATGGCATCGGTAATATCCGATACAAAGAATTCATCGAAGCAGATAATCCGGGTTTCACCGGCCAGCTTTTCCGCTACCTTTTTCAGGGGGTTCTTTTCGCCTTCCAGTCCTGTTAATTCAGAATGCACTCGTCGCATAAAGTGATGAAAGTGCAGGCGCATTTTCTGCTGGAAGGGCAGGCAGTCAAAAAACGTATCCATCAGGTAGGTTTTGCCGCGTCCGACGCCACCCCAGAAATACAATCCCTGAATCGGTGCCTTGTGCTTTGATGCAAATGGATTCAGGCGTTGCAGCAATGACGGCGACTCAGTGACAATCAGTTGGTCATAGAGGTTTTGTAACTGCTTCACCGCCTCCAGCTGAGCCGGGTCTGGCATAAAGTCGTCGCGTTTCAGGTCTCGCTGGTATCGTTCCTGTGGCGTTATGCTGCTTTTCATGGTCAGGTCTGGCAAGAGTTATTGGTTGTTATGACTGCGCTGGTGATGCCGTTGCTGGTCAATGTACCCTTATGACGTTAATGCAGCAACCGCAAGAATAAGTAAAGTGTGAGCAACCTGCGTAAGAACCCCCAGACCTATGTATACTTTGACATGGAAAAATTATAACGTAAGCAAAACTGGCTTTCAGGATCGGGGAGTGGTTTCTCGTTGAACAATGAACATTATCTGAGTCATAAGCCGAAGTCAGAACGTACCATTGAGGCAATACTGTGGAAGATATAAATGTACTTTGGTTTGTAGGCAGTCTGGCGTTTCTGGGGGGGATGCTGGCTGGGGCATTGCTTTACCATTTGCTGGCCGGGTCAAGGTCTGAACGGGGCAAGCTGCAGAATCAGCTGGATGAACTGCAGAATGACTTTAAAGATTACCAGAACAAAGTATCCGACCATTTTGGCACCACTGCTCACCTCATCAACAAGCTGACTGACAGCTATCGTGATGTTCATGAACACATGGCGAATGGTGCAGAAAGTCTGTGTGAAGATGAGGCGGTAAAAAACCGTTTAAGTGATGCGCTGCTGAGTAGCAATGCCCTGCTGTCTGGAAAAATGAACAAACGCAGGACCGAGCGCTCAAAGGCCATAGAGCAACCAAAGGACTATGCTCCGAAACAGGCTTCTGACGAAAGGGGAACCCTGTCTGAAGAGTTCAGTGTAAAACCTGAAGACAAACCCGCCGCACCAGCGGTAGAGGTTGAGCCTGCCAGCCCGGTGGCTGAAAAGAGCCAGACCAGTTGATGACGGGTGATATCCATTCCATCCGCTAAACGTGAATTGCGTAGTCATTTTGAACCGCTGGTTCTTCGTTGGAATTTCTCGCAATAGCCCGTTTGCTATTACTTGTCATTCCGTCTTGCCAGCGATTTAAAGTGACCTGCTCAAGATGAAGCGATAACGTTGTTAAGAAATACCGGTACCCAAAGAAATTGCCTCACCTTTCTCATTCGTTATTTGATAAAACGCAATTTTGATATTTACAAGCCTGTGAAACCATTGTACAGCCGGCTCACCCGTTCGAAATAGCTTCGATGTTATTTGCTTACCCTTGTAATTCCAGTCACAAGCTTTTTCGAAGGTTTTCGAATGGTAGAGGTATAGTTCACAGCTGATGTTAAACCATGGGTCACATACGGAAAAGTCATTTTGCTCAAAATGTTTAAATTCTGTTATTGGCATAGTATTAAACTGGACTGGGGTATCAGCCAGTACTAAAAAACAATGCATCCCGTTAACCAAAGTAGCTAGCCAGATATTGGGAATTTTCCTTCTTATACCCTCATTAGCTGCAACCTGTGCATACTCGTGACAATTACCACACCTTTTTTCCTGCTCCCATGTTTCTAAAGTCTTGATCCTGTCCAGTATCGGGAGCTTAGACAAGGCTTTATGTGACTGAAGCGCTTTCTGCCGATTGGAGTTACGTCGAAGCTTGTCGTCTTCAGGCACACTTCCATATTCCAGGCTATATACTTTATTCGCAGCTTTCAGAGAACCCCGAAAAAAATTACGAGCAAATTCTGAAAGCTCCCGTGCTTGGGCTAAGGGCATCTTCACACACTACTTACTGGCGTTAAGGATGAAATGCATGGGTTACAGTTTAGTGGACTTTTGAGTAACGCTTGCGCTGACCAGAAACTTTTTGCACTGTGCCATCAAAAGCATAAACCCAATAAAATCAAGGCTTGTGGAATGATTTACCCGGAAGGCGGAATGGGTATGAGAGCAGGAAATCCTGCTCTCACGGTTTGGGTATGCCTTTAAGCCAGAGAATCCAGATACTTCTCAGCGTCCAGGGCAGCCATGCAGCCGGTTCCGGCAGATGTAATGGCCTGGCGATAAACGTGGTCCATCACGTCCCCTGCCGCAAACACACCTTCTTTAGAGGTCAGGGTGGCATTGCCTTCCAGACCGCTGCCGACAATGATGTAACCGTCTTTCATTGCCAGCTGACCGGCAAAAATACCGGTGTTCGGTGAGTGGCCGATGGCAATAAAGCAACCCGGGGCGTCAATGTCCTGAGTCTCGCCGGTCAGTACATTTTTAACCCGCACACCCGTGACGCCCATATCATCGCCCAGTACTTCTTCCAGCACTGAGTCCAGTACCAGACGCATATTGCCGTTCTCTACCCGCTCCATCATTTTGTCCTGCAGAATTTTTTCTGCCCGGAAGCCCTGGCGGCGATGAATAACGGTAACGGTTCTGGCAATGTTGGACAGATAAAGCGCTTCTTCAACGGCGGTGTTGCCACCACCTACCACCACCACATCTTTGTTCTTATAGAAGAAACCATCGCAGGTGGCACAGGCTGACACACCCTTGCCTTTGAAAGCCTCTTCACTGTCCAGTCCCAGATAACGGGCGCTGGCACCCGTCGCAATAATCAGGGCGTCGCAGGTGTAGGTGTTGCTGCCTTTCAGGGTGTAAGGCTTCTGGCTGAAGTCGACTTCTTCAATATGGTCAAAGACGATTTCTGTGCCAAAACGTTTGGCGTGTGTTTCCATATCCACCATCAGGCCCGGGCCCTGCAAACCCTCAGCCCCTCCCGGCCAGTTGTCGACATCGGTAGTGGTCGTCAGCTGTCCGCCCTGCTGCATACCGGTAATCATCACCGGATTAAGGTTGGCACGGGCAGCATAAACCGCAGCGGTATATCCAGCCGGGCCAGACCCGAGAATAAGCAACCGGCAATGTCTCGGGGAAGGTTTGGCTTCGCTCATTTTTATACTCCTTGGAATGCGGCATCCGGCAGATGTCTGCGCAAGTGTTCTTAAAACAGAAAACAATAATAACACCGGTCAGGATTAGAACCAGTGAGTATTAGGATTTCCGCTGTAGTTGTTTTTTTCTCTGGAACGGTGATGGCTGCTTTCCCTTGTTATACTGGCGGGCAGAATATTCAATAACGAACCAGAGAGTTGAGAGCATGAATGAATCTGTTGCCAGTGGCCCGGGATATTTTCTGGAAGGTTTGAGACAGTTGCCAGACCCCGCTATTCGCTGGTTTGTTCTGATTCCGCTGGTGATTAACCTGCTGGTATTTTGCGGGCTGATCTATTGGACCTTCCGGCAGTTTGGCGTCTGGATGGAAGACCTGTTTGGCTGGATACCCTCCTGGCTGTCCTTTCTGGAATACCTGCTCTGGCCTTTGCTGTCCATGGCGGTGCTGGGCGCGGTTTTCTTTACCTTTACGATTCTTGGTAACTTAATTGCCGCCCCTTTTAACGGGTTGCTGGCAGAAAAAGTCCAACGGTTGAATGGAGCCGATGATCTGCCGGACTATGAGCTGAAAGACTGGCTGATTCTGCTGCCCCGAACGCTTTGCCGTGAGCTTCGTAAACTGGTGTATTACCTGCCCAAGGCGCTGGTGCTGTTGATTTTATCGATTATTCCGGTGGTCAACTTGGTGAGTCCGGTACTCTGGTTTCTGTTCAATAGCTGGATGATGTCGATCCAGTATTGTGATTACGCCGCAGATAACCGGGGAGTGTCGTTCAATGACATGTTGGTAAGACTTCGGGAGCAACGCACTGGTGTCTGGGGGTTTGGTGCGACAGTCTCTTTATTGTTGCTGGTGCCTTTTATAAATCTGGTGATTATGCCTGCTGCCGTGGTAGGTTCTACCCTGCTGTGGGAGCGTCAGATTGAACGCCCCTGATGAGTTGACAGAATGGAGAACCGTTAATGAGCTGTCTTTTCTGCAAGATGGTGGAAGGTGAAATCCCTACCAACAAGGTGTATGAAGACGATGAACTGCTGGCGTTTCGGGATATCAATCCTCAGGCACCGACGCATATCCTGATTATTCCGAAAAAACACATTGCCACACTGAACGATACTTCAGTGGATGATCAGCTGCTGCTGGGTAAAATTATGTTGAAAGCCAGAGAACTGGCGACTGAGGAGGGTTTGGCAGACGACGGTTATCGTGTTGTACTGAACTGTAACCGTCATGGTGGGCAGTCCGTTCATCATATCCACCTGCATCTGCTGGGTGGGCGTCAGATGGCATGGCCTCCGGGTTAAGAGGCGTTGCTCCTCTGCCAGCTATCTCTTTATCACATATCTACACCCCAGAACTGGCGCACCATGCGCCAGACTTCTACGATCATCGCTGACCACTTAGGATTTTACCGGCTTGGGGGAGGGTTTTGCGGCGGGGAGGATGTCAAATGGGTTCGTACTGTTGGTGCAAAGCTGACAACTACTGATCAAGCTGCTGAATTGTTGCATGACAGGAAGAATTGAAGAATTGGCAGCTTCAATCAATGGCCGTTATACTTCTATCCGGGTAAATTCTCACTAGTATGGCGCACATCATAGCAGTGTTTGGCCATTACCCCTCCTACCTCCCTTCAGGGGCGGAAAAAATATCTTGCTGTTGCATATCTCTTCCGCTGCAAGCCCGGAAAAGACAGACAATATAAGGCTTTCACCTAAACTGAATGAAGAAGGTTCTGCTATGAAAGGGTTTGACATGGTGGTACCTGCAAAGGTTGATGCTTATGACTGTTTATTGTCCTGTGTGTAGAATGGATTTTAATCGCGTTAGATCCTTGACTCGGCATATGTATGCCTATCATATGGGTGAAAGACCTTATCAATGTGTTCTCTGCAGAAGCTGTTATCGCTATAGTAGAAACTTGTATCGGCACATTCAATTGTCTCATAATCCTCGGGACGACGAACTTACATCTGGTGCACAAGCAACGATACAAACTCAACGTACGGAATCCTTACATGGTATTGCAAATACCGTATTAACGGTAACCTCTTCCCTTGATACTGCAATTATCACAACAGTTCAAAGTCCTACATCCACGGTAGTCCCGACAACGTTCTCTCAAGCTTCCGGTACATTTACCTATCTTGAGCCGGGTGACCTGGTGCGAGATCCTGGTAATGAATGTCCTATTTGTTTTGATAGTTTAAGTGATGGAGAAACTACAGCTACTCCATGCTGCGAAGCTAAATTCCACACTGCATGTCTTCTCAAGTTAAATCAAAATAGTCCCGGCACAGGATTTTATTGCCCGGCGTGTCGGCGAAAGCTTGCATTAGACAAAAAAACCGGCGTTATAGCTTGCTCTGACTGATCAGTTTATTCTTGAGATACCTTCACTTGCCAGGGTAGAAGCTGTTCCGGTTTCTCAGCTGTGTCGGCATAGAGTGCGGAGCTGAGCATCTGCGTGACCAGAACGCAGTCAGAAACATTCTTGCGGTCGGGCATGGCCGTCTAGCTGTAGGAATCCCCGTCCTTTAGCTATCTCTTTACCACATCATCGCTGACCATTTGATCGGCTGACGTTTTTTCATGCCACACCTCACCGCCAGTCTGTTTGCGGTTATAAGGCAAAATGAGTGCTTCCCGTATCTGGATCAGTCTGACTGCTACAAACATCAGTATCACGGCCATTCGCTCAAGGTTATCAGCGCTTTGCATACGCTGACCCGAAAGTACGTTCCGCCCATTGCTCAGGAGGTAATGGCAACATGATCTTGACTCATCACTGAAAAGGATAAGTCAAGATTAGGATTTGCGATAAAGAGATAGCTCTGCCAGGGGGGCGGTTAAACAGACGATCAGGCTTCAACGACTTCATAACTGTGGCTGATTTCAACACCGCCTTTGCCCAGCATAATGGAAACCGAGCAGTATTTGTCGGCAGACAGGTCGATGGCACGTTTTACCTGTGATTCTTTAAGGTCTCTGCCCGTCACTACAAAGTGCAGGTGAATGCGGGTATAAACCGCTGGCACTGAGTCGGCACGTTCAGCCTTGATCTCGACTTTGCAGTCAGACACACTCTGGCGGGACTTCCTCAGAATTCTCACCACATCCACTGATGAGCAGCCCCCTACCCCCATTAATACCATCTCCATGGGAGAGGGCGCTGATTTATCATCCGATTTTGCATCCATAACGACAGAGTGGTTACTGTCGGTGAGACCCAGAAAGCGATAATCGCCAACCCATTTTACCTGCGCTTGCATTGAATTATTCCTTAAATAAAGATTTCAAACCGGATGTAAAACTGGTATCTACATTACAACCGGAGACCAACTGCGAAGGGTATAGGGAAAAATTAACCGGAACAAGCAAAGTGCAAGAGTTGAATTTTATGCGTTGATTATAATCATGTCACCATGTCCTGATAAATAGCGCCGTTATTTTTGACACGACAGTCAATGATGGCGTTGTTAAGGATTAACTTCTGGTTTGAACTGACCGGTACTGAATTGTGTTTCGAATATTACAGCGTATATTTTCACAGAGAGGCATACAGGCCACCTCATTACCATTGGGTGGAATGATAAGACTGTACACCTGTGACAGGCCTGGTCTGAATATCCAAAATCTTGCGATTGAGGCTTACGGTCACTACATCCCTGAGCAATATGTACAGGGAAGGGCTGCTGACGATAGTTGTTTGAGATCGACAAACGCTTTTGATGTACCCGCATCAATGTTATTTGATGTGCCTGCCGAGACGACTCTGTTTTTCTACTGCCCCCATGGAAGCACGCTAGATTGTTGGTTGAGCATGGTTATAACGTGCCAATACCCTTATTTTGAGGTTTGCCTGCCGGGACAGAAAGTGGTTAATTACTTCCTGGAAGCCGCCTTTGTTAATAAAAAGGGGCCGAGGAATAATGATGAGCGAATAAAGAAAACTTTGAAGTGGTCAGCCACCTGTATTGAGCCAGTTCCTCACCATCCGTTCCTTAATTTCGATATTGTTACTATAGAACCAGGTTATAAAATAGAGCTTTCTAGCTTACTCCGTACTTTGCATTTGTCGGGGCATGTTTATCAAAGAGTTCACTGTGTCTTTTGTCGTTGCAGGAAGGGCGAAAAGGATTTCGTCTATGAACCTGGCTTTAAGCGTCACCCGGGCTTTCGGGGTGTACCCGGCTTGTCAAAAAAATCTCCGTCCTGATTTGTATAGCTGGAGGCAAGCCACTTAAAGATGTCATCTCAGGTAGGTTACAGGCCTTTTCGTCCTTACCAAAGCACTCTTTGTCGGCATCTGTGATGTATTCACAGAGGTGATAATAATCCACCGGAAAATGCCTTTGACCAGCAAAGACTCGATCGGTCTGGCTGGCAATCCATTTGGCTCCATCACTGACGCAATGAATCGACGACTGTCGGTTTAGACCCTGCTCTATGGGGCAACTTAACCATTGATCTCCTGCTTTATCAGGCTCTCCCATAACAACAATTCCAGGCAGGTGCCGCCAGGGGAACACTTTTAATTGCACCCTACTGTAAACCTGTGGACCATCAAGGCCGGCAGGTGGCAGGTATTTTTCATTGGTAGACTGTTCATGGCTGACTATATTTGCTGGTGGCAATCAAAAAGAGGTTGGCTATGAAAGTCACCAATCTGTATCTGCCCTTGTCTATACCTTTCAGGGCTTCGTTGCTTACCGCTGTCATTCTGGCGGGATGTTCTTCTGATAATTCAGTGGAGGTCGTTATTAACCGGGTAACGCCTGAGGGGGTTGGCCCTGAGCTTGGCACCGTTACTCTGCAAGACGTGTCGGACGGGTTACAAATTACACCTGACCTGCACGACCTTGTGCCGGGCGAACACGGTTTTCATGTTCACGAAAATCCGTCCTGTGAACCGGCTGAAAAGGACGGCACCATGGTCGCCGCTCTGGCAGCAGGTGGGCACTATGACCCTGATCACACCGGTCAGCATGCTGGGCCTGATGGTAATGGTCATAAAGGAGATCTTCCGGTCCTTGTGGTTGATGAAAAAGGGTTTGCCAAGTCACCCGTAGTCGCAAAACGTTTAAAACTGTCAGACGTCAAAGGTCGTTCATTGATGATTCAT